>NZ_CP034752.1:4000000-4631943 GCF_004295645.1 Limnobaculum zhutongyuii
GATATCATCAGTGAGATGGATAGCGGCAATAATGGATTAAGCTACGAAACACGTTTTGATCTGGCGATTCGCGCTTTCGAACATACTGCAGCCTATGACGGTATGATTGCTAACTACTTTGGTTCGCTAGTTGCTCCCTATTATGGTGAAACCGATAAACCATCCGGCCGCTTCCCTCGCACGCTAAACCTTCAGTACATTAAAAAACAGGATATGCGTTACGGTGAAAACAGCCATCAGGCGGCCGCATTCTATGTTGAAGAAACGGTAAAAGAAGCCTCAGTCGCTACCGCTCAACAGCTTCAGGGCAAAGCCCTCTCCTATAATAATATCGCGGATACTGACGCAGCGCTGGAATGCGTCAAAGAGTTTACTCAGCCAGCCTGCGTCATTGTTAAGCACGCTAATCCATGTGGCGTTGCGTTAGGAGATAATATTCTTCATGCCTATGAACGCGCCTATTTAACCGATCCGACCTCAGCCTTTGGCGGCATCATTGCCTTTAATCAGGAGCTGGATGCCAAAACGGCTGAAGCCATTATCAGCCGCCAGTTTGTTGAAGTCATTATTGCGCCATCAGTAAGCGCAGCTGCACTGGAAGTTTTAGCACCGAAACAAAACATTCGCGTACTGGAATGTGGTCAGTGGGACGTCCGGGTTGCCGGATTAGATTTTAAACGCGTGAATGGCGGCCTGCTGGTTCAGGACCGCGACCTTGGTATGGTTAGTCAGACCGACCTGAAAGTCGTTACTACTCGTCAGCCAACGGAAAAAGAGCTACGTGATGCGCTGTTCTGCTGGAAAGTGGCCAAGTTTGTTAAGTCTAATGCCATTGTTTATGCCCGCGACAATATGACTATCGGTATAGGTGCCGGCCAAATGAGCCGCGTCTATTCAGCTAAAATCGCCGGAATTAAAGCGGAAGATGAAAAACTACAGGTTGCAGAGGCCGTTATGGCTTCCGATGCATTCTTCCCGTTCCGCGATGGTATTGATGCCGCAGCTGCCGTAGGTATCACCTGCGTTATCCAGCCTGGCGGTTCTATTCGTGATGATGAAGTTATTGCCGCCGCCAATGAACACGGTATCGCCATGATCTTTACCGATATGCGCCATTTCCGTCACTAATACCAATAACTGAATTTCGACATTTACACGGAGCCAGAAAGATGAACATATTAATTATTGGTAATGGCGGAAGAGAACATGCACTGGCATGGAAAACAGCCCAGTCGCCGCTGGCTGATAAAGTATTCGTTGCTCCCGGCAATGCCGGTACTGAGCTGGAGCCAAATCTGATTAATGTGGCAATTGCCGCCACAGATATTGATGCTCTGGTATATTTCGCCCAAAAAGAGAATATCGGTTTAACCATTGTTGGTCCCGAAGCCCCGTTGGTTAAAGGTGTGGTGGATGCTTTTCGCAAAGTTGGACTAAAGATTTTTGGCCCTACCCAAGCAGCAGCCCAGCTTGAAGGTTCCAAAGCCTTCACCAAAGATTTCCTGGCTCGTAATCATATTCCCAGTGCGGAATACCAAAACTTTACCGACCTCAATCAGGCACTCGCATATATTCGCGCCAAAGGTGCCCCAATCGTGATTAAGGCTGATGGTCTGGCTGCCGGTAAAGGGGTTATTGTAGCAATGACCCTGGAGGAAGCCGAAGAGGCCGCTAAAGACATGTTAGAAGGTAATGCCTTTGGTGATGCAGGCCATCGTATCGTAGTGGAAGAATTTCTTACCGGTGAAGAAGCCAGTTTTATTGTGATGGTTGACGGTAAGAACGTAGTTCCAATGGCAACCAGTCAGGACCATAAACGTGCTTATGATGGTGATACTGGCCCCAACACGGGTGGAATGGGTGCGTATTCACCAGCACCAGTAGTGACTGATGAAGTACATCAGCGCATCATGGATCAGGTTATCTGGCCTACTGTAAAAGGTATGGAGGCCGAAGGTAACACCTATACTGGCTTCCTGTACGCCGGATTAATGATTGACGACGCGGGTCAGCCGAAGGTTATTGAGTTTAACTGCCGCTTTGGCGATCCGGAAACCCAACCAATCATGCTGCGCATGCAGTCTGACCTGATTGAACTTTGTCTGGCCGGTGTGGAAGGTAAGCTAAATGAAAAAACCTCCCGTTGGGATCCACGAGCTTCGCTGGGCGTAGTTCTGGCCGCTGGCGGTTATCCTGGTGATTACCGTACTAACGATGTAATTACAGGATTGCCACAACAAGAAATGGAAGACGGAAAAGTTTTCCATGCTGGTACCGGCTTGAAAGAGTGCCACGTTGTAACCCAGGGTGGGCGCGTACTCTGTGCAACCGCATTAGGAAACAGCGTTGCCGAAGCCCAACGCCGTGCTTACGAAATCGCTGCCCAAATCCAATGGGACGGCTGCATTTACCGTAAAGACATCGGCTACCGCGCCATCGAACGTGAAAATCAGAAGTAATTCATTCGTCAGTAATACAAAAGGTCGCTGTATGGCGACCTTTTGTTATTTAATTTTACAGATTTCAAACGGAGGGAGAGGCCGCCGTTGGGATCGACTTGGCGTGAGCCAACGACAAACAGGCTTTGCCTGTTTGAACAGCGCTAGCGCTGGCCCGACGCACTCAGAAATTAAGTACAGATTGTCTTCCGGCCGAGCACTCTACAAATATAGGCACTCTACTTTTACGGCCGGAATATCCATTGATGCTGATATTAAAAGAACCCATCACCAATCAAAATGTCCCCAACCTCGGCTCCCACGAACAAAAATTCTCATTCGCCACCAGCAACAGCTGCATTCCCCGCGGCGCATCTAACCACGCTAGACTAATAAAGCCGCCATTACGCACGCGCTTTTCAATCCATGACTGTTGCTCATACGAAAATACCGGATTCACAGTCTCTCCGGCACAGGTAATAATCTCACCATTATTAATATAGCCCTGATACAACACGATCTTACCGGCATCAAGGGACTCACTGGTCGTCAGAATCCGCTGCTCTTCGTATTTTAGTCTTAGAATGTCGTCAGCAGAGAGCTGCTCATTGCGATCCGCCAGTTGGCGCTGCATAAAACTGGGATTACCTTCGCTGTCCAGACGCATTAATTCTTTAGGATAGCCATCAGGCGTTTGAACTTCACGGCGGATCAAACTGACTTTTCCTGCCGAGTATTCATAATAGGTGGAGACAGTGCTACCGGTATAAGGCGTGTATACGCTCATCAGCCGCATATGCTGACCTTCGCCACTGACTTTAGTCCAGATTCTCATCATGCCATCAGTGGCAATATAGCCCGAGGCACTTAACGTAGGATCTTTTAGTGAAGTACTGCATCCCGTCAGAATCAGACTGCTTATAACAATCAATCGTTTTATCATGGTCTGAATAAAATAAAAGGGGCCATTCTGCCCCTTTTTTTATCTCATCAAGTGGCTGTTAATTACTTCTTAACAGCTTCTTTCAGCGCTTTGCCAGAAACAAATGCTGGAACATTAGCTGCAGCAATTTTGATTTCTTTACCAGTCTGTGGGTTACGACCAGTACGGGCATTACGATGATTCACTTTAAATGTACCAAAACCAACCAGTTGTACTGGGTCACCATCTTTCAGAGACTCAGTAATTGCGCCTAAGGTTGATTCCAGAGCCGCTTTGGCCTGAGCTTTAGTAATACCAGCCTTGTCTGCAATTACGTCAATCAGTTGAGTCTTGTTCATAAATTATCCTTACAATGTGTTTTATGGCATGCAATGTATCGAATACGGGCGGGAAAAGAAAATTTCTAAACCCTTAGCCTGAGCGTCTCGATAGCCACCTTTCAAAGGCAAGACAAATGTAGACCAATAGAGGGCGGCTGTGAAGCCTTAACATGCTATTATTTAAGCTCTGAATCACGTTTTATCATCTATTGTGTTAAATTTATACCAATATTGCTGGTTGCTGCCTCTTTTAAGTCCGCTCTTAGCCCTTTAATCAGCTCAATATCACGCTCTTCGCACTCCACCAGCAGACGGTATATTTCCCACTGAACGTCAAATTCATGTTCAATGAGTGGCAAGGCTTTTAGCTCATCGTCGGTCATTTCACGATTAGCTTCGGTCATCTCCAACATTGCTACGGTACGAACTGACATCTCACTCACGGCGATGGCGTGTTCCAATGTTTCGCCACTTAAATGAGAGTGCAACACTTCACTTAGAGCAACGCAGGCATCAATAGCTGGGTAAACACCATATATATCAAATTGTTCCGCATCAGGAATGATGTCTTCCAGCTTCTCCAACTGGCTGTCAAAATTCACTTTTGCGCCTTTCACTACCAGCGTTTCCCAAACTAAATCCAGAATACGGCGATACACTTGCGGTTCCGCAAACCCGGTCTGGTGACAAAACGCCTGATAATTTGGATACATACGCTCACACAAGCAGGCCATAAAAGTGTAGTGCTGCCAGCCGGTCAGCTTTTCCATACGTTTGTGAATCGGGTTACGTAGCATTAAGATATCTCATTAATATTCAATATGATGGGAAATTTCCCACGTTATAATAGCCGTAGCTTAATCAATATTTTTTTCTGGGTGTTGCGCAAGCCAGCGTAAAAACGCTGGGCGCCGTGAAGCGATTGCATCAGCCCAACGGGTTGGTTCCGGTAAGCGATAACCGCGCATACAACGTTTTACCCAAGTCAGTGCACTATCTGCACTGATTCGATGCCCAACTGAAATATACAGCGGCTTACAGCGCGCTTTACTGTTCCATACCCAACCGAGGAACTCATTCTTATCGCTCAGTTCAGCCAAATCATCCGGTTCTGCTGTCAATGGTCGATGTTGCCCACAAAGGCGGCTCTTTGCCACACCAATCGTTGGTACATCCGCCAACAGCCCAAAGTGGCTGGCAACACCTAGCCGTCTGGGATGAGCAATACCCTGACCATCAACAAATAGCAGTTGAGGCTTAATGGTGAGCTTTTGCCATGCGGCCAGCAAAGCCGGACATTCACGGAAAGAGAGTAATCCGGGAATATAGGGAATATTGGTTGGCACTCTGGCTATCTGATACTCCACCAGCTCCAACGAGGGATAACTCAGAATGGCTATCGCTGCCCGGGTTATGGTTCCATCCTGTTCAAAACCAACATCTGCACCAGCGATCCAGTCCGGTTCAGTAAAACCCAGCCGATCGTCTCTGACAATCAACCGGGCTTTTTCTGACTGTTCAGCCCGCAAAGACGCGGTATCAATCATGATAGGCGCGAGACAGTTTATGAACCGCTTCAACAAAAGCACCAGCATGTTCAGGTGGAACATCCTGATGTATGCCGTGCCCCAGATTAAAGACGTGGCCGTTACCATGACCAAATCCGGAGAGAATCGTTGCCACTTCCTGCTCAATTCTGGCAGGCGGTGCATACAGCATGGAAGGATCCATATTTCCCTGTAGCGCCACGCGATCCCCTACACGCTTACGCGCATCAGAAATATCGGTAGTCCAGTCTAATCCAAGCGCATCACAACCTGTATCCGTCATGGCTTCTAACCACTGACCACCACCTTTAGTAAACAGCGTTACCGGCACTTTTCGACCTTCATTTTCACGCATCAAACCATCAACAATCTTGTGCATGTAGGTCAGCGAGAATTCCAGATAATCACGTCCGGTTAATACCCCACCCCAGGTATCGAAAATCATCACCGACTGCGCACCGGCTTTAATTTGAGCGTTCAGATATAAAATGACGCTGTCTGCAATCTTATCCAGTAACTTATGTAACACGGGGCCATCGGCATACATCATCTTTTTGATTTTTGTAAATGCTTTGCTGCTGCCACCTTCCACCATATAGGTTGCCAGAGTCCAGGGACTGCCGGAAAAACCGATAAGGGGAACTTCTCCCTTCAGATTACGGCGAATAGTGCGCACCGCATTCATCACATAAGCCAGTTCCTGCTCCGGATCGGGAACAGGTAGATTATCAACATCCGCTTTACAGGTGATAGGGCGTTCAAAGCGAGGGCCTTCTCCGGCTTCGAAGTAAAGTCCCAATCCCATCGCATCAGGAATGGTTAAAATATCGGAAAATAGAATAGCCGCATCCAGCGCATAACGACGCAGTGGCTGTAATGTCACTTCACAGGCCAGCTCGGCATTTTTACACAGCGACATAAAATCACCGGCTTCAGCTCGGGTTGCTTTATATTCAGGCAAATAACGTCCGGCCTGACGCATCATCCAAACTGGGGTTACATCAACAGGCTGGCGTAATAACGCACGCAGATAGCGATCGTTTTTTAATTGATTCATTATTTTTATCCTTCTGGTATTGCGCGCATTGTAGCATGCAACAAGCTCTTCCAATATAAAGAGGGCATCTTACTATATCTGCCCGATATACTGGTCGGCAAAATGCTAATAATCATGCTCAGATCGACATAATGCGATGGTATCTTCAATCAATCTGCGCGCTACCGTACCAGGAGGAGGAAGTTGAGGAAGATTGTCATAGCGAAACCAGTCGGCATCCAGCAATTCCGAAGTATCTATTTTCAGCTCTCCACCTGCATAGTCAGCTAAATAGGCCACCATCAGCGAATGTGGAAACGGCCACGGCTGAGAAGAGATATAGCGCAGATTGGTCACCTGCAAATTACTCTCTTCATGTACTTCCCGGGCTACCGCCTGCTCCAGCGTTTCCCCCACCTCAACAAAACCAGCCAGTGCGGTGTAAATCCCCCCCGATGACGGTTATGCTGCGCCAGTAAAATTCGGTCTTCACGGCGAATGGCGACAATAATGCAAGGCGCTATTTGCGGATAGTAGCGCTGACGACAGTTGTTACATAAGCAGGCCCACTCCCGATCGCTGACATACATTGGATGACCGCAATACCCGCAGAACTGATGTGCCCGATAAAACCCTTCTAACTGAACTGCTCTGCCTGCCAGCTGGAACAATCCACGATCTTCATTGAGTAATTGCCGAACTGAAGCCATCTCCCTTGAGCGCTCTTTACATACCAGCCAAACGGACTCACTTTGCCACTCACCAATTCGATGCGCCTTTTCGCCCGACAGACCAAAATCATTGGCACTACCATAAGGCACCTCACCTTTTGGCAACCATAATTTCCCGGCGTGACTCAGTAGCCACCAGCCGGATTCATTACCTTGTAGTTGTTGTTCCATAAACGTTTTGCTCAACCTCTTAATTTGCTGGCAATCTAACAACAATAGATTTACATTACTTTAACTTGCTATTTTACTAACAGCCATCACTCTGGAAACACTATGCTAAACCAACTTGAAAGCTTAGCCGAGCGCGTGGGCGGCAAAATTAAACTGATTGATCAGTGGTTAGAATCTCGTAAAAACCTACTGGTTACTTATTACCGTCTTGTTGGTATTAAGCCAAACAAAGAAAAAAATATTCCTCTCGATGAAAAAGCCCTAATCGATTTTGGACACCATTTGGTGGACTACCCCTCTTCTTGCCATTTTCATATTTATGACAAAGTCATTACCCAGGAAGAAGGGGCCAGCAGCCCAAATCTGCTTATTGGCCAAAAAGCCTACCCGAGATTAGAAGAGAACACTCAAAAAATTATGGCGTTCTACGATAATTATGTCGAAAAGGGCATCAACGAAGACACCATATTACAACTGCATGAAGATCTTTCAACCGTTGGTGAACTACTGGAAAGACGCTTCTCTCTGGAAGATAAACTGATTCAGGAAGCGACCAACAGCTGGCTGAGTCATCACTCTTCTGCTGCTTCAAAATAATAGCTAAACGTGGTGTTAGTGACTGACACCATTAGAGTATAAACCCGGCGCGAAAACCCACTTGTGGTTTTTGTTAGCTTACTTATACTGTGTTGCATCACCGCTTTTGGTGATTAATCTTGTCGGAGTGCCTAGTGCCACCCTGGTGACACAGGCTGAGACCGTTAATTCGGGATCCGCGGAACCTGATCGGGCTAATACCCGCGAAGGGAACAAGAGTAATATCATCCAGATAAACTGAAATCATTGACCTCCTTTTCGGCTTTATCATTACTCCCTCTCCGAACTCCGGACAAGCAATCCTTAATTTATTAGGAGTTTGCTATGTCTAACCGAAGAACCCAACGCGCTCAGGCGCAGCAATTTATTGACCAGCTACAGGGAAGCGCCTTTCCCGATTCTAAACGTATCTATCTACAAGGTTCACAAGCGGATTTGCGCGTGCCTATGCGTGAAATTCAGCTATCACCCACGCTGATTGGCGGTAGCAAAGAGGAGCCTGAATATCAGGATAATGAACCGGTACCGGTTTATGATACTTCCGGCCCTTATGGCGACCCTCAAGCAACGCTGGATGTTCGACAAGGGTTACCTGCTTTGCGAAAAAATTGGATCGAACAACGTGGTGATTCTGAGCCTTTGCCCCAGGTCAGTTCACACTTTATCCAAAAGAGATTGGCCGACGAAGGTTTAGACCACCTGCGTTACACCCATCTTCCCGCCCCTCGCAAAGCGAAGCCCGGCAAACGAGTTACCCAGTTACATTACGCCAGAGCGGGGATCGTAACGCCGGAAATGGAGTTTATTGCCATCCGAGAAAATATGGGACGGGAACGTATTCGTACCGATGTATTAAAACAGCAACATCCCGGACAAAACTTTGGAGCCGTATTGCCGGACAATATCACTCCCGAATTTGTTCGTGATGAAGTGGCGGCTGGCAGGGCGATTATTCCTCTGAATATCAACCATCCGGAATCAGAACCGATGATCATCGGTCGAAACTTTCTGGTGAAAGTGAATGCTAACATTGGTAACTCAGCGTTAACTTCATCGATTGAAGAAGAAGTAGAAAAACTGGTTTGGTCTACCCGCTGGGGAGCGGATACGGTAATGGACCTTTCTACCGGACGCTATATTCATGAAACTCGTGAATGGATTATCCGCAATAGCCCAGTTCCTATTGGTACCGTACCCATTTATCAGGCGCTGGAAAAAGTAAACGGTATAGCTGAAAACCTCAACTGGGAAGTATTTAAAGACACGCTAATAGAACAAGCAGAGCAAGGCGTCGACTACTTCACTATCCATGCCGGTGTGCTGCTACGCTACGTGCCAATGACGGCCAATCGCCTGACGGGCATTGTTTCCCGGGGCGGTTCCATTATGGCGAAATGGTGTCTGTCTCACCATCAGGAGAACTTTCTCTATCTGCATTTTCGTGAAATTTGTGAATTATGCAGCCAGTACGATGTTGCTCTTTCACTGGGTGACGGCCTGCGCCCCGGCTCTATTCAGGACGCCAATGATGAAGCTCAGTTTGCAGAACTGAAAACGCTGGGTGAACTCACTAAAATCGCCTGGGAGTATGATGTTCAGGTGATGATTGAAGGACCAGGCCATATTCCTATGCATATGATCCGCCAGAATATGACCCTTGAACTGGAGCACTGTCATGAAGCACCCTTTTATACTTTAGGGCCGCTAACCACCGATATCGCCCCGGGATATGACCATTTTACCTCTGGCATTGGTGCCGCTCTGATAGGCTGGTTTGGCTGCGCCATGCTTTGCTACGTCACTCCCAAAGAACACCTTGGTCTGCCTAATAAAGACGACGTAAAGCAAGGGCTTATTACCTATAAAATTGCTGCTCATGCTGCCGATCTGGCGAAAGGCCACCCTGGCGCACAAATTCGTGACAATGCTATGTCAAAAGCTCGCTTTGAATTCCGCTGGGAAGATCAGTTTAATCTGGCCCTCGATCCGGAAACCGCCCGAGCCTATCACGATGAAACCTTACCGCAAGCCTCCGGCAAAGTTGCCCACTTCTGCTCAATGTGCGGGCCGAAGTTCTGTTCAATGAAAATTTCTCAGGAAGTACGGGATTTCGCCAAAGATCAGGCACAACAAAATTTACTGTCAGTGCAAGCCAGCGGAATGAACGAAATGTCAGAAAATTTCCGCGCTCAGGGCAGCGAACTTTATCACCCTGCCGCATCAGATACTGCAATAACGGAGAAAAACGCTCATGGCTGATATCATCCAAACCCATCTTTCTGCCTTACCCGATACGCCGTTTCCTCCAACGGAGAAAAAGCTGGGACTCTATCCGGTGGTTGATACTCTGAGCTGGATCGAACGTTTGCTAAATGCCGGTGTTACCACCATTCAACTGCGTATTAAAGACCAACCCGACGGTGAAGTGGAAGGTATTATCCAACAGGCCATTGAACTGGGAAAACGTTTTAATGCGCGCCTGTTTATCAATGATTACTGGCGACTGGCAGTCAAACACCAAGCCTACGGAGTCCATCTTGGCCAGGAAGATTTACTGACTGCCGATCTTCAGGCCATTCATCAGGCGGGCCTGCGTCTGGGTGTCTCTACCCATGATGATGAGGAGTTGGCGCTAACGGTTGCCGTTCGCCCTTCTTATATTGCTTTAGGCCATATTTTTCCGACTCAAACTAAAGATATGCCTTCTGCTCCCCAGGGATTAGTCGAGCTAAAGCGTCATGTCGCCACCATTCCTGAGTATCCTACCGTAGCCATAGGTGGCATCAGTATCGACCGCGTACCGGATGTATTGGCCTGTGGAGTTGGCAGCATCGCCGTGGTGAGTGCCATTACTCAAGCTCAGGACTGGCGTCAGGCCACCGCTGAACTGCTCCGATTAATAGAACATGAGGGGCGTTAATCATGCTAAACGACAGCGAGTTTTTGCGCTATAGCCGCCAATTACTGCTGGAAGATATCGGACCGGAAGGACAAATCAAACTCAGACAATCTACGGTGTTAATTGTAGGTCTGGGTGGGCTTGGCTCACCGGTATCGCTCTATCTGGCAGCGGCAGGTGTAGGCAACCTATTACTGGCAGATGACGACAGTGTTCATCTGACTAATTTACAGCGTCAAATACTGTTTCGTACTCAGGATATTGAACGTTCTAAAGCCAAACAGGCAAAAGAGCAGTTACAGGCGCTGAATCCACAAATCAGTTATCAAGTCCTGGCCCAGCGGCTCACTGATGAGAACCTGAATAAGATTTTACCTCAGGTCGATCTGGTGCTGGATTGCTGCGATAACATGGCAACCCGGCATGCTGTTAATGCTGGCTGTATCCAACATCGGATCCCACTGGTCAGCGGCAGTGCAGTCAGCTTTAGCGGACAGTTAATGGTGCTGAAGCCACCGTTCAATCATGGCTGCTATGCCTGTCTCTATCCTGACCAACAGGAGCCGGAACGTAACTGTCGTACTGCCGGAGTACTTGGGCCAATGGTGGGTACTATCGGCTCACTACAAGCACTGGAGGCAATAAAACTGCTTACAGGAGGAAACTCAGCCCTGGAAGGCAAACTACAGCTATTTGATGGTAAACAACATCAGTGGACCACTTTACGACTGCAACGCGATCCAAATTGTCAGGTATGCGGAGGTCAGTATGCAAATTAGGGTGAATGAATCACCGATTAACGTAGAGCCTCCCATGACTCTATCTGCTCTACTCCTGCAGTTAAATAAATCTGCAGTGGGTATGGCGGTGGCAGTTAATCAGCAAATATGTCCACGCACCCAATGGGACAGCCATCTGCTTCAGGATGGTGATGACATTTTACTTTTTCAAGCCATTGCAGGGGGATGATATGTTAACTATCGCAGAGACTACATTTACCTCACATCTGTTTGTTGGTACCGGAAAGTTTTCATCTTCAACGATGATGATGCAGGCCATAGCTGCTTCTGGTTCAGAACTGGCAACCATGGCGATGAAACGGGTTGATGTTCATAGTAGTAGTGATGCTATTTTGACACCGCTACAGCAACATGGCATCAAACTACTGCCTAATACCTCGGGAGCAAAAACCGCCGCAGAAGCTATTTTTGCGGCTCAATTAGCAAGAGAAGCACTGGAAACCAATTGGCTCAAGCTGGAAATTCATCCTGATGCCCGTTATCTGCTACCAGATCCGATTGAAACCTTAAAAGCGGCAGAGGAGCTGGTTAAACAAGGTTTTATTGTGCTGCCTTATTGTGGTGCCGACCCGGTGTTGTGTAAACGTCTGGAGGAAGTTGGTTGTGCTGCAGTGATGCCATTAGGTGCACCTATTGGTTCCAATTTAGGTTTAGTCACCAAAGAGTTTTTAAACATCATTATTGAACAGTCCACTGTTCCGGTAGTAGTGGATGCAGGAATCGGCAGCCCAAGCCATGCCGCTCAGGCGATGGAAATGGGAGCCGATGCCGTGCTGGTGAATACCGCCATTGCCGTAGCCAGAGACCCAATAAACATGGCGCAGGCTTTTAAACTGGCCGTTGAAGCTGGTCGCTTAGCCAGACAGTCCGGATTAGGTGCAATACGCCACAATGGCCACGCATCCGCTTCCAGCCCGTTAACTGACTTTCTCAAGTCCAAAGCGGTGGAGGTGAAATGAAAACGGAATTTCGCCACCGCTGGCAAAATCTGGACTGGGATGATATTTCCCTGAGTCTGTATGGCAAAACATCAAAAGATGTGGAACTGGCACTGAGAAACCAACAGCGTACGCTGAGTGATTTTATGGCGCTGATTTCTCCGGCGGCGTTACCCTATCTGGAAGAGATGGCGCAAAGGGCACAGAGCCTCACCCGCCAGCGTTTTGGTAATACCATTAGTTTTTACGCTCCGCTGTATCTTTCCAACCTTTGTGCCAATGATTGTAGCTATTGTGGTTTTTCAATGAGCAATCGCATTAAGCGTAAAACGCTGGATGAACATGAAATTGCTCTGGAATGTCAGGCATTAAACGCTATGGGTTACAAACATCTGCTGCTGGTCACCGGAGAGCATCAGGGAAAGGTCGGCATGGACTACTTTCGTCAGCATCTTCCCGCTATTCGACAAAGATTCAGTTCACTGATGATGGAAGTACAGCCGCTAAAAACCGAAGAGTATGCTGAACTAAAAACTTTAGGATTGGATGCGGTGATGGTCTATCAGGAAACCTATCATGGCTCCACCTATCAACAGCACCATCTGAAAGGCAATAAACAGGACTTTTTCTGGCGACTGGCAACCCCAGAAAGGCTGGGAGATGCGGGTATAGACAAAATTGGACTGGGAACGCTAATCGGACTTTCCGCCGACTGGCGGAGCATCTGAATTTTCTGCAAAAGCGCTACTGGCAAAGCCGTTATTCTATCTCTTTTCCTCGTCTGCGCCCTTGTACCGGCGGAACTGAGCCCGCATCGCTGATGGATGATGCTCAGTTGGTTCAACTTATCTGTGCCTTTCGCCTGTTTGCTCCGGAAGTGGAACTTTCTCTCTCTACCCGTGAATCGCCGTACTTTCGTGACCATGTAGTGCCATTGGCGATTAACAGCGTAAGCGCCGGTTCAAAAACTCAACCCGGTGGCTATGCTGATAACAAGCCGGAGCTGGAACAGTTTTCACCTCATGATAATCGTTCCCCACAGCGGGTGGCCGAAGCGCTGATGGCTAAAGGACTTCAGCCGGTCTGGAAAGACTGGGATCGATATCTGGGGCATATTTCAGGGATATAGCTCGCAGAGCTAATGAAAACGGCAATATACCGTAAATTCTTTTTCGCTATGTCACGCAACATCAAGCTGTGGCGATAACAGAGAAAAAATAAATTGCATATAGTCGCCGGGTAAAGGCAGTCGACACCTTTACCGGAGCCACTGATTTCCCCCCGGCTCTGCATCAGCAACGCTGAGGTATTTCGTATAAGAATCTTTATTCGTTTTACCTCAGCCCTTTCTCACCGCCTGCGGATAAAAATCTGTAGGTATCTGGCATAAAAAAACCGCCCCTTGGGGCGGTTTTTAACTCAGCTAATTGGGCTGATTATTCGTCATCACTACCCAGACCAGCGTTCAGTAGCTCAGCCAGGTTGGCTGTTGCTTCTTCGGCACTAACCTGAGGTGTTGCAACGTCTTCAACATGACGGCGACGTGCACGATCCTGATGATAAGCGTAACCGGTACCCGCCGGGATCAGGCGACCAACGATAACGTTCTCTTTCAGACCACGTAACTCATCACGTTTACCAGCAACGGCAGCTTCGGTCAGCACGCGCGTTGTTTCCTGGAACGATGCCGCAGAGATGAAGGACTCTGTTGCCAACGATGCTTTGGTGATACCTAACAGGTCACGGGCAAAGGTTGCAGCCAGTTTACCGTCTGCTTCAAGGGTGCGGTTAGCAATCTTGATGCGAGAGTATTCGGCTTGCTCGCCTTCCAGGAACTCAGTGTTACCCGGATGAACGATAGTACCTTTACGCAGCATTTGACGAACGATAACTTCAATGTGTTTATCGTTAATCTTAACGCCCTGTAAGCGGTAAACTTCCTGCACTTCGTTAACGATGTAACGAGTCACTTCATGCACACCACGCAGACGCAGGATGTCATGTGGAGACTCAGGACCATCGGAAACAACGTCACCGCGCTCTACCAGTTCGCCTTCAAACACGTTCAGCTGACGCCACTTAGGAATCATCTCTTCGTATGGCTCGCTGCCATCCATCGGAGTGATTACCAGACGACGTTTGCCTTTAGTCTCTTTACCGAAGGAGATCACGCCGCTGATTTCAGCCAGAATCGCAGGCTCTTTCGGACGACGAGCTTCAAACAGGTCAGCAACGCGTGGCAGACCACCGGTAATATCGCGAGTACCGCCAGATTCCTGAGGAATACGCGCCAGTGTGTCACCTGGGTTAATCTCTACACCGTCTTCTAACTGGATAATTGCTTTACCCGGCAGGAAGTATTGAGCCGGCATATCAGTACCTGGGATCAGGACATCATTGCCTTTAGCATCAACAATTTTCAGCGCAGGACGCAGGTCTTTAGTACTACCAGTACGTTCAGCACCTTCCAGCACAACGATTGAAGACAGACCGGTTAATTCGTCGGTTTGACGAGTAATCGTCTGGCCATCAACCATGTCGGTAAAGCGAATGAAACCGCCTACTTCAGAGATAACTGGCATGGTATGTGGATCCCAGTTAGCGACAGTTTCGCCACCGGTAACGCCAACGCCATCACCTTTCGCCATAACGGCACCATAAGGCACTTTATAGCTCTCTTTAGTACGACCAAATTCATCGATTAAAGTCAGTTCAGTATTACGTGAAGTGATAACCAGCTTGTTAGCAGCGTTGATAACAAACTTAGCGTTCTTCAGCTTCAGGTTACCGGTGTTTTTCACCTGGATACTGGATTCAGCAGCCGCACGCGATGCCGCACCACCAATGTGGAACGTACGCATGGTTAACTGTGTACCAGGCTCACCGATTGACTGAGCGGCGATAACACCGATAGCTTCACCTTTGTTGATGATATGGCCACGGGCCAGATCGCGTCCGTAACAGTTAGCACAAACACCGAAGTCGGTATCACAGCTAACAACAGAACGTACCTTGATAATATCAACAGAGTGCTCTTCTAACAGGTCACACCATTTTTCATTCAGCAGCGTGTTACGCGGCACCAGAATGTCAGCAGTACCTGGCTTCAGAACGTCTTCAGCCGTTACACGACCTAATACGCGCTCACGCAGAGGTTCTTTAACGTCGCCACCTTCGATAACTGGCGTCATCACGATACCATCGTGAGTTCCACAGTCGTCTTCGATAACTACTAAGTCCTGCGCCACGTCAACTAAACGACGAGTCAGATAACCGGAGTTTGCAGTTTTCAGTGCGGTATCCGCCAGACCTTTACGAGCACCGTGAGTAGAGATGAAGTACTGGAGTACGTTCAGACCTTCACGGAAGTTCGCAGTGATCGGGGTTTCGATGATTGAGCCATCTGGCTTAGCCATCAGACCACGCATACCTGCTAACTGACGAATCTGTGCTGCCGAGCCCCGCGCACCGGAGTCAGCCATCATAAAGATGCTGTTGAAGGAAACTTGTTTCTCTTCCACACCGTCACGGTTAATCACGGTTTCAGAAGACAAGTTCTCCATCATCGCTTTCGCTACGCGTTCGTTAGCGGCAGCCCAGATATCGATAACTTTGTTATAACGTTCGCCGGCGGTAACCAGACCAGACTGGAACTGTTCCTGAATTTCTGCCACTTCGGTTTCGGCTTCAGTGATGATTTCTGCTTTCTTAGCAGGGATCACCATGTCATCGATACCGACAGACGCACCGGAGCGTGCTGCATAAGCAAAGCCGGTGTACATAGTCTGGTCAGCAAAAATAACGGTAGGTTTCAGGCCCAAGATGCGATAACAGGTGTTAATCATCTTGGAAATGGCTTTCTTACCTAACGCCTGGTTGATAATTGAGTAAGGCAGACCTTTTGGCACGATCATCCACAGGATGGCGCGGCCAACGGTAGTATCTACCAGACCCGTTTTAGCAACCAGTTCGCCTTCAGCATTTTTTTCATACTCAGTGATACGAACTTTAACGCGAGCATGCAGCTCTGCGTGACCAGCACGATATACGCGCTCGGCTTCTTTAGGTCCGCTCAGGACCATGCCTTCGCCTTTCGCATTCACTTTGTCACGGGTCATGTAGTACAGACCCAAAACAACGTCCTGAGATGGTACGATGATTGGCTCACCGTTCGCAGGAGACAGGATGTTGTTGGTAGACATCATTAACGCACGCGCTTCCAGCTGGGCTTCCAGCGTCAACGGTACGTGAACCGCCATTTGGTCACCATCGAAGTCGGCGTTATAAGCCGCACACACTAATGGGTGCAACTGAATCGCTTTACCTTCGATCAGAACCGGTTCAAACGCCTGAATACCTAAACGGTGCAGGGTTGGTGCACGGTTTAACAGTACCGGGTGTTCGCGGATAACTTCGTCCAGGATATCCCATACTACGGCTTCTTCGCGCTCAACCATCTTCTTGGCAGCTTTAATGGTGGTGGCTAAACCACGCAGTTCCAGCTTGCCGTAAATGAACGGTTTGAACAGCTCTAATGCCATCTTCTTAGGCAGACCGCACTGATGCAGACGCAGGTATGGACCTACGGTGATTACAGAACGACCGGAGTAGTCAACACGCTTACCTAACAGGTTCTGACGGAAACGACCCTGTTTACCTTTGATCATATCGGCCAAAGATTTCAGAGGACGTTTGTTAGAACCGGTGATAGCACGACCACGACGACCGTTATCTAACAGCGCATCAACCGCTTCCTGCAGCATACGTTTTTCGTTACGTACGATGATATCTGGCGCAGCCAGATCCAGCAGGCGCTTCAGACGGTTGTTACGGTTAATCACGCGACGATATAAATCGTTCAGATCAGAGGTCGCAAAACGACCACCGTCCAGCGGAACCAGCGGACGTAAATCTGGTGGAAGAACCGGTAATACGGTCAGGATCATCCACTCTGGTTTGTTGCCAGACTGAATGAACGCTTCCAGCAGCTTAACGCGCTTGGTCAGCTTTTTACGTTTGGTTTCAGAGTTGGTTTCATTTAACTCTTCGCGCAGTTGTTCACACTCAGCTTCCAGATCCATGCCTTTCAGCAGAGACTGGATAGCTTCAGCGCCCATCTTGGCGTCGAATTCATCACCGAACTCTTCCAGCGCGTCCAGATACTGCTCTTCAGTCAGGATCTGACGACGCTCCAGGTTAGTCATACCGCCTTCAACAACCACATAAGATTCGAAGTACAGTACGCGCTCGATGTCACGTAATGGCATATCTAACAATAAGCCGATACGAGATGGCAGTGATTTCAGGAACCAAATATGCGCAGTAGGAGAAGCCAGTTCAATATGGCCCATACGTTCACGACGCACTTTAGTCTGAGTCACTTCAACGCCACATTTTTCACAAATGACACCGCGATGTTTCAGACGCTTGTACTTACCGCACAAGCATTCGTAATCTTTTACTGGTCCGAAAATACGGGCACAGAAAAGGCCGTCACGTTCTGGTTTGAACGTACGGTAGTTAATGGTTTCCGGCTTTTTAACTTCGCCGAAAGACCAAGAACGGATCATGTCTGGCGAGGCCAGCGCTATTTTGATTGCATCAAACTCTTCGGTCTTAGTTTGTGCTTTCAGAAACTTCAGTAAGTCTTTCACGGATCGGCTCCTGTCGGAGTTAAACCTGTTGGGCGCTCAACTTATTCCTAAACTTACGTTTAAGGGGTTAAGCGCCCCTGTGCCCTGCAACCATCCCCGGCGACCGGGGCTGGAAATAAGAGGAATTTATTCCTCTTCCAACTCGATGTTGATACCCAGCGAGCGGATCTCTTTCAACAATACGTTGAAGGATTCCGGCATGCCTGGCTCCATCTGATGGTTGCCATCCACGATGTTTTTGTACATCTTGGTACGGCCGTTTACATCGTCGGACTTGACGGTCAGCATTTCCTGTAGCGTGTACGCTGCACCATAAGCTTCCAGCGCCCACACTTCCATCTCACCGAAGCGTTGTCCACCGAACTGAGCCTTACCACCCAGCGGCTGCTGAGTAACCAGGCTGTAAGAACCGGTAGAACGTGCATGCATCTTGTCATCAACCAAGTGGTTCAGTTTCAGCATGTACATATAGCCAACGGTAACCGGACGTTCGAACTGTTCACCGGTACGTCCATCAAACAGCGTGATCTGACCAGAGGTCGGTAAACCGCCCAGAGTCAGCAGCTCTTTGATTTCTTTCTCTTTTGCACCATCAAACACTGGTGTTGCAATCGGCATACCCTTACGCAGGTTCTCTGCCAGAGTCAGCACTTCTTCATCGGTAAACTTAGCTAAGTCTACTGTCTGACGCGTATCATCACCCAGATCGTAAGCTTTCTGGATAAATTCACGTAGTTTTGCAACTTCCTGCTGCTGTTTCAGCATGGCGTTAATCTTGTCGCCAATACCTTTAGCAGCCAGACCCAGGTGGGTCTCCAGAATCTGACCGATGTTCATACGCGATGGTACACCCAGCGGGTTCAGAACTAAGTCAACAGGCACGCCGTTTTCATCGTAAGGCATATCTTCGATCGGGTTGATCTTAGAGATAACACCTTTGTTACCATGACGACCTGCCATCTTGTCACCAGGCTGAATCTGACGCTTAACCGCCAGATAGACTTTGACAATCTTCAGAACGCCAGGGGCTAAATCGTCGCCCTGAGTGATCTTACGGCGCTTACCTTCAAGTTTCTTCTCAAACTCAGATTTCAGTTCGTCGTATTGCTCCGCCAACTGTTCCAGTTGGTTTTGCTTATCTTCGTCACTTAAACCGATTTCAAGCCACTTGTCGTGAGTCAGCTTGCTCAATTTCTCTTCTTCGATGCCGCCAGAAACCAGCACATCGTGAATACGAGCAAACAGACCAGCTTCGAAAATCTTCAGCTCTTCGGTCAGGTCTTTCTTAACCTGCTTCAGCTGCATATCTTCGATTTCAAGCGCACGCTTATCTTTTTCTACGCCGTCACGGGTAAATACCTGAACGTCAATAATGGTACCTGAAACACCGTTTGGCACGCGCAGTGAAGAGTCTTTAACATCAGACGCTTTCTCACCAAAAATCGCGCGCAGCAGTTTCTCTTCTGGCGTCAGTTGAGTTTCGCCTTTAGGCGTTACTTTACCAACCAGAATGTCACCACCGGTCACTTCAGCACCGATATAAACGATACCGGATTCATCCAGCTTAGACAGCGCTGCTTCACCCACGTTAGGGATATCAGCAGTGATCTCTTCCGGCCCTAACTTAGTATCGCGGGATACGCAAGAAAGTTCCTGAATGTGGATCGTTGTGAAACGGTCTTCCTGTACAACACGCTCAGATACCAGGATGGAGTCTTCGAAGTTATAACCATTCCAAGGCATGAATGCGACGCGCATGTTCTGGCCAAGAGCCAGTTCACCCAGGTCAGTAGACGGACCATCAGCTAACACGTCACCGCGTTCAACTGGCTCGCCTAAAGAGACGCATGGCATTTGACTGATACAGGTGTTCTGGTTAGAACGGGTGTATTTAGTCAAGTTATAAATATCGATACCTGCTTCGCCCGGCATCATCTCGTCTTCGTTAACTTTAATTACGATACGAGATGCGTCAACGTATTGAACGGTACCGCCACGAGTTGCAACGGCGGTTACACCGGAGTCAACTGCTACAGCACGTTCCATACCGGTACCTACCAGCGGCTTATCAGCGCGCAGGGTTGGAACCGCCTGACGTTGCATGTTCGCACCCATCAGGGCACGGTTGGCGTCATCATGCTCCAGGAACGGGATCAGTGAAGCACCTACGGAGACAACCTGTTGGGTTGAAACGTCCATATAGTCCACTTGATCGCGGCTGAACAGGCTTGATTCACCTTTGTTACGACAGGTCACCAGATCTTCCATGAAGCGGCCTTCGTCATCCAGGTTGGAGTTCGCCTGAGCGATAACGTAGTTGCCTTCTTCAATGGCGGATAAGTAATGAATCTCATCGGTTACCAGACCGTCACGTACGCGACGATATGGGGTTTCCAGGAAACCATACTCGTTAGTCTGCGCATACACAGACAGGGAGTTGATCAGACCGATGTTTGGACCTTCCGGGGTTTCGATTGGACATACGCGACCGTAGTGAGTCGGGTGTACGTCACGGACTTCAAAGCCAGCACGCTCACGCGTTAAGCCGCCCGGGCCCAGTGCAGAGATACGACGTTTGTGCGTAATCTCAGACAGTGGGTTGTTCTGATCCATAAATTGTGAAAGCTGGCTTGAACCAAAGAACTCTTTCACCGCTGCCGAAATTGGCTTAGCGTTGATCATGTCCTGAGGCATCAGGGTATCAAGGTCGCCTAATGACAGACGCTCTTTAACCGCACGCTCAACGCGCACTAAACCAACACGGAATTGGTTTTCGGCCATCTCACCAACGGAACGAATACGACGGTTACCCAAGTGATCGATATCATCCACTTCACCGATACCATTACGGATACCGATCAGTTTCTTCATCACTTCAATAATGTCGTCTTTGCTCAGAATGCCTGAACCTTCAATTTCCTCACGACTTAAAGAACGGTTGAACTTCATGCGGCCTACCGCAGAAAGGTCATAACGATCTTCAGAGAAGAACAAGTTCTCAAACAGGTTTTCTGCAGCTTCACGCGTTGGTGGCTCACCAGGACGCATCATACGGTAAATTTCAACCAGCGCGCTTAAGCGATCGGAGGTTGGATCGACACGTACGGTCTCGGAGATATAAGCACCGTGGTCCAGATCGTTGGTAAACAGCGTTTCAATACGCTTGTGGCCAGCCATGCTCAGCTTAGCCAGCAGATCTAACGTCAGCTCCATATTCGCAGGGCAAATGATTTCCCCGGTCTTCTCATCGATATAATCTTTAGATACGACTTTTCCAATAATGTATTCGGTCGGAACTTCAATTTTATCGATGCCATCTTTTTCAAGCTGGCGAATATGACGAGCAGTAATACGACGACCTTTCTCTACAAAGATCTTACCGCCAGCTTCGATGTCGAAAGAGGCAGTTTCACCGCGCAGGCGCTCAGGAACCAGTTCCATCTGCAACTTGTTATCACGGATTTCAAATACGATCTTGTCAAAGAACAGATCTAAAATTTGTTCAGTCGAGAAATCCAGCGCACGCAGAATAATGGTCGCTGGCAGCTTACGACGGCGGTCAATACGAACAAACAGGTTATCTTTCGGGTCAAACTCGAAATCTAACCAGGAACCGCGGTAAGGAATAATACGTGCGTTATACAGCACTTTACCCGATGAGTGGGTTTTACCCTTGTCGCTATCAAAGAACACACCCGGACTACGGTGTAACTGAGAAACGATAACACGCTCTGTACCGTTAATAACAAAGGTACCGTTATCGGTCATGAGTGGAATTTCACCCATGTAAACTTCTTGTTCTTTGATGTCTTTAACCGTGCCCGCCGGAGCGTCACGATCGTAAATCACCAGGCGCAGTTTTACGCGCAGCGGTGCGGAATAGGTCACACCACGGATTTGACACTCTTTGACATCGAATACAGGCTCACCAAGACGATAGCTTACATACTGTAACTCTGAGTTACCGCTGTAGCTCTGGATAGGGAACACTGAACGGAATGCTGCTTCCAGTCCATGTTGGCCTTCCGGGTCTTGCTCGATGAACTTCTGGAACGAGTCAAGCTGGATAGAAAGAAGGTAAGGAATGTCCAGAACTTGTGGACGTTTGCCAAAATCCTTACGAATACGTTTTTTCTCGGTATAGGAGTAAACCATAGGGTTCCTCAGCTCGCTGATCAGTGACCCACTCTGTCCGTCCGAACAGGGACAGTTCTTCATGCAACACTATTTATTTCGATCGGAAGAATGAAAATCTTCCGCAATACCCATTTCTATTACTCTTAAATCATTTCATTACGCTGTTAGCTGGTCAGCAAACCAGGCTGGGAACGCAGTATATTAAGTCGTCAATAGAAAGAAATATTGGGGTTACTCAGTAGGCAAACAGTGTGAAATTCTACTGAAACCCTATAGCGCAAAAAGGCTGGTGACTAAAAAGTCACCAGCCATCAGCCTGTAAGTCAGGCTGCAAACTGGAACGAGGTCTTACTTAACCTCAACAGAAGCACCAGCTTCTTCCAGTGCTTTCTTCAGAGCTTCAGCTTCGTCTTTGCTCACGCCTTCTTTAACAGCAGCTGGAGCAGCTTCAACTAAGTCTTTAGCTTCTTTCAGACCCAGACCGGTTGCGCCACGTACTGCTTTGATAGCAGCAACTTTGTTAGCACCAGCAGCAGTCAGAATTACGTCGAATTCAGTTTTCTCTTCAGCAGCTTCAACAACAGCAGCTGGGCCAGCAGACAGAGCTGCTGCAGAAACGCCGAATTTCTCTTCCATAGCAGAAATTAATTCAACGATTTCCATTACAGACAGAGCTGCAATACCGTCTAAAATTTGGTCTTTAGTGATAGTTGACATAACAAGTGATCCTAAAATATAGAAATAATTTATACGCTAAAAAGCAACGATAGAATAAGCAATTAAGCTGCTTGTTTCTGATCGCGCAACGCAGCCAAGGTACGAGCCAATTTGCCGGCAGCGGCTTCTTTCATGGTTCCCATCAGGCGTGCGATTGCTTCGTCGTAGGTTGGTAAAGTTGCTAAACGGTCAATATTTGCCGCAGTAATCAACTCACCTTCAAAGGCTGCTGCTTTAACCTCAAACTTTGCATTCTCTTTAGCAAACGCTTTGAATAAACGAGCAGCTGCGCCCGGATGTTCAGTAGAAAATGCGATTAAGGTTGGACCAACAAACGTGTCTTTCAGGCACTCGAATGGAGTACCCTCAACTACGCGACGCATTAAGGTGTTACGAACAACACGCATATATACGCCAGCTTCACGACCTGCTTTACGCAGTTCAGTCATTTTGGCTACAGTAACGCCGCGGGAATCCGCAACTACTGCAGACAGCGCACCCTTGGCTACTTCGCTAACTTCAGCAACAATCGCTTGTTTGTCTTGAAGATTTAATGCCATTGGCTTTGTGCTCCTGGATTAGACCGGGATAATTCCCGGAACTCACATCACCTGAATCAATCGTTTCCCGAAGAAAACGATGAACAGGCGTTAAAACACGGTGAGTAGAATCCAGCAAAGACTATTCTTTTTAATAAGAAAAACATTCTTTTGGCTCTCTCACCGTCTACGCAGGTCGTTATACTTTTTCATTAAGAACAAGCAATTAAGTATGTTGCCATACACCTGCGGTCTTGGACGGAGGCCTGGATAAGGCCAGGCTCCAACCGAAAAATTCTAAGGGGCCAAATTCTAGACGAATCTGGCTCCATAGTAAAGCAGTGAATTAAACGTTCGCTGCTGAGCTCAGGCTGCTTTGATCGATAGCTACGCCAGCACCCATGGTGGTTGACAGGCTAACTTTCTTAACAAAAACACCTTTAGCTATAGATGGTTTAGCTTTCTTCAGTGCAGACAGCAGAGCTTCTAAGTTCTCTTGCAGTTTATCTGCATCAAAGTCAACTTTACCGATAGTGGTATGGATAATACCGTTCTTATCATTACGATAACGAACCTGACCTGCTTTAGCGTTCTTAACCGCTTCAGCAACGTTAGGAGTAACGGTACCCACTTTCGGGTTTGGCATCAGACCACGTGGACCTAATACCTGGCCTAATTGACCTACAACGCGCATTGCATCCGGAGAAGCAATCACTACGTCGAAGTTCATTTCGCCTTTTTTGATTTGGTCTGCTAAATCTTCCATACCGATCAGATCTGCACCAGCTTCTTTAGCTGCTTCAGCGTTTGCACCCTGAGTAAATACAGCTACACGAACGGTACGACCGGTACCGTGTGGCAGTACAGTTGCACCACGAACGTTTTGGTCAGATTTACGAGCATCGATACCGAGGTTTACGGCAACGTCTACACTCTCAACGAATTTAGCAGTTGCTAATTCTTTCAGCAGAGCAACAGCTTCAGTAATTTGATACTGTTTAGTTGCATCAACTTTGTCACGGATTACGCGCATGCGCTTGGTTAGCTTAGCCATTGATTAACCCTCCACTACCAGGCCCATGGAACGAGCAGTACCTTCAATAGAACGCACCATAGCGTCTACATCAGCACCAGTCATATCCGCGGCTTTAGTTTGTGCAATTTCACGAACTTGCGCGTTTGTAACAGTTCCAACTTTAGTTTTGTTTGGAACGCCAGAACCAGACTTAATACCTGCAGCTTTCTTCAGAAGAACAGCAGCTGGTGGAGTCTTAGTAACAAACGTGAAAGAACGGTCTGCATAAACGGTGATTACCACAGGAATTGGTAAGCCTTTTTCAATGCTTTCAGTTTTAGCATTGAACGCTTTACAGAATTCCATGATGTTCACGCCTTGTTGACCCAGAGCTGGACCAACTGGTGGACTTGGGTTTGCCATACCAGCTGCAACTTGCAGCTTAACGTAGGCTTGGACCTTCTTAGCCATGTGTATTTCCTCGGTTTGGGTGATAACGCCTCGAAAGGCTCCCCCCGTTTTTAAATAAAGCTGTGTGTGCTTTTATAAAATAAAAGGCGCGGAATTATACGATAACCCCGCGCATCTTACAATACAGTAATCCAATAACCTGACGGTTATCTTTTACTAACCGGTGTTGGTTAGTAAATCAGCCTTTTTCGACCTGGCTGAAATCCAGTTCAACAGGTGTCGCACGACCAAAGATAGAGACCGATACTTTCAGGCGACTCTTCTCATAGTCAACTTCTTCAACCACACCGTTAAAGTCAGCAAATGGACCATCATTAACGCGGACCAGTTCACCCGGCTCGAACAGCGTTTTCGGACGCGGCTTATCGCCAACCTGTTGCAGGCGATTCATAATCGCATCAACTTCTTTATCGCTAATCGGAGCTGGGCGATCTGAAGTACCGCCAATGAAGCCCATAACGCGCGGAATGCTACGAACCAAATGCCATGTAGCATCGTTCATCGCCATTTGGACTAATACATAGCCTGGGAAGAATTTACGTTCGCTTTTACGACGTTGGCCACCGCGAATCTCAACAACCTCTTCGGTTGGAACCATCACTTCACCAAATTGATCTTCCATCTCGTTCAGTTTGATGTGCTCACGCAGAGACTGCGCTACGCGACCTTCAAAACCAGAGAATGCTTGCACTACGTACCAACGCTTTTTAGGGGCTTCAGACATCTTAGAACCTCAGGCCAGTTATAAATGAGACCAAACGGACCAGAATACCATCTAGCCCCCATAGAATCAGTGACATAACAACAGTCACCGCCGCAACGATCAACGTTGTTTGCAGCGCTTCCTGACGTGTAGGCCAAATTACTTTTTTCATTTCAATGCGTGCAGCGCGCGCAAATTCGACGGTTGCTTTACCTTTAACGGTAAACAACGCAATCACAAAAGCAATGCCAATAATCGCCACTACCGCAATTGCACGTATCGGTAAGCTATATCCACGATAGATATAATTACCTACGATAGCAGCAATCAATAACGCAGCGACAATCAGCCATTTAACTATTTCTAGTCCGCGCCCGCCTGCTTGAGCTTCGGTATTCGCACTCATAAACCAACCTGTCATTATGACTTAAATAAATCTTTCACCCCGCAGTATAGCAGAGCAACCAAGCCGAATGCTCGTTCTTCGGCATAATACGCCGTATATGAGCCTATCTCACCCTAGCTCTCACTACCCTTATACCAGATTACAGGGTAGAAAAACTTGATGAGATAGGTTCTTTTTAATTCACAACGTTGAAAAAGGGCATCAAATGATGCCCTCTTAAAGCTAGTTACGTCAAACTTATTTGATGATCTTAGCAACAACACCAGCACCAACAGTACGGCCACCTTCACGGATAGCGAAGCGTAAACCTTCGTCCATCGCGATTGGAGCAATCAGCGTTACTGTCATCTGAATATTATCACCTGGCATTACCATCTCTACGCCTTCTGGCAGTTCGATAGTACCGGTCACGTCAGTTGTACGGAAGTAGAACTGTGGACGGTAGCCTTTGAAGAATGGAGTATGACGACCACCTTCATCTTTGCTCAGAATATAAACTTCTGATACGAACTGGGTGTGTGGGTTGATAGTACCTGGTTTAGCCAGTACTTGACCACGTTCGATTTCTTCACGCTTAGTACCACGCAGCAGAACACCAACGTTCTCACCCGCACGGCCTTCGTCCAGTAATTTACGGAACATTTCTACGCCAGTACAAGTGGTTTGAGTGGTCTCTTTGATACCAACGATCTCAACCGCTTCACCCACTTTAACGATACCGCGCTCTACACGACCGGTTACTACTGTACCACGGCCAGAGATAGAGAATACGTCTTCGATTGGCAGCAGGAACGGCTTATCAATTGCACGCTCTGGCTCTGGGATATAAGAATCCAGTACTTCTGCTAATTCGATGATTTTGCCTTCCCATGCAGCGTCGCCTTCCAGCGCTTTCAGTGCTGAACCACGGATTACCGGAGTATCATCACCTGGGAAATCGTACTGAGACAGAAGTTCACGAACTTCCATTTCAACTAATTCTAACAGTTCTTCGTCATCAACCATGTCACACTTGTTCAGGAACACGATGATGTAAGGAACGCCTACCTGGCGACCTAACAGGATGTGCTCACGAGTTTGTGGCATTGGGCCGTCAGTTGCAGCTACTACCAGAATAGCGCCGTCCATTTGAGCAGCACCAGTGATCATGTTCTTAACGTAGTCGGCGTGTCCCGGGCAGTCAACGTGTGCATAGTGACGGCTTGGGGTGTCGTATTCTACGTGAGAAGTATTGATGGTGATACCACGTGCTTTTTCTTCTGGTGCGTTATCGATTTGATCGAATGCACGAGCCTGACCACCGTAAGTTTTTGCTAATACGTTGGTGATAGCTGCTGTCAGAGTTGTTTTACCGTGGTCAACGTGGCCGATAGTACCGACGTTTACGTGCGGTTTTGTACGTTCAAATTTTTCTTTAGACATCGATAGTCCCTCTAAAACACGATAGATCGTGGTTAAACCACATTAACCAAGCAAAAGCTTGTAATATCAGTTCGAGTTAGAAGTTATCAGGGGAATTTACTGTAGAAGGGAAAGTGGTGCTGATAGGCAGATTCGAACTGCCGACCTCACCCTTACCAAGGGTGCGCTCTACCAACTGAGCTATATCAGCATTTGGAGCGGGCAGTGGGAATCGAACCCACATCTTCAGCTTGGAAGGCTGAGGTAATAGCCATTATACGATGCCCGCAGTTCCGAACTCAGTGACCTGGTGCTTCAACACTCTAAACTCGGTGGTGGGGGAAGAATGACTTCAGACGCTGCGATACACCCGTTGGGTAACTACTCAGTAGTTTTTCTCGCTTTGCTGAGTGCTGAACTTCAACTGAAGTTCTTAACTCATCCCCTTTCAGGTGTCTTTTCAGACACTGTATTGATGCCACATCGCGTCAATACAATCAAATATGGTGGCGGGGGAAGGATTCGAACCTTCGAAGTGAATCACGGCAGATTTACAGTCTGCTCCCTTTGGCCGCTCGGGAACCCCGCCCAAAAACTTGATGGTGCCGGCTGCCGGAATCGAACTGGCGACCTACTGATTACAAGTCAGTTGCTCTACCTACTGAGCTAAGCCGGCATCAAGTGCTGCGCATTCTAGGGAGACATGAAGAACGATGCAACAAAAAAATTCAGTTTAATGCGCTATCGCTCACTTTTTAATCAAACCTGCCTTTTTTTCATCCACAGCGAGCAGATTATAGTCAATTTTCGAGACTCAACTAAACAAAATTTGACCAGTTATTTTTATCTGTTTTTTGTCCCGCGTTTTTTACCACACATTTTACTCAAATTTCGATATATCCGATCTAAATCAAAGTGCGGATTTTTCATCCTTGTTATAAAACGCACCTAAAGTATGAAGTTTTCATGAAAAGTTATGATGAACGTTTTAACGCATTCCAAACTCTATTAATAAAATATCAGGAGCAACGTTATCTCATGAAGTCCAGATTATCCCCTTTCGCATTTTGTCTGCTTGCAACCTTAGCCGCTGCGCCCGCTGTTGCACAAAATCATACATTGAAACTGGCTATTGGTGCTGAACCTTCCGAGGGTTTTGATCCGTTGCTGGGTTGGAGCCATGGTAGCTATGTATTACTTCACAGCCCCTTATTACGACAGAATGCTGACCTGAGCTGGCAACCCGTACTGGTTGATAGCTATAAGTTAAGTGATGATGGCCTGATCTGGACAGTACATCTTAAACCCGATTTAAAATTCTCCGATGGCTCGTCATTAACCGCTGACGATGTGGTGTTTTCCTATAATCAGGCGGCAATTAGCGGTGGCAAGGCCGATATGGGTAGTTTTCAGCAGGCTAAAGCTATTGATAAGCAAACGCTAACCATTCATCTTAAACATCCTGAAAGTACCTTTATCAATGTGCTTGGCGCACTGGGCATCGTTCCACAAGCAAAATATGGCAAAGACTTTGCCCGCCAGCCTGTTGGCGCAGGTCCTTATAAGCTAGCCAGTTTACAGCCAGGACAACAGCTAATTGTTGAAGCAAATCCTTATTACGCAGGTAAAAAGAATGGCTTCGACAAATTGGTATTTGTATTTTTAGATCAAGATAGTGCCTATGCTGCAGCCAGCAGCGGCAAGTTAGATTTAGTTCGCGTTCCACAAACTCTGGCTAATCAGCCAGTGAACAATATGAAGCTGTTGGTTCAACCAAGTGTTGAAAACCGCGGCATTATGTTTCCGATGATTCCTGCCGGCAAGAAAGATGCTCAGGGAAATGATATCGGTAATAACATTACGGCCGATATCGCTATTCGCCAGGCGATTAACTATGCGGTTGACCGCCAGCTTCTGGCAACCCAACTGTTTGATGGACACGCAACGCCAGCTTACTCCGCAGTTAAAGGGCTTCCATGGGATAACCCTGAAGCACAATTCAAAGATGGTGATGTTGAGAAAGCCCGTCAAATTCTGCAACAGGCAGGATGGGTGAGCAAAACACCTGATGGAATTCGCGAGAAAAACGGTACTCCGGCCAAACTCACCCTCTGGTATGCCAGCGGTGACAGCACTCGTCGCGATCTGGCACAAGCTTTTAGCGCCATGCTAAAACCTATCGGTATTGAAGTAACCCTCAAGTCAGGCAGTTGGGAAACAGTAGAACGCTATATGCACGCTAACCCAACTCTGTTTGGCTGGGGGAGTCTGGATCCGATGGAGCTGTATCATCACTACTCCAGCAAGCTGCAAGGAGAAGGCTATTTCAATCCGGGATACTACTCTAACGCCACAGTAGATAAACATCTACAACAGGCGATAGAAACCCCGAACTGGCAGGCTGCCACACCAATATGGCAAAAAGTTGACTGGGACGGAACCACTGGTGTAGGTATTAAAGGCGATGCGGCCTGGGCGTGGCTGATTAATCTGAATCATACCTATCTGATTAATCCCTGTGTTAGCTTAGGTCAGGGAGCGCCGGAAGCACACGGTGACTGGACAGTACTCAATAATCTTGAGAACTGGAGCTGGACCTGTAAGTAATGCGCCAGTTGCCACTGCTTAGTTTAAGACTTATCAGCCTGCTGCTTATGGTTGCAGCGGGCACTTTTGTTTTACTGAGTTTTTCTCCGGTAGATCCAATTCGTGCCTATATTGGTAACGATTTACTGCATGTTCCACCTGAACAGTATGCGCAAATCGCCACCCGTTGGGGTTTGGACCAACCGCTATGGCAGCGTTTTCTTCTCTGGTTAAAACAGCTGTTACAGGGCGACCTTGGTTACTCCATGGTGTATAACGCACCGGTTACTGAAGTTATTACCCAGCGATTCCTCACCTCCTTCATGCTGCTGGCATCTGCCTGGATACTTTCCGGTGTATTGGGCATTGCATTAGGACTCATTGCCGGCCGTTATCTCAATCGTTGGCCTGACAGTATTATTCGCACTTTGTGTTATCTGCTGTCCTCTCTGCCTACCTTCTGGATTGGTATACTGCTGCTGGCGTTCTTTTCGGTAAAACTGGAGTGGGCTCCTATTTGCTGCGCCTGGCCGCCAGGATTGACAGGAAGTGAAGCTACCCTGATTCAGCGCCTTCATCATCTGATTTTGCCCACCATCGCTTTAGGATTATTAGGAGTAGGTAATATTGCCCTGCATACCCGTTCCCGCATTGAAGAAGTAACCCAAAGTGAATTTATTTATTACGCTCATGCACAAGGCGACAAAGGTTGGTCGCTGATTAGATTTCATCTGCTACGCCACGCCCTGACGCCTGCTATCTGCCTGCAATTTGCCTCATTGGGAGAATTGTTGGGAGGTGCGCTGTTAGCCGAGAAGGTGTTTGCCTATCCCGGTTTAGGGCAGGCAACGATTGACGCCGGACTGCGTGGGGATGTGCCGCTATTACTGGGTATAGTGCTATTTATCACGCTACTGGTTTTTATTGGCAATACCTGCGCTGCAATATTGCTAAACCGTATTAATGCACCGCTGCGGAGGGTTCAGTGAAAAGCTCAATGAACAAAACGCTGCTTCAACTGCTTCTGGCAATGGTGCTACTTGGTATCTTGCTGTTTCTGGGCATTCACAGCAACTATCAGGAAATTACGCTGAATCTGCTCAGCCGCCGCAGTGCTCCTTCTCTGCAATTTTGGTTTGGTACCGATAATTTGGGTCGCGACCTGTGGTTGCGTTGTTTACAGGGTATGATGACCAGCATACAAATCGGGTTTATCACCGCATTATGCAGCGGTCTTCTGGCGCTGGTTATTGCCATCCTCAGTCAGCTAAGCAAAACCATGGATTACCTTATCCGCACACTGATTGATACGTTTATTGCTCTACCCCATTTACTGCTATTGATTCTGATCTGCTTTACCTTTGGCGGCGGGAAATGGGGGGTGATTATTGCCGTTTCTCTGACCCACTGGCCCAAGCTGGCGCTTATTCTGCGTTCAGAACTATTACGAATCGGTCAGGCTGATTACATTTTGCTGGCTCAGCGTACCGGTCTCAGCCGCTGGCAATGCTGCTATAAACACTATTTGCCGCTGCTGTTACCGCAACTTCTGGTGGGGGCGTTACTGATTTTCCCTCATGCGGTGCTGCATAGCGCCGGGCTCAGCTTCCTTGGATTTGGGCTTGAGCCCCATGAGCCTTCTCTGGGATTACTGTTATCTGATGCCCTGCGCTATTTGAGCAGTGGCGACTGGTGGCTGGCAGTTTATCCAGGCCTGACGCTGGTCATTCTGGTTCTGACTATCGATCAATTAGCCCGTAGCCTGCAAAAAATCTGGCTAAGGAAATCATCATGTTACAACTAAAAAATCTTGAACTGTCCTGTGCTAAAGAGCGTTGGTTTCGACCTCCGGTCTGGAACTCAATTTTGCATAACATCAACCTGAAAGTTCAGGCCGGGGAGCTGGTAGCGCTGGTTGGTGGCAGCGGGGAAGGTAAGAGTCTATTGTTGCAAAGCATTTTAGGGTTGCTGCCTTCCACGATGCGTTCATCCGGTCAAATTTTAATTGATGACTGTATTATCAACGCAGCCCAACAGCAGAGCCTTAGGGGAAATACACTGGGATATATTCCACAAAGTGTCAGCGCCCTTAATCCTTTAATTCAAACAGGAAAGCAAATCCAACGGGCAGCGAAACTCAGTGGAGAAACACCTTCATATCAAGCCATTTCTCAACAATTACAACAATATAATTTACCTGAGCAGTTGTTAGAGCAATATCCACTATCACTTTCAGGTGGGATGGCAAAACGCGTTTTAGTTAGCTGCGCCACTCTGAGTCAGGCGCGTTTTATTCTGGCGGATGAAGTCACCGCCTGGCTGGATAATCATCATGCAGAAATTTTACTCAACCACCTGAAAGGATTATGTCATCAAGGCCGTGGAGTACTGTGGATCACTCACGACTTAAATCTGGCCGCTAATTTTGCCGATCGTATTGCTGTGCTACATCAGGGAACGATTAAGGAAGTTATTCACTCCAGCGCTCTGCGTCATGGTGGCGGTAGCTCATGGCTTCAATCTCTGTGGCAGGCACTACCTGAGCAGCATTTTATTCATACTCCGGAGCCGCTTTATCATGCTGCAAACGCATAATTTGAGCATCACTCAAAGAGAAACGACGCTTTGGCATAGCCTTAACTTATCCATATCTCCAGCAGAACGGCTGGGTATTTTCGCCCCCAGCGGATATGGTAAAACCACGCTGGGCAGAGTATTAGCTGGCTGGCAACAACCAACAAATGGCCGTATCACCTTGGACAATCAACCGCTGCCCCTCAAAGGTTACTGTCCGGTACAATTGGTTCCGCAACACCCCGAACGTACATTTAATCCGGCCAGAACCACCGGTGCCGCACTGTATGACGCTTGGCAACCGGGAAATGAGTGGCTGGAAGCATTAGCAATTAATCCTGAATTATTAAAACGCTATCCGTCAGAAGTTTCCGGCGGCGAACTCGCTCGTATTGCCCTGCTCCGTGCACTGGCCCCAAAAACACGGTTTCTGATTGCTGATGAAATTACCGCCCAACTGGACCCGCTAATGCAAGCTCAAACCTGGCGTTTTATTTTGCAACAGAGCCAACAACGTAATTTGGGTATGGTTGTTATTAGCCATAGCAAAGCGCTGTTAGATCAAGTGTGTACTCAAGTCTGGCAATCTGAGACATAACGGCTATTTCCCCCAGCATGGTTGTCAATCACGAAACGACCAGAGCCCTGTCGATAAAACCTAAAGTTTCCCTGCGTTACTATTACATACTGTAGGATATTCCTCACATTTTGAGACTGTGCCTCTTGTACCATCTGTCTGAAGAACTATAGTCAGGCCAACGCTCTGGCTACAGCTTCGTCGCCAGAAAAAACGCTATTAATATCTAAGGAACCGACTGCAATGTCTTCCCCTATTTTGGACTACAAACGGTTCATTCAACGATTCAGACCACATACCCTGCGCAGCAAAATGATGGTGTTAGCTATTGTAATGGTCTCGCTGCCAACGCTGGTTATTGGCTATCTGGTTGAAACTGAAGGCCGGGATGCGCTCTTGCAGGAAAAAAAGATTAAGTTATCCGCGGTTACCCGACTGTTGGATGATGCGCTAAAAGATTCATTTAAACTCTATCCTGACCTGCCTCGCGATCAGCGCATAGCCGCATTGAATAAGCAGTTAGCCCCGGTGACTGACACCATCACTAAAGCGTTTTCCGGTGTTGGTGCCGGTTATTACAACCGGGAGCTGGATGCCATTATTACCTATGGCCCACAGGCACTACACGGCAACGCTGTTGGGGTCACGATAAAACAGGATCATCCCGGACGGGACGTCATGGCAAGCGGGGAACCACTGGTTCGTTGGGGGTCGCAGGTACGGGGTAACATCATGAACTCGATGATCCCTATCAAGCGTGACGATCAGGTTATCGGCTATATCTGGGCTAATGAGCTCTCCAATGATATTGCCCGTCAGGCATTAGCCATGGACCTGAAGATTATTGCCGTAATCTGTATTGGTATGCTGTTTAGTATCTGGATGATCGTTGCTTTCTCCCGCAGATTTGCCTCAGATATTGATACTATTAAATCAGGACTGAATGAGCTCCCTCTCAATTTAAAAACACAAATCCCCGCCATGAACGGGGAAATGGGAGAAATATCCGACAGCGTAAATTCACTCGCACGAGCACTAAGAGAAGCGAAAACGTTAAACGAGTTGATCATTGAAAGCGCCGTTGATGGCGTGATTTCAGTGGATATCGAAGGTTGCGTCACTATGATGAACCCGGCGGCAGAAGGAATTACAGGCTATCGCCAAAAAGAATTGATCGGCAGGCCTTATGCAGAAATATTTGAAAATACCAATTTCTTTAGCCCGGTACTCGACACCTTAATCCACAATATCGAGCATGTAGCGTTGGAAGTCGATTATCCCGGCAAAAATCGCACTATCCAGATTAGCGTCAGTACCAGCCAGCTACGTAATGCTCAGGGGGATACCGTTGGTGCTCTGGTTATTTTCACCGATTTAACCGCTAAGAAAGAGGTTCAACGCCGTATTGAGCAGGCAGAGCGTTTAGCGACGCTTGGCGAGTTAATGGCCGGCGTGGCGCATGAGGTTCGTAATCCGCTAACCGCCATCAGCGGCTTTGTTCAGATACTAAAAGACAGTGAAACCGACCCACAGCGGCTGGAATATACTCAAATTATTCTGAAAGAAGTACATTCCATCAACAAAGTTATCCAACAATTGTTAGACTTCGCTCGCCCAAGGCCAAGCCTGTATCAGAAAATAAATTTAAATCAGATTATTAATCAAAGTCTGATTCTGGTAAAAACCAAAGGCGTTGAAGCCAGAATTGATTTTGTGGTTCAACTCGAAGAGCCGTTGTCCGATATTGAAGCCGATGGAGAACTGTTAAAGCAGGTATTGCTCAATCTGTTGATTAATGCTGTACAGTCTATTGCAGCCCGAGGGGAGATAATTATTACTACCCGGGCGTTATCACCAGATCGACGGGAAATCGTCATTTCCGATAACGGTTGTGGTATTAATGACGAAATAAAAACCAAAATATTTGATCCGTTTTATACCACTAAACCATCAGGTACCGGGCTTGGTCTCTCAATCAGCCATCGTATTATTACCGCCCACGATGGGGATATTACGCTGACAAGTAAGCTTAATCAGGGCACCACCTTTACCATTGTATTGCCGGTTAAGCATAGCGAAGGAATTCCACAATGAAAAAGTCCTACCGTATTCTAATCGTTGATGATGAAGAGAGCGTTCGCCGTATGCTCACCACGGTATTTACCCGTGACGGGCACCAGCCCATCTGCGCAGAGGACGGTCAGCAGGCGTTAGAGCTCTTTGAACAACAGACGCCAGATATCGTCCTGATGGATATTCGCATGCCAAAGCTAAATGGTATGGAAGCACTACAGGTGATGCGGCAAACTCACCAGAGCATACCGGTAATCTTAATGACCGCCTATGCGGCAGTGGAAACTGCGGTGGAGGCACTGCGTCTGGGGGCATTTGATTATGTGATTAAGCCTTTCGATCTCGATGAGCTGAAAATGATGATCGGCCGCGCCATGCAACTCAGAGAAATGAAGCAGGAAATTAATCTGCTGCATCGCGCATTGTCAGACAGCTATCAGTGGGATCGTATTCTGACTAACAGCCCAAAAATGATGGAGCTATGTAAAGATACGGCCAAAATAGCCCAGAGCAACGCCAGCGTACTGATCACCGGAGAAAGCGGTACCGGCAAAGAGTTAATCGCTAAAGCCATTCACTACAACAGCCCACGCGCCAAAGGCCCTTTCATTAAGATTAACTGTGGTGCACTACCGGAATCTTTACTGGAGAGTGAATTATTCGGCCATGAAAAAGGGGCATTTACCGGCGCACAAACTCAGCGTCAGGGGCTATTTGAACGTGCGAACCAAGGGACTCTATTATTAGATGAAGTGGGCGAAATGCCCCATAATTTACAGGTAAAACTGTTACGCGTTCTGCAGGAAAGAGAGTTTGAACGACTGGGAGGAAGCCAGACCATCAAAACCGATATTCGCCTGATTGCCGCCACTAACCGTAATCTGGCGGCCATGGTGGAACAGGGGGAGTTTCGTCAGGATCTGTTCTATCGACTGAACGTAATACATCTTTCTCCTATCCCTCTGCGTGAACGCCCGGAAGATATTTCGCTGTTGGCTCAGCATTTTTTACAAAAATTCAGTGCCGAAAACGGTAAAGAGATAGTTGAGCTGGATCCCAGCACATTAACCATTCTTGAAAGCTATCCATGGCCAGGAAACGTCAGAGAGCTCTCCAACGCCATTGAGCGCGCGGTCATCATGAGTACAGGATTTATTATCTTCCCTGATGAGCTGCCGGAACACTTACAGCAGCAACTCAATGTTCCCCATATCAGCGAAACGGTACATACCCTGATAGGACATACGCTAAAAGAAAATCTGAAAGCTTATGAGCGTGAATTAATTTGCACTGCGCTGGCTAACAATCAGGGTAACCGGGTTCAGACCGCCCGAGTATTGGGAATTAGCCGTCGGGCATTAATGTATAAATTACAAGAGTACCGTATTGACTAACATCGCATTTATTTCTGTTATCACCGGCCTTCAGGCCGGTTACACCATGCCTTAACCAGGCGCTTTTCAATGCCGGGGAAACCCATCCTACCAACAGAATAAGAAAATTATTTCCATGAATGAACAATAACGGCTGGTTTTTTTATTCGTGAATAGAGAAAATAGCGCAAACGATTACGTGAACCATAACAGGAAATAAGTGATGTTTAAAAAGAGTGTGTACCCATTGTTTTTTCTTCCCCTTTTTATCTCTGGTCAGGCGCTGGCTAACGAAGCCCCAATAAAAGTAAAAGTATTCGTCGGCTCTATGTTTGAGATCGGTCAAAACACCGGAGATAAAGCCGGAGAGTTTCAGTATTGGTATGAGAAATATTTTAAAAATAGCCAACCAATCACGGTTAAGGGTGCTGCATCACCGGTTTTTTGTAACGACGATGGCGTATGCGGTTCCGTATTAGGCATGGGTAAAGTAGCCTCTTCCTCCTCCGTACAAGCTATCCTGTTAAACCCTAAGTTTGATATGTCACAAACCTATTTTATGATTAACGGCGTTGCCGGTACCCCGCCATCTCGTGGCACTATCGGTGATGTCAGTTGGGGCTCATGGGCGATTGATTACGATCTTGGCCACCGCTGGGCACCGGAGGAAGGACTACATAACGGCCAAACCTTTATGCCACGTAAAGGTTACGAAAATATTCGTAGCTACCAGCTCAACCCTACGCTGGTTTCCTGGGCGATGAAAGTTACCGGACAAACTAAGCTGCTGGATTCTGAAGGCGCACAAAAATACCGTGAACGTTACCCTGATGATAATGCCAGACGCGCACCAAAGGTTCTGACGGGTACTCATATGACCGGAGACACTTTCTTCCACGGTCCGGGAATGTCTAAAGAAGCTCAGTACATTGCTAAACTGTACGGTGCAGACGACTATCTGGTCACTGAAATGGAAATTGCTGCCATCACTCAGGTGATTGCTCGCACTCAGGGCACCACTCAACGCATATTCAGTTTACGTGGATCGGTTAATTTCGATCAGGGGAATCCTAACGAAACCACGCTGGAGCATTTAGACCCGGCTCCGGGCCAAACGGCGGGTGGTTTTAAAGAAACCGTAGAGAATATTGCCACTGTCGGTGGTGAAATGACTGACTACATTGTGAACCACTGGAATACATGGAAAGACGGTGTACCGCCGCTGAAGTAATCTTATCCAGGGCTGCAACTATGCAGCCCTTTTACTCCCCAGGAATTCCTTTAAACCAGAATAAATTGGTCCATACTCAACTGCTCACGAGGTACATCAACCAGCAATATTGAGTTATTGTCGCCATAATTTATCGTCACCCCTTGCTCAGTGAGCATGAGATCTTTAAATAAATCCTCGACTCGGGTTAATCCCGCAATGCCAACCAACTGGATCCGATCGCCCTGTTCAAAGCCGTGAATAACATCATTGCCGTCACCATCATTAAACACAAACAGGTCATCGGCCAGACTGACTAATGTGTCATCTCCCTTACCTGCAAAGAATAACGTAGGTTCTGCGCTACCAATCAATACATCATTACCATCGCCACCAAACATCCAGCCATTCTCTGTTAGCTGTAATTGGTCATCATCTGCTGAACCAGTGATTGTGGTGGCATAATCATAAACGATGGAAGGGTCGTCCATCCGCTGCAATCCATTTTCACTTATTTTATAGACCGTTCCATTTGTGTTGTCTGATATATATTCCACCTCATACAGCGTGTTTAAAGTACCTTGCTCTGCATGATACAAATAGACCGTTCCTTCGCTATCACGACTAATGCTGTATTCCGATAAAGGATGAGTCAATTCAAGCACATCATTACCTTCACCACCGGCGACAATGTTATGTCCTTGCCCTAATTGAAAACGGTCATCACCGGAAAAGCCTTCCAGACGATCGTTACCTGAGCCACCACGCAGCAGGTCATCATGGTCAGAACCGAGAATAAAAGCACTTTTACCATAATGACTGGAAGTTCCGGATTGAAGATCCTCTACCCATGTATATCCTCGTGCCATATCAGACAGACTGGATACTACAATCACTGAATCTTGCTCGGTTAAATCATAGAATTGGGAACGAGTAATGCCTTTAATCACATCACTATAGGTAAACGGCATGTGCGTTACCCATGAAACCGGATTAGCAATGCTATAAGGCAACCAGTTCAGTAATCCAGCCTTACCTGCATAAAGATCGTTAAAACCAACAATATTATCGGTTGAATTAGGGTATTCCTGATCGTGAGCAAATAACGAGTCAAAGAACATAATTTTTCCACTGTCGGTTACTCGGTAAACGGGATCGTTCTCTAAACCATAATGCAAAACATTCATGGCATTGCCATCAATACGTGAAGAGGCGGAAGAGATATACACAGAATCTTTATAAAAACCGTCCCATTCAGCTTCACTGAGCATGGCCATATTACTGACCAGTGAACCTCCTAAACTGTGGCCTGTAAAAATAATATCTTCCCCGCTCAGGCCATTTGTCTGAGCAAATTCCGCAACAGTTTGCAGTAACTCACCAAACGCTTTAGGTAAATAATCCGGCTGTGGTTTCACAATACTGTTATAAAGATTCACCACATCCATCAAAGTATCGGTAACCAGATTCTCCCGTTCTCCGGTAATACCACGAAAGGCAACGGTGATTTTACTTAACTGCCCTTGCTCATCGTGAACCCCTAAAACATCAGCCTGAGCAGAACGAAATAGCGGATGTTCACCAACGATGGCATTCCACTTATCTTCCTTTCCCTGGTAATTTAATTCACTGGCGGAAATTCGTTGCCACCCTCTATCCACAAGACTCTGGTAGCTTCTATCTTCAGCACCTTTTAATCCACTCCAGTTCATTACACCCTGAGAAGTTTTAGAACCAAACAGACCAGTCCAAACCATCGGAACTATCCCTGTCGTCGTCATACCATATTTGTAATAACCTTCTGCCAATCCCTCGGGTAACCCTCGAAATGAATAATTAATTATCGCTAAAGACTGGTTAACTAATTCTGCTGATTCTTTACTGGAATATCCCTTGATATCAAAGATAGCCATATTTGTTCCCCGCCAGATAAAATAAAAAAAACAATGAGTTAAACATTCATTTATTTTTTATAAAAATAGAATTATTGACATGAAATAAACAATAATGTTTATTATCAATGAAATGAAAATAACTAATTAGATCAAACAATTGAATTAAAAAGTTTATCTCAATAAAAAAAGGGAGAAAATAATCCATTAATAAATCATTCCCAGGTAGAAATTGAGTAAATATAAATTTAAATAGAAATGACTTATTCTTTACAAAGAAATGCGCTCAAACACGTTTAAAGTGCCAATGAAAAAAACCATCTAATCAGGCAACATAAATACATGAATAGCATAAAATGAAACTAAATCCTGACTTATGACAGCTATGATTTAGCAGACCTCTGCGGATAACCCTTCTTTTTCGAATATTGCTCCGAAATCGCAAATCCTGATTGCTGTCACACCCCGACGGTGAAACAAAAGGTGCACACCTGTGCAAATAATTGCACACTCTATCTTGCTAATTTTAGCTTCTTCCTCGTTTCAGCACTTTCTTAAAATAAAGTTAATCAACTGATTATTAATAATTAATTTTAATTAAGTGCAAAAAGTTGCATAAAAACCATAACTGGCACACACCTTGCAATTCCTTGTGTGAGTCCTTCTTCGGACGTCAAAACATAAGGAATAATTATGAAAAATAAACATATTGATATACAGCAGGCTGCTGAATATTTTCGTGATGGTATGACTATCATGGTTGGCGGTTTCATGGGTGTGGGGACACCGCCGCGTCTGGTCGAGGCCCTCCTTAATTCTGGTGTAAAAGATTTAACTATCATTGCTAACGATACTGCATTTGTTGATACCGGTATTGGCCCCTTAGTGGTTAACGGCAGAGTGAAGAAAGTGATTGCTTCACACATTGGCACCAACCCGGAAACCGGTCGCCGTATGATTGCCGGAGAAATGGAAGTAGAGCTGGTACCTCAGGGTACGCTGATTGAACGGATCCGCTGCGGTGGCGCTGGCCTTGGTGGTTTCTTAACCCCTACCGGCGTTGGTACCGTGGTTGAAGAAGGCAAACAAAAACTGACTATCGACGGTGTTGAATATCTTCTGGAACTCCCTCTGCGTGCTGATTTAGCACTGATTCAATCCCATATCGCTGACCATCAGGGCAACCTGGTTTATGAATTAACCACTCGTAACTTTAACCCAATCATCGCGCTAGCTGCAGATGTGGTTATTGCTGAACCGGATAGTCTGGTGGAAGTGGGTGATATTGCTCCGGACCACGTAATGACACCTGGCGCATTAATCGATCACATTGTTTATCCAAAGGAGAGCTAATCATGAACGCAAAAGAACTTATCGCTCGCCGCGTAGCCCTTGAACTACATGATGGTGACATTGTGAACCTGGGTATCGGCTTGCCAACTCAGGTAGTGAACTACTTACCGCAAGATATTCATATCACTCTACAGTCAGAAAACGGTTTTCTGGGTTTAGGCCCGGTAACTGAAGCTCATCCTAATCTGGTCAACGCTGGCGGACAACCTTGTGGAGTTCTGCCTGGGGCAGCCATGTTCGACAGCGCCTTCTCATTTGCTCTGATCCGTGGTGGTCATGTGGACGCCAGCGTTTTAGGCGGTCTGCAGGTTGACCAACATGCTAACCTGGCAAACTGGATGGTCCCGGGAAAAATGGTTCCGGGTATGGGTGGAGCAATGGACCTGGTTACCGGTGCTCGCCGCGTTATTATCGCGATGGAGCATTGTGCCAAAGATGGTTCATCAAAAATCCTCAAGCAGTGCACTTTACCGTTAACCGCCAAGAACAAAGTCAGCATGATTGTGACTGAGATGGGCGTGTTCGAGTTTGAAAAGGGACAGCTAATTCTGAAAGAACATGCTCCGGGCGTTACGCTTGAAGCTATCAAGGCTGCAACCGATGCTGAATTTAGCGTGGCTGCAGACTTTAAAGTTATGCCAATCGTTGTTGAGGAAGGTGTAGCATGATCGGCCGCATATCTCGTTTCTTAACCGGCTTTGTTAGCCGCTACCTGCCCGATCCGTTAATTTTCGCCATGTTGTTAACCATGCTCACGTTTGTGATTGCACTGGCTCTGACACCACATACACCTGTCGATATGGTGCAAATGTGGGGTAACGGCTTCTGGAACCTGCTTGGTTTCGGTATGCAAATGGCGCTGATTATCGTAACAGGACATGCTTTGGCCAGCTCCGCACCGGTTAAGCGTATCCTGAAATTAACCGCATCAGCTGCTAAAACCCCTGCTCAGGGCGTTATGCTGGTCACCTTCTTTGGTTCCGTTGCCTGTGTAATTAACTGGGGCTTTGGACTGGTAGTAGGCGCAATGTTTGCCCGTGAAGTGGCTCGTCGGGTGAAAGGCTCTGACTATCCATTGCTGATTGCCTGTGCTTACATCGGCTTCCTGACATGGGGCGGTGGTTTCTCTGGTTCCATGCCACTGCTGGCCGCAACGCCAGGCAACCCGGTTGAGTATATCGCGGGCCTGATCCCAGTTTCTCAAACCATTTTTACTGACTACAACATCTTTATCACGTTATCTCTGATTGTGGTGATGCCGTTTGTTACCCGTATGATGATGCCAAAACCAGAAGATGTGGTAACTGTTGATCCATCTCTGCTGGCTGAAGAGCCAGACTTCCAGAAAAAACTTCCTGCTGATGCTCCAGTGGCAGAAAAAATGGAAGAAAGCCGTATCATCGCGTGGATCATTGGTGCGTTGGGTATTGCTTACTTAGGCATGTATTTCTACGAAAAAGGCTTCAATATCACCATCAACACCGTCAACATGATGTTTATGATTGCCGGTTTACTGCTGCACAAAACGCCAATGGCCTATATGCGCGCCATTTCTGCCGCAGCCAAAAGTACCGCTGGTATTCTGGTACAATTCCCGTTCTATGCCGGTATCCAGTTAATGATGGAACACTCTGGTTTAGGCGGTCTGATCACTGAATGGTTTATTAACGTTGCCAACAAAGATACCTTCCCAATCATGACCTTCTTCAGTTCTGCGTTGATTAACTTCGCAGTACCATCAGGCGGCGGTCACTGGGTTATTCAGGGTCCATTTGTTATGCCTGCGGCACAAGCTTTAGGTGCCGATCTGGGTAAATCAGCCATGGCAATTGCCTACGGTGAACAGTGGATGAACATGGCACAACCATTCTGGGCCTTACCTGCACTGGCTATTGCTGGTTTAGGGGTTCGGGACATTATGGGTTACTGTGTTACCGCCCTGCTGTTCTCCGGCATCATATTTGTTATCGGCCTCACCGTATTCTGACGCCAATAGTAAAATAGATAAAAATTAAGGAATTGAGTTATGAACAACATTGTTATCGTCAGCGCAGCGCGCACCGCCATCGGCAGCTTTAATGGCTCACTGGCTTCGGTTTCCGCCGTTGATTTAGGTTCAGTAGTTATTCGTGAAGCAATGGCCCGTGCTGGTATCAGCGGTGAAGCAGTTGATGAAGTTATTTTTGGTAACGTACTCCAGGCTGGTTTAGGTCAAAACCCAGCCCGTCAGGCTCTGCTGAAAAGCGGTATTCCTGAAACGGTTTGTGCTTATACCGTAAACAAAGTCTGTGGTTCAGGCCTGAAAAGTGTCGCTCTGGCAGCTCAAGCGATTCTTGCCGGTGATGCTCAGGCAATTATTGCCGGTGGTATGGAAAACATGAGTCAGGCGCCTTACTTACTGGATAGCAAAGCGCGTTGGGGTTACCGTTTAGGTGATGGCAAACTGATGGATGTTATCCTGCAAGATGGCTTAATGTGTGCCACTCACGGTTACCACATGGGAATCACCGCAGAGAACGTTGCTAAAGAGTACGATATCAGCCGTGAAGCACAGGATGCTCTGGCGCTGGCATCACAGCAAAAAGCCGTAGCTGCGATTAACAGCGGTGCTTTTGCCAAAGAAATCGTTCCAGTAACGGTAAAAACCCGCAAAGGTGACATCATTGTCGATACCGACGAGTTCCCGAAAGCTGACACCACGGCGGAAGGTCTGGCGAAACTGCGTCCTGCCTTCACTAAAGAGGGTACGGTAACCGCAGGTAACGCTTCAGGTATTAACGATGGTGCTGCGGCTCTGGTCGTTATGTCTGAAAGCCGTGCCAAAGAGCTGGGATTAACGCCTCTGGCCCGTATCAGAGGCTATGCCAACGGCGGTGTTGCACCATCGCTGATGGGCATGGGCCCGGTTCCTGCAACGCTGAACGCGTTAAAGAAAACCGGCCTGTCACTGTCTGATATTGATCTGATTGAAGCTAACGAAGCTTTCGCCGCTCAGTTCCTGGCCGTTGGCAAAACACTGGGATTCGATGCCGCCAAAGTTAACGTTAACGGTGGTGCAATTGCTCTGGGTCACCCAATCGGTGCATCCGGTGCGCGTATTCTGGTAACCCTGCTGCACTCGTTACAAGCCAGAGATAAAACTCTGGGTCTGGCAACGCTGTGTATTGGTGGTGGTCAGGGTATTGCAATGATTGTTGAGCGCATGAGCTAATCATTCGCTTCTACCACAAATGCCGGTATCATTTGGTGCCGGCATTTATATCCAAATCCTTCGTTCACCCGCGTCAACGCCCCTCCTCTTACTCAAATTTCGCCTGTTCATCCAAATCAATATGTTGACCAATAAGCTCCGCTTCAATCTCTTCAATACTGGGTAAGTCCGTCAATAATTTATCTGGTAACGAATTAATCAGTTGGTACTCCGCAACGCCTATCGGATGATTAGAGTCACGCAGAGCGTATTCAGCAACAACTCGATTTTGGCTTTTGCACAGTAATAACCCTATGGTAGGAGAATCTTCTGAACGTTTTATCTGAGCATCAACAGCACTAAGATAAAAACTCAGCTTCCCCGCATGTTCCGGTTTAAAAGCACCAGCTTTAAGCTCAACAACTACATAGCAGCGTAGCTTTAAGTGGTAAAACAAGAGGTCAATAAAAAAGTCATCACCGCCAACTTCTAAATGAACCTGTCGCCCGACAAAAGCAAACCCACTCCCCAGTTCAATCAAGAAGCGAGTAATGTGTTGTACTAACGCCGACTCTATCGCCCGTTCTTCCGCATCTTTTCCAAGACCAAGAAAATCCAGACGATAAGGATCTTTTAATGAATCTCTGGCCAGTTCAGATTGATATCCGGGAAGACGGGATTCAAAGTTAGTAACTGCTAACCCTTCTCGTTCTATACGTTGAGTCTCAATATGTATATTCAATGTATTACGAGACCAACCATACTCAAGCGCCTGCCGGGCATAGGCCAGACGTAACCCGGTATCTTTTAAACGGGTTAATAACACAATGTTATGCCCCCATTGTAATTGTCCAACAAGCTGTTGGACAATTACAATATCAGGCCAGGCTTCAGCAAAAGCACGCATCGACATAAGGTTAGCGCGAGAAAAACCTTTAAGCTCAGGAAACGCTGTTCTTAAATCTTTGGCTAACTGTTCAATAACTTTGGTTCCCCAACCCTGTTCCGCTTGTCGGGTTAAAATGTCTCTCCCAATATGCCAATAAAGCGCAAGCAACTCCTGATTGACCGCTAAGATAGCTTTTTGCCGCGCAGTCTGAATTTGAGTTTTTAGCGCCGCTAACCATTCACCATAATCTGAAGGAATTAATTCTGAGGTCATTTTTTGATTCTTCTGATACAAGCCAGAGCAAATCATAAAATGTTTCCTACCGGCCCCCTCACTCAGCTTTTATTATCTGGAATCTATTACCCAATATTTGTTTTCTTCCATAAAAATAGCCCCGACGGCTTTCACCTGTCGGGGCTATTTTTATCAATACTGTTATTAGCAAATTCTTGGCAATGGTTCGCTATGCGGTAAATCCAGCAGGCGAGAAGCGCCAAAAATTCCTTTTAGTTGAACTCGGGCAGTATCCGTTACCGTTCCAATCACCGCAGCGTCTTTGCCTAAAGGATGGGCTCGTAATGCAGCTAAGGTTGCCTGTTCCGCTTCTGGCGCTACGACAATCACCAGCTTACCTTCATTGGCAAAGTTCAGCGGTTCCAGCCCCAACAGCTCACATACGCCGCGAACAGCAGGATTGACCGGCAGATCCCCTTCATTAATCGACATACCGCAGCCGCTGGCAGCAGCAAATTCATGCAGAATGGCAGTGACACCACCCCGGGTTGCATCACGTAATGCTCTGACACCATCGATCTCGCGTAATGGGGCAATCAGTGGCGTTAATACGGCGCAATCACTGGTTAACTCAGCTTCAAGCCCCAGATTCTCACGCAAATTCAGAATGGTTGCGCCATGGTCTCCCAGCGTTCCACTCACTAAAATGCGATCGCCGGGACGAATATGTTGAGCCCCCCAGTTAATCGTTCCGGGAATAGCGCCAATGCCCGCCGTATTAATAAAGACTTTGTCTGCCGCTCCACGCTGTACCACTTTAGTGTCGCCAGTGACAATCTCTACGCCTGCTGCTGCAGCGGTATCAGCCATGGATTTAACAATTTGCTCCAGCTGGAGCAACGGTAGTCCCTCTTCAAGGATAAACCCACAGGAGAGATATTGCGGAACCGCACCGCTTACCGCCACATCATTAACCGTTCCACAAACCGCCAGCTTACCGATATTGCCGCCGGGAAAGAATATAGGATCAATAACATAGCTATCAGTACTAAATGCTAAACGATCGCCCACAGAGGTAAGTAATGACAACGGGATACGAGCCTGATCTTCCCGCTCATTCAACGCCGGATTAGCAAAAGCCTGTAAAAACAGCTGTTCAATCAGCTGCTGCATAGCCTGACCGCCGCTACCATGGGCCATGGTAACGACATCTTTTTCAGTAAAAGCCATAAATTAAGCGAGCCCCCGACGATATTGATAATAGGCGGCACACGCGCCCTCAGAAGAAACCATCAGTGCCCCAAACGCGTTTTGTGGCGTACAGCGGGTACCAAACAGCGGACAATCATTTGGCTTACAGCGCCCGGTCAGAACATCACCGCAACGAGCCTGAGGATCGTCAGCCACCTGATGCTCTTGAGTATTGAAACGCAATTCTGCATCAAACTCACGATAGGCTGGAGTCAGTTGAACGCCAGATCCGGCAATCGAGCCCAAACCACGCCATTCGCTGCTCTCTTTCAGTTCAAATACTTCATCCAGAGCTTTGCGCGCCAGCGCATTTCCCTGCTGAGATACGATACGTTTATATTGGTTTTCCACTTCACAACGACCATCATGTATCTGGTCCACCAGCATTGCCAGCGCTTGCAGGATATCTAATGGTTCAAATCCGGTAACCACTAGTGGTTTATGGAAGTCTTCTGCAATGAAGCCATAAGGCGTAGTGCCAATCACCATGCTGACATGGCCGGGAGCAAGAAAGCCGTCAATTCTGACATCAGGCTGCTCCAGCAGGCTACGCAAGGTTGGAATAATGGTAATGTGCTGACAGAAAATACTGAAATTGGTTAAACCACGACGTTTAGCCTGCTGTAGCGTCAACGCGGTACTTGGCATCGTCGTTTCAAAACCAAGACCAAAAAACACTACCTGCTTATCCGGATTTTGCTCAGCAAAAGTCAGGGTATCCAATGGAGAGTAGACAATACGCACATCAGCACCGCGACGTTTGGCATCTAACAGAGAGCCATTGCGCCCAGGCACCCGCATCGCATCGCCATAGGTACAAAAAATCACCTCAGGACGTTCGGCAATTTCAATACAGCCGTCAATGCGTCCCATCGGCAATACACAGACCGGACAACCCGGCCCATGCACAAATTCAATTTCTGGTGGTAGCAGTTGGTCAATACCAAACTTATAGATAGCATGAGTATGCCCACCGCACACTTCCATCAATTGCAGTGGACGCTCACCGGCCTTAGCAATAGCTGAGACTTTATGGCGAATATGGGACAGCAGCGTTTTTGCCAGTTCAGGATCGCGGAATTCATCAACGTACTGCATCATCCGCTCCGGCATTGATCCCGAGGAAATCGCCCACTTCATGTTCAAGCACACTCATTGCCATCAGAGCTTCGAGCGTGGCCTGCGCCTCTTCTTCATTGATGATGCTCATCGCAAAACCAACGTGAACCAGAACCCATTGACCGATTAATTCAGCCGGTTCGCCTTCACAAATGAGGGCAATATTCACATCGCGTTTTACGCCACAAACGTCAACCTGAGCTAACTGATGAATATCTTCACCTACGGCAACAATTTGCCCCGGAACCCCTAAGCACATAACTGCGTCTCCAGCCATGAAACCCAGGCTTCCATACCTTCACCACTGGTTGCCGACAGTTGGATAACCTGAATATTCGGGTTAATCCGACGAGCATTAGCAATACAGGCCGCAACATCAAAATGCAGATACGGCAGTAAATCGATTTTATTCAAAATCATCAGTTCTGATGCGGCAAACATATGGGGATATTTTAAGGGTTTATCTTCCCCTTCCGTCACTGACAAAACGGCAACCTTCGCCCGTTCACCCAAGTCAAAACTGGCAGGGCAAACCAGATTACCTACGTTTTCAATAAACAGCAGACTCTTCTCTTTTAACTCAAGGCGAGTAGCTGCATCGTGTACCATTTGTGCATCCAGATGACAGCCTTTACCGGTATTCACCTGAATTGCCGGTACACCGGTGGCGCGAATACGCTCGGCATCATTAGTGGTTTGCTGATCCCCTTCAATCACCGCGCAGGATAAACGCTCCCGTAAACGCATCAGGGTTTCAGTTAATAATGTGGTCTTGCCAGAACCCGGACTTGATACCAGATTCAGCGCCAGAATATGTTTGTCAGCAAAGTACTCTCGGTTATGCTCCGCCAGATGGTTGTTCTTACTCAGCACATCCATCTCGATTTGCAGCATTCTTTTCTGGCTCATGCCCGGTGCGTGAGTGCCTGCTTCGCCATGACCGTAATCTAAATCTTGTTCGATTTCACGCGGCTGAAATTTCTCTTCACTCTTCTCTGCGCTCTCTTTTTGTTCCATCTCCAGCTCAAACTCTACATCACCCATCTTTTGAGCGATGGCAGTATGTACGTGGTGATGTACATCCCCCTGATGGTGGTAATGATGATGGATAACAATGGTGCGCGGAGTTTCATGATGACCATGGTGATGTTCGTCATGGTGATGGTGCCCGTGATCGTGACTATGTCCGTGATGAGCATGGTCGTGATGGCTATGCCCGTGATCGTGGTGATGATGTTCGTGGTCGTGATCGTGGTGATGGTGGTCATGATCATGAGCATGATTATGCTCATGGCTGTGATGGTGATCGTGTCCGTGATGGTGAAAATGCGCGTGTTCCTCTCCTTCAATTCGCCGCTCGCCCGCAGCACATCCGCAAGTAGTACACATATAACTCCCCCTCAAGACATTATCTTGTCACAGTTCAATCGGTAAATTCGGCCAGCTCATTTGCATCGGCAATATGAGATAAATATTCGAATTAGTTATTCAAGGTATTACTCAACTTCCAGCTCTTTAATTTGCAGCGTATCGCCACTGTCGACGCGCAAACTAAAACCCTGACACTTAGGGCACTGAGCCTCATGCTGAGTAATTTCTACTTCACTGCTACAGTCCCAACACCAGGCCTGAGCAGGTTTATGAATAATATGAAGCTGACTGCCTTCGGCTACAGTACCACGACAGACAACATCAAAACAAAATCGCAGAGAACTCTCTTCCACACAGGAGAGGGCCCCGACTTCTAACCATACGCCGGTAACCCGCTTCACACCATGTTGTTGAGCTTGTTTCTGAATAATTTCTATTGTGCTTTCACACAATGATACTTCATGCATTACTACAATTCCTGCGGCCTAATAACAGTGCACGCCGCCCTAATTGAGTCGGAGCATCCGGATCGCTAACCGGAATCGACAACAGCATGCGCGTACAATCGTTGGCCAATTGTACACCCTGTTCAGGCGTTAAAGAATGATCAAGCGGGGACATCAATGAACACGTCAGATATTGGGAAATACCTTCCAGCTCACCAACGGTAAAGGTCATATTGTCATAAGGCATCGCTAACCCCAGTTTGTCACTGATAGTGCGCAACGGCCAAATCTGATTCGGCCCTGGCAATATCAATGCACTCAGCATCCATGGGGTAATAACACAGCCAACCCACTGCCCTTCAAACAGCTTAAAGCCGGAGACATACACCGGCATATCAGGATGAAGGAAAGAGAGGTCGTGCATCGCTTTATCAGCAACATCCTGAAAAGCGCGCTGAACCAGAGCCGTTGGCTCCTCTGCGTAGCCATAAATCTCATCGGACATGCTTATTTCTCCTTGGGTAGAACTTCTACACCAGATGAGCGCAAGGCCGCTATCACTTCTTGTAACGCTGGTTCAACCATGGCTTCAACCGTTGCGGTCATGCCAATGTGCGGTTCCAGAGATTCAGGAATAACACCAACCAGAGTCAGTTTACCGGGGAATTCCCCGGTAAAGCGGAGGGCCGACAGAACGTCGGCCAAACCTAACTGATGCGGAGAAATCTTATTAGTAAACAGCGTTGGCACTTCTTCATCACGCAAAATCATAATGGTGCCCGGCGTGCGCTTCTTGGAAACAATAGCATCGGCAATGATCAGATGATCGCGGTTTGCCATTGCTTCCAGCAGTTCCATTCCGGCGGTTCCGCCGTCCAGAACTTCTACGTAGTCGGGCAGGACGTAGTTTTGCTCCAGTGCTTCAACAACACGTACGCCTATCGCTTCGTCGGTTAAAAGAACATTACCAACGCCTAAAACTAATATCCGCATTAAAGAACCTTAACTTTTGTGACTTCATTACCATCCGCGTCAACCACGTGTACCGCACAAGCCATACATGGGTCGAAGGAGTGAATGGTACGTACAACTTCTAATGGTTTCGCCGGATCGGCAATCGGAGTACCTACCAGAGACTGCTCATATGGCCCAACGTCATCATTGAAGTTACGTGGACCAGAGTTCCAGGTAGATGGAACCACTGCCTGATAGTTCTCAATTTTGCCATCTTTGATGACGATCCAGTGGGATAACATTCCGCGTGAAACTTCCGCAAAGCCTACGCCCTTGAAGGTGCCGGTTGCCGGAATATTTGGTTTCACATAGGCAACATGGTCCCCTTTGCCGATGTTTTCAATCAGTGATTTATACTGATTTTGTAACAAATCTTGCAGAGTACATGCGTGTACAGTACGGCCAACAATACGTCCCAGTGTTGAATGCAGCTGAGCAACTTCAATGGTTTTACCGGTTAATGCGGTATAAATACCCACGATATCATTCAGATGCTTCTTGGTTGGTTCATGGTTAGCAGCCAGTTTACACAGCATATTGGCTAATGGACCCACTTCAGTCGTTTTACCGTAGAAGGTTGGTGACTTAACCCATGAGTATTTGCCGTTCTCATCCCAGGTGCTGTAGTTAGGAATCGTTGTTCCTTCCCACGGAGCCTGTGGCTCTTCATCTTTATACCAGGCGTGTTTAGCGCTTTCCTGAATACCTTTAATCAGGAACTCATCTGATTGAGAGGTAATCGGACGATAAGTTGATAAATCACTGTTAGAGATGTAACCACCCGGGAATACGAAGCTACCATTCTTGCTATCGGTCGGGAATTCAGGGGTACTCAGGTAGTTTACCGCCCCTTTGCCCAATTCCAGCCACTCAGGGTAGAACGCTGCAATCACTGCCGTATCTACTTTGTACACTTGTTGTACGAAGTCATTTAAGCGGTCAATGAAAGATTTAATGTACATCAGACGTTCAAGGTTCAGTACGCCTAAGCCATCCAGATTGATTGGGTTAGCGACCCCACCAACTGCCAGGTTTTGAATGTGAGGTGTTTTACCACCCAGTAATGCTACCACACGGTTAGCGTCACGCTGACATTCAAGCGCCTGCAAATAGTGAGCAACAGCAATCAGGTTCACCTCTGGCGGTAATTTCATCGCCGGGTGACCCCAGTAGCCGTTGGCAAAAATACCCAACTGGCCGCTGGCTACCAGATCTTTAATTTTGTTCTGAACTTTAGTGAACTCTTCTTCACTATTCAGATGCCAGCTGGAAACACCTTTCAATAAGGCCGCAGCTTTAGCTGGATCGGCTTGTAGTGCAGAGGTGATATCCACCCAGTCTAACGCTGAAAGCTGATAGAAGTGCACGATATGGTCGTGCGTCATGTGCGCAGCCAGTATCAGGTTACGAATGTATTGTGCGTTTACCGGAATATCCAGATTCAATGCACTTTCAACAGAACGAACGGATGCAATAGCATGAGTAGTGGTACACACGCCACAGATACGCTGAACAATCATCCATGCATCACGCGGATCGTTACCCTTTACGATCTCCTCCATGCCACGCCACATAGTACCTGACGCCCACGCTTTGGAGACCTTTCCATTTTCAATTTCGCAATCAATGCGCAAGTGACCTTCGATACGAGTTACCGGGTCAATAGTGATACGTTGGCTCATGCTTTACTAGCCTCTTGATTCTTATGAAGATTTTTTAAAGAAGGAATAATCGGCAGTAGACGAATCAGCAAGATATAGGCACATATCTCGATACTCACAAAGCCAATTGAAATTAACAGTTCTTCCCAGGTTGGGAAATAGTGGTAACCACCACCTGGATTAAACGCTACCAGGGAGTAAGACATACGCCACATAGCACAACCCAACAACATACTGACGGCACCAATAAACAGCATACGAGAATCGTTAGCCCATTTACGGAAACGGAAGACCACCAGTGGGAATAGCAGCAATGCGATTTCAATCCAGAACATCAGCGCATAGAAGTCACCGGCAAAGATATAAGACAGCTTATCTCTGTACACCAACTCACCGAAACGCAATACCAGGAAGAGCAGCAGGAATACGCTAATGATACCCATCAGCTTCCTGAACATATCTTTCTCATCCTGCCCTTTACCTCTCAGCCCCGCCTGCACCAGCGATCCTTCGAATATCACTATCGAGAATCCCATAATGAACGCGGTCAGCAATGAGTAAAGTGGTAGCATTTCATAGCTTTGCCAAATTGGGTGAACTTTATGACCTGCGGCAATCATCAGAGAACCCATGGATGATTGGTGCATGGTTGGCAGTAATGCACCCAGCGCGATAATAAAGAACATCGCTTTATTCAGGCGCTTCAGGGAAACTTTCCATCCCATGCGCTCAAACAGTGCCGGTGCAAACTCTAACGCCATGACGCCAATATAGATGGTCATACATACCGCCGTTTCAAACAATACCGAGTTTACGTTGAAATAACCCGGGATGTAGAAGTACGGTAAGTTCCAGTAACGGCCTACGTCGATGGTAATCGACAAACCACCCAGAGAGTAACCAAACAGACTGGCTAACAGCGCAGGACGAACCAGAGGATGGTATTCGCCTTTATTAAAGACATATACCGCCCAGGCTAACGCCCAGCCACCACAGGCAAAACCAGTGCCGATTAACAGGTCAAAGGCGATCCAGATACCCCACGGATAACCGCCGTTCAGATCGGATACCGAGCCCAGTCCAAAGACTAAACGCTTAACCACAAAAATTAAGCACAGCACAACCAACGGCCCGAATACGATAATCGGCCAGCTGACGAGTTTGCCGCCCAGCGGCGTTGGCTTATGATGTGTGCTCATTGTCATCTCCTTCTTCGTGATGGTCGTTTTTAGTATTACGACGAACCAACACGGTTAAGCCCGCTAAAACGGCCAGCGGCAACATCATGCCTTTATAAACCGTATGCTGAATATTTTCAGAACGTGCACCGGTAGAGAGCTCTGCAACTTCTGGTAAATCAAGGTTTTTAAAAGGAACACCAGTCAGCACTAACACCTGAGTACCACCACCCTCTTTTTCACCATACAGATGAGGATAGTAATTCGGAACCGTATGGATATACGGGTCGTTACTGGTTAATGTCTGACGAGGATAGTGATATTCATCACCCGCTTTCAGCGCCAGACGCTTCTTGGCTTCCGCCATCAGCTCTTCGCGCGTACCAAAAATCACGGCACCAGCAGGGCAAACTTCCACACAACCCGGTAAACCGCCTTTATCCAGACGTTCAACACCTTTCTGATTACACAGCTCACACTTGTGTAACTCACCAAATGGGTTGTTATAGTCATACTTAGGAATGTTATACGGGCAACCCACCATGCAGTAACGGCAGCCGGTACAAATATCAGCGTCGTAATGAACGATACCGGTCTTCGGATCCTTCTTCAGCGCAGATACCGGACAAACTGAAACGCAGTTTGGATCAACACAGTGCATACACTGCTTCTTGATGTAGGCGTAACCGTCTACTTCCTGATCTTTATGCTCGCCAGTACCACTACTCCACACCTGAATGATGTTATTGGTGTAAGGGGACAGCTTATCGTTATTTGACCAGGTTTGGTTGCCAACAGGATTTCGCTGTGGATGGTTAATGTCCTGACACTTTGTCACACAGGCCTGACAGCCCACACAAAGTGTTGAGTCATATAACATCCCCAGAGAACCCGGAATAGGTGGTTTATTCTCAGCAGCCGCAAGACAGGTAGACGTACCACCCGCCAGCAGCGCACCACCTGAAGCTATTTTAAGGAAATTGCGTCTATTCACGGTTATTCTCCCCGTGAGTCAGTATCGTCTTTCTTTTGCTGACGTCCAAGTTCACGAACCGCCATCACGCTTACCCCGGCAACCAGACCAGCTATACCACCAATCAAGCCGACCGCCGTTGGTGAAACACTTCCACCTTCACGGTTATCGACATCTGGTTTCGCATAGCGCGGCGTTGGATTTTCAACGCTGGCCAGTTGATGGATTCCTTTATGGAAGCCAACCCCTTCTTCGTTACAACCATAACAAGGGTGACCAATAGCAACAGGCCATACACCACCAACATCACAGAATTGTAGCGTTGAGCAGTTACCGTAAGTTTCAGGGCCTTTACAGCCTAAATGATACAGACACCAGCCTTCGCGGTGGCCATCATCACCAAACTCTTTCGCAAAGCGGCCAGCATCGAAATGTGGACGGCGTTCGCAATGTTCGTGAATCAGACGACCATAGGCAAAAGTAGGACGGTTTTTAGCATCCAGTTTTGGTGCTTTACCAAAAGTAATGATATGAGCAACGGTTGCCAGGAAGTTATGTGGGTTTGGTGGACAACCAGGAATATTAATGACGGTTTTACCCGGAAGGATTTCTTGCAGGCCTACAGCACCTGTCGGGTTAACACCAGCCGCCGCTACACCACCCCATGCCGCACATGAGCCAATCGCAATAATCGCCGCAGCATGCTCAGCCGCTTTACGAATATGGTCGATAATTGGTTCACCAGCCACCATACAGTAGATGCCGTCATCTTTTAATGGAATAGAACCATCAACGACCAGTACGTACTGCCCTTTATATTTCTCAATGGCATTGTGCTTGTTTTCTTCAACCTGATGACCGAAAGCAGCGGAAAGCACTTCATGATACTCAAGTGAAATGGTTTCCAGTATCAGGTTCTCAACGGTAGGGTGAGTCGCACGCAGCAACGATTCCGTACATCCCGTACACTCTTGCGCCCCGATCCAGATAACAGGTGGGCGTTGAGGGTTACTAACCGATTCCGCAATTTCAGCGGCTGCATTAGCACTCAGGCCCATAGTCGCGGCCAGTGCTGTACACAGCTTCATAAAATCACGGCGATTAATACCGTGGGAAGGAAGAAGAGGGTTGTCTTCTATCATTATAATTATTCCTTTACGGTGACTAACGACATTGTTCATTTATACGAATTTAGTGGACAAATGTTAGGCCTATGAAACAAACCTCGTTTGATCTTTATCAAACACCGTGGAACATAGGTCCAATTTTTCATTGATATGTGACTAAAAACGATTCAGCAAATGCATGCTATGAACACAAAATTAACAATGAATTAATAATTTGTAACATTAACTTATTTTATATAACCACATTTGATTATACGCAGGGCAACATTCAAAATTTTTGATATTGATCAGGAGGGGTCAGAATAGAAAAAACCAATAAGTAACAAAATATAAATATATATTAAAATCAATTAAATAATTAATTTTCAAATAGGAATCATTTCGCAAATAATAATATTATCGGATACGTGAAGAATCTCTGATAATCAACGATACGGGTAGTGTCGTTATTATTTCATTTTCACCTAAACACGGTTTATTTTGATGAGGCAAATCTATTTTAGATAATAATTTATGTGCTGCATATTGCCCCATTTCACGACGTGGAATAGCCACTGTAGATAGAGAAATATTCAAACTCTCCAATAAATCAATATCAGAAAAACCGACTACAGAAATATCCTCAGGTACTCTTAACTTATTATTATGGCAATAATTTAATACCCCTAAAGCAGTTTCATCATTCACTACAAATAATGACAGCGGTAATGAATAATATTTCAAAATTTCCGACATTATTTCATAACTATCTTCAGCACGTAATCGCTCAACATAAAACACGCTACGCTGCGCATCAAAATCAGGAACAGCCGCTTCCATTGCCTGACAATAACCCTGATATCGCTCCTGAATACCCGACTTAGCTTCCACCGGTCCGGCAATATGTAATACCGGCCGGTCTTTCAGCGACAGCAAGTGTTCGGTTGCCATTCTGGCCCCGACAATATTATCTGCAACCACCGCCGGAAAATGCTGTTCCAGAGAGTGACTGATTAACACCAGAGGGATATTAAAACGAGAAGTCATCTCTGTCAGATGGGAGATCTCTTTGGAACAGGGAAGTACAATCAGCCCATCCACACCAAGCTGCGCCAGCTTTCTTACCTGCTTTTGCTCCTGTTCCAGATCGTCCCAGGTTTGGGAAACCCAGTAAGAAAAATCGATTTTATTCGTCACATCTTCCAGACCCATAAAGAAATCATGGAAGAATGGGTTATTAAAATAGTTAATTACCACACCAAATGAACGCGTGTGACTACCGCGCAGAGAACGGGCCCCGGCATTCGGTACATAACCTAATTCAGCCGCGACTCTTTTAATTTCTTCTCTGCGGCTATCGGTTAATGCTCCCCGATTATTTAAGGCCATTGAAACAGCGGTAGCTGATACTCCAACAATCTTTGCTATGTCCTTTACCGTAATCCGACTGCTACGCTTTTCGCTCATGTCCAACCTTTAACAAAAAATCACAATTTAACCGGGAAAACAGTATACGGAATAACACTAACGGCTTCACCCGTCACACGCATAATTTAGTCATTTTATAATGCATTGTTTTATAACATAAAAAATTTTTATTTGTAACTCAGCTCACAAACCACAATTTTTGTATGGAAATAATTAACGCACAAGTTTAACGTTAAAGTGAATTTAACAAACTACTCAGGAATAGGTACTTCAGCGCTGACTTAAACCTTATAAGCCAGATCTAAAAATGCTGATGACCCACTTCCTGATTATTTTTCCCTTTTTAGTTTAACGTTAAACTGGAGATAAAACATGAACTCTACCGTTATCGATAGTCAGGTTTTTGGTCCTCTTTTCAGCACTCAAGAGATGCGTACTATTTTCAGCGATAAGAATCTGGTTCAGAAATGGCTGGATACCGAAGCCGCACTGGCAAAAGCGGAAGGTACGCTGGGAATCATCCCACAGGAAGCCATGAAAGAAATTTGCAGCAAAGCCAATGCTGACCTGCTGGATATTCCTTCCATTGGCGAATTCTATAAAAGCTCAATCACCATCGTTCCGTTGCTAAAAGCGTTTAAAAACGTTCTGGATAATAACGCCGGGGAATTCGTGCACTGGGGAGCAACCAGTCAGGATATTGTGGATACCGGTCTGGTTCTGCAAATTCGTGAAGCTCATGCGGTATTGCTAAAAAAAGTACAACAGTGTGAATCGGCCTGCTATGTACTGGCGGAAAAATATAAGCATGTGGTAATGGCAGGTCGCACCCATGTGCAACATGCACTCCCAATTACCATGGGCTTTAAAGCCGCCGTTTGGGCATCCGAGCTCTCTCGCCACGTTACCCGTCTGAATGAGATCACGCCACGCCTGTTTGTTGGTCAGTTCTCTGGTGCAGTAGGCACTTTAGCCTCTTTAGAGACTGAAGGGCTGAAAGTACAAGAATTAATGATGAAAGAGCTGAAGCTAAATGCACCGGATATTGCCTGGCACTCAGCACGGGACAACATTGCCGAATTTATCAACGTACTGGCATTAGTTGCCAGCACCATCGGTAAAATCACCCGTGAAGTTCTTACCTTGCAACGTACTGAAATTGGCGAGCTGGAAGAGCCATTCTTTATGGGAAAAGTAGGCAGCAGCACCATGCCACATAAGCGTAACCCACAGGTTTGTGAAAACGTTATCGCCCTGACCCGTAGCGTACGTGCGCTGGCACCATTGGCGGTTGAGGCCATGAACTGTGAAAACGAGCGTGACTGGAGCTGTGAAATCGCCGAATGGGATTTCGTGCAAAGAGCCTGTCATCTGTTGGATGCCGCATTAGAGAAGAGCGTAGATATTCTGGAAAACCTGATGGTCTATCCGGAAAAAATGGAGAAGAACCTTAACTGCCTGAAAGGTCTGATGCTGTCAGAGTCAGTGATGATGCATCTGGGCACTAAAATGGGCCGCTTAACCGCCCATGAAATTGTCTACACCATCTGTATGGATGCCTTCGAAAAAGACATTGCCATGCAGGATGCCCTGCTCGCCCATCCGGAAGTCATGCAGCACTTCACTACTGATGAAATCAAGCAAATGCTGAATCCACATAACTACATCGGACTGGCAACCACCTTCGTCGATCGCGTGTTAGCTAAACGCCCGATGGCGAAGTAATGCATGGGAACAGAAGCTAACTTCGGCTTCTGTCATTGGTATCCCATACCAATACCTGAACAAAAATAACAATAAGCGGGGTGGTTATTATTGCGCCAGAAAACAGATAAAAACAAAGAGAGATCAAACAATTATTTTATCTGTACGGTCAGTAATACCCCCTGCATGGAGGTCATATGTCCAATAATTTAATAAAAGGGCTGGTGACAATTCTGATTGGGATAGCTATCTGGTTTATTCCGGTACCAGAAGGATTAACACCTCAGGCGTGGCACCTGTTTGCCTTAATGGTTGCCATCATCATCGGATTCATTCTTCAACCTGTGCCGGTTGGTGCAGTTGCCTTTATTGGTATCACCGCCATTGTACTAACCGATACGCTAAAGCTCTCTGAAGCCTTATCAGGTTTTAGTTCAGGCGCTATCTGGCTGATTGTTGCTGCTTTCCTGTTTGCCAGAGGATTTATCAAAACTGGTTTAGGCCGCCGTATTGCCTATATGATCCTCAGAGCCATCGGTGACAGCACCTTAAAAGTGGGCTATGCGCTGGCATTAAGCGATCTGATTCTGGCTCCGGCAACGCCATCCAGCGCGGCGCGAGCTGGAGGAATTATCTTTCCGATAGCCCGTAGCCTTGCTTCTGCACTGGATTCCGAACCCGGACCAACCAGCCGTAAAGCAGGAGCTTATTTCCTGCAAGTTATTTATCAGACTGAATCCGTGGTTTGCGCCATGTTCCTGACCGCTATGGCGGGTAACCCGATGATCGTGGAACTGGCAGCGAAAACTATCGGTGTGGAAATTACCTGGGGAACCTGGGCGCTGGCAGCCTGTGTACCGGGAATTATTGCCTTTATTACCATTCCGTGGCTGATGTATCTGGTTTATCCACCAGAATTAAAGAAGATCCCGCAGGCAAAAATAATCGCCAGTGAAGAACTTAAAAAGATGGGGGCCATCACCACTCACGAAAAAATTCTGGCCGCAGTTTTCTTACTCTCTCTTTTTCTGTGGTGTACTTCCGGCTGGAACGGTTTAAGCGCCACAACGGTAGCCATGCTGGCAGTCTCTTTCCTGTTAATGACGCAGGTACTGACCTAGGATAATGTCATCAAAGAAACCGGCGCCTAGGATACCTTAATCTGGATGGGCAGTCTGGTTGGACTAGCAGCACAATTATCAGCCAAAGGATTTATTCCCTGGTTCGCCGATGCGGCCAGCCATTCAATGAGCGGCTACTCATGGATAACGACCCTATTTTTACTGGTCATTATCTATATGTATTCACACTACGCTTTTGCCAGCCTGACGGCGCATATTTCCGCAATGTATGCGGCATTTATTGCCGTGGCAGTTGCCGCCGGTGCGCCACCTTATCTTGTGGCGTTAGCACTCGCCTTCACCGCCAATATCTGTCTGCCAATAACACACTATAGCGGAGCACCAGGTCCTATCTATTATGGAGCCGGATATGTTGACCTTAGTACCTGGTGGAAAATAGGATTTTTGTTCTCGGTAGTAAATTTAATTATCTGGATTGGGGTGGGATCAATGTGGTGGAAAGTATTAGGTTTATGGTAATCACCTAAATATCCCATTGGAAATTAAATCAATTAAAATAATAAAGCACATACTTAATATGGCAAATGCACAAATATTTTGTCACTCATACAACAAAAGAGTGATGCAAATGCCATATTAAGCTCGCCAGCTCGGCTATAATATGCCGGTTCATATAACTAATCTGTTGCTACACACACAATAAGAAAACTTTAACCCATCCATTAAACTGGAACATTTGGAGGAATGCAGTGCAAACCTTTAACGCAGACATTGCTATCATCGGTGCAGGTGGTGGCGGTCTTCGTGCAGCCATTGCCGCTGCCGAAGCGAATCCCAACAGTACCATTGCGCTGATTTCTAAAGTCTACCCCATGCGCAGCCACACCGTGGCCGCCGAAGGCGGGTCCGCTGCCGTTATCAAGCCTGAAGACAGCTTCGAATCTCACTTCCACGACACCGTCGCCGGTGGAGACTGGCTCTGTGAGCAGGACGTCGTTCAGTACTTCGTGGAAAACAGCCCACGTGAAATGGTGCAGATGGAACAGTGGGGATGCCCGTGGAGCCGTAAAGATGATGGCTCCGTCAACGTCCGTCGCTTCGGCGGCATGAAAGTTGAGCGTACCTGGTTTGCCGCCGATAAAACCGGCTTCCATATGCTTCACACCCTTTTCCAGACCTCCCTCAAATACCCTAACATCAAGCGTTTTGATGAACACTTCGTTCTCGACCTGCTCTCTGATGAAGGTCATGTCCGTGGTTTAGTCGCCATGAACATGATGGAAGGCACCCTGATTCAAATCCGTGCCAATGCCGTGGTGATGGCCACCGGTGGTGCCGGACGCGTTTACCGTTACAACACCAACGGCGGTATCGTGACCGGTGACGGTATGGGTATGGCGTTCCGTCACGGCGTTCCGCTACGTGATATGGAATTCGTTCAGTATCACCCGACCGGCCTGCCGGGCTCCGGTATCCTGATGACCGAAGGTTGTCGTGGTGAAGGCGGTATTCTGGTCAACAAAGACGGTTACCGTTATCTGCAGGATTACGGCATGGGTCCTGAGACTCCGCTGGGCAAACCTGAAAACAAATACATGGAGCTGGGTCCGCGTGACAAAGTTTCCCAGGCCTTCTGGCATGAATGGCGCGCCGGTCGTACCATTCCTACTCCGCGCGGCGATGTGGTCTATCTGGACCTGCGTCATCTGGGTGAGAAGAAGCTGCTTGAGCGTCTGCCGTTCATCTGTGAACTCTCCAAAGCCTATGTCGGCGTTGACCCGGTGAAAGAGCCTATTCCGGTTCGTCCTACTGCGCACTACACCATGGGTGGGATTGAGACCAACCAGCAGTGTGAAACCCGTCTGGCTGGTCTGTTTGCCGTGGGCGAATGTTCCTCTGTGGGCATGCACGGTGCTAACCGTCTGGGCTCTAACTCTCTGGCAGAGCTGGTGGTATTCGGTCGTGTGGCCGGTGAACATGCCATTGAGCGTGCCAAATCTGCCGCACCGGCTAACAGCAGCGCGCTGGATGCACAGGTGGCGGACATTGAAGGCCGTCTGCATGCCCTGCTCAAGCAGGAAGGCACCGAGAACTGGTCGAAAATCCGTGATGAGATGGGCCTGAGCATGGAAGAAGGTTGCGGTATCTACCGTACCGAAGAGTTAATGCAGAAGACCGTCGATAAGATTGCTGAACTGAAAGACCGCTTCAAGCGCGTCAGCATTACTGACCGCAGCAGCGTATTCAACACTGACCTGCTGTACACCATTGAGCTGGGTCATGGTCTGGATGTGGCTGACTGTATGGCTCACTCGGCGCTGTTACGTCGTGAATCCCGTGGCGCGCACCAGCGTCTGGATGAAGGCTGTACCGAGCGTGATGATGTGAACTTCCTGAAACATTCACTGGCCTTCTACAGCCCGGACAGCACCACCCCGCGCATTGAGTACAGTGATGTGAAAATTACCACCCTCCCGCCGGCCAAACGTGTATACGGTGCCGAGGCGGAAGCCCAGGCTAAAGAAGAGGCATTAAAGAAGGAGCAGGCGAATGTCTGAGATGAAAACCCTCAAAGTTGAAGTCATGCGCTATAACCCGGAGCGCGACAGTGAACCCCACTTCGAGGCGTATGATGTGCCTTATGATGCGTCCACTTCCCTGCTGGATGCTCTGGGCTATATTAAGGACAACCTGGCTCCGGACCTGTCTTACCGCTGGTCCTGCCGGATGGCGATTTGTGGTTCGTGCGGCATGATGGTGAACAAGGTGCCTAAACTGGCCTGTAAAACCTTCCTGCGGGACTACACCGATGGTCTGAAGGTGGAAGCGCTGGGTAACTTCCCGATTGAGCGCGACCTGGTGGTGGACATGACTCACTTTATTGAGAGTCTGGAAGCCATTAAGCCTTATATCATTAATGACAGTCTGAAGCCGGAGAACGGTCCGACCATTCAGATGCCGGCACAGATGGAGAAATACCATCAGTTTTCCGGTTGTATCAACTGCGGTCTGTGTTATGCCGCCTGTCCTCAGTTTGGTCTGAACCCGGAATTTATTGGTCCGGCAGTGATTACCCTGGGACACCGTTACAACCTGGATACACGTGATAAGGGTAAAGCGGCCCGTATGCCACAGCTTAACGGCAAGAATGGCGTATGGAGTTGTACCTTCGTCGGTTACTGTTCTGAAGTCTGTCCGAAACACGTTGACCCGGCTGCGGCTATTCAGCAGGGCAAGGTGGAAAGTTCGAAAGACTTTATGATTGCCATGCTGAAACCTCAATAAAGGGAGAGGGATACTATTATGATGACCAAACGTAAACCCTATGTCCGCGAGGTGAAAGCTGACTGGTGGAAGAGACTCGGGTTTTATAAGTTTTATATGTTCCGTGAGAGCACGGCGGTACCTGCCGTGTGGTTCAGTCTGGTGCTGATTTTCGGTGTGTTTGCCCTGAGAAGTCCGGAGAGCTGGTATGGCTTTGTGGGCTTTTTAGCCAACCCGGTGGTGATGGTGATTAATATCATTACGCTGATTATGGCGCTGGTTCATACCAAGACCTGGTTTGACCTGGCACCGAAAGCGGCGAACATTGTGGTGGGCACAGAGAAGCTGAGCGCGAAGCCGATTGTGATGTTCTTCTGGGGCGTAACGATTGTGGCGAGCCTGATAATTCTGGCCGTGGCACTGATTTAAGGAGTCGACTGACATGATTGAACAAAATCCGAAGCGCTCTGACGAGCCGGTATTCTGGGGCCTGTTTGGTGCGGGCGGTATGTGGGGAGCGATTATTGCGCCGGTGATTATATTACTGGTGGCGATAATTCTTCCGCTGGGCTGGGCACCGGAGGCGCTGAGTTATCCGCGCATTCTGGCGTTCTGTCAGGGCTTTATTGGCCGTGTGTTTTTACTGCTGATGATAATCCTGCCGATATGGTGTGGCTTACACCGTATGCACCATATGACGCATGACCTGAAGTGGCATGTACCTGCGGGCAAGCTGGTGTTTTACGGTCTGGCGACCGTGCTGAGTGTGATTGCGGTGATTGGGGTGTTTATGCTGTAAGTGGCATACCCCGTTTGACTGTAGTGATACATGTTGTTAAGAAGCGCCCCTGTCGGGGGCGCTTTTTTCGTATAGGGGAAAGGTTTTAGTTTTAAAATTGGCGATTGTGGGTATTCCGGCCGTGGTGGCGATGTACCTATATGGCCTACAGTGTAAGGCCGGAAGGGCATCTGTACTCAGCCACAGAGTGCGTCGGGCCTAGCCGGGCTACGGGCACTTCGTTGGCTCACGCCAAGTCGCCCCCCACGCCCGTCTCTCCCGACGATTGGCTTTGTTGAAAACAAAGACCAAAATCAAAACCTGACACTAACATTCATATTCACCATATTCGACTGCTGATTATCAGCAAAATACTGCTCATACATCATGTTCAGCGCCATGTTATCCGAGAACTCCCACTCCAGACCGCTACCAACCATCATCACATCGCGAGATAGTGGAACACCATCCAGCGGCATGTATTGGTTCACACCGGTAAAGCTGGCATTGTAACTGCCGTTATCCTGGGCGATAGCCCGCTGATAGTGAGTCTGGGCGGTCAGGTTAACTTTACCTTTATTTCCCATATCCCAACTGTAGCCAGCCCGGGCACCTACACCAGCCTGCCAGCGGGTGGTAGTTTGCGAGTTAGCCTGTAAACCAAAACCAGAAGCACCGGTTTCCTTAAAAGCATCCTGTTTCAGGCTGATATATTGCGTATCAACATAAGGGGTAAACTGCCAGCCCTCTTTCTTCATGCGATAACCCATTTCACTACCCAGTGTGAAATAATTACCGCTTTGATCGCTGTTAACACGCGCAGTCTGATTACCCAATAACAGGGTCCGTTTTTGTTGCCCATCGTAATAGCCGGATGCAATACGCCCGGTGACATAGTAAGAGTCAAAGATCTTACCACCATACAAAGAGGCTTCACCCACGGTACCGCTACTGTTTTCTGAGCCACGGCTCAAGCTACCATAGGTATTACTGCGGGTAAGTGAACTACCGATAAAGGTGTTTTTATCCAGAAAAACATCCTGTCCCATCACCCAGCCGTTCATGTTGTAATTAACACCAGAGAAACCGGTGCTGTTCAGGTTGCTTTGATAATTAATATTGCCGGTCCAGGCGTTACTTCTTGGGGAATCCATTAGCTGAGCAATATGGTCAGAAACCTGACGGTTATTAACGTTAACCGCCTGCATGGTCATAGCCATAGTCGCGGCGGGTAGTTGTCCGGACAGGCTCTCCAGTGAGGCTTGAGCCGCCTGAGCATTCGGTGACTGTTGCAGGCTGGCCGCACCATTCAGGAATTCAGACATTTTGGCATCAGCCGGAGTTGGTGAATTAGCCAGTTGCTGATCTAACTGAGTAAATGCCTGCTCAACCCGGGTGGCACCTGAAGTTGCTGCCGCATTGTATTCCACACCGGCGACATTCGTGGCCTGTACTCGTTGGATATCCAACCAAACCTGATTGTTACTGTAATCTGGTGTTGCATCCAGAAAAACACCGGATGCCTTAGTGAAAGTAGCAAATTTTCCGGTTACGCCCCCCTGAGCGGTTAACACATCCTGACGCTGAGTTGTGGTGACATACCCCTGCGGAACCGCCAGTACATGAAGATCGCCAGCCAGAGATGCAGTTCCCTGAACATTCAGTGTGGAGCCTAATACCAGCGCTAAATGGCCATCAGCAGTTTGGGTATAATTGCTGTTAAAGTTGGTTTGACCATTACGTAATACTACGTTGCCCTGATTGTTAACGTTACCGCCAACACGATGGACATCCAGCGTACCGGATGGGCCAACGTTTACCGCAGAAACCAATCCATTATCGGAAGCCAGCGTACCACCTAATACTTGAGTTAAACCGGTATAGGTCGCATCTTTTCCAAGTATCAAAGTACCGGTGCCATTCTTAATCAGGCCACCGGTTCCGCTAATTGAGTTACCCCAGGTTGAGCTATAGCCACTGAATGAAACGCTGACATCACCCCAGTCAAACTTCGCCGGACCACGTACTGCGGCATCAACATTTAGCATGCCGTAACCAAAGGTGGCATCCACGCCAGGAGCACCAATATCGGTTGCGGTTCCCAGCAGAGTCTGGCGAACTAAATCATTGGTAAAATAGGGGAATGCTTGCCATACCATCGCAGCAGCACCGGTTACTTGAGGAGTGGCAAATGATGTACCAGAAACCAGTGAATTGCTTAGCGCACCAGTTTCTGCATTTTGACTCAGAACCGATACCGTGCCCGGAGCCACCAGACAATAATTCATGCTGATACCACAGGCATTCGCATAAGCCGAAAGCTCATCAGGCCGGTTCACATTAACGGCGCTAACCACCAACCATCCCTTCTCTAAGGCAGCTGAATTAGCAATGGTTGGTAAAGAGGCAATTTTGGTTGGCGTAATATCGCTGTCATTACCGCTGGCAAATACAACTAATCCACCATGAGAAACCACAAAGTATTGATAAGCATTAACATAGCTGTTGGTGGTTGATGTATCAGTCACCGACCAGTCAGGCATACTCCATGAGTTATTCAGAATTTTAGCGCCCGCATTCGCCATATCATAATTCACTTTGGCTAAAGAGTACCCCTTACTGCCTGCGGAACTGGAGGTATCAGAAATAATGCGGCCACTGACGATAGTAACCCCTGGCGCAGTACCACCGGAGAACGGTCCGACCCGCTGCCCTGCTAAAGTTTGCGCTACGGAGGTACCATGACCACGGACATCGCCCACGCTGGTATCGTTAGTACTTGGGTCAACATAAGTTAATGATTGAGCGATTTTGCCCTGAAGTGCCAGATTGGAAGTTAATACCCCACTATCAACCAAACCGACAATCACTCCGGCACCGGTATATCCCGCCATACGAGCTTCTGCGGCATGAGTAATAAACAAATTCTGGTTGTAGGTATCGCGAGTAAATGGTTCTGTCGCTGAGATAACCGGAGCAGTCGTTTCTGCGGGAGGTGTAGTTGGAGTAGAAGTTCCGCCAACGCCGTCATTACCGCCACCACCACCGCCTCCTCCTCCGCCACCACAGGCAGAAAGAGTTAACATTAAAAGAGAATTTCCAGTGAGATATAAAGATTTTTGTAATAATGATTTTTCTGAGGACATGAGGAGTACCTCCGGCTTTTATTAGCCGTTTTTATAAGCAATTTAAACACTCCTTGAATTCCGCAAATAAGACTTAGTATTTCGGATTTCAGATATAAGTCATCCCTCCCCCTGAAAGCTTTCCCAAAGGCTTCGGAGATAATACTTATGAATAACAATGTTATGTTGCTTACTGACTAACCCTATCAAATGAATTGCAACGACACTTTTGATGGTTATTCTAAATGTAATGCTAGACGCACTATCCACACCCGTCAAATATATAGAGATATTTTATTTACAATTAATTAACAATAGAATTAATTCAATTAAAACAATTAACTAAAGAAATAAAATGTGATTTTTGATTAAATAATGATCATTAACTCTTATAAAACAATAAAATAACCACACAGTTATAAGTGATATAAAACTATTCTAACCACTCATAAAGGAACACTTTTTATGTGGATTTAAATAGAATAAATAAAAACCGGAATTTTTTTATGGACATTAATATTTTGATAACATATTTGATTAATAAACAATCAAAAGGGTGTTTCATATAAAATGAATTTATTTTTTATTATTTAACTTTGAACATTAACAATTTGAATAAACCATATAAAAAACAAGTGAATTAAAGTGTTGTTAAATTAGAGTAGATATCAATGCGATGCGGTTATACCTACGGATATCCGTTCAGTACCGCACCGTTTTGATTAATTCGTAATGTTAAAACTGCCGGCATGTGTTTTGATCACAGAGTAAGGCAGTACTGACCAGTCCGGATATTCACATGCCCGAGCAACTCGGGGAAATGATGGGCTAAAATAGATCCCCTTCGGCGTAAAATGCCAGTTAACAAATGACCAGTATTCAACCGTACTGTAATCACATTCATCACTCTTTTTCATTTGAGATGGATGAAGCTTACGCATTTGTTCTACAATCCAGGGGGCAAAAACTGTGCTTCGATAAGCGGAGAATGTTTCAAAACTTGCATCATCGCCACCCTGCTCGTTGTAATAAATTGGCTTACCTTTTCCGAGCCAGATGACATCTTCAAGCGCCAGTTCCTTACCACTCTTCATATCCAAATTGATTGGTGAATCAGCAAAGTCTGGATGGGCACCACCACAATAGTAATCAGTAAATACCGATGCGCTAATCACCAAAGGGGAAAAATAGGTTGGTTTTACCGATTGATTAAAGTCTGCCTGTCCGGAACTACCTGATAATCCTCCCAACATACACCCATGATAATCAACAACTTCACGCCACAACCGATCTCTCAACCTTACATTCACCTGGGCCATCTGATCCTGAGGATAACCAGATACCAGTTCAAACATTCGAATGCCTGAACCAGGTTCTTTCCACCAGCGAATACGATATCCCATGAACTCCTGTTCATTCTCTGCCTTCAAAGGCATATTCAGCAGGCGCAAATAGTCATAGAGATTATCCTTGCTCAATTCGTTCTGATAAGGCGTTAGCGTTTGTTTTTGGCCTACAGGAACAATTGCTGGCAGCAGTGATACATCAATAGTTTTTGCTTTATCGCCATGCCACTGACCGCTAAGTCCCCCTTCAGGCGTTGGCGTTAACATCAACCTCGGCGCTTTTTGCTTGCCTGTCACCCGTTCATTTTCATATAGCTCAAGACTACCACCTTCTGATAGGGTTCCCGTCAGAGCGATATCTTTACGATAGCGTAGATAAAAATAGCGCCCTGTTACTTCATTCGATTCAGAAGTAACCAGCTCAATGACCACTGGAGATTTACCAATTTGACCGGTATAGGTCATTTGCTGTTCATCATGTTGTGCATATGCCGGACACAGCACGCCAAGCCAAATAATTGCCGTGGCGGAAAGTAACGTTAATAATTTCATAGCAACCCTTAACTGATATCGACACGTATTATGTGTGTCGCCAGTTTCCAATAACAGATCAATGATAGACGCTTATTAACGGGCTGCCGCAATAATCGCCTGTCCAAGAGATAATCCACCATCCCCCATTGGCAAACGTTCTGGCCAAATAACCTGCATTTCTCCCAGATAATGGATCAATAACTCCCGCAATAATCGATTGTGCATAACACCTCCGGACAGCACAACGGTGTCGATCTGATGCTGTCGGGCAAACATCTTAGCCATAGTAGCGAAACCTTGGGCTAATGCGTCGTGAAACGCATAGGCTCTCTCTGCCGCTGGTGCCTGATATGCCAACCATTGATGCCAGAATGTCGCCAAATCCAACTGATTATTTACCACTGGCATCGTTACCGGATGAGCTGTTCGACAACATTGTCGAGCCAGCGCCTCCAGCTTACAGGCCGCCTCCCCTTCCCAACTGATAGCAGAAGAAGAGATTGCCAGCGCTGCAGCAACCGCATCAAACAAACGACCACAAGAAGATGCTGGCGGCGAATTTAGCCCTCGCTCAATGGCAATAGCCAATGGCTGCCAGTTTTCCCGGTGAATCACTGCCGCTGCGGGATAGTTTTGCCAGTCAGGTACAAAGCGTAGCCACTGCGCTAAAAGATTACGCCACGGTTGAGAAGATGCCTTATCACCTCCTGGCATTGCCACTGCGGGCAACCCACCAAGGTGATGGCAATGCTGATAGTCAACCAACAGACATTCTCCCCCCCATAGCTGTCCATTCTCGCCGTATCCCAGACCATCCAAAGCCAGACCAATTACCGGCCCTTGTTCTTTTCGCCAGCCATGTTCTGCCAGACAGGAGGCAATATGAGCATGATGATGCAAAACCTCTATAATCGGCAATCCATATTGTGCTGCCAGTTCTCTGCCATAGCGGTGACTGACGTAGCCAGGATGGGCATCAACGACGATAGCTTCTGGTACAAAATGATAAATATCTTCAAATAACCTGAGTGATTGTTGATATTGCTGCTGAATATCCAGATCGTCCAGATCGCCCAAATGCTGACTGAGTACCGCAGAGTTACCCCTTAACAAGCAGAAGGTATTTTTCAGATCGGCGCCCATCGCGAGAATCGGAGATAGATGTTCAAAACCCTGAGGTAGCTCAATCGCATCAGGGACATAGCCTCTGGCACGCCGTAACATCTCCGCTTTACCATGGTGATAGCGTATTACCGAGTCGTCTGCCCGCTGCACAATATCCCGATTATGCATCAACCACAGGTCAGCAATATCGGCTAAATCATCCAGTGCCTGCTGGTTTGACAGCGCCGGAGGTTTACCGGAGGCGTTACCGGAAGTCATCACCAACGGTCGGTTAACCATACCAATTAACAGGTGCTGCAAAGGATTTGATGGCAGCATCACCCCCACTTCATCCAACCCCGGACAAATGGCATCACTTAAAGGGGAACCCAGAGATTGTGTCAACAAAACAATCGGGGCCGGGCTGCTTTTTAGCAGCTGCTTTAATCCGTCATCATGTTCCTGACTACAATAATTCAGCCACTGTGCTGAGGGCAACATAACGGCTAAGGGCTTTGACGGGCGATGTTTACGCTGACGTAATTTATTAACGGCATCACTATTAGTGGCATCACACGCTAAATGAAAGCCACCCAAACCCTTTATGGCCAAAATACCACCGTTTAATAATAAATCAGCGGCCTGTTGCAGCGCATTGTCTCCGATTATTCCCGTGGCTGATAAATCACCTTGGCGACTAAGCCAGATGTGAGGACCACAAACCGGACAGGCATTGGGCTGAGCATGAAAACGACGGTCTGCCGGTGATTCATATTCCACTAAACAGGCCGGACACAGAGGAAATTCAGCCATTGCCGTATTAGGCCGGTCATAAGGCATTTTGTGAATAATCGTAAAGCGTGGACCGCAATGGGTGCAGTTAATAAAGGGGTAGTGGTAACGACGATCTTCAGGATGATAAAGCTCGCTCAGGCAATTGGGACAGGTTGCCGCATCGGGTATCACTTGGGTATCCATATGGCCTTCACCACTGCTGCGAATGGCGAAATCCATCGGTAACGTCTGCCAGTTTAAACAATGAGGAGTAATGCTTTCTATATGAGCCAGCGGCGGGCAGCGTTGATAAAGTTGGGTTAAAAAAGTCTGATAAATGTCTTCTGGTGGCATCACCAGACGAATCAGTACGCCTTCAGCATCATTACAGACATCGCCTGTTAACGCTAAATCATGAGCTAATTGCCATACATAAGGACGAAAACCGACCCCCTGCACTTTTCCTTTAACCCGAAGCTGTATCCCATTCGATATCACATCATGCCCCTTAAAAATAATGTTCACGATTATCGCCCGTATCACCGCCATTTTGCGCCACCAATCACGACGGGTCATCCAAAAAGATCAAAGAAATTATCAATTAGGCCACAAAAACTACTCTGATTTGGCTGAAGATGTCTATAATGTCACCTCACGTCGACTATTCCCTTGTTCGGCCCGCAGCTACGACGCAATAACAATACACAGGATGCTGACCAACAGAGTACGGTTTATGAATAACAATCAACAACTATTTGCTTTAGGCCCCTACATGGAATTTAGTCGTAAACAATGGGCTGCTCTGAGGGATTCAGAGCCATTGACGTTAACCGAACAAGAAATTATTAACCTGAAAGGGATCAACGAAGACCTGTCGCTGGACGAGGTTTCTCAGGTTTATTTACCGCTTTCCCGACTGTTAAATTTTTACATCGACAGTAATCTGCAAAATCAGGCGGTACTGGAGAAGTTTCTGGGAATTAAAAACCAACGGGTTCCTTACATTATCAGCGTTGCCGGTAGCGTTGCCGTGGGTAAAAGCACCAGCGCACGTGTACTACAGGCGCTGTTGAGCCGTTGGTCGAAACATCGGCGCGTTGAATTAGTCACCACCGATGGATTTCTGCACCCTAACCATATTCTGCGTGAACGGGATATGATGCAGAAAAAGGGATTTCCTCAGTCCTACGATATTCAAAATCTGGTGCGTTTTGTTTCAGATATTAAATCAGGGGTACCACGGGTAGAAGCGCCGGTTTATTCACATCTGACTTACGATATTCTGCCGGGCGAAACTCAGGTTATTGAGCAGCCGGATATTCTGATTCTTGAAGGGCTTAACGTACTGCAGAGCGGGATGGATTATCCTCAGTCACCGCACCGGGTTTTTGTTTCCGATTTTGTCGACTTTTCTATTTATGTTGATGCTAAAGAAGAATTGCTGCATCAATGGTACGTTAATCGCTTCCTTAAATTCCGTAAGGGTGCGTTCTCTGATCCTGACTCGTACTTCCATAGCTATGCCCAGCTGTCAGAAGAGGAGGCCGTGAATATTGCCAACAATATCTGGCTGGAGATTAATGGAAAAAACCTGATTCAGAATATTCTGCCCACCAGAGAAAGGGCCAGTCTGATTCTGACAAAAGGGGATAACCACGCGGTAGAAAAAGTTCGGTTGCGTAAATAACCAAGCTTCTCCATAAAGATCTACTATCCCCCGCGCTAAACGCGGGGGAATGAGTTAGCCATTATCAGGACGCAGAGAGATTTCTCCACCAATGAAAGGTTTAAGTACGCCGTCCTGATCCAACAACAGTGCCCCTTGCTTATCAATGCCTCTGGCAATACCATGAATTTGCTGTTCGCCAATTAACAGTTTTACCGGTCGATCGATAAAGTTATCCAGCTTACGCCAGCGAGAAACGAACGGAGCCAGCCCTTGTTGTTCAAACTGAATCAGGGATTCCCGCAGGGTTGAAAGTAAGCAAGGTACCAGCTCGTTACGATCGATAGCGATACCGCTATCAGCCAGATTTGCCCATTGTTGATTAACAACATTGCTATCCGGTTCACGCATACTTAAATTGATACCCGCCCCAATCACCACATTGGCAGCATCACCGGTTTTTCCGGTCAGCTCAACCAGAATTCCCGCCAGCTTACGATCGTTCAGATAGAGGTCATTTGGCCACTTAACCTTTACCCCTTCCGCACCTAGTTTGCGCAGGACTTCAGCCATCACAATGCCAATCACCAGACTAAGGCCAATTGCCGCTGCCGGCCCCTGCTCCAAACGCCAGAACATAGAAAGATACAGGTTAGCACCAAAAGGAGAAAACCACTGACGACCGCGACGACCGCGGCCAGCCTGCTGATATTCAGCCACACAGGCATCACCAGACTGGAGTTGTTCGAGCCGCTCCATCAGATACTGGTTAGTGGAATCAATAACCGCTAATACAGTCACTCGCCCTTCAGTCAAACGCTGTTTAATTAATTGCTCATCAAGCAGTTGGATTGGTGCTGGCAAGCTATAGCCTTTACCGGGAACGGTAAAGACATCCAATCCCCAATCTCTCAGGGTCTGCATATATTTATTGATGGCGGCACGACTCATACCCAGCTCAGCGCCTATTTGCTCACCGGAGTGGAATTCCCCGTCAGAGAGTATCTTTACCAGCTGCAACGGTACTGCAATATTCTTCATGCCAGCACCTCAAGCGCATTGCGCTCACCGGTTTTGCCAATAAAACGAACTTCCGGCTCCAGCAGAACATTAAACCGTTCAGCCACTTGCTTTTGCACATAAGCAGCTAAATCGACAACATCCTGAGAGCTGGCATTATCCTGATTAATCAGTACCAATGCCTGCTGTTGATGAACCGCAGCCCCACCAATACGATGGCCTTTCAGTTGACACATATCAATCAGCCAGCCCGCTGCCAGTTTTTCCTGACCGTCAGCTTGCGGATAGTGAGGAGCGCCTGGGTAGTGCTTCAGAATTTCAGCTGCCTGTTGAGCGCTTACTACCGGATTTTTAAAGAAGCTACCCGCATTTCCCGTCACATTAGGGTCGGGTAACTTACTGGTACGCATGGCACAAACCGCATCAAACACCTGGATTGGCGCCACAGTTTCCAGATCAAACTGACGCAAATCGCCATAGCTTAAAACCGGTTTCCACTGCTTCGGCAGTTTTAAACCAACCGCCACAATGGCATACCCATCGCGGAACTGATGCTTAAAAATACTTTCCCGATAGCCAAAATGACACTGCTCAGATTTCAGTCGGGTTAACTCTCCGGTTCTTAAATTAAGCAGGTCGACATATTCACAAACGTCTTTCAGCTCAACGCCATAAGCGCCAATATTCTGAATAGGAGCGGAACCAACACAACCAGGGATCAGCGCCAGATTCTCTAACCCGGCAATATTATGCTCCAGCGCATACCGCACCAGCTCATGCCAGTTTTCACCAGCACCCACATGCAAATACCAGTTATTAGCCGACTGCCCGATTTCCCTGCCTTTAATGCGATTTTGAATAATCCAACCATCAAAATCTTCTAAAAATAACATGTTACTACCTTCTCCCAACAACAATGCCGGACACTGTTGTTGTTCAGACTCCTGCCATGCATCAACCAATTGCTCAGCAGATTCAGCAACAATGACGCGCCGGGCATGAACGGGTAAACCAAAAGTATGAAGATTCTGAATCGACACGGATGGATGAGTCATAGAAGATCCTGACGTAGTTATTAGGGTGATTAAAATACAGGGAAAATGATGTGGTTAGTCTACCTGAATATAGGGGGATGACATAGGGGGGAATAGACCTCTCAATCTTTAATCAGCTTCATATCAGAACGGTGTACATTTCGCCGCCTCAAATACTGAGACTAACTCAGCTCCGCAGCTTGCGTCGAGTCAGGGGTGTTGAGGGGCGAACACCCCTGACAACCCAAGATTTAACCACTGTTATTGTTTTGGGTTCTTTTTAGTTCTGTGTACATTTCGCCGCCTCAAATACTGAGCCCAACTCTGCTCCGCTGCACGCGTCGAGTCAGGGGTGTTGAGGGGCTAACACCCCTGACAACCCCCGCCCTTTTTAATCGCCGCTGCCTTCGCAGACTGGTTCTGCGTTTGTACATTAATCACTGCCTATATGGGCATGCGTGATTCGAGGTTGCGACTTGTGCTTTAGTTTACTTTTCTGAGAAGTATTGGGTAAGACCCTTCTGATCTTTGCCCTTTGCCCTTTGCCCTTTGCCCTTTGCCCTTTGCCCTTTGCCCTTTGCCCTTTGCCCTTTGCCCTTTGCCCTTTGCCCTTTGCCCTTTGCCCTTTGCCCTTTGCCCTTTGCCCTTTGCCCTTTGCCCTTTGCCCTTTGCCCTTTGCCCGACGCTGGCACCACTGTCGAGATAAACACAATACTTAAAGCGGCGAAACTTACACCTGACCAAACATTCAAACAGCAAAACTGCACAGTCACGGGGAGTGCAGAGGGGCGTTCGCCCCAACGCCCCTTTGCTCGACGCAGGCACCATTGCCGAAATAAACACAACATCCAAAGCGGCGAAATTTACACCAAGCCAAGCCAAACTAACCTTAATACCTAATCCTAAACCCCGCTATATCCTTCATATCCTTCACCGCCCGCGGCTCCACCAACACCCTTTCCACCCTCGCCGACTTGGGCCCAACCTTAAGCCACGCCAGTAACTTCTCTACCTGTTGCTGCTCACCGCAGGCAAATACCTCAACCTGACCATCATCCATATTGTAAGCATAACCTGTCACACCCAGCGCCACTGCCTGCTGTTGAGTGTAATAACGAAACCCAACCCCCTGCACAATTCCTGAGACATAAGCCACATAGCAGACCTGCATTACGCCCTCCTTTACTTACTGAAAGTAAAATACTTTCCATAAATTATTAGCAAAATAAGAAATCGATTACATCATTTACCAGATATATTCATTATTATATATCCGCACTCAATTACCATTTGTTGATGCTACGAATAAAATATAACAACGCTCAGAAGGAACCTGACATGTTTAAAAATCTCTTCGGCAAGAAAACGCCCCAAAAAGAATTCATTACCATCACACTTAACGCCAAATTGCAGCCAATGCACCGTGCCGATCTGGACGATGCTTTAAGCATCGTCCTCGACAAACAAAATATCGGTGATATCTGCGGCGGTGGTTCACTGTTAGAAGATAATGGTGAAATTCAGGAATGCAACATTGAAATCGAAGCAATCGATAGCAGCGAACAGGCTATTGAGCATATCTTGAGTTTTCTGAAAAACACGCTCTCTCCCAAAGGGTCCAGACTACGCATCGGGGATAAGGTCATTCCTTTTGGCGAACATGAAGGACTCGGCCTCTATCTTAACGGTACTGACCTGCCGGATGAGGTCTATCAAAATTGTGATATTAATGAAGCCTGGGCAGAAATTGAAAAACTGCTGGGAGATGAAGGCAGCATACACAGCTACTATCAGGGCAATACTGAAACCGCACTCTACATCTATGGCAACCAGTTTGAAGTTATGTATCAGTTAATTAAGCCATATCTCGACAGCTATCCATTGTGCCAACAGTGCCGCGTTGTAAAAATAGCCGGTTAATTTTTATTTAGTGATAATGCCTCTATAGTTAATAGGGATATGATCACCATAATCAGACACAGAGGAACAACCAGGTATGAAGACAAACGTTCGCCGGATTCTGCTTGCTCTGACGATAGCAGGAAGCGGCCTGATTGCAGCGGTCCAACCCGCTGTGGCTAATATATCAACGCCAGCTCAACAAAAAGTACAGGTTCCTGGCTATTACCGAATGCAATTAGGCGATTTTGAAATTACTGCGCTGTATGACGGTTATGTCAAAATCGATAATAAACTTCTCAAGGGAATAAGTGCTAAAGACGCTAAAACCCTGATGGACAAAATGTTTATCGACAGCAACAACGGCGTACAAACTGCCGTTAACGCTTATCTGATTAATACCGGAAAAAATCTGGTGTTAGTAGACTCAGGTACCGCAAAATGTTTTGGCCCAACGCTGGGAGCAATTAACAGCAATATTAAAGCGGCGGGTTACTCACCTGAGCAAATTGACACCGTATTGCTAACCCATCTGCATGCTGATCATACTTGTGGTATCGCCGATGACGGTAAGATGGCTTTCCCTAACGCCACGGTATATGCATCCAAAGGTGATGCTGATTACTGGTTAAGCCCGGCCGTTATGGCTAAAGCACCGGATGAAGCAAAACCTTTATTCAAAATGGCTCAGGATGCCGTAGCCCCGTATCAAACCGCGGATAAGTTTAAAGTCTATAATCCCGGAGATACCTTAATTCCTGGAGTCGAAGTGGTTGCAACACCAGGCCATACCCCAGGTCACTCCTCTTATCTGTTCAGTTCAAAGGATCAAAATCTGTTGGTATGGGGTGATATCGTTCACAGCCATTCCATTCAGTTTGCTCATCCTGAAGTGGCGCTTGAATTCGACGTTAACAGTAAGCAAGCGATAGAAACCCGTAAGAAGATGTTTGCTAATATCGCGAAAAATGACTTGTGGATTGCTGGGGCGCACTTACCGTTTCCAGGGCTTGGACACGTAGGCGTTGAAGGCAAAGGCTATAAATGGGTCCCGATTGAATACAGCCCAATTATTGTAACGCCAGAAAAATAATTTTGATGATGTCAAAAAGGCCGCGCATGCGGCCTTTCTTACTAAATTAACTTCACAGGCTATTCAATCGCCTTCTGGCCTCATCCATTCCTCTCATCACCATCTCTTCTGCACGCTGAAATAAGCCACGATCGCCCTGAACCAGAACCGCTAACTGACTGCGTTTCTCCCCCAGATAGTCCACAGCAAATTCCGGGTCAAACAGTGCAATATTTCGGCTATTGTCGATAATGTCCGCCAGTTTAATGGTTTTAGCTTCCGGACAGGCTTGAGCGGTATGCAACAGGTCAAGATGAAATCTGGCTTTGCGATCGCCATCGGTGCTGCGACTAACTTTGGTCAGCATCTCAACATAATTCGCCACCGTGTAGCCAAAATATCGTTCAATATCAATCAGATTTACTCCAGTATCTTCTACCGTATCATGCAGCCAGGCGGCTGCAATCATCTCCTGAGTATGGGAAACGGACCGAACCAGCTCAACGACCGCTGCCGGGTGAACAATATAAGGTGCATTAGTGTATTTACGGCGTTGATTTACCTCAGTATGTGCCTGAGTGGCAAATTCCCTCGCTCTTAACTCCAGATCGCTCATCTATTGCCCCATAAATGACTTAGTTCCTGATATTAACTTTATGACATGGATAACAAGGTGTCAGGTAAATTAACCTCTGTATTTACTCAACCGCAGATATCAGTTGTGAACTCACCAACAGGAAGCCAGTAATACAACGACATCAATCCTGCAATTTGAGAGAGAAAATAGAGCACCACTCCTAATACTATCGCGCCAACCAACCAGCATAAAATTCTCACTATGCGAGGCTGCCGTAATAGGTCAGAGCACTTATACAACAGAAAGAAATAGAACAGGCTAATCAGTAAACCTATCAATATCGCCGGCACTAACAATTGATCATTAAACTGTTTTAACTGCAGCCGTAATGCTTCAGAGCATCCTAACGATGAGATTCCATAAGTCGAGGTCGCCCAGCTCTCCAGAATCAGCGTTAAAGAATGGCAAAACAGTAACCATAAGCTGGAAGAGAGCACCAGCGGAAATATTATGCGTAAATGATTCATTAAATATGCGGTTCCTTCGCGTCGAACAGCGTTAACAGAATCGGCTATCAGCCCATCAGGCTAAATCATATTGTTTGATTTTACGATACAAAGTGGCAATTCCTACCCCTAATACTGCGGCAGCCTGTTTTTTACCTTCTACGCTGGCGCCATATTGCCGTAAAGCATTCTCGATAACTTCACGTTCAACCTGTTTACTCTGCTTATCCAGTCGCTGAACGCCTTTCATACTGCTTTTTTCTTCTTTCATGACATTCAGCAAATGGGGAGGTAAATGGCTGGCATTAATCCCCGTAGCATCTCCCTGCATCACATAAATATACTCAATGACATTACGTAATTCACGGATATTACCCGGCCAGCGATAGGAGTAGAGCAGATTAATAATGTCAGCCGGAATCTTCTGGCGTTGACGGGCATAATTTTCTGAGAATTCATCTGCAAAATATTGAGCCAGTTCGGCAATATCCTCTCTGCGTTCCCGTAATGAAGGCAGCACCAGCGGCACCACGTTCAGACGATAAAACAGATCTTCACGAAACTGTCCGTTTTCTACCATGTCATAAATATTTTTATTGGTAGCGGCGATAATCCGTACGTCAATATTGATCACATTATTAGAACCTACGCGAGTAATGGCCTTTTCCTGCAACACTCTCAACAACTTAGCCTGTAAATGCAGTGGCATATCGCCAATCTCATCCAAAAACAGACTGCCGCCATTAGCCAACTCAAATTTGCCGACCCGTCCTTTTGGATCCGCGCCGCTAAAGGCACCACGAACGTAACCAAACAGCTCACTTTCCAATAATTGCTCAGGTATTGCCGCGCAGTTAATCGTGACAAAAGGGGCGGTTTTGCGTGGGCTATTTTGATGAATAGAAAACGCCACCACCTCTTTACCAGAACCACTTTCACCAGTAATCAGCACGCTGGCATAACTGTTAGCAATTTTGGCAATCGTATTTCTCAAGTGCTCCATTGGCTGAGAATGACCAATTAACCGGGCACGGCTGTCTGACTCATAAGCTGAACTGGTGATTTTACTCATATAGTCCCGGGCATCATGAAATATCACCATCGTCAGGCTATCGTTTTCCAGTGAGGAGAGAGAAATCTGCTTACAGAGTACGTGGCGTTTCTGATCCTCCAGCGTTAACCAGGCCTCTTCGTCACCATAGATAATATCGCCAGTGGTTTCGATAGTCAGCGACAGGCCAATGACTTCCCGGTTAAACAATCGGGCAGCGGAAAGATTGGCATGCCAGATGCGATTTTTACCATCAATAGCGACTACCCCACGGTCCATCGCGTCGATCAGACTGCGGAATGCTCCCAGCGTTTCCTGTGCACGCAGACGCTCCAGACACTCAAAAACTTTACTGGAGATCATTACCGCAACCTGTTCGATAAAAGTAATAAACTTATCGATCTGATTCAGTAAGGTCTGGCGCTGTTCCTGGGTTGAACAAATGATACCAATCACACCAATCACTTTGTCGTTAAGAAAAATCGGCGCGTTCAGATCCAGCATTTCCGAGCAGTAAAGATGTTTCTCACAGTGTTGGCACAGGGCATTTTCACCGGGATTTTTGATCAGTACAGTTTCCTGCACCTGCAAAACATGACGATAAATATAGCCATTTTTCGCTACGTTCTGATTGAGCATATGCCGATATTTCCCTGTTCCGGCAATACGCACTAAAGAGTCATCAATAATTTCGACGTCCGTTCCGGTAATACCGGAAATAGCGTCAGCATAACTACAAATATCATCCTGAATATTACTCAACACAGAGATCATTGGCAGATATCCTTATAGAAACATCAATTTATCAAAATTTGATAAATTTTTCGCACCCAATCCAAAAACAGAAAATCATTTAAATTATCTCATTGTATTTAAATAAAAATAATTATTTATCCATACAGATCACACAATTTATCATAATCGATAAATTATCATCATCTTGATAAGTCACAACTTCCTGAACCCATGCTTAATCATAAATTTAATTGCTATTAATTCATTAAGAATCAAAGACAAATAGCCGCTTCTTGTTATGTATCTTCAACAAAAAATCAATTTGGCACGCCTCTTGCTCTTACCTATTCATCGATAACACCATTTCTGCAATCAATGCGTTGTAGAAAATTAAAAACAGACCATGAGGTTTTTCCATGCAGGATAAATTACAGTTTTTTATAAACCATACGGAATTCACAGAACGACCGACAGCGCCTCTGAAACCGTTTAGCTATGAAGAGCTGATAAAGGCACTGAACTTTCATCGTTCTATCCCCGGATACGCCCCAACGCCCCTCTACAACTTGCCCGCCTTGTCGGAAAAATTAGGGGTGAAAAGCATCTGTCTTAAAGATGAATCACAACGCTTTGTGTTAAAAGCATTTAAGGTACTGGGTGGCGCTTATGCCATGGCCCGACATATTGCAGAAAAACTGGATAAAGATATCAGCGAGCTTCCTTTTGATGTGATGACCAGTGATGAAGTGAGAAAAATACTGAAAGAGGTGACCTTCGCCACCACGACCGATGGAAACCATGGTCGCGGCGTCGCCTGGATGGCCCGTCAGTTAAAACAAAAGTCTGTGGTGTATATGCCAAAAGGTTCTTCACCAGAACGTCTGACTGCGATTCGCAATGAAGGCGCTACCGCAGAAATCGTCGATATGAACTATGACGATGCGGTGCGCATGACGGCAGAACAGGCAGAAAAACATGGCTGGATCGTCGTTCAGGATACCGCCTGGGAAGGTTATGAAAAAATTCCTCTGTGGATTATGCAGGGTTACGGCTCACTGATGCTGGAATCCCTCGAGCAATTACATCAGGTTCCCCCTACTCACGTTTTCGTACAGGCAGGTGTTGGTTCTTTTGCCGGAATGGCACAAGGCATGTTAACCGCCGCTTACGGTGAAAACCGTCCAAAAGTGATTGTAGCTGAAGCACTTATCGCTGACTGTCTGTACCGCTCAGCCCTGTCCAAAAAAGGCGATGCTATCGCCGTTGGTGGTGACTTACAAACCGTGATGGCCGGACTGGCCTGTGGTGAAGCCAACAGTATCGGTTGGGATCTGCTGCGGGATTACGCCAATGGTTTTGCTTCTTGTCCTGACTTTGTTGCCACCCACGGAATGCGCATCTTAGGTAACCCACTGGCAGGCGATCCACGCATTGTTTCCGGTGAATCCGGCGCGGTTACCACCGGCTTACTATCCATTTTGATACAGTCTCCGGCCATGGCGGAAACTCGCCAGCAACTGGGCCTGAATCAGGACTCCCGAATTTTAGTTATCAGCACTGAGGGCGACACCGATCCGCAGCGCTACCTCGACATCGTCTGGGACGGCGAAATTCCCAGCTTTAAAAAATATTAATCACCCATTTTCAGAGTAATAACGGAGAAAAAACAATGTTATCAGCGAGTCGTTTTGATGAAGTGGTGAAAAACTGTCAGACCCTTATTCATGAAAAAAGTTATTCAGGTCAGGAAGGGAATGTCGTTAAAGCTATCGAAAAAATAATGAAGAGCTACCAGTTTGACGATATTCACGTGGATAAATACGGCAACATTATTGGTGGAATCATTGGTAATAAACCGGGCAAAACATTGGTTCTCGATGGTCATATCGATACCGTCCCGGTTGATGAAGAGAAATGGAGCCGCAACCCTTACGGCGGTGAAATTGAAGATGGCAAAATTTATGGTCGTGGCACCACCGATATGAAAGGCGCGGTTGCCGCCATGATCTCTGCCGTTGGCTTCTACGGTCAGGATCATCAGCGTGATTTTGCTGGTCGAATCTATGTTGCCTGTATCGTGCATGAAGAGTGCTTTGAAGGTGTGGCCGCTCGCTTGGTTACTGAGCGTTATAAACCAGACTACGTAATCATTGGCGAAGCATCGGAACTAAACCTGAAAATTGGTCAACGCGGCCGGGCTGAAATCGTAGTAGAAACCTTTGGTAAACCAGCACACTCCGCTAACCCACAGGCTGGTATTAACGCTGTATATAAGATGTCCCAGCTGATTGACAAAATCCGCACCGTAACGCCACCAACCCATCCGGTGTTAGGGCTGGGAATTCTGGAGTTAACCGATATTAAATCCTCACCTTACCCGGGTGCATCAGTAGTTCCTGATTACTGTCGTGCCACCTATGACCGCCGTTTACTGGTGGGTGAAACCAAAGAGAGCGTGATTGCTCCACTGGAATCTGCCCTGCAAGAGCTACAAGCCAGCGATCCGCAGTTCAAAGGCAAAGTCTCTTATGCCTTTGGTAAAGAGTCTTGCTACACCGGTTCTACCATCGAAGGTGAGCGCTTCTTCCCTGGTTGGGTATTTGAAGAATCCGATCCTTTTGTTCAGTCAGTTCTGTCCGGCGTGCGTTCAATGGGTATCGAACCCACTATCACTCAGTACTCATTCTGCACCAACGGCAGCCACTACGCCGGTGAAGCCGGTATCCGTACCGTTGGTTTTGGTCCATCTCGTGAAAATCTGGCTCACACCATTGATGAGTTTATTGAAATCAGCCAGTTAACCGGCTCGGCATCAGGCTATTACGGCATTATCCAGAGTCTGTATGGCAAATAATAACGGCTGATAACCCTATAACAACGAAAAATAGAACATCAAAAACAAAAAATAAGAATGATGCCTCTCCCTACAACACATCATTCCGGAGAATTGAGATGAAAACCATATTCAAGAACGGAAAAGTGATAGACGGTACCGGCAATGACGGATTCATTGCCGATGTAGTGGTAAACGAAGGACGAATTGTGTCAATCGGTAAGGCGAATATCGGTATCAACGATCAGGTGATTGATGCCACCGGAAAAATCGTCTGTCCGGGATTTATTGATACCCACACTCACTCTGACCTGTCCGCCATTATTAATCCGGCTCTGTCAGCCAAGATTCGTCAGGGGATCACCACTGAGTTATTGGGTCAGGACGGCGTGGCATTAGCACCGCTGCCTGAGCAATATATCGCCGCCTGGAGAAAAAACATCGCCGGACTGGATGGCGATACCGACAAAATCGACTGGAAATACAAAAATACCGAAGGCTATCTGAACCTGCTGGAAGCCCACCAACCCGCTACCAACCTGGCCTATCTGGTTCCTCACGGCAATATTCGTATGGAAGCCATGGGGCTGGATGGTAAACCTTCCACCCGTGAAGATGTAGCAAAGATGTGCGAAGTTCTGGAACGTGAACTGAAAGCTGGTGCATTTGGTCTATCCACCGGATTGATCTATATGCCCTGCGCCTTTGGTGATACCGCCGAAATGATTGAGCTGTGTAAAGTGACGGCAAAATATGACGGTATCTTCGTGGTCCACCAGCGTAGTGAAGCCGATGACATCATCACCTCCACTCAGGAACTGATTGATATCGCCAAGGCATCCGGTGTCTGGCTGCACATTTCCCATATGAAGGTATGCGGCAAAAAGAACTGGGATCTGATCGATAAAATGCTGGGTATGCTGGAACAGGCTCAGGCCGAGGGTATCCGTATCTCATTCGACCAATATCCTTATGTAGCAGGCAGCACCATGCTCGGCGTTATTCTGCCACCGTGGGTGCATTCTGGCGGCACCGATAAACTGCTGGAGCGTCTGGAATCACCTGAACTGCGTGAAAAAATGATCGCTGATATCAAACAGGGAATTCCGGGCTGGGATAACTTTATCGACTTCGCGGGTCTGGACCAGATTTTCGTCACCAGCGCTAAAACTGCCAAAAATCAGGACGCCGTAGGTCTCAACCTGATTCAACTGGGCGAATTACGCGGTAAAGATCCTTACAACGCCACCTTCGATCTGCTGTATGAAGAAGAGAATGCCGTAGGCATGGTCGACTTCTACGGTACCGAAGAACACGTCATTAAATTCCTCTGCCGACCAGAACAAAACGTCTGTACCGATGGCCTGATGGGTGCCGGTAAACCACACCCTCGCGTATTCGGTGCTTTCCCTCGCGTTCTGAGTAAATACGTACGTGAAGAGAAGTGCCTCAGTTGGGAAGCGGCGATTCGCAAGATGACCGGTAAACCAGCTGAAGTTATGGGCCTGAAAGATCGTGGCCTGCTTAAGGAGGGTTATGCCGCAGATATTGTGATGCTTAATCCAGAAACAGTCATCGATAAAGGGACTTTTATCGAACCAAACCAGTACCCGGAGGGCATTGATGTAGTGATGGTTAACGGACGACTGGCTTTAATTAACGGCATAGAAAGTTATGCCTGTAGCGGTAGTGTCATCAGAAAAAAATATTAATAAAACAATGATCAGATGCCTGTCCATCGTGCAGATAAACCTGCGGCGATGGGCAGCTCTACCCAAAGGATATCACTATGAGTTTACAATCTACTTTACCGACGGGTAAGCCGAAAACCTGGAAGGCGCGATATACCATACTTTCACTGATTTGGCTGGCCTGGCTGCTCTCTTTCCTTGACCGGATGGTGATGAGCGTTTCCCTACCCTTTATTGGTCGTGACTTGGGTCTGGATACCACACAACAAGGTCTGATTATCAGTGCGTTCTTTATTGGTTACGCTTCCTTCCAAATCCCTGGCGGTTTTCTGGCAGATAAGTTTGGTGCCAGAAAAATCATGGCCATTGGTATTGCCTGGTGGTCAGTCTTCACCAGTCTTACCGGCATGGTATTCACTCTGCCGCTGATGCTGGCTGTACGCTTCCTGTTTGGTATTGGTGAAGGCTGCTTCCCGGCCGCATCATGGAAAATGATCTCAACCTATTTCCCGTCTAAAGAGCGCGGTCGTGCAACAGCAATTCAGTCAACGGTTAACACCTTAGGCCCAGCGCTGGCGGTCGTCGTCGCTGCCGGTATTATTGGGGCGTTTGGCTGGCATATGGTGTTTATTGTGCTGGGTCTTCCTGGCCTGTTTATTGCTGCCGGTATTTACTTCTTTACCCGTGATAACCCTAAAGATCACCCAAGTATCACTAAAGAAGATCTGGCTGAGCTGGAAGCTGACGGTACCGCCGCAGACATCACCAGTGCTCCGGTTCCGTTTAAAGAAGTGTTAAAAATGCCGGTGCTGTGGCAAATGGCTGCGATCTGGTTCCTGTTTGATATTACTTTCTGGGGTTTCTCTACCTGGTTACCCAGCTACCTGATCACCGTACGTGAGTTCTCTCTGGCTAAAACCGGGGTAATGGCAGCCATTCCATTCCTGTTTGGTGCAGGTGGTACTCTGCTGGGCGGTTACTTCTCAGATAAATTTAAACCTCAACGTAAAATGTTATATGTACTGACGGCAATTATTGCTGCCGGCTTCCTGTATATGACATTTACCGTTGCCAGCGCAGACATGGCGGTGGTTTATCAGTGTATCTCCGCACTGTTTATGTTCTTCGCTATGGCAATGTTCTGGGGCATCCTGATGGATACTATCCCGAACAAAATCATGGGTCGGGCTTCAGGGATTGTTAACTTCGGCGGTCAGATGGCCGGTGTTGTTTCTGCCCCTATTATGGGCTGGTTGATCCACACCAGCGGTGGTAGCTATAATAGTGCCTTCATCTTTATGATTATTGCGTTGATTGCCTCAGCATTAGTAACTTTAACCGTTAATAACGCTCACTCTAACAAGACTGTTGAAAATCAGGCTTAATCATATAGCCAAAAATAGAAGCGGTTTTAGCTAGAAACTAAAACCGCTTTATTATTAATCTATTGATATTAATAATTATTTAAATTTCGCCTTAGTGTTTACCTATATTAAACCGTTGATAATTACCTTACTCTGAAATCCGGATAATAAGAGCCATATTGTTTGTATATAAAATAAACAGTTAAACTCTAACAGTTATCTATTCTCCATACCTTTATTCTTCATCAACATTTCAGTATTTAATTCTGATTATTCCAATGCAATCAATGACAATCTCTGATAATTATTTTATATCTATTTACATTCACGGTACAAGGTAGATAAGGAATTGAATTACACTTACAATTTATAAGGTTATCTTCCATAAGAAAACAATTAACCTACATTTGAATTATTTCCATTATCCTATGTTGATAATTGATATTATTGACAATAACTCAATAAATTATCTTTAAAAACCTATTAGACAAAATAAATAACACACTTAATTAAATAAATTAATTATTTGAAAATAAAAATAAAAACCAATGTAATAATTTGAGTTACATTAATTTACAAGCCAAAACCAACACTTTTAAACCTACCGATGATATAATTCCCACAGCGAAGGAACTGGCTTATATATTCACCGTAGCAATGGAGTCGCGGTTATGGAAAAAACCAAAATAGTAACCCCCAACAAATTTAAAAAAATATAATATTAATCAGTATATTATCCTCATTCTCAATTTTTTCTGCACAAGCCGAAGATATCTACTGGACTAATGCCAGTGGAAACAATCAATTCTTTGACAATGGAAACTGGTCATCTACAGGTCTGCAAACAGGTACTGATGACAACTGGCATATTCCTGATTCCAGCGGCCAGACAGTTGAATTCGTATCCGATGGTTCCGGAACCTTATACAACTATGGAACACTATTTATTGGCGATGGTGCAAATAATAACGCCCATTTAAAAGTCATTGATAGCGCCGGATATCGTTATTCACACTACCTCAAAGATATGGTTATCGGCGGTAATGGTGCTACCGGTCTGTTTGAATATCAGCATGGTGCTATAACAGAGTCCACCCGTTTTGATCAGATGGATACCATCAATATTGGTTCCGGATTAAACAGTAACGGAACCATGTCATTAACCGGCACGGGTAAAAATACCTCTGACCAAAACATGGGTAATTCCATCGTTTATACCGAAAAACTTCATATCGGAACCGATGGTGGTACCGGTGAGCTAAATATTATTGGCAGTGGTGTTGAAGCCGATACCTTTAACTCTGCCGGTCATGTCATCGCTTTCTCATTAGGAAGCGGTAGTGGCAGTCAGGGCACCATGAATATCCTGTCCGGTGGTAAAGCTACGATTTCAACCGGTATGGGTTATAGCTATAACCCACTACCAACAGCGGTAATTGGCCTGAATCAGGGGTCTGGAACGCTCAATATTGCCGGTTCTACCACTAATAATGGTAAAACAACACCAAGCCGTGCCGTTTTTGCCCACGGACTGGATGTTGGCAAAGGTGATGGTAGTACGGGCACTATTCGGGTTGAAGATGGTGCCCGTCTGATAACCATTGCCCCAGGTGGAGACGATCAAAATACCTCTGCCTTTATTGGTGTAGATAACGGTAAAGGCACGGTGTTAGTTTCAGGTGAAAACAGCATCTGGCACGTCTCGGGACATTCATCATTCTCTGGTGCACCTGGAGAGGTTGGTCATTTATCCGTGGGAGAAAGTGGTACCGGCGATCTCACTATCGCCAACGGCGGTAAAGTTTCGCTGGGTGCCATTACTTATGTGAGTACCTACGACGAAGACACAGGCCTCTCTTACTATGATTTAACCTTTAGTAATGACGTCTTAGGCAATGTCTATTTAGGTCAACAGGCTGGTAGCACCGGCAACCTAAACTTCGGTGCTGCGGAAGGTGAAGCGGCTCAAGCAGTTGGCTCGCTGGAAGCGAATCAAATTATCTTTGGGGCTGGCAATGGCTCGGTAGTATTTAACCATACGGATAATTCCGGCCTTTATATTTTTGAAAATGAATTGATCAGCGGTGCTGAGGGTCAGGGGTCAATTAAGCAGGTTAATGGCGTTACGACCTTTGACAGCGACCGTAGTATTTTCACCGGTAAAACCTATGTGACTGGCGGTACGCTGGTAGCCAATAACGTGCTGGGTGGTACCATGTTTGTCTCCAATGGCGGCACATTAGCGGGTATTGGTAATGTCGGTCATACTACTGTGGGTAACGGAGGTATCATTTCTCCGGGGCAGTTTGGTTCCACCACGCCAGAAGTGCTTACTATTGATGGCGATCTGGTGATGGAAGCAGGTTCTACTTATATAACCAACCTCTCAACCGATATTGAGTCCTCTGGCACCAATGCTGAAGGCGATGTAGTTAATACCTACATTGCTGACGTGATTCAGGTTAACGGTAGTGCAACACTAAATGGTGCGGGCGTTATTGCGATGGCGGGTGGTGAACCCGTTCTGTATGTACCGGACAGTCGTTGGCGTATTCTTAGCGCTACCGGCGGCGTCTCCGGCGCATTTGGTCCGCTGGAATCACGGCCTTATGTCGATCTGGGTTATGAATACGATGCGGATAACGCTTATCTGGTTGTCACCCGTAACGAGCAGGATATCTGTACTGATGGTATGACCTCCAACGAATGTAACGTTGGTGGAAATGTTGACGAACAGGAAAACGAAGATAATGACATCAAAGAGGAGATCGTTTCTCAACCTGATGTCGACTCAGCCAAAGATGCACTAAACCAGCTTTCTGGTGAAATCCATGCCTCGGCCAAGAGCGCCCTGTTGGAAGATAGCCGTTTCCTGCGTGAAGCCATTAATAATCGTCTGTTAGATACGACAGTTGGCACCGGTGCCTGGGGTCATATTTATACCTCATGGGGTACCTTCGACGCTTCGGGTAGCTCAGCCCGGATGAAACGCAATATCGCCGGCGTTATTTTAGGGGTTGATAAATCCCTGAATGACAACTGGAAGATGGGGCTTGCTGGTGGTTACGGTAAAGCAGATATAAAAGTATCCGATCGCTCTTCTACTGCCGAACGCTATGATTACCATGTGGGAGCTTATGCCAAAGGTCAGTGGGGTAACTTTAACCTGCATACCGGTGTAGGTTACACCTGGCATGATTACACTACCGATCGTTATGTGAAGCTCCAGAAACTACGTGACCATCTGGAAGCGGACTACAATGCCTCAACCACACAGGTGTTTACCGAAGGTCGTTATCTGTTTGATATTACGGATACCCTGACCGTTGAGCCTTACATTGGTGCAGCTTATGTTCACATTGATACCGATGGATTCACTGAACGTGGTGGTAAAGCTAAATTAACCAGCGCCAGTGATAATATGGATGTCTTCTTTACCGCTCTTGGTAGCCGGATGACCAAGCAGTTTACACTGGAAAACGGCCAATCGACTAAAATCTGGACTAATATTGGCTGGCGTCATGCCTATAACGATGTAACCTCAACATCAACGCTGAACTTTAGTAATGCAAACAGCTTTAATGTGATTGGTTCGTCTATCAGTCGGGATGCAGCTATATTTGAAGCAGGCGCTGAAATCAGCGTTACACCAAACACCAATATAGGTGCCATGTACAATGGTCAGGTTGGTAATAACACTGAAGATCATGGAGCAAAAGTATATATAAACTGGCGTTTCTGATAGTGTTATGCTGAAGACTTTCCCCAGTTGCCCCTTATGCAACTGGGGAATTCCACATAATTAACAGCAATCAAGACGGGAGAAAAAATGGCTTCCAACACCCCCAATCTGGCAGGGATCCCGATTTATATTGAAACCAACGGATATTTGTTACGTAGCTTAACGCCAAATGATGTCACCCCTGACTTCCTGAAGTGGATGAACAGTCAGGATATGATGGAAGGACTTAACCTCCCACCTCTGAACTTCACCCACCAGCAATTAGCTGATTACACCAAGCAGTTTGATAACCATCGTAATTACTTTATTGGTATCTTTGATAAGAAGAATGACTTATTGGTGGGCTTTTATACCATTGACGTTAATCTTAATCATAAAGTAGGTCATATTACTGCGGGCGTTGGGGCTCCTGGATATCCGGGTAAACCCGTTCTTTGGGCAACCATTGATGCGTTATTGGATCACTTCTACCTTTATCGCGATCTGCATAAAATGGCGGCACGTATTCTGGCCAAAAATAAGCGTATGCTATTTTGCTTTGTTAAGAATCCTCGTTTTAATCTGGAAGCCGTACTTAAAGAGGAGTGCCTTGCTCCTGACGGTGAGCGGGTTGATATCCTGATCTTCTCTTCATTACGACACAAATAGTAGCCACGCTTATGTCATCAGAATTAGTTGTTACACCAACACTTAACAGTATCCCGATCCGACACGGTGATTTTACTACCACGACGGAAGCGCTGGCCTATGCCGCTGGAGGCGAAGCCGGATTCAACTTTTTCAACGTTTCCGGTGAGCTAACGGGTGTTCTGGATTATAAACAAATGCAGGCCCAATCCATGCGGGTAGCACTACAGCTTAAACAACAAGGCTTCTCCCGTCATGACCGCCTGATTTTTATAGCGGAAACTAGCCCTGATTTTTTGCTACTGTTTTTTGCCTGCCAGTATTTAGGATTAATTCCCTGCCCAATAGCCTTTACCGTCAACCTTGGCGGTATGCCAGCCTATCTTGAGAAATTAGACAGAATTATTGCTTCTTCTCAGGCTAAAGCCATTATCAGCTCACAAGCTATTGCTGATGCTATTGGTAAATCAGTTTCAATTCCTACCCTGGTGTATAGCGATATGGTTCATCAGGCACAACAACTTGATCGGCCGGAACTGTCAGCACTTTCTCCATTCACGGCGGATGAGCCGGCCTATATTCAGTTCTCTTCCGGTTCGACAACCCACCCGAAAGGGGTGCAAATAAGCCAGCGTGATTTACATACCAACATCTATGCGGTTTTACGTTATGGCATGAAGCTGCGCCCGGAAGATCGTTCGTTTAACTGGCTGCCCTTCCATCACAACATGGGAATGATTGGCTTCCTTCTGGCCTCGGTATATGGGCAACGTACCGTCGATTGCCTGAGCGCAGAGAACTTTGTTCAGAACCCGCTGATTTGGCTGGAGCTGATGTCAAAGTATAAAACGGCCATTACCTTTGCTCCGGTATTTGGCTATCAGTTTGCCATGAAAAAATATGCGGAAAGTGAAAATAAGCCATCTCTCGACCTCTCTTCACTGCGGGTAGCCGGTATTGGTGGCGATTTGATTAGCCCGGATATGCTGAAGATGTTTTCTGGCTGCTTCGCCAGCAGCGGCTTTAATTATCAATCGTTCCTGCCAAGCTATGGACTGACTGAGACTACGCTGGCCGTGACCACATCAGATGTGGATCAACCGCCGGTCATCGACACATTAACCAGCGAGCTGATTCAAAAACCTATTGTCTCCTGTGGTAAAGCGCTGCCGGGGTTTGAAGTTAAGATCATTGATGGAGCGACTCAAGCCAAGCTTTCAGAGCGAGAAATCGGTCAGATATGGGTAAAAGGCCCCAGCATTATTACAGGCTATATTGACGATCAGGCTCCTATTGAGTCAGACAATGAAGGCTATATTTATACCGGCGATCTCGGTTATTTATGGCAAGACCAGCTGTTTATCAGCGGTCGTGAGAAAGATGTCATCATTATTCGCGGCCGTAATATTTGGGCACAGGATATAGAGTGGTCGCTGCTACAAACTATGCCGCAGATTGGCGTCAATAATATAGCTGCCATTAGTATTAACCAGCAGCAAGAAGAGAGAATGGCAATACTGTTCAGTGCTAGCGAAGAACTGGCAGCAGACCATAATCAGCTTCAGCAATTGGCGACAGAGATCCAAAACCTGACACGTAAAATTGCGGGTGTTCAGGCCAGAGTATTGTTTACCACCCAGAAGTTACCATTAACCTCTTCAGGAAAACTGGCCAGAGCACAGGCCAAAGAGGCGTATCTGTCTGGCAATATGGTTATTATCTACGATTCAGAGGGGCATATCTGAGATGAACTATCTACATAAGAGTAAAGAAATACTATCGGGCTGCCTGTCGATTCCAGTGGAGCAGATTCAGGATGACAGCCTGATTGAGCAGCTAAAACCCACGCTGGACAGCGTAGATTTTGCCAGCATTATGATGCAAGTAGAGCGCTTTTTGAAAAAAGAAGTGCCGGTTGCAGAGTGGCTGGAGTTAGGCTCGGTGAAAGATCTGGCGAATATCTTGGAAAAAAATCACACCAGCTAATCAAACTGTCGCTAATCATTAAGCAAAAATAGCGCCAAGTCTGGCGCTATTTTTTATTTATTTCAATCTGTTAAATCGCTAATGCTAGGGGGTGCAAACGTAGTTTTTCACCACTTCAAAAACAGTACCTTCTTTGATTACTGAGCTCTCTTTTTCCCAATCATCAAACTTAATCAATAATGACCCGCTCTTTTTATATTGATACTCAGGCCCGGAGCGCACCGTTTGTTTATCACAATCAATTTCCATCACGGATTTGAGATCTTTATTACTCTTCAGTATCAACAAACTAAACTGCACTATCGATTCTTTTTTATTGATTTTCTTAATACTATCCTCATCAATAAAGAACAGGCTACCGCTTTTGTTTTCTGATAGTTCTATCCAGTTTTCCGAAAAATGTTTTGGAACAGTCGACTTTGCCTGAGCCCCAACAGCTAAAGATAAAAACAGAAAAATTACGCTCAATATTCTCATCATGTTAAATCCATTATTAAAAAGTAAATCTGTGCATCCCTGACAACCAACGAAGGTATTACATGCAATAATATCAATTCGTTCAAAATAGAATAATAACAATTAAAACATACAATTATGTATGGCAATCATACCGTAGAAGAGAGCAATATTAAAACAATCTTCGAATGTCCGACGGATTAACCATCAGCTCGCTCCACTGATAAAAAAACGGCCAGCTTTCGCTGACCGTTATCATTAATACCTCAAACAGCTAATAATCAGAAGCTGTATTTAATACCAACCATTCCTTGTGTATCGGTGTAGGAATTACTACCGAACTGTTGAGCAACGTTAACCCAACTGGTTAGATTATTATTCAGCTTACCTTCGATACCAACTTTCACTTCGCCGATATCTCTGGTGCCTTTCTGCTTGTTCTTGGTTTCGTTCATCACAACGGCATAATTGCTGGTGTTATGAATCCAGTTAGCTTCAATAAATGGTTCAAACTCACGGTTTTTACCATCATCCAGCTGACTATGGCCATTAGCATAGAAGCGCGCACCAACGCGGGTTTGCACATTTTTATCGGTATCAAACTTAACTCGAGTACCGTTATCTTCAGTATGATTGTCAGCAGTAACGCCCATCCAAATCACCTGAGCTTTTGGCTGGAACCAATAACTGGCACGCTCACTTTCACCCAGTTTGAAGCTATATCCCCCTCAATCGATGCGGTAATACCACGGGATTTATAGCTCTCTTTCTTCAGTTGTTCGCCGTTTACTTCGTTATCAAACCAGTTATACAACATCCAGGTATCAACATAAGTACCCGTCTTATCTGCCTCATTGGCATACCAGGTTCCATACAGGCCTACACTGTAACCATCAACTTCACCTTTGGAAGAATATTTCATTACGTTAGATGTAGTATGGTTGCTGTTACGAGCATAGCCGGCCATCAACCCTACATGCCAGCGATCTAATCCATCAGTACTCCACTGAGCCAGATCGCCACCAATCTGCATGACATAACGATTACTGGTGGTTTTTAACTGACCGCTACCATCATGGAAACGGTTATGTCCACCAACGTGGCGCATCCACATACTGGTAACTTTTTTCTCCCCGGTCAAAGCGTCAGTGTATTGTGTTTCGCCTAAACGATCGTGTAACCGTGTGATAAACATGGTGTTTGCTGCGGCCATGTTTGCCAGATAGCTACCCGCTTCCGGACGATAAACCGGAGTGACTGGTTTTTCCTCTTCAGGATCCGGATCCGGAGTTGGTGTCGGTCCTGGTCCTGGATCAGGATCCGGGCCTGGTTCTGGTTCAGGCTCTGGTTCTGGCTCCGGATCTGGTGGTGGAGTGTAATCAGAAATCAGATACCAGTTCTTATCTTCTGCTCCTGCAATAGTACTACCGGAGCGGACAAAGTAGTCAAATGCCCCTGCAACAATACGCCGGCTATTACCAAACGTACCCGCAGAAATACCATCAACGGTAACAATCTCAATACCATCCGGAGTCAATGCACCATTACCACCGATGTTAACAATCTGAACATCGGTATGGCCCGCAGTATCGCCTTTAACAATCAGTTTATCCGTAGGAGAGGTTTCATCTTCTAATACGGTATTCAGTACCAGCGTACCGTTGTTACTGGTGTAGTTACCGGCAACAATCAGGTTTTTAGTCACAAACGCAGTTGGGTCAGTCAAATCTGCAGGTTCAACATATTTCAGCGTTGCGCCATCCAATGTCAGATTAGACACCACAGAATCTGCGGTCATATTCCAGACACTGCTGGCTCCGGAGATGTTTAGATTTACCGTACCGTTAGTGGTGGTATTTGCTACACCGCTGGTATCATATTCGTTAGAGTAGGTTGCACCGGTGAAGTTACTGCCGTCGATCATAGTTAAATCGATTTCACCGGTTTTTTGAGCAAATAAATCACCGGTTACAGTGTAGATGCCTGGAGCACTGCTTCTATCCGAGTAGGTCGAACCGATAAAAGAATCAGTACCTGATGCATACATCGCATAACTACCAGCGCCACTTACCTCAATCTCTGTATTGCCAGTCAAATAAACCTGGCCACCATCATAAGCTCTTTGGTCGGTATAGCCTGTACCAAGTATTAAGCATATACTATTAGGACATTTAAAAGTTATCCCGTCTTCAGCGGCTATGCCATGAGCACCAGTATTCGTAGTCGTTATCTTGGTACTACCTAACTCAATAACCCCGGTTTTATTCGCATAAACAGCATGGGCATTTTTACCAGCAGTACTAATCTCGCTATTGTCACCAATAATCACTCTGGCAGTGCCTATCAGAGGCAGGGTCTCAGTATCCCTGTCGCGGTTACCAGCATAAACAGCATACCCCTGACCAGCGCTGGAGTTTGCGCCAGTACCCAGTGTTGTTATCTTCGCCCCATCAGCAATAACGATTTTATTTCCTCTGCTATTAGAGGTTATATTCGCCCGAACGCCTATTCCACCTTTACTTTCAATCTCGGCACCCTCACCAGCGATATGGACATATCCCCCGGCACCATTCGAGTTGGCAACGTTAATACCATCACCAGAGCTACCCTGAGCCTTTATGGTCAATTTCCCTAATATGGTAAAATCGTAATTTCCTTTGTTAACGCGGATACCGTCAGAGGTACTACCGTTCGTCGTTATCAAGATATTATCTGCTGTCAGTGTTCCACTACTGTCAACATAAATACCGAATCCACGCGGGCCTACACCACCGGCAGCAACTGCAGAACCAGTCGCATTGATTTCAACATCACTATATTGATTAAGGAGAGCATATTCTCCCCCCATGATTGATGCTACGGTGCCTGATGACCCACCGACAACGGTACAGATTAAGGTGCCACCATTAGGGCTACAATTAGCAGCGGAAGATGCACCAGAAAAACCCGCTAAAAACAAAGCAGAGCTTATGCACAGTGCTGTTTTTGACAGCCTTAACTCTTTTTTTCCTGCACGGATAAAATTTTTCATTTCACCACCTTTTCCTTAAGAAACTTCGAGATAACAGTGTCCTGAATGCCAGAGTTACCGCTCATATCAATCTTTCCCGCGATTCACGATAATTCAGTTACTCAATCATCATTTATGTCATTAAATGGAAACTGCCCTGTTGCAGTCTATTAAAAGGGAATATTTGAATGCGTGTCACACAAGCCATTTCGAGCTAATCAATGGATGCAATTGAAACAACACTTTGGAAGAAATTTGAGATGAATCTTTCAAGGTTTTCATATTCCTTCCGAAATCAAACTCGAAATGCATCAAATTTAATTTAAAATTCCGTTTTAAAACGCCATGAAAAACAGTGCAGCTATTAATTGATATATTACTGCAAAAACAACGCTTTCAATACATTACATAAGCAAATCGCATGCATTTAGTTTTTTATCCCAAAAATAATATTTTTATTCAAAAAAATAATCAGATTACACTAATTAAAACCTTCAACATCAGGATTAAAACCCAAAAAAATAATCAACCACCGATGCAATTACTAAAAAACAAAAAGGTTGTTAATGAATAATTAAAAATAGAAGAATAAATATACAAAATCACAGGTCAATGGTGTTTTTTAATAGATAAAAATAATTTTTGAAATAATATACAAGGAAAATCAATTTCGCAGCATGGACACCCACCACATATGCAGTAATTACCTATTAATATGATTTAATTAGAAATTAAATTACTCTCACCGCTTAATCCCGAACACATCTCAATCCGATGCTCGCGTAAAATTCCACACTTCAGCAAAAACAAACGATTAACTCCGGGAATATAGGTTTGAACTAAAGCATCATCCCTAATCAATAAATACTCATCACCACGGCAAACTTGTTGCTTACTTGCCGCATATCTAAGCATTTCCTCACTCACTGGCTTATTATTGATAATACTTTCACCTTGATTTGTCACCAGAAACACTTTGCACCCATTTACCATCCCCAGATAGCCTTCATGCGCTACGGGTGCCATACGATAATTAAGCAAATAAACCATGACCGCAGCTAACGTGATGAATGAGATGAAAGACAACAGATATATCTTTTTCTTATTTAACAGAGAATTGGAGGGTTTTATATTTTTAGGCGAGTTTAATACTGGCTCAGTTGCAGGTACAGGGTCAATTGACCCGACAGGATCCTTGATTTTATTGACATCGCTAACAGGTAAAATTTCATCCAACAGCGGACTGGTGGCTGGTTGTGCATTTTCTTCAGCCTCACGCAACACATCCAGCTTAATCTCTTTATTTAATACAAACCCCGTCTTCGGCACCGTTGAGATAAACTCATCATCAATACCTAAGGTTTTGACTATCTTTCTGAGCTTACTAATATTTTGATTTAGATTGTTATTTCCTGAAATCATGCCGTAATCATCCCAGATGCGCTTAAATATCACATCCCGGCTGACAACTTCACCATGATTTTCAACGAATAACAGCAACAGACGACAGGTTACGCTGGAAATAGCAATAACGTTATCATCGTTAAGCTCTCCCAAGCTCAGCGTAGCTTCGTCCGGGTCGAAAACAACAAGATCGTTAAACCGATATTTTATACCATGCACAATGGTTAGATCCCTTTATCCATTTTTCATTACAAAACAAATGCATTGCTAAAATTTACAAAAATACTAACTAATTCATATTATAAATAATGAATAATATATATACATCATCTCACAAAACACACTTTAACCAAAACAAATGTGTTTTTAATATTCATAAAACTGAAATTAAACACGTAATAAATTATTTATAATTACCACAATTTAATTGCGTTATTAATATTAACCATTCTATTTGCCGTCCTGCCACGTCACGTCATTTATGTCGAACGACATAGCCACTTCGTCACGAAAAATAAAAACAACAATAATATCATGCAATTATGAAGATACTTCATATGGCATGAAATATGCTTAAGGTATCTCATCCGTTAAAAGTATGACTATTTCATCTGTCGGACGACGATCTCAATACCGGAGGGATGGCTATGAACCGCTTTGTTATTGCGGAGCCAAAAGATTGCATCGGATGTAATACCTGTATGGCCGCCTGTAGTGAAGTACATAAAGCAGCAGGCCTACAGTCGCATCCCCGATTAATCGTAATGCGCGATGCCAGCAGTACGGCGCCTATTCTGTGTCGACATTGTGAAGATGCGCCCTGTGCCCGGGTTTGCCCGGTTAAGGCGATTACTCACCACAACAACGCCATTATGCTTAATGAGAGCTTATGCATCGGATGCAAACTTTGCGCTATCGCCTGCCCGTTCGGGGCTATCACACCTGATGGAAGTAAACCATTATCGGCTCCTGTCAGCTACGATCGTTTTTCACAAGCTGATGCGCATGCACGTGAAGCACGGACGGCCCCCTACAATCAGGGACTCCACCCTATGTTGAGCTGGGCACCGGGTTTGCGTCAAGTAGCGGTGAAATGTGATTTATGTGCCTTCCTGCCCCACGGCCCTGAATGCGTTCGTGTCTGCCCTACCAAGACCCTGTTTTTAGTCGATGAAAATGCCATTGAGCAAGCCAACGCCGCTAAACGCCTTGAGGCTATGGAAGTCTTTCATACCGACAATGCTTTCGGGGATAACCATTCAGACCAACAGCGAGCGGGGAAAGAATAATGGGTAATCCTCTTCAATTACTGCTTATCTCCATTGTCATCTATTTGGTCGGTGCTATTCTGCCACCGCTGGTTAGCCGTAGTGAACGGCAGGTTATCAGGCTATCCGCTATTGCCAGTATGGTTGGCGGCATTTTTGGTTTATTAGCTTCTGCGCCAATTTTGATGGGCGCTGACATGATGACGTTTGCCGTTGATGGTCCTTTCTCATTTGCCCATTTCATTGTACGACTGGATGGGTTAGCTGCCTTTATGGTGATGGTTATTTCTTTACTGGTGGTGGTCACCTCATTGTACTCCCTCTCTTATGCAGAGGAGTACCTTGGTAAGGGCGCGAGATATATGGGTTTATTTATGAACCTGTTTATCGCTTCAATGGTGGCACTGGTCGTGATGGATAACGCCTTTTACTTTTTAGTGTTCTTCGAGATGATGTCTCTGGCATCTTACTTTCTGGTCATTACCGAACAGGACGATGAAGCCGTCAGTGCCGGGCTACTCTATTTTCTGATTGCCCACGCTGGTTCAGTACTGATCATGATAGCTTTCTTTATTCTGTATAAAGAGAGCGGCAGCATGGACTTCGACAGCTTCCGTCAGGCAAATCTGTCTGCGCCAGAGGCGTCCGCCGTGTTCCTGCTGGCCTTCTTTGGCTTTGGTGCCAAAGCCGGGATGATTCCACTACACGGCTGGTTACCCCGCGCTCACCCGGCGGCCCCTTCCCACGCTTCCGCCCTGATGTCTGGCGTTATGGTAAAGATTGGTATCTTCGGCATTATCAAAGTCGGCATTGATATTCTCGGCGCCACCAGCGCCTGGTGGGGATTGGTAGTATTAGCCTTTGGTGCTGTCTCTGCCGTTCTTGGGGTTATGTACGCTCTGGCTGAACACGATATCAAAAAGCTGCTGGCTTACCATACGGTAGAAAACATCGGCATTATCTTGATGGGTGTGGGCGTCGGCATGATTGGAATCGCTACTCAACATCCGGTTCTGGCTGTCGTAGGGATTCTTGGTGGCCTGTACCACTTACTGAACCATGCGGTATTTAAAGGATTACTATTTTTAGGTGCGGGTTCTGTGATGTATCGGGTTCATACCAAAGATATGGAGCTGATGGGTGGCCTGGCTAAGCTAATGCCTTACACCGCAATCACCTTCCTGATCGGCACCATGGCAATTTCAGCGCTGCCGCCGCTAAACGGTTTTGTCAGCGAATGGTTTACCTATCAGGCACTGTTCACCATGAGCCATGAAGGTTCATTTATTATGCGCATCGCCGGTCCTGTTGCCATCGTGATGCTGGCAATTACCGGCGCATTGGCTGCGCTGTGTTTTGTGAAGGTTTACGGTATCAGCTTTGCCGGTGCGGCGCGCAGTGAAAAAGCGGCTAACGCCACCGAAGTTCCATTACCGATGATTCTGGCAATGGTGCTGCTGGCGTTGCTCTGTATCGCGCTGGGCGTTGGTGCTCCACTGGTCTCTCCGGTCATTGCCAATATTTCAGCTCAGTTAACCGGGCAGGCAGCCATGCCGGTTGCCAGCGGTTCGCTAGTCTTCCCTGGCTCTTCCCCACAAACGGTTCTCTCCACCCCATTGATTGCTTTGTTGCTGATTGGATTCCTGACGCTGCCGCTGCTGATTTATTCCATCTTCAAAAGCCAACGCCTGCGCCATCGTCACGGCGGTAATCCCTGGGCCTGTGGATATGGTTATGACGGCCAGATGGCGGTGTCAGCCGGTGGTTTCACTCAACCATTGCGTACTATGTTTGCACCGCTGTATCGCCTGCGTAAAACGCTGGACCCTTCTCCCGTTATGTCACGGGCTATGCAATCCACTATCCGTGGAGCCACTCGGGCAGAGCCCTGGTGGGAAGAAAAGGTGGTACTCCCTATTGCCAGGGCAGTGCTGTGGTCCGGTAAACGCATTCAATGGTTGCAGCACGGTGACTTCCGGCTTTATTGCCTGTATGTGGTCATTGCGCTGACGGTCCTGATGCTGGTTACGGTGATGTAAGGAGCGAAACATGCCAATCACACTCTCTGACTCAGAAATCATGACCACCTTCGGTATGTTTCTGTTTGCCCTGATTCAGGCGGTGGCCTTGCTGGCCCTGTCGCCCTTAATGTCCGGAATTTCCCGGGTGATTAAGGCCAGAATGCAATCCCGCCGTGGTCCCGGCGTGCTGCAGGAGTATCGGGATATCTTCAAACTACTGCGCCGTCAAAATATTGCGCCGGAGGCTTCCGGTATCATTTCGCGCATTATGCCTTATGTCTTGCTCAGCTCGATGCTGGTGGTCGCTATGGCGCTACCCATTGTCACCTTGGGTTCTCCGTTTGGCGTAGGGGGCGATTTAATTACCGTTATCTATCTGTTTGCACTGTACCGCTTCTTCTTTGCGCTGGCAGGACTGGACTCCGGCAGTATTTTTGCCGGTATCGGTGCCAGCCGGGAAGTCACGTTAGGCGTGCTGGTAGAACCTATTCTGGTGCTATCCCTTATCGTGATCGCGCTGATTGCTGGCTCCACCAATTTAGGCAGCATCAGCACCTCACTGGCCACCGACCCACTGCAATCACCAACTGCGACCCTGTTGGCCATGGGTGCCTGCGCTTTCGCGGTATTTATCGAGATGGGAAAAATTCCTTTTGACGTGGCAGAAGCCGAACAGGAATTACAGGAAGGCCCTCTGACAGAATATTCCGGCCCGTCACTGGCGCTGGTAAAACTTGGACTGGCACTAAAACAGGTGGTGATTGCTTCGCTGTTTGTTGGCGTGCTGCTGCCTTTTGGCAACAGTGAAGTCCTGACGATTGGCTCACTATCCCTCGCCATTGTGCTGTTTCTTATCAAACTGTTGGTGGTGTTTGTGATTGCTTCACTGTTTGAAAACAGTCTGGCCCGGGGCCGTTTCCTGCTGACCTCACGTACCACATGGGTCGGGTTTGGCGTTGCCGCACTGGCATTTGTGTTTTATCTCACTGGTCTGTAAGGAGCTAAGAAACCGATTATGGAAAATATCGCTCTCGCGGCCATTTTGGTCCCTTTTATCGGTGCCATCATCACCGGACTGGCGCCGCAGCGTACCGCCAAATGGCTCTGTACGCTGTTTGCGGCCATTGCCTCAATCGCTACGCTGTTGCTGGCCATCACCTGGTTTAGCCATGGCAGAACAGATGTCACGTACGAACTGGTGAGTTTTGGTCGTTCAGTACTGTTTGGCCTGACCATTGACCGCATCAGTACGCTGATTGTGTTTGCCGTGGTGGTGCTTGGATTATTAGTTAGTGTTTACTCCGGCGCTTATCTGACGAAAGAGAACCGGGAACATCCTCACGAAGGTCAGTCACGCTATTATGCATTGTTACTGGTATTTATTGGCGCGATGGCGGGTTTAGTGCTCTCCTCAACGCTGGCCGGACAACTGCTGTTTTTTGAAATTACCGGTGGATGTTCATGGGCACTGATTGGTTATTATCAAAAACCGAAGTCGCTACGTTCCGCGTTAAAAGCACTGCTGATCACCCATGTTGCTGCCATTGGTCTCTATCTGGCTGCCGCCTGGTTATTTGCTGAAACCGGGACCTTCTCCCTTACGGCGCTGGCAGACCTGAATGGTGACGCTAAAACCATCGTACTGTTTGGCATTCTGTTTGCCGCCTGGGGTAAATCAGCGCAGTTACCGCTGCACGTATGGCTGCCTGACGCCATGGAAGCACCAACTCCGGTGAGTGCTTACTTACATGCCGCCTCCATGGTGAAGGTTGGAGTGTATATTTTTGCCCGAGCGTTGATGTCTGCCGGTGAAATCCCTGAAATTATCGGCATCGTAGGCGTAACCATGGCAATGATTACGTTGATTTACGGCTTCATCATGTATTTACCGCAAACCGACCTTAAACGCCTGTTGGCCTATTCCACCATTACTCAGCTTTCCTATATTTTTCTGGCGTTATCTCTATCGGTTTTCGGCTCCAGAATGGCCTTCGATGGCGGTATTGCTTACATCTTTAACCATGCCTTTGCCAAAAGCCTGTTCTTCCTGGTAGCAGGAACCCTGAGTTACAGCTGTGGAACCCGTATGTTGCCAAAACTGCGCGGAATTATGCGCTGTATGCCGCTGGTGGGTATTGGTTTCTGTATTGCCGCATTGGCCATCACCGGTATTCCGCCGTTTAACGGATTCTTCAGTAAATTCCCGCTGTTTGCCGCCGGTTTTGCAATGTCCGCAGACCACTGGTGGATGATGCCGGTAATGATTTTGGCGCTGATTGAGTCGGTGGCCAGTTTTGGTTGGTTCCTCTACTGGTTTGGTAAAACCGTACCCGGTGAACCTTCTGAAGCAGTGGCAACCGCTTCACCGGTACCTGTTGCGATGCAAGGGGTGCTAATCATTCTGATTGTAATGTCCCTGTGCTCGAGCTTTATCGCCGCCTGGTGGCTTGGATAACGGAGTTGATAATGACCGGAACGCTTATTGTAAACAATCTGGCGGGGCTGCTAATCATCAGCTCACTGCTTGTCATCGGCGCCAGGCAGCCGAAAAACTCTGCTCTGTTCTATGCTCTGCAGTCGCTGATACTGGTACTTATTTTTATCGCCCTGGCTTATACCATGAACGCCGAAGAGCTGTTCCTCTGGTCGGGAACTGCCTTTGTCACCAAAGTTCTGCTGGTGCCCTACATCATGTATAAGGCGCTGGGGAAACTTCAGGACGCTAACGCCGATACCCCGGTGATTGGCATGGGGCTACTGATACTGATTGCCGCCATCATCATTGTTCTGAGCTATCTGGTGGTGGATTTAGTGAAGCTACCAATGGTTGAGAACCTAAAACCAGCGCTGAGCGTCTCTCTCAGCCACTTCTTTCTGGGTTTGCTGTGCATTGTTAGCCAGCGCAATATTCTCAAACAGATTTTTGGCTACTGCCTGATGGAGAACGGCGCTCATCTGACGCTGGCTCTGATGGCGTATAAGGCGCCGGAACTGGTGGAAATTGGTGTAGCTACCGATGCTATTTTTGCCGTAATCATTATGTCCGTGATGGCGCGTAAGATATACCGCACGCTGAAAACCCTGGACGTACGTCAACTCACTGCGTTGAAGGGGTAACCGAGATGACAAATACTGAATGGATTTATGCACTATTACTGGTGCCGCTGATTATCTCGCTGCTCTGCTTTGCATCTCGTGGATTAGGTGGGGCATCCCGTCAGGCAACCTCCCTGCTCCATCTGGCGGGAATTATCCTGACCTGTCTGTTATCCCTGATGGTTGTCAGCGATGTGATAACCAATGACACACTGCTAGCCATGCATCAGTGGATCTATATCGACAGTTTAGGTGCCCTGTTTATCGCCATCATCGGTATTATCGGCCTGCTTACCGGATTGTACTCCATGGGTTATATGGGGCACGAAGTAGATCATGGTGAAGTCACGGTACCAACACTGTGTAACTATTATGGTTTCTTCCATCTGTTTCTATTCACCATGCTGGTGGCGGTAACCGCTAATAACATCATTATGATGTGGGTGGCCATTGAAGCAACCACCCTGAGCTCCGCATTCTTAGTCGGGTTATACGGCCAACGATCTTCATTAGAAGCAGCCTGGAAATACATCATCATTTGTACTGTCGGCGTAGCTTTTGGCCTGTATGGAACGGTGCTGGTTTATGCTAATGCGGCCAGCGTATTAACCGATCCGGGTAGCGCCATCTTCTGGACGGTACTGCACGATAATGCAGAGTTACTGGATCCAACCCTGATGCATCTGGCATTTGCCTTCGTGCTGATTGGTTTTGGTACTAAATCTGGTTTATTCCCTATGCACGCCTGGTTACCGGATGCCCACAGTGAAGCGCCCAGCCCAACCAGCGCCATGCTGTCTGCCGTACTGCTTAACTGTGCCATGCTGATTGTTATCCGCTATTACATTATCGTCAGCAAAGCTATCGGCCCGGCCTTCCCACAAACTCTGATGTTGGTATTTGGCCTGCTGTCTGTCGCCGTTGCCGCCCTGTTTATTATCGTCCAGCGCGATATGAAACGTCTGCTGGCCTATTCCAGTGTGGAAAACATGGGGCTGATCGCTCTCGCCATGGGTATCGGCGGTCCGTTGGGTATCCTCGCTGCTCTGCTGCATACCATTAACCACAGTCTGGCAAAAACGCTACTGTTCTGTTGCTCCGGTAACGTCCTGCTGAAGTACGGTACCCGGGATATGGACGCTATCAAAGGCATCATGAAAGTGGCACCGGTCACTGCAATTCTGTTTGCCGGAGGTGCGTTGGCTCTCGGTGGCATGCCGCCGTTTAACGTATTTATCAGCGAATTTATGCTGGTCACGGCCGGTATTCAGAGTGAAAAAATCGCTGTGATTATCATCACTTTGCTGCTGTTAACCATTGTTCTCGCCGGACTGGTAAGAATGGTGGCAGGTACCGTTTTAGGCCCAAGCCCTGAGGCGGTAGCAAAAGGTGAGCTTGGTAGCCTGACCACCTTACCGATTGCGGTACTAATGGTGTTAATGCTGGTCATGGGTCTGCATATTCCTCAACCGGTTTTACAGTTGCTGCACAATGCCACCAGCATCGTGTTGGATAATGGTGGTGCACCGTTAAGTGATTACCTGACATTACCGTGGCAAAGCGTTCAATCTGCCGTCACGCATGGTCAATAGCAAGGATCGACAGGAGAAGAAAAGTGAATATATCCAATGAAACCAAAGTCGGTCATGACTATGTCGAAGGTTTAAGACAGAAGTTTCCTTCAGCAATCATCGATGAAAGCTGGCAAACGGAAAATCAGGTTACTGTAACGATAAAAATCAATATGCTGCCGGAAGTCGTAGAATGGCTGTATTACGTGCAAGGCGGTTGGATATCGGTACTGTTTGGTAACGATGAACGCCCGCTTAACGGACACTATGCGGTGTACTACGTGCTTTCGATGGAAGCCACAGTAAAAAGTTTTGTCACAGTTAAAATACTGGTGGACGAGCGCACATTAGAGTTCCCTTCAGTTACTCCCCGGGTTCCTGCCTGTGTCTGGGGGGAGCGGGAAGTTCGCGATATGTACGGCCTTCGCCCTGTAGGGTTACCTGACGAACGTCGCTTAGTTCTGCCCGATGACTGGCCGGACGATATCTATCCGCTACGCAAAGATGCTATGGACTACCGGGAACGTCCGGATCCAACCACCAAAACTGAAACCTACCAGTTTGTTAATGAAGCCGGAGAAAGTCGGGTAGTGCCAATTGGCCCGTTACATATTACTTCCGATGAGCCGGGCCACTTCCGTCTGTTTGTTGATGGTGAAGATATTGTGGATGCAGATTATCGCCTGTTCTACGTTCACCGCGGCATGGAAAAACTGGCAGAAACCCGAATGGGCTACGATGAAGTCACCTTTCTCGCCGACCGGGTATGCGGTATCTGCGGCTTTACCCATAGCGTCGCCTATGCCAACTCGGTAGAAAATGCGCTGGGAATTCGGGTACCTGAACGGGCCCAAATGATTCGTACCATCTTACTGGAGGTAGAACGGCTACACAGCCATCTGCTGAATATTGGCCTCTCCTGCCACTTTGTTGGTTTCGACACCGGCTTTATGCAGTTTTTCCGCGTGCGTGAAAAAGCCATGAAGATGGCAGAAATGCTGACCGGTGCCCGTAAAACTTACGGCCTTAATCTGATTGGCGGTGTCCGACGGGATATTCTGAAAGAGCAGCGTATCCAGACGATTAAAATGCTACAGGAGATGCGCGCCGAAGTGACTCGTCTGGTAGAAATTTTGTTGGAAACGCCAAATATGCATCAGCGCACCAGCGGCGTTGGCATACTGGATCGTAAGGTTGCCCGCGATTACAGCCCGGTTGGCCCGGTGGTTCGTGCCAGCGGCTATCATCGGGACGTGCGTAAAGTTCACCCTTTTACTGCTTACGCCTCCATTCCTTTTGATATGCACGTAATGGAAGGATGTGATGTTAATTCACGGGTCATGATCCGCATCCAGGAGTTTTTTGAATCCATTGGCATCATTGAATACGCACTGGATAACCTGCCGGCAGGTCCGCTGTTAGTAGAGGGCTTTAGCTATCAGCCACATAACTTTGCCCTGGGTATTACCGAAGCACCACGCGGTGAAGATATTCACTGGAGCATGCTGGGTGATAATCAAAAGCTTTACCGCTGGCGCTGCCGTGCCGCAACCTATGCTAACTGGCCACCGCTGCGTTATATGCTGCGGGGGAATACCGTATCTGACGCGCCGCTGATTATTGGCAGCCTTGACCCTTGCTACTCCTGTACCGACCGGGTCACCGTGGTTGATGTGCGCAAGCGCAAAGCTCAAACCGTTGCCTATAAAGAAATTGAACGGTATGGCATTGAGCGCAAAAACTCGCCGCTGAAATAACGGAGGATAATCCAGTATGTTTAAGTTATTAAAAACCATACTTAACGTCGGCGATACCACGGTTAAATATCCGTTCAAGCCCTACGAAGTTTGCCCTGATTTTCGCGGCAAACCGGAATATCACGCAGAGCAATGTATCGCTTGTGCTGCCTGTACCATGGCCTGTCCGGCAAATGCTTTAACCATGAGCACAGATACCGCTACCGGTGAACGTAAGTGGTTACTATTCCTTGGCCGCTGCATCTTTTGCGGACGCTGTGAAGAAGTCTGCCCTACCAAGGCGATTCGCCTGTCGGAAGATTTTGAACTGGCTGTTTTCAATAAACAGGATCTATTTCAGGAAGCGGTATTCCAGTTGACAGATTGTCAGGTATGCCATCGACCATTTGCTCCGCGTAAATCTATCGATTACGCCATCGCGCTGTTAATTCAGTCGGGGCTTTCTGCTGAAGAAGCACAGACCATGCGCCCGCTGTTTGAAACCTGTCCGGACTGTAAACGAAAACATAATTCCATCAGCGCGCCGGGCGTTACTCTGGGGCAACATCTCAATCAGGAGGCGGCGAAATGAATATCAATGTTCCGGACGCGGTTAACGGTATTTCAACGCCAATCACCGTTGATGAGCAAGTAGCAAAACTGAAGAAAGCGTTACTGAAAGATATTCAACGTTCTGCCTATGTTTATCGCGTGGACTGCGGTGGCTGTAACGGCTGCGAAATTGAGATCTTTGGCACTATCACCCCGGTGTTCGACACCGAGCGGTTTGGCATTAAAGTGGTCTCGTCACCACGCCATGCTGACATTCTGCTGTTTACCGGTGCCGTTACCAGAGCCATGAGAACGCCCGCTATTCGTGCCTATGAGTCAGCCCCCGATCCGAAAATTTGTATCTCTTACGGAGCCTGCGGGTGCGGTGGCGGAATCTTCCACGACCTCTATTGTGTATGGGGAGGCAGCGACCAGATTGTACCCATTGATGTCTATATTCCCGGCTGCCCTCCAACTCCTGCCGCCACTATCTATGGTTTTGCCATGGCGCTGGGGCTGTTGGATCAAAAACTCAAACTGCCTGACCACACTGAAACAGTAGGTGAGCAATCACTACTGCGCTTCCCTTCTCTACCGCCGGAGTTAAGAGTCGAACTGGAACGAGAAGCACGTCGTATGGCCGGTTATCGTCAGGGTGGTGACATTGCCCAAACCTTTATGCAGTTACTCACTCAGGATAGCCCTCAGCACGTTGATGAGCGCATCCACCATTATCTCAAACAACATGATGACCCTCGTTTAACTGAGATTGTCACTAATTTGCAAAACATCTGTACGCCGTTAATCAATGGGAAATAGCGTAATGAATGAAGATAAAGTGGTGTTTTACTCTCTCAATCAAAAATTCCTTGATAGCGATGAGGATATGCCCGAACAGGCTCAGCAGGTTATGTATTATTCGCTGGCCATTGGTCATCACGTTGGTGTGATTGATTGTCTGAAAACCCTGATGGAGTGCCCAACAGAGGAATACCGCCACTGGATTGCTCAATTACCCGAGGGCGGTGAGGCTCGGCGTAAAATGGAAGGGTTAATCAAATTCGGTGAAATCACCATTGATTGTACTCATACCCAACTTCTGGCAAAAGCTTGGTCGGTAGTGACTAAGCAACTGACAGAAGAGCAACTCCTGTGGACAAATACGCTGATGAAGGCGTTGCACGACATCGAACGTGAACCCGCTATCTATCTTATGGTCAGGAGACGAAATTAATGTCACAGCAAACCTCCGGTAATAATGTGGTGCTTACCGTCGGCAATAACATGATGGGGGATGACGGTGCAGGACCACTGCTTTATGACATGATGAACGAAGTGCCTATTTCCGGCTGGCTGGCGATTGATGGTGGATCTGCACCAGAGAACTCTGCCCATCAGATTCGGGACCTCAAGCCTGACACCTTGATAATTGTCGATGCAGCAGACATGGAGTTGGATGCCGGAGAGATCCGCATTATTGATGCGGACATGATCGCGGAAATGTTCATTATGAGTACTCATAACTTACCGTTGAGCTTTCTGATTGACCAACTGAAAGAAGATATTCCAAACGTCATTTTTATTGGTATTCAACCCTCTATCGTTTCATTCGCCTTCCCAATGACGGATGAAGTTAAGGTGGCAGTAAAAGAGATATATCGCAGTTTGATCGCCAGGCAATACGAGCAACAGTTCATATCGCTCTAAATATACATTCAGGCATATTCACAAATTGATGACCATCAAATAGACAAGTTTGCTGAATCATACTGAATATTGCGGCACATCAAGATTGCCATTGTTTATCTGGTGTATCACTGCTTGGGGCAAGCTATTTTTGCCAGGGAATTATTCACTCTGCAAATAGTTATCACGCCCGGTTTATCGACATATTTGCCGAAGTATCTGTCGATATAATGGCCTTATGGCACTCGGCACGAATTCGCTTTGTTGCATTAGTTATTAAAATTCAACAAATTATAAAATAAGAAAAACTGGCATAAACCCTGCTTAGTTAATGGTGAGCATACTTAACGCAGGGTATACCAACGTTTAAACACGATTTATTACTGGCGGGTTGCCGTCGGAAGCGAGTAATGGAGATACATTTATGAACCGGTTCGTTATCGCCGATCCAAAAAACTGTATTGGATGTCGCACCTGTGAAGTTGCCTGCGCGGTGGTCCATAGCACTGATAACGATGTGGCTAATATGTCGGTTAAAAGCTTTGCTCCTCGTATCAAGGTTGTCAGAGGACAAACCGTAAGTACCGCCATTCTATGTCGCCATTGTGAAGATGCCCCCTGTGCAGAAGTATGCCCTAACGGTGCTATTGTCAGACGTAACGACAGTATTCAGGTTATGCAGGAAAAATGTATTGGTTGTAAAACCTGTGCTATCGCCTGCCCTTACGGTGCCATGAGCATCGTGACGAAAAGCGTTACTGTGCCGGGCGTCGTCACCAGTCAACGGCAAAAAACTGAAGCGCTGAAGTGCGACCTCTGTGAAGGAATTGCTGAAAGCCCTACCTGCGTCAGAGTTTGCCCAACCAATGCATTACGTCTGGTCACACCGGAATCTCTTGATGCCATGATGCGGCAGAAACAGGAACGGGCTGCGCTGGATGAAGCCATAGAAATTCATTTTTAGTCATCAGGTATATCGACTGGCTTGAGGAGTTAAACGAGCATGAAAAAAGTTATTACCGTCTGCCCGTATTGTGCATCGGGCTGTAAAATCAACCTGTTGGTTGATGGCGGGAAAGTCGTTGGGGCCGAAGGTGCCAACGGTGTGACCAACCAGGGTGAGCTTTGTTTAAAAGGCTACTATGGTTGGGATTTCCTGAATGATACCAAAATTCTGACTCCCCGCCTGACCAAGCCGATGATTCGTCGTCAGCGCGGCGGTGAGCTTGAAGCCGTATCCTGGGACGAGGCAATCGAGTTTGCCAGCTCCCGCATGAAAAAGATCATTGAAGAGCACGGTCCGGATGCTGTTATGACGTCTGGTTCATCTCGTGGCCCCGGCAACGAAGTGAACTACATCATGCAGAAATTTGCCCGTGCCGCTATTGGCACCAACAACGTGGATTGTTGCGCACGCGTTTGACATGGCCCTTCGGTTGCAGGTCTGCACCGCTCAGTGGGTAATGGCGCGATGAGTAACTCCATCGTTGAAATGGAAGACACTCAATGTCTGTTTATCTTCGGTTATAACGCCGCAGACTCTCACCCTATTGTTGCCCGCCGTATTTTAAAGGCTAAGGCAAAGGGTGCCAAAGTGATTGTTTGCGATCCACGTTATATTGAAACGGCACGTATCGCTGACATGTATCTACCGTTGAAAAACGGCAGTAACGTCGCGTTGCTGAATGCCTTTGCTAATGTGTTAATCAGCGAAAATCTGTACAACAAAGAGTTTGTTGAAAATCACACCGAAGGGTTTGAGGAATACTGCAAGAACGTTGAGAAATATACTCCGGAGTACGTGGAAAGTATCACCGGATTATCGGCTAAACAGATCCGTGAAACCATCCGCATGTATGCCGCTGCACCATCGGCAACCATTCTGTGGGGCATGGGGGTAACTCAGTGGGGGCAAGGAGTTGATACCGTCCGCTGTTTAACCAGTCTGGCATTGCTCACGGGGAATATAGGTCGCCCTAATGTCGGTGTTGCACCTGTTCGTGGTCAAAATAACGTTCAGGGCGCCTGCGATATGGGAGCACTGATTGATACTCTGCCGGGTTATCAGTATGTCAACGACCCCGTTGCCCGCGAGAAATTCGCTAAAGCCTGGGGCGTTGAGTCGATTCCGGAGAAAAAAGGCTATCCTCTCAGCGAACTACCACATAACGCAATTTCCGGTAAGGTAAAAGCATTCTATGTAATGGGTGAAGACCCAATGCAAACTGAACCGGATCTGTCGGTAGTGCGTCAGGGTTTTGAAGCCCTCGAGCTGGTTATCGTTCAGGATATCTTTATGACCCAGACGGCAGCCATGGCTGACGTTATCTTCCCGGCCACCTCATGGGGTGAGCATGAAGGGGTTTATACCAGCGCAGACCGCGGATTCCAGCGTTTCTACAAAGCCGTTGAACCTAAAGGCGATGTAAAAACCGACTGGGAAATTATCTGCCGGATGTCTACCGCTCTTGGTTACCCGATGAAGTACAACAACACTAAAGAAATTTGGGACGAACTGCGTGAACTGTGCCCAATTTACTATGGTGCAACTTACGAGAAGATGGAAGGCTTAGGCTATGTACAATGGCCATGCCCAACATTGGACCATCCGGGAACCCAATATCTGTTTGCCGGCAGTAAATTTAACCGTCCAAATGGAAAAGGTGAACTGTATGCCACCGACTGGCGGCCACCGATGGAGCTCACCGATGAAGAGTATCCATTGGCATTGGCAACGGTGCGGGAAGTGGGTCACTACTCTTGTCGTTCAATGACCGGTAACTGTGCCGCACTGCAAACGCTGGCGGACGAGCCTGGTTATGTTCAAATCAACACGCAGAATGCTGCAGAATTAGGTATTCGCGATCAGCAGTTGGTTTGGATCTCTTCCCGTCGGGGTAAAGTCATTAGTCGTGCTGCCGTTAGCGATCGTACCAATAAAGGCGCGGTTTATATGACCTACCAGTGGTGGATCGGTGCCTGTAACAAGCTGACGCTGGATGAGCTGGATCCTATCTCCAGAACGCCAGAATTCAAACACTGTGCGGTTAAGCTTGAAGCAATTCCGGATCAAAATTGGGCTGAAAGCTATGTGCAGAAAGAGTACAGCGCGTTGAAGAGTCGGTTACGTCAGGCCGCTGAAGTCTAGCGGGTCAGTTATACAGAAAAGGGCTGATTTTTCAGCCCTTTTTCTTTATTTCTAACCATCTATCTCTATTCAACTATCATCCTGAATATCTTTTACTGAAATTCCCAGGCGCTGCATGCGGGACAGCAGGGTGGTTCGCTTTAGACCCAGCTTTTCTGCGGCTCCTCTTGGGCCTGCGACGATGCCGTTGGTTTCTTTTAGCACCTGAATAATTTCCTGACGTTCTGTTTCATCATCATCGGCCAGTTTTACTGGCTTGGTCTTCATCAGCTTAGCCATGACTTTTACCGGCTGAGGATGACTATCCATAGGTGAAAGATGGTATTGTAATTCATGCGGTTGAAGATTCAGCGTAGTGCCTTTGGTCAGGATAACTGCTCTTTCAATAACGTTTTCCAGCTCACGGACATTCCCCGGCCAGGGTAATTTTTTAAGCAAATTGATGGTTTCTGTTGGCACGCTTTCGATATGCCGGTTCATACGACGAGCGATCTTTTTGGTAAAAAATTTAACCAGCGGAGGAATATCTTCCGGACGATCGCGTAGCGGTGGAATTACAATAGGAAATACATTCAGTCGATAATAAAGATCGCTGCGGTACTGCTTATCAATGACCATCTGATGCAAGTTACAGTTAGTGGCGGCAATCAGTCTGACATCAACGGGAATGATCTTGTTACTTCCCAGACGCTCTATTTCTCGTTCCTGAATAACCCGCAGCAGCTTGGCTTGCAACTCCAGTGGGATATCCCCCACTTCATCAAGAAACAGCGAACTACGATTAGCCTGTTCAAAACGGCCAATGCGTTGAGCCGTTGCCCCAGTAAATGCCCCTTTTTCATGACCAAACAGATCGCTCTCCAGCAAACCTGAAGGTATCGCCGCACAGTTAACTTTAATCATAGTGCGGGCGCTACGCTGGCTCATTTTATGAATGGCTCTGGCTATCAGCTCTTTTCCTGTACCAGTTTCTCCCAGTATCAGAACGGTACAATCACTCTCGGCCACCATAGCAACCTGCTCAAGCACCGATGACATAGCTTCACTTTGGCCAATTATCTCATCAAAATTCTCAAAATTTTTGATCTCTTCAGTGAGATACTGGTTCTCATAAAGCAGGTTGTCTTTCAGGCGAGAAATCTCTTCATACGCCAGTGCATTATCAATAGCTATCGAGATTCTTGCTGCAATATGCTGGAGCAGATGAATATTTTTGCTGGAAAAGACGCTGTCATCAATACTACCTAAACACAGCACACCCAGCACTTTTTCGTTAAATATCAGCGGTAAGAGACAAAACGTCGGCAGTGTAGTTTTAAGCATTGCCCCAATATAATCGTCATTGTTATCGTGCCGGTTAAACTTACAGCCATATATCAGCCGAGCCTGTGGCTCATTAAATACTCGTGATAACGTTGGGCTATCTAACGAAAGACTTTCCTGAGTTCGTTGTACTTTTTGGCTGGATTTAAAGTAGGTGGTGTAGCGGCTCAAACGTTGATTAGTATTATCTGGCAGGTCAAGGCTGATATAGCTGATATTAAAGAAGTGATGTATCTCATCAGAAAGTTCACAAGAGAGTTCAGTAAGGTCTCTTTTGGCAATAACAGTATTGGTGACATCAACCAAAATGCGAAAGTTCTCCAACTCCTGTCGGAGTGCATCTTCCTCATCAAGACCGGTTGATTGCTCTATGTGTAACAATGCCATAGTCCTATCGCCATTAAAGCCAGAAAATGAATTACTCAGGCAGACTATATTGGTGCAGGTGCGATATCAGTGAACTCGCTATCTTCTGCATTGAGTATCAGGAATGCGTTCTGAACTTACTGTAATAGCTAATAGTTTACGCCATTAACCTTATTGTTTGTATGACTTTTGCCAACTAGATTACTAAAAATGAACGTGGATCAAATTTAGGCTGTAATAGTGGTAATAAGCGCTGATGGTTTATGCGATATGCATGCACATTATGTGCTTAGTTATCTGATATGGTTATAATTTATAACACAATTTGTCGCCAATAACATATTACACTACCAGTTGACCAACGCTTTTGCTAATACCAATATTAACCAATGTGCCCGCAGTAAAATCAATACGGTCATTCTCAATTCCATCTGAAAAAATAACGCCATTATCTGCCATATTTGACTGAAGAGTTAATGGATGAGCACTATCCACTTTACCAAAAACTAAATTTGTTCCGGTCGTTTTACTGGGAAAAGGTTCTCTGACAGAGAAATAGAGAAAGTCGCTATCCCAGGCAAATCCCTGACTCAATTTGGATGAAACCGCCACTCCGGCAATACCGGCCGCACCAGCCAAAATACTTTTAAACCATCCGGTAGAACCCAGGCCAGTACTGATAATCACTCCACTGCTGCTTTGCCGCTCGCGCTGGTTACCAGATACAATTTCATAGCGAGCTGAACTATGGCTGGCGGGGCCAATAAACAGGTCGTTAACCGCCAATAGTGATTGGCCACGATTCGTAGTGGCTTGCGCCATTTTGATTGATTTAATTGTCGAACGGTTTAATAAAAGGGATTTCAACACTCCGGTTAAATCACCGACCTTAAAAGGCAGCAATATGCCATCATAAGTCGTTGGCATAGGATTAATCGCAATCACTGGCTGGCCAGACAAATACTTCAGCGTATTAGCAACCAGCCCATCCTGCCCCAACACCACTACAATATCGTCATCAGAAAACTGATAAGTGGGCAAAAAACGCCGGTCCAACACTTGCAACCGGCCAGTTCCTTTGAGCTTTTCTACTACTGAGTCATACGCCTGCATAAACAGGCGATGCTCCTCTTGATAGTAGTCAAATGACTCTCCCAAATGTTTAAGGTAAAACTCGGCCTGCCCTTTGGTACCATAACGCTGGATAAGTTCCTGTAAGCGAGTAGGCCGGGTTACTAATATGAGTTTGCGGTCAGTAATCATCATGCCTCCTGACGAATCAATGAATTAAGCAATTCCGGGCTAATATTCAAATTACCCACTTTATTTTCACCCTGAGTCAAATTCTCAAATGCCTGAGCTATTAGCTGTTCAGGACGCATATTACTCATTGCCAGAGCCTTAAGAATTTCCGGACCAACGGACTCGTACACTTTCATACGCTTTTCAATGCCGTAGGCGGCAACGTCGGCCAGCGCTCGCTCATTTTCTGAAGTCAGTTGAACCAGTGACTGACGCTGTTGCTCTTCCGCAATTTCAGCCTTAATCTTCTCCTCATTCAGCACATATTTTTTCTGTAATACCATCCTCTGAGCTTCAATCTTCGCTTCCTCAATTTCTTGTTTCTTACGTTGAATTGCCACCTCCGTAGCCAGCTCTTTCTCTTTTACCGCCTTTTCTTGCTCAATGCTGGACAAACGACGGATATAAATTGCATCGTCGGACTCTTTCAGTAGCTGCTCACGTACCTCAGCCTCCAGTGCTTTGGCCGTTTCCGGAGAAGGTGAAATTGCCGTAATCGCCACATCCAGAACGCTAACCCCCAAAGCCTCTAACACTTCAGACGAAGCTAACTGAATTTTCAGGTATTGAATCAGTTCCGGAGCAAATACCAGCGCCTCTCTCAAAGGCTGCCGTTGTAATCTGTCGCGAACCGCCACCTGTACGCTGCGCTGTACCCTGTCATCCAACTTTTGAGGATCGTCAGAAACGTAACGTCCGCTGCTTTTAATGGTGAAATTCAGCATTTTGGCTGCCTGTTCTGGCGTGGTAATACAATACGTTACCTGTCCCTGAATGGTAACCTGCTGAAAATCTGAGGTTTGTAATAGGAAAACGAATGGCAACTCTTTACTGGAAACCGGTACTGCCGCCAGTGTTGAAGTAAAAGATGAATAGTAAAAACTCATCCCTACTCCCTGTCTGACAACCTGACCTTTTTGAAATTGAATCAGGTGAGTTGATGAGTCAGCTTTAATAAAATTTAATCCAAACATAAATACCTCCAATTAATGTCTCTATGACATTAATATAACTGTCCCAGAGACATTAATAGTCAAGCGTTTATGTCACTAAAATAACAATTAAGATATATCGCTATGTAATATAAGTAATTATTTCTACATTCGAGTTACTGCTTGTTGAAACACATAGAGTCTGATAATTTTGTCTTAAAGACATTTAAATCACAGAAACCATGCAATCAGAACAAGAATTTCTCAGACATTACGACTCGTCTCAATTTCCCTCACCCATTGTCACGGTTGATAGCGTGCTGTTTACGCTAAAAGATGGAGCACTGTGTGTTCTGTTAGTAAAACGCGCTAACCACCCGCAGCAAGGATATTGGGGATTACCCGGTGGATTTATTGATATGTTGCGTGATGACACCATCTATCAAACTGCAATGCGTAAAATCGTGGAGAAAACCGGTGTGACTCCCGCTTACTTGGAACAACTTGAGACATTCTCCGGAACAGAACGCGACCCAAGAGGATGGAGTCTGACAACAGCCTATTTTGCACTTATTGCTTATCAAAACTGTCAAACTCAGATTGATGATGTATTGGATGCAAAGTGGTGGTCAGTAAAACAGATCCCATCCATTAAAGAGATCGCCTTCGATCATCAGCATATTATTGAAAAAGCCATCCACCGTCTGGAACAGAAAACGCTCTACTCAATGTTACCGGTTTACTGCCTGCCAGATGAATTCACATTATCAGAGCTACAAACGGTTATTGAAACTATTCTGGACAAGCCGATTCAGCGTAAAAGTCTGGTAAGACGCTTTGATGCCTCAGGTATTTTTGAAGAAACCGGTAAGTTTGCAGCTACGGGATCGCGACAGGCCAAGATCTATCGTAAAATGGATAATGTCGATATTCAGAACTTTTCGCGTAACTTAGGTGAGTGATTGACATGATTATCTGAACTCATGGTTTCAGGCCACCGGCAAACCTGACAAATTGACTGGAGCGGATATTCCGGCCGTAACCGGTATGTGCTGATATCGCTAAAGTGCCCGGCCGGTAGAGCCGGTTTCTGAATATTTCACCATCTGCATAAAGCAAGAAACCCGCCTTTCAGCCGAAGTGACTCTTCCTGATGAGAACCTGATAAATTGACTGGAGCGGATATTCCGGCCGTAACCGGTATGTGCTGATATCACTTAGGTGCCCGGCCGGCAGGGCCAGTTTCTGAATATTTCGTGAGCTGCATAAAGCAAAAAACCCTCAGTCTTTCGACTGAGGGTTTTTCTTAATTAAAGTCTGGCAGTTTATGAATGACTGCGTCATTCACCCTTCGGGTCAACGCTGTGCGTTGCTCAAACCCGCTTCGCAGGTTTGTCCTACTCTCCATCGAGTAGCGAACTGCATCACCATCAAAGCAAAAACCCCCAGCTTACGCTGAGGGTTTCTCTTAATTAAAGCCTGGCAGTTCCCTACTCTCGCATGGGGAAGCCCCACACTACCATCGGCGCTACGGCGTTTCACTTCTGAGTTCGGCATGGGGTCAGGTGGGACCACCGCGCTGTCGCCGCCAGGCATATTCTGTACATGAACCGTTGTATGTCAATATCACTATCCACACAACCATCCATTTCAATCCTGAACATTCGCTGAAATTCGACTTCTCTCTCTCAATCTCATCTCACCAAAACACCTTCGGTGTTGTAAGGTTAAGTCTCACGGTTCATTAGTATCGGTTAGCTCAACGTATCGCTACGCTTACACACCCGACCTATCAACGTCATAGTCTTTAACGTTCCTTCAGTGGACTCTGGGTCCAAGGGAAGACTCATCTCGAGGCAAGTTTCCCGCTTAGATGCTTTCAGCGGTTATCTTTTCCGCACGTAGCTACCGGGCAATGCCATTGGCATGACAACCCGAACACCAGTGGTGCGTTCACTCCGGTCCTCTCGTACTAGGAGCAACCCCTCTCAATCTTCCAGCGCCCACGGCAGATAGGGACCGAACTGTCTCACGACGTTCTAAACCCAGCTCGCGTACCACTTTAAACGGCGAACAGCCGTACCCTTGGGACCTACTTCAGCCCCAGGATGTGATGAGCCGACATCGAGGTGCCAAACACCGCCGTCGATATGAACTCTTGGGCGGTATCAGCCTGTTATCCCCGGAGTACCTTTTATCCGTTGAGCGATGGCCCTTCCATTCAGAACCACCGGATCACTAAGACCTACTTTCGTACCTGCTCGAGCCGTCACTCTCGCAGTCAAGCTAGCTTATGCCTTTGCACTAACCTCACGATGTCCGACCGTGATTAGCTAACCTTCGTGCTCCTCCGTTACTCTTTGGGAGGAGACCGCCCCAGTCAAACTACCCACCAGACACTGTCCTCAACCCGGATCACGGGCCAAAGTTAGAACATCAAACATTAAAGGGTGGTATTTCAAGGTTGGCTCCACGATGACTGGCGTCACCGCTTCAAAGCCTCCCACCTATCCTACACATCAAGGCTCAATGTTCAGTGTCAAGCTATAGTAAAGGTTCACGGGGTCTTTCCGTCTTGCCGCGGGTACACAGCATCTTCACTGCGAGTTCAATTTCACTGAGTCTCGGGTGGAGACAGCCTGGCCATCATTACGCCATTCGTGCAGGTCGGAACTTACCCGACAAGGAATTTCGCTACCTTAGGACCGTTATAGTTACGGCCGCCGTTTACTGGGGCTTCGATCAAGAGCTTCGCTTACGCTAACCCCATCAATTAACCTTCCAGCACCGGGCAGGCGTCACACCGTATACGTCCACTTTCGTGTTTGCACAGTGCTGTGTTTTTAATAAACAGTTGCAGCCAGCTGGTATCTTCGACTGGCTTCAGCTCCATGGGTAAACCACTTCACCTAATGCCAGCGTGCCTTCTCCCGAAGTTACGGCACCATTTTGCCTAGTTCCTTCACCCGAGTTCTCTCAAGCGCCTGAGTATTCTCTACCTGACCACCTGTGTCGGTTTGGGGTACGATTTAATGTTACCTGGAGCTTAGAGGCTTTTCCTGGAAGCAGGGCATCAACTACTTCACCACCGTAGTGGCTCGTCATCACGCCTCAGTGTTAATAAGCAATCGGATTTACCTAATCACTCCACCTACACGCTTAAACCGGGACAACCGTCGCCCGGATAGCCTAGCCTTCTTCGTCCCCCCTTCGCAGTAACACCAAGTACAGGAATATTAACCTGTTTCCCATCGACTACGCCTTTCGGCCTCGCCTTAGGGGTCGACTCACCCTGCCCCGATTAACGTTGGACAGGAACCCTTGGTCTTCCGGCGAGCGGGCTTTTCACCCGCTTTATCGTTACTTATGTCAGCATTCGCACTTCTGATACCTCCAGCAGACCTCACAGTCCACCTTCGCAGGCTTACAGAACGCTCCCCTACCCAACAATATTTTCATATCGCTGCCGCAGCTTCGGTGCATGGTTTAGCCCCGTTACATCTTCCGCGCAGGCCGACTCGACCAGTGAGCTATTACGCTTTCTTTAAATGATGGCTGCTTCTAAGCCAACATCCTGGCTGTCTGTGCCTTCCCACATCGTTTCCCACTTAACCATGACTTTGGGACCTTAGCTGGCGGTCTGGGTTGTTTCCCTCTTCACGACGGACGTTAGCACCCGCCGTGTGTCTCCCGTGATAACATTCTTCGGTATTCGGAGTTTGCATCGAGTTGGTAAGCCGGGATGGCCCCCTAGTCGAAACAGTGCTCTACCCCCGAAGATGAGTTCACGAGGCGCTACCTAAATAGCTTTCGGGGAGAACCAGCTATCTCCCGGTTTGATTGGCCTTTCACCCCCAGCCACAGGTCATCCGCTAATTTTTCAACATTAGTCGGTTCGGTCCTCCAGTTAGTGTTACCCAACCTTCAACCTGCCCATGGCTAGATCACCGGGTTTCGGGTCTATACCTTGCAACTTGACGCCCAGTTAAGACTCGGTTTCCCTACGGCTCCCCTATTCGGTTAACCTTGCTACAAAATATAAGTCGCTGACCCATTATACAAAAGGTACGCAGTCACACCCCAAAGGGTGCTCCCACTGCTTGTACGTACACGGTTTCAGGTTCTGTTTCACTCCCCTCGCCGGGGTTCTTTTCGCCTTTCCCTCACGGTACTGGTTCACTATCGGTCAGTCAGGAGTATTTAGCCTTGGAGGATGGTCCCCCCATATTCAGACAGGATGTCACGTGTCCCGCCTTACTCATCGAACTCACAATCTGTGCATTTTGGTGTACGGGACTATCACCCTGTACCGTGCGACTTTCCAGACGCTTCCACTAACACACAAACTGATTCAGGTTCTGGGCTCCTCCCCGTTCGCTCGCCGCTACTGGGGGAATCTCGGTTGATTTCTTTTCCTCGGGGTACTTAGATGTTTCAGTTCCCCCGGTTCGCCTCATACGACTATGTATTCATCGTATGATAGTGCAACGAATTGCACTGGGTTTCCCCATTCGGGTATCGCCGGTTATAACGGTTCATATCACCTTACCGACGCTTATCGCAGATTAGCACGCCCTTCATCGCCTCTGACTGCCTAGGCATCCACCGTGTACGCTTAGTCACTTAACCTCACAACCCGAAGGTGTCTCGAAAGACAACATTCTAAAGTTGCAAACAATTGAGAGACTCGCTCAGTCCACTACATGTCAGTGTATTACTCATGTATGGCTGAGGATTCAAATTTCAGCTTGTTCCGGATTGTTAAAGAGCAAATATCTCAAACATGGCTCAGTAAGCCAGTTTTGAGATATTCATCGACAATGTCTTTCACCCATTATCAGCAAGTGGCGTCCCCTAGGGGATTCGAACCCCTGTTACCGCCGTGAAAGGGCGGTGTCCTAGGCCTCTAGACGAAGGGGACACAGATATGTCAGCTTCGCAGACGCTTTGCTCTCTTTTTATTTCATCAGACAATCTGTGTGGACACTGCACGCAACTGCATATCTTTCAGGTAAGGAGGTGATCCAACCGCAGGTTCCCCTACGGTTACCTTGTTACGACTTCACCCCAGTCATGAATCACAAAGTGGTAAGCGCCCTCCCGAAGGTTAAGCTACCTACTTCTTTTGCAACCCACTCCCATGGTGTGACGGGCGGTGTGTACAAGGCCCGGGAACGTATTCACCGTAGCATTCTGATCTACGATTACTAGCGATTCCGACTTCATGGAGTCGAGTTGCAGACTCCAATCCGGACTACGACGTACTTTATGAGGTCCGCATGCTCTCGCGAGGTAGCTTCTCTTTGTATACGCCATTGTAGCACGTGTGTAGCCCTACTCGTAAGGGCCATGATGACTTGACGTCATCCCCACCTTCCTCCGGTTTATCACCGGCAGTCTCCTTTGAGTTCCCACCATTACGTGCTGGCAACAAAGGATAGGGGTTGCGCTCGTTGCGGGACTTAACCCAACATTTCACAACACGAGCTGACGACAGCCATGCAGCACCTGTCTCAGAGCTCCCGAAGGCACTAAAGCATCTCTGCTAAATTCTCTGGATGTCAAGAGTAGGTAAGGTTCTTCGCGTTGCATCGAATTAAACCACATGCTCCACCGCTTGTGCGGGCCCCCGTCAATTCATTTGAGTTTTAACCTTGCGGCCGTACTCCCCAGGCGGTCGACTTAACGCGTTAGCTCCGGAAGCCACTCCTCAAGGGAACAACCTCCAAGTCGACATCGTTTACAGCGTGGACTACCAGGGTATCTAATCCTGTTTGCTCCCCACGCTTTCGCACCTGAGCGTCAGTCTTTGTCCAGGGGGCCGCCTTCGCCACCGGTATTCCTCCACATCTCTACGCATTTCACCGCTACACATGGAATTCTACCCCCCTCTACAAGACTCTAGCTTGCCAGTTTCGGATGCAGTTCCCAGGTTAAGCCCGGGGATTTCACATCCGACTTGACAAACCGCCTGCGTGCGCTTTACGCCCAGTAATTCCGATTAACGCTTGCACCCTCCGTATTACCGCGGCTGCTGGCACGGAGTTAGCCGGTGCTTCTTCTGTGGGTAACGTCAATACATGGTGCTATTAACACCACATCCTTCCTCCCCACTGAAAGTGCTTTACAACCCTAAGGCCTTCTTCACACACGCGGCATGGCTGCATCAGGGTTTCCCCCATTGTGCAATATTCCCCACTGCTGCCTCCCGTAGGAGTCTGGGCCGTGTCTCAGTCCCAGTGTGGCTGGTCATCCTCTCAGACCAGCTAGGGATCGTCGCCTAGGTGAGCCATTACCCCACCTACTAGCTAATCCCATCTGGGTTCATCTGATGGCGCGAGGCCCGAAGGTCCCCCGCTTTGGTCTTGCGACGTTACGCGGTATTAGCTACCGTTTCCAGTAGTTATCCCCCTCCATCAGGCAGATCCCCAGACATTACTCACCCGTCCGCCGCTCGTCACCCAAGGAGCAAGCTCCTCTGTGCTACCGCCCGACTTGCATGTGTTAGGCCTGCCGCCAGCGTTCAATCTGAGCCATGATCAAACTCTTCAATTAAAAGCTTGATGCTCAAAGATTACTTTCAATAATTCAAATGAATTACTGTCTGGTCACTCTTTAAGACTTGGTATTTTTTTGTGTCGTTACACCGAAGTGTAATGACGTGAGATACCGTCTTGTGAGTGCCCACACAGATTGTCTGATAAATTGTTAAAGAGCATGGCCGACAGAAAGCTGCGCTTCCCGCGGCACGGGCTGCGTATATTACGCGAATCCGTTTCAGAGTCAATGAGTTCATTCACTCTTTTTGTTTCTCATTTAAGAGAATTTCGAATTAGGATTTGTGAGTTCGCTCACATCCGTTCGATGGAGGCGCATTATAGGCATCGGATCTTTTTGCACAAGGCTTTTTTGATAAAAAGAATTCATATGCACAATTTTTACTCTACAGCTTCTATTTTAGCTCATTTTTTAAACAAAAAAAGGCATTTTTGGATCCATTCATACTAAAAGGATCCAAATCGCATAAAATAGAATGATCTACTTATCTAATAATTCAGGATGCCATTCAAAATGTCAGGTGCTATTCGTAACTATCTCCACCATACACCCCAAATTGGTCAACGAGTCATGATCGATCCAGCCAGATCATTGGTCAGGTAACCTTAGCCGATGATTCAAACGTTTGGCCTTTAGCCGTTATTCGTGGAGATGTTAATTTCATCTCTATTGGCGCCAGAACAAATATTCAGGATGGTTGTATTTTGCACGTATCCCGGGGCAATGAGTCAAATCCTGATGGGCATCCTTTAATTATTGGGGATGATGTTACCGTTGGGCATGCAGCCATTCTTCATGGTTGTACCATTGGTAACAATACGCTGATAGGAATGGGAGCTCGGGTACTTGATGGTGCTATTGTGGAAGATAACGTCATGGTCGGTGCCGGTAGTTTAGTCGCGCCAGGCAAACGTCTCGAAAGTGGTTATCTGTATCTCGGTAATCCTGCCCGACAAGCTCGCCCATTGAATGAAGCAGAAATAGCCTCGTTAACAGCTTCAGCTAAAAACTATGTCATTTTGAAAGACCAATATTTAAATGGCTAAATCATTACTCATTAAATAACGACCCAACCATCATTATCGAATTCTTCATTTAAAATCATTTGTTCGAATTCATCTTCAAGATCCCAACGATACTGCCTGAACAGCTCAATAAACTGTTCGGGCCGTTCGGCAAAACCAAAACGCGCGTTGATAACTTTCCCCTGAATGCAACAGTGAACCTGAAACCCATTTACTAAGGCAGAACAGATAACAGCATTACGAATAGGATCCCATTCTTCATTATCAGTAAAAATGATCGACTGGTTCACTTAGTCAGTTCTTTACGTAATTCATTCAACACTGGTTCAACTTCTGGCATCACACCATGCCAAAGATTAAAGGCATGAGCGGCTTGCCCCACCAGCATTCCTAAACCATCAGCATGTTTTCCAGCTCCATGTTCTACAGCCCATTTCAGAAACGGAGTTAGTGCAGCCTGATAGAACATGTCATAACATACTGTATCCTTGGAGATTAATGATGATGAGATAGAGGGAACATCTCCACTGATACCTGTCGAAGTCGCATTAACAATCAGATCGAATTGATCTTCCGCTAACGCATCAGAAGGTTTACTGGTTATCTTGCCAAATGATGAGAATAATGATGCCAGCGTTTCTGCTTTTGCATATGTACGGTTAGTAACTACTAACTCACAACCGTATGACAGTAACGGTAAGATCACACCTCTGGCGGCCCCACCAGCACCTATCAGTAAAACTCGTGCACCTGGTATAACCATGCCCAAACGCTGCAAATCACTCAATAGTCCAATACCATCAGTGTTATCACCCAGCAAACGTCCATCATCCAGGCGTTTTATGGTATTTACTGCACCAGCAGAAGCCGCACGTTCAGTGAGTTCATCGCATATTGCATATGCGCGCTCTTTAAAAGGCAAAGTGATATTGGCACCTTTTGCTCCATTAGCAAAAAATGCCCTGATTTCATTTTCAAACCCATCAAGAGAGCCTAACTGCGTTACATAGTGCAAATCGATCCGACATCCTTCCGCAAAAAGATGGTGAATACATGGTGATTTGCTATGAGCAATTGGATTACCAAAAACAGCGAACTGTTGCATAAAACCCCTGAGAATAATTATCCCTGTCTGTATAGTTTTCCGGTTAATACGTCCCGAATTTCTGACGGTTTTTCACGCCCACCTACTAACCCTTTCAATACGGGAAAGTTATCACCAAACTGCTGCAAAACACCGTGTTCCGTTTTACACGGTTCCAACCCGCTTAAATTAGCACTGGTTGAAACCAAAGGCTTACCAAATGCCTGACAAAGTTCCCGCACCAGTAAGTGGTCACTAACCCTGACGGCCAGGGAGTCGAACTGTCCGGTTAACCACTTTGGTGTGGAAGGTCGCGCCGGTATTACCCAGGTTACAGGCCCAGGCCAGCTGGAAAACATGGTCATTCTTTGCTCAGCAGTTAGTTGCGTATCATCGATATAAGGCTGTAATTGCTCATAATTTGCAGCAATCAATATTAACCCTTTCTCCCATGAGCGCTGTTTCAATTGCAGAAGATGTTCCACTGCTAATTGACTGTCTGGATCGCAACCCAGTCCAAATACCGCTTCAGTTGGATAAGCAACAACCTGTTGTTGCTGAAGTTGCTCTACTATAAATTCTAAATTATCAGTCATCTTTCTCTGTCAAAACTTCTTTGCCGCACACTTTACTTGCACAAAACAGGCGATTACCTCTGGAGGTGCGTTTTTCCATCAAAAGAGGATAGTCGCATATCGGGCAGATTCCAGCTACAGGGGTATGATTAAGCGCAAATTGACACTCTGGATAACGATCGCAGGCGTGAAAAACCTTACCATAACGAGACTTCCGCTGTAACAACCTCCCTTGCTTACACTGCGGGCAAGCAATCTGAGTTTCATCAGGCTTATCAATCACCGCAATATATTCACAGTCAGGATAACTACTACAACCAATAAACATGCCATAGCGCCCCTGACGTAATACCAGAGTTTCACCACATTGGGGACAGTTCTGTCCTTCCAACACTTTAACGACATGACCATCACTTTGCGGCGTTAATGAGTGAATATAGGTACATTCAGGATAGCGAGAACATCCCTGAAATGGTCCCTGCTTGCCCGTGCGAATAACTAATGGCGCACCACATTCGGGGCAGAGCTCTTCACTTTTGCCTGTAAACAATGCTGTTTTACTCATAGCCTCACTGCTAATCGTTAATCGTTTAAAGCCGATTGATAACTACACAGTCTACCTGATTAAAACCATTTTTATATCCCCATGTTTATCTGGTTCTGATGTACCCTCCCTGAACCACCTGTACCGCACCAGACAATTCCAACTCAAGCAGTTGAATCATCACCTCAGTAACCGATAAAGACATTTTATCCGCAATAACATCAACAGAAATGGGGTGATGACTAACATGTTCATATAACGGTGAATCCGCCAGCGGACAATCCGGACTAAATAACAAAGGAGCTGGCTCAATCGATGACTCTGATGATAACGGCGTTATCCAACACAATGAACTGTTAAGGTTTTCTATAATATCTTCCGGTTGAGCAACCAGCAGTGCGCCTTGCTGAATCAGGCTATGAGTTCCCTCACTGTTACGATTATCCAATGGACCTGGAATTGCAAATACTTCCCTACCTTGCTCTAAAGCATATTTGGCCGTAATCAGCGAACCGCTGCGTAAGCCTGCTTCAATCACCAGTACCCCCAAACATAAGCCACTGATTATTCTATTTCGTCGGGGAAAATACTCGGCCCTTGGTGCTTCGAAAGGTAAAAACTCAGAAACCAGCGAGCCCTGACTTTCTAATATCTTTTGAGCCAACCCCAGATGGCTTCTGGGATGAAGCCTGGCAAGTCCACTTCCCAAAACGGCTATTGTAATTCCCCCCGCAGCCAATGCTCCCTGATGGCTAATACCATCAATACCTACCGCTAAGCCACTGGTTATTACCAGCCCGCTGGCTGCTAACTGTTGAGAAAAATAGCTGGCCCAAATTTGCCCATACTGACTGTAATGGCGACTACCTACTATCGCTAATTGGGGCTTAGCTAAATTACTTCTTTCTCCCCTAATAAATAAAGCTAATGGCGCAGAAGAGATATTTCGCAAAAGATCCGGGTATTCGGGGTCAATATAGGTGACTAAATGGCAATCTTCCCCCTCTAACCAACTGAGATTTCTTATCAGCTGATGTGGTTCTACCTGTAAAAATGCCTCCACTTGTTGGCGGCTAAAACCCAGTAATGGCAAAAGCTGTTCGTTAAAAACGATTTGCGATGGCTCTACATTTCTTAACCGTCGGATATAAGGAAGTTTTTTCCCTGATATCATCAGCAACCTTAACCACCACTCGTCTCTTTCCATTTAATTACCTGCACCACAACATAAGTCTGTTTGCAGATTAAAATGAAAAACCATCAAAACCGAGCATAAGGATTACCTATTTCGACAATGTTCCCATTAATGTGGTAACAACATTCTTCATACGACTTAATTCTTCGTTAAAGCTCGCATTTCTGAACATTGAATATTCGACAAACCCGCTACCACTAGGTTATCTATCACTTCAATAGTTGACTGATACTGTCAATCATCACCGGAAAGGTCTAGAATATAAGCATGATATTTTACCCATTAATTGGTGATTTAAAGAGATATGGCAGTATTACCAGTATTACATTTTCCCGATGAAAGACTACGCATCAAAGCTAAACCGGTTGCGGAAGTGACGCCAGAAATACAGCAGATCGTCGATGATATGCTGGAAACGATGTATGCCGAAGAGGGTATCGGCCTTGCTGCTACGCAAGTAAATATCCACCAGCGTATTATCGTGATTGATGTTTCGGAAAATCGCGATGAACATTTCGTTATTATTAATCCGGAAGTACTGGAAAAATCTGGCGAGACCGGTATTGAAGAAGGTTGTCTTTCTGTACCTGAATCCAGAGGCTTTGTGCCTCGTGCAGAGCAGATTAAAATCCGCGCTTTAAACCGCGATGGAAAGCCGTTCGAGTTAGAAGCGGATGACCTGTTGGCAATCTGTATTCAACATGAGATGGACCATCTGGAAGGCAAACTGTTTGTCGACTATCTTTCTCCGCTTAAACGCCAGAGAATCCGCCAGAAATTAGAAAAAATTGCCCGACAGGAAGCGCGTTCACAATAACAGCGTGGCAACTTAATCCATCAGATACGGTAGGAAATTGTAGTGTCTCAACCTTTGCGAATTATTTTTGCCGGTACCCCTGATTTTGCAGTGCGTCATCTGGACGCGCTACTTTCATCTCATCACCAAATAGTCGGAGTTTTCACTCAGCCCGATCGCCCGGCAGGCAGAGGCAACAAGCTGACGCCAAGCCCGGTTAAACAGTTGGCTGAGCAACATAACATCCCGGTATTTCAGCCCAAATCATTGCGGCCAGAAGAGAACCAACAGTTGGTGGCTCAACTTAATGCAGATGTTATGGTGGTCGTTGCCTATGGTTTGATTCTGCCTCTGGCTGTATTGAACATGCCCAGATTAGGTTGTATCAATGTGCATGGTTCGCTATTGCCTCGCTGGCGTGGTGCTGCGCCGATTCAACGCTCACTGTGGGCTGGAGACAGCGAAACGGGTATCACCATTATGCAAATGGATGAAGGGCTTGATACTGGCGATATGCTATACAAGCTCACCTGTCCTATCTTATCTGAAGATACCAGCGCGACCTTATATGACAAACTGGCTAAATTAGGCCCTGAAGGTTTACTCAATACACTGACGGGACTGGCAGAAGGCTCAATCAAGGCAGAAAAGCAGGATGATACATTGGCTAACTATGCCGATAAGCTGAGCAAAGAAGAGGCTAAGCTTGACTGGTCTCTCTCAGCAGCTCAATTAGAACGTTGCATTCGTGCCTTTAATCCCTGGCCTGTCAGCTATTTCATTATTGATGATCAGCCGATAAAAGTCTGGGCTGCTGATGTCATTGAAAATAATACTCAGGCAGAACCTGGTACCATCCTTGAAGCTAATAAGTCAGGCATTCAAATTGCTACTGCTCAAGGTATTTTGAATATTACTCAACTTCAACCTGCCGGTAAAAAAGCAATGTCCGCTCAGGATTTGCTAAATTCTCGCCGGGAGTGGTTTATCTCAGGTCATCGATTAGCCTGATTTCAGGTGCGGGTCATCCTGACCCGCACAGTTATGAATAGCCTAATAATGGCTCGGTCCACTTTCTATGAATAACAAATATAATCTTCGGGCTATTGCTGCCAGTGCACTTAGTCAGGTTCTGGATAAGGGACAATCCCTCAGTACAGTACTTCCTGAATACCAAAAAAACATTTCAGATAAAGATAAATCACTACTGCAGGAGCTCTGCTTTGGTACGTTACGCGTTCTGCCTGAGCTCGAATGGTATGTACAGCAACTAATGGCAAAAGTAATGACGGGTAAACAAAGGCCATTACACTATCTGCTAATGGTTGGCCTCTACCAGCTGCTGTATACCCGGATTCCTGCTCATGCCGCTGTTGCGGAAACAGTAAATGGCGCAATTGTGCTGAAACGTCCACAAATGAAAGGCTTGATCAACGGCGTAATGCGTCAATTCCAACGCCAGCAGCAGATAATGACCGAACAATTTCAATCTCAAAATGGTCGTTTCTTACACCCCGGATGGCTTTTACAGCGAATACAGCTCGCCTATCCACAACAGTGGCAGGCCATTATTGATGCCAATAACCAAAAGCCACCGATGTGGCTACGGGTAAATCGCCAGCATCATACATGCGAACAATATCTGCAATTATTACAGCAAGCGGGTATCGAAGCTTTCCCTCATCCCGATTATTCCGATGCTTTGCGTTTAGCGGCTCCTTGTTCCGTAACACTTTTACCCGGTTTTGAACAGGGCTGGGTTACCGTTCAGGATGCCTCGGCTCAAGGTTGTGTATCTATACTCGAACCCCAAAATGGTGAAAGCATTCTGGACCTGTGCGCTGCGCCGGGTGGGAAAACGACTCATATACTGGAAGCAGCCCCGGAAGCTAAAGTCATTGCTGTTGATGTTGATGAAGGACGCCTGAAGCGCGTTACAGAAAATCTGGCCCGCCTGAATCAGCAAGCGACAGTTATTGCCGGAGATGGCCGCGATCCACAGGCCTGGAGCAATGGTCAAATATACGATCGCATCTTGTTAGATGCACCATGTTCAGCCACTGGCGTGATTCGACGTCACCCGGATATCAAGTGGTTGCGCCGTAACAGCGATATTGATGAATTAGTCTCGTTACAGAAAGAGATTATTAATGCCATCTGGCCACAGTTAAAGTCAGGCGGCACGATGATTTATGCAACCTGCTCTATTCTTCCAGAAGAGAATAAATTGCAGATCGATGATTTTATCCGGAATCATAGTGATGCTAAATTGGTGAATATTGGTGATACACAATCACCCTATCGACAAAATTTACCTTCACCTGATGGTGGTGACGGATTTTTTTATGCCAAACTGATAAAGGCATAAGCTGAGTCAGTAACAAAATATCTTTGGCGCTAAAAAGAGAAAAAAATGAAAATTATCATTCTCGGTGCAGGTCAGGTTGGTGGAACACTGGCTGAAAACCTGGTTGGTGAAAATAACGATATTACTCTGGTTGATAATAATATTGTTCGCTTACGCCAGCTTCAGGATAAGTTTGATCTGCGTGTAGTACAAGGGCATGCCTGTCATCCTCGTGTATTACGCGAGGCTGGCGCAGATGATGCGGATATGCTGGTAGCCGTTACTAACTCTGACGAAATCAATATGGTGGCCTGTCAGATTGCTTATTCTTTATTTAATACCCCAAACCGTATTGCACGTATTCGTTCACCAGAATATATCCGTGAAGAAGATAAGCTATTTGAACCCGAAGTTATTCCTGTCGATCATATAATCTCTCCCGAGCAACTGGTGACTGATTACGTTTACAAGCTGGTTGAATACCCTGGTGCTTTACAGGTAGTAAACTTTGCCGAAGGTAAGGTCAGTATTGCAGGCGTTAACGCTTATTATGGCGGTCCGTTAGTGGGTAATGCATTGTCATCTCTGCGTGAGCATATGCCCCATATTGAAACTCGCGTAGCAGCAATATTCCGCCAGGATCGCCCGATCCGTCCACAAGCCTCCACGATTATTGAAGCGGGTGATGAAGTGTTCTTCGTTGCCGCCTCCGAAAATATTCGCGCGGTAATGAGTGAATTACAGCGTTTAGAAAAGCCCTATAAGCGATTAATGATTGTTGGTGGCGGTAACGTAGGAGCCGGTCTCGCCAAACGTTTAGAGAAAGACTACAGCGTCAAACTTATCGAACGCGATGCAGAGCGTGCGGCTGAATTAGCTGAGATCCTACAAGATACGGTGGTGTTTTGTGGCGATGCATCGGACCAGGAATTACTGTCAGAAGAACATATTGAACAAATCGATCTGTTTATTGCCCTAACTAATGACGACGAAGCCAATATTATGTCGGCCATGTTGGCCAAACGCTTGGGGGCCAAAAAGGTCATTGTACTCATTCAGCGTCATGCCTATATCGATCTGGTTCAGGGTAGTGTTATTGATATTGCAGTTTCTCCTCAACAGGCCACTATTTCAGCACTGTTAGGGCATGTCAGAAAAGCAGACATCGTCAGTGTTTCTACGCTGCGTCGTGGAGTCGCTGAAGCCATAGAGGCTATTGCCCATGGTGATGACACGACGTCTAAAGTTGTTGGTCGCCAGCTTGAAAATATCAAGCTCCCGCCGGGTACCACCATCGGGGCACTTGTGCGTGGGAATGATGTAATTATTGCTGACAGGACAACTGTTATTGAGCAAGGTGACCACGTAATCATGTTCCTCGCTGATAAGAAATATATTTCCGATGTTGAACGGCTATTCCAACCGAGTCCATTCTTCCTCTGATAACCCAGGGCTTATTCACTGAACGCGGTCGTAATAAGCCTATATTTTTCCTCATTTATCTGGAAAAATGCCGATCGATTGTTATGCTTATAACACATGTTGAATTAAAGGTAATTGATTATGAGTCTGCTTAAAGAATTTCGCGAATTCGCAATGCGCGGTAATGTTGTTGACCTGGCTGTCGGTGTCATTATTGGTGCAGCATTCGGTAAAATCGTATCGTCATTGGTATCGGATATCATCATGCCGCCACTGGGATTATTGATTGGTGGAATAGATTTTAAGCAATTTGAATGGGTAATGCGCTCTGCTCAGGGAGACACTCCAGCGGTTGTAATGCATTACGGCGTTTTCATTCAGAATATTTTTGATTTTATTATTGTCGCTTTCGCGATCTTTATGGCTATTAAGCTGATGAATAAAGTGCGTCGTGAACAACCGCCAGCGGCTCCACCTGCACCAACAACCGAAGAAAAGCTGTTAACAGATATCCGCGATATCTTAAAACAACAGCAAAAATAGAATAGGCTATAAATTAACAGAAGGCTGGAGATAAAAAGACGCTTTGCATCACCTTATCTCCAGCCTCCCGCTCTATTTTCCCTGCATGTTTTGGCTTACGCTGATAGCTGCCTTTTCCTTTCACATTCTTTTCTACACGTTGCCGAAACAGCGGATCGTGCAATAACGCCTGCAATGCATTATCCTGAATTGTTCCTTTTTGGTGCTGATATTTCGCCATAACAACCTCTCTAAATGAATATTGGCTATAAAACGAGCGCATCATAGTACAAAAATGATTTATTGCCTATCTGGTTCTTAAATCTATATGTGGCAACTTGTTGGTTGCACCATATTCCAATGCTTCCAGAATAGAACAATAAGCACTACTGTGTGCACTTCCACAACAGGCATCACTTAATCTCTGTAAAGAGACTCTCATATGTTCCAACTCTTTCAGTTTCTTTTCCACTTCATCTAATCTGGCCTGAACAATAGACTTAGACTCCTGACAAGTATGCTGCTCAGGTTCAACCCTGATAGAAAGCAATTCAGCAATAGATTCCAGCGTAAAGCCTAACTGTTTAGCATAACGAATAAACTTAAGCCGCTGTAAATCCTGTTCAGTATAAAGACGGTAACCACCTTCAGAGCGAACATCGTGTGACATCATGCCCTGCTTCTCATAATAACGAATGGTGTCCGGCGTAACGCTTGCTAATTTTGCCAACTGTCCAATACGGTACATCACGCTATCCCCCTTCTTATCGTCAATTTCTATCCCACATGTTAAAATGGAAGGATATATATAGAATACCACTAACCCACTTCCGGCGTTTTGAAAAAGAGTTCTCTTTATAAAGTAGCCTTGTAAGTGACAAATAATTCAAATATGAGGTATTACATGCGCCCTGTTCAAAATAACAGACGCTCTGCTGATTTAATCGCAAAACAAGAGCAGCAGTTTCATCAACTGGCCAGTCAATTTCAAGAGGCCATGAGAAAAGCTGATTACCAAAAAGGTAAAGAGCTTGCTGAAGCCACGCTGAGAATAATGCCGCGCAACCAGGACGTTCAGGCCAGTTATGCACTTTGTTTAATGCGTATCGGTGAATATGAAAAGTCATACAAGCTTTATAAACGTTTGCTAAAAACCGCCCCTCTGAATCAATTACCATCAACCATGATTGATGGATTAACTGAGGTTTGTGGCTGGTTACAACGTCCTGAAGAAGTACGTCGCTACGGTCTGATGTCACTTGAGGAAGCGGATAAAATCTTTAGTGCCGGAAAAGTTTACCCATTACCAGCAGGCAATCCACCACCATTTAATCCAAACAATCCACAAGAGAATGTCATCTCTTTCACATTATTTGGTGCAGCACCTCGTTATTGTGAAGCCGCAGTAATGAATGCCATTGTCAGCCAGGACCTGTTCCCCGGTTGGGAATGCCGTTTTTATCTGGATGACACTGTTCCCCAAGATATTCAGGAACGCCTTCGCAAGGCTGGAGCAAACGTCATTAAAGTGGATGAAGCTACCCGTCAGGCACTACCTGCCCTGATGTGGCGTTTTCTGGTGTTGGATGATCCAAAAATCAAACGCTATATCATTCGGGATGCTGATTCACTGCTTTCTGAACGCGAGCAAGCAGCAATAAATGAGTGGGTTAACAGTGATTATTGGTATCACCATATCCGCGATTACTTTACCCATTCAGAGCTAATTCTTGCAGGGCTATGGGGCGGTTGTCACAATGAAAATATTCCTTCTGTTGTCGATGCAACTCGTGAATATCTAAGCCAGCAGGAAGCGCACAAGCGTTTTGTCGATCAATACTTCCTGCGTCAATATATCTGGCCTACAGTTCGGCAGAGTGTTCTCTCTCATGATGATATATTTGGCTTTCATCATGCTAAACCTTTCCCTGCCCATCCGCCAATCCGTTGGAAAACCAATAAATTCCATGTTGGTAGTAATACCAGTTATCAACGCGTTGCTGTCAGCAGTAAATTAGCTGATGGAGAGCTACAAGCGTGGGAATTAATAGATGAAAACGGTGTGAAACAAGCCGAATATCGCTCGGTTGTACATAATGGCGTCTGGGAAGAGTATCTTCCATTCTTCACATTAGATCAGGTTAATGACAAAACATTGACGATCCGAAATATCAATACGTCAGAGAAAGCATAATTCGAAAAGAGGTTGATGTAATAAACATCAGACGTAAAAAAGCCGGGATAAACCCGGCTTTTTCTTTCAGCAACAAATATTACTCTGCTGCTTCTGCTGGAGCTTTTTCTGCACGATCAACCAGCTCGATGTAAGCCATCGGAGCGTTATCACCTGCACGGAAGCCACACTTCAGAATACGAGTGTAACCACCTGCACGGCTCGCAAAACGCGGGCCAAGCTCATTAAACAGTTTTGCCACGATCTCGTTATCACGAGTACGGGCGAATGCCAGACGACGATTAGCAACGCTGTCGGCCTTAGCAAGTGTAATCAGTGGTTCAACCACGCGACGCAGTTCTTTCGCTTTAGGCAAAGTCGTCTTGATGATCTCATGACGAACTAAAGAACCTGCCATGTTGCGAAACATAGCTTGGCGATGACTGCTGTTGCGGTTCAGTTGACGTCCACTCTTACGATGGCGCATGACCTTATCCTTCTCAGTAAAACCTTAACCTGTGATCCGGTTACTCGTCAGCAATGCTAGCTGGTGGCCAGTTTTCCAGGCGCATGCCCAGAGACAAACCACGAGATGCAAGCACGTCTTTAATCTCAGTAAGAGATTTTTTACCCAAGTTAGGAGTTTTTAACAACTCAACTTCGGTACGCTGTACCAGATCACCGATGTAGTGGATAGCTTCTGCCTTGAGGCAGTTAGCGGAGCGGACAGTCAGTTCCAGATCGTCAACAGGGCGTAGCAAGATCGGATCGAACTCTGGCTTCTCTTCTTTAACTTCTGGCTGACGTACATCACGTAAGTCAACGAAAGCTTCAAGTTGTTCAGCCAGGATGGTTGCTGCACGGCGAATTGATTCTTCCGGATCAATCGTACCGTTAGTTTCCATCTCGATGACCAGCTTATCCAAGTCAGTACGCTGTTCTACACGCGCTGCTTCAACATTGTAGGCAATACGCTCTACCGGGCTGTAGCATGCGTCAACCAACAGACGACCAATTGGACGCTCATCTTCTTCCGTATGAATACGGGCAGAAGCCGGCACATAACCACGACCACGCTGAACTTTGATACGCATACTAATAGATGCGTTCTCATCAGTCAGATGGCAGATCAAGTGCTGAGGTTTGACGACTTCAACATCCCCATCATGGGTAATGTCGGCTGCAGTCACAGGGCCAATGCCAGACTTATTCAAGCTAAGAATAACTTCATCTTTACCATGAACTTTCACCGCCAGCCCTTTCAGGTTGAGCAGGATTTCCAGGATATCTTCCTGTACGCCTTCTTTGGTGCTGTACTCATGTAGTACACCATCAATCTCAACTTCAGTTACCGCACAACCCGGCATTGATGAAAGCAGAATGCGGCGCAGTGCGTTACCTAAAGTATGGCCGAAGCCACGCTCTAACGGCTCAAGGGTCACCTTAGCGTGCGTCGAACTCACTTGCTCGATATCTACCAGGCGTGGTTTTAGAAACTCTGTCACAGAACCCTGCATTGTGTCCTCTCTTTGGTACTAAACTTTACTTAGAGTAAAGTTCGACGATCAGGTGTTCGTTAATGTCCGCAGACAGATCGGTGCGCTCTGGATTACGTTTGAAAACGCCTTCCATTTTAGCAGCGTCAACTTCGATCCAAGTCGGCTTTTCGCGCTGTTCAAACAGCTCTAAAGCGGCTTTAACACGAGATTGCTTTTTCGCTTTCTCACGTACGCTGACTACGTCATTCGGAGATACCTGAAAAGAAGCGATGTTAACAACGCGACCATTAACCATTACAGCTTTGTGGCTAACTAACTGACGTGCTTCTGCACGAGTAGCGCCGAAGCCCATACGGTAAACCACATTGTCTAAGCGACCTTCTAAAAGCTGCAGCAGGTTTTCACCTGTGTTGCCTTTCAGACGCGTTGCTTCTTTATAATAATTACGGAATTGACGCTCAAGAACACCGTAAATACGACGAACTTTTTGCTTCTCACGTAACTGTACACCATAGTCAGACAGACGTGGCTTACGCGCACCGTGCTGACCAGGAGCTTGTTCAATTTTACACTTGGTATCGATCGCACGAACGCCAGACTTAAGGAATAAGTCGGTGCCTTCACGACGGCTAAGCTTGAGCTTAGGACCCAAATATCTTGCCATTTTCTTTCTCCAACAATCCTAGAAACTGTGGCGATTAAACGCGACGTTTCTTAGGAGGACGACAACCGTTGTGAGGAATCGGAGTCACATCAGTAATATTAGTGATGCGGAAACCAGCCGCGTTTAATGCGCGGATAGTAGACTCACGACCGGGACCTGGGCCTTTAACCATAACTTCCAGATTCTTAATTCCATACTCTTTTACTGCTTCTGCGCAGCGCTCTGCCGCAACTTGCGCAGCAAATGGAGTGGATTTACGAGAACCACGGAAGCCGGAACCACCAGCTGTTGCCCAACCCAATGCATTACCTTGACGATCGGTAATAGTCACAATGGTGTTGTTAAAAGAAGCATGGATATGAGCCATACCGTCAGAAACTTGTTTTCTTACACGCTTACGTGCACGAACAGGTGCTTTTGCCATTATTCAATCACCCCGATTATTTCTTGATCGGTTTACGCGGACCCTTACGGGTACGGGCGTTAGTCTTGGTACGCTGACCGCGAACCGGTAGACCACGACGATGACGTACACCACGATAACAACCAAGGTCCATCAGACGCTTGATGCTCATGGTAACTTCACGACGTAGATCACCTTCAACAACGTACTTGGCAACTTCGTCACGCAGCTTGTCAATTTGCTCTTCAGACAGTTCACTGATCTTAACATTTTCAGCAATACCAGACGCTACACAGATAGCCTGTGAACGGGTCTTGCCGATACCGAAGATCGCAGTTAATGCGATAACAGTATGTTTATGATCAGGAATGTTAATGCCTGCTATACGGGCCACTATGCACTCCTACAATAAAATAAGGCAACATTACTCTGAAAAGCCCGTTTTCAGGATACTCAAATAATGTTGCTGTCTTACACAAAAGATTGGCTGGCTAATCTAGCCAGCTCAATCACACTTTGCAAGAAAAATATGTCAAAACTTTAGCATTAACAACAATCAGCCTTGACGCTGTTTGTGTTTCGCTTCAACGCAAATCACACGAACAACGCCGTGGCGCTTGATGATTTTGCAGTTGCGACATAACTTCTTGACGGAAGCACGAACTTTCATTTTAACTCTCCGTAACTTCTCAAGCTAGCTGAATTAACGGCCATAGCCTTTCAGATTTGCTTTCTTCAATGCAGACTCATATTGACTCGACATCATCAGAGTTTGCACTTGAGCCATAAAGTCCATGATGACGACAACGACGATAAGTAGTGAAGTACCACCAAAGTTGAAAGGTACTTTCATTGCGTCACGCATAAACTCCGGGATCAGGCAGATAAAGGTAATGTACATAGCACCAACAAAGGTTAACCGAGTCATTACTTTATCGATATATTTAGCCGTTTGCTCTCCCGGACGAATCCCTGGTACAAACGCACCGGACTTCTTCAGGTTATCTGCTGTTTCACGAGGGTTGAAAACCAACGCTGTATAGAAGAAACAGAAGAATATGATCGCGGCCGCATAGAGTAACACATAAAGTGGCTGTCCGGGTTGCAAATACATAGAAATAGTTGTCAACCAGTTCCAACCAGTACCACCACCGAACCATGAGGCAATTGTCGCAGGGAACAGAATGATACTTGAAGCAAAGATCGCTGGTATTACACCTGCCATATTCACTTTCAACGGTAAATGGGTACTTTGTGCAGCATAGACGCGGCGACCTTGCTGACGTTTTGCATAGTTAACGACGATACGACGCTGACCACGTTCAACGAATACAACAAAGAAAGTAACTGCGAATACTAAAACCGCAACCAACAGCAGCAGAAGAACATGTAAGTCACCCTGCCGAGCTTGCTCGATAGTCTGTCCAATAGCAGGCGGTAAACCAGCAACAATACCTGCGAAAATGATGATAGAAATACCGTTACCGATACCCCTCTCAGTCACCTGCTCGCCCAGCCACATCAGGAACATGGTTCCCGTCACTAAGCTCACAACCGCGGTAAAGTAGAACGCAAAACCTGGATTAATTACCAGACCCGGCATTCCCATATTCGGCAAGCCGGTAGCAATACCGACTGACTGGAATATGGCCAGAACCAACGTACCATATCGAGTGTACTGGCTAATCTTACGACGGCCAGACTCGCCCTCTTTCTTCAATTCCGCTAACTTAGGATGAACCACAGTTAACAGTTGCACGATAATAGAAGCCGAAATGTACGGCATAATACCGAGCGCGAAGACAGAAGCACGACTGAGGGCGCCACCAGAGAACATGTTAAACATGTCAATGATGGTGCCTCTCTGCTCTTCGACTAACTTAGCAAGCACAGTGGCGTCAATACCAGGAATTGGAATGAAAGAGCCGATACGGAACACGATCAGAGCACCGACAACAAATAAGAGTCTGCGCTTAAGCTCGCCTATTCCGCCTTTTGCACTTTGAAAATCTAATCCTGGTTGCTTAGCCATCTGCTACTTATTCCTCAATTTTCCCGCCAGCGGCTTCGATTGCAGCACGAGCGCCTTTGGTAACACGCAGACCGCGTACAGTAACTGGACGACTGATTTCGCCAGAAAGCATAACTTTCGCGAACTCAATCTGAATGCCAACTACGTTTGCCGCTTTCAGCGCATTCAGGTCAATAACTTCGCCTTCAACTAAAGCCAGTTCAGACAGACGAACTTCTGCCGTGATCATTGCTTTACGAGAAGTAAAACCAAATTTTGGTAAACGACGATATAAAGGCATTTGGCCGCCTTCGAAACCACGACGTACGCCACCGCCAGAACGAGACTTCTGACCTTTGTGACCACGGCCGCCGGTTTTACCCAGGCCAGAACCAATACCACGACCTAAACGCTTAGCAGCGTGTTTTGCACCTTCGGCCGGAGCCAGAGTATTTAAACGCATCTCTTACTCCTCCACTTTAACCATGTAAGAAACCAGGTTGATCATGCCACGTACAGCAGGAGTATCCTCGCGCTCTACGGTGTGACCGATGCGACGCAGACCTAAACCGACCAGAGTTGCCTTATGTTTAGGCAGACGGCCGATAGAGCTGCGAATTTGAGTAACTTTAATAGTCTTTGCCATTGCTCATTACCCCAGAATGTCTTCGACAGTTTTACCGCGCTTGGCAGCAACCATCTCAGGAGACTTCATATTCTCCAAGGCATCAATAGTTGCACGAACCACGTTAATCGGGTTAGTTGAACCATAAGCCTTAGCTAATACGTTACGTACTCCGGCGACTTCCAGAACGGCGCGCATTGCACCGCCGGCGATAATACCGGTACCTTCGAATGCTGGCTGCATGAATACGCGAGAACCAGTATGAGCACCTTTAACAGGGTGCTGCAGGGTTCCGTTGTTTAATGCAACATTCATCATGTTACGACGGGCTTTTTCCATCGCTTTCTGGATCGCTGCTGGAACTTCACGCGCTTTCCCGTAACCAAAACCAACGCGACCGTTGCCATCACCCACTACAGTTAGTGCGGTGAAGCTAAAAATACGGCCACCTTTAACGGTTTTAGATACGCGGTTAACCGCGATCAGCTTTTCCTGCAGTTCGCCAGCTTGTTTCTCGATGTGAGACATCTTACACCTCTACCTTAGAACTGAAGGCCAGCTTCGCGGGCAGCATCTGCCAGCGCCTGGACTCTACCATGATATTGGAAACCAGAACGGTCAAAGGATACTTTCGTAATCTCTTTAGCCAGTGCACGCTCAGCGATAGCTTTACCTACTGCTGCTGCTGCATCTTTGTTTCCGGTATACTTCACTTGTTCTGCGATAGCCTTTTCTACTGTAGAAGCGGCTGCCAGAACTTCAGAACCGTTTGGTGCGATAATCTGCGCATAAATATGGCGCGGAGTACGGTGAACCACCAGGCGAGTCGCACACAGTTCTTTAATCTTACGACGTGCGCGGGTCGCACGACGGATACGAGCTGCTTTCTTATCCATAGTGTTACCTTACTTCTTCTTAGCCTCTTTGGTACGCACGACTTCGTCGGCGTAACGGACACCCTTGCCTTTATATGGCTCAGGACGACGGTAGGCACGCAATTCTGCTGCGATTTGACCAATTACCTGCTTATCAGCCCCTTTCAGGATGATTTCAGTTTGGCTTGGACATTCGGCAGTAATGCCTGCTGGCAGTTTATGGTCAATTGGGTGAGAGAAGCCTAACGCTAAATTCACCACATCACCTTTAACTGCTGCACGGTAACCTACGCCTACCAGCTGTAGCTTCTTAGTGAAGCCTTCAGTAACACCGATCACCATTCCGTTAATCAGAGAACGTACGGTACCCGCTTGGGCCCATCCGTCTACAAAACCTTCGCGTGGAGCGAAAGTAATTGCATTGTTTTCCTGTCTAACTTCAACGGAATCATGGACTGTACGCGACAGCTCGCCGTTTTTACCCTTAATAGTTATAACCTGACCGTTGAGTTTTACCTCTACGCCAGCAGGAATAACGACGGGTGCTTTTGCAACACGAGACATTTTTTCCTCCTGATTAAGCTACGTAGCAGATAATCTCGCCACCAAGTCCTGCCTGGCGAGCTGCACGATCGGTCATGACACCTTTAGAAGTAGAAATAACAGCAATACCTAAACCAGCCATAACTTTTGGCAGCTCATCTTTTCTTTTATAGATGCGCAGACCTGGACGGCTGATTCGCTGAATACTTTCTACAACAGGCGCTCCCTGGAAGTACTTAAGTACTAATTCCAGTTCAGGCTTGGTGTCGCCTTCAATTTTGTAATCTTCAATATAACCTTCTTCCTTCAGCACTTTGGCAATAGCCACTTTTAGCTTGGAGGAAGGCATAGTGACCGCAACTTTGTTCGCGGCCTGACCGTTTCGGATACGGGTCAGCATATCCGCGATCGGATCTTGCATGCTCATCTGTCTCTACTCCCGTGATTCAATGGTGATATTACCAACTAGCCTTTTTCAGACCCGGGATTTCACCGCGCATTGCGGCTTCACGGACCTTGATACGACTCAATCCAAATTTACGCAGAACGCCGTGTGGGCGGCCTGTTTGGCGACAACGGTTACGTTGACGGCTTGGACTGGAATCACGTGGAAGAGTTTGCAGTTTGAGCACTGCATTCCAACGGTCTTCATCGGATGCATTCACATCAGAGATAATCGCTTTAAGTTCAGTACGCTTTGCGTAGAACTTGTCTGCTAACTTCACACGTTTAACTTCACGTGCTTTCATTGATTGCTTAGCCATTAGTAACCCTACCTTACTTGCGGAATGGGAAGTTAAAGGCAGCCAGCAGAGCGCGGCCTTCTTCGTCAGATTGCGCAGAAGTGGTAATGGTAATGTCCAAACCACGTACACGATCGACTTTGTCATAGTCGATTTCTGGGAAGATAATCTGCTCACGCACGCCCATGCTGTAGTTACCACGACCATCAAATGACTTAGGATTTAAGCCACGGAAGTCACGTACACGAGGTACAGCAATAGAAATCAGACGCTCTAAGAATTCCCACATACGTTCGCCACGTAGGGTCACTTTACAGCCGATCGGATAGCCCTGGCGGATTTTGAAGCCTGCAACAGAGTTGCGTGCTTTGGTGATTAGCGGTTTTTGACCACTGATCGCTGCTAAATCAGCTGCTGCGTTATCCAGCAGTTTCTTATCAGTGATCGCTTCACCAACACCCATATTAAGGGTGATCTTCTCGACCCGAGGGACTTGCATGACAGATTTGTAGCTAAACTGTTCTACCAGTTTACTAACTACCTGTTCTCTATAGTAATCATGCAGTTTCGCCATCGTACTACTCCAAATTACTTGATAGTTTCGCTATTAGATTTGAAGAAACGGACTTTTTTGCCGTCTTCAAAACGAAAGCCTACACGGTCAGCCTTGCCTGTAGCTGTGTTGTAGATTGCAACGTTAGAAACCTGAATTGCAGCTTCTTTTTCAACGATGCCACCTGGTTGGTTCAGAGCCGGAACCGGCTTCTGATGTTTCTTCACCAGGTTGATACCTTCAACAACAATCTTACTGGAAGACAGAACATTCTTAACTTTACCGCGTTTACCTTTATCTTTACCGGTTAACACGATAACTTCGTCATCACGACGGATTTTCGCTGCCATGGTTCGCTCCTTACAGTACTTCTGGTGCCAGAGAGATGATTTTCATGAACTTTTCAGAACGCAGTTCACGAGTCACCGGCCCAAAAATACGCGTACCGATCGGTTGCTCACTGTTGTTATTTAATAACACACAAGCATTACGATCGAAGCGAACGACAGATCCGTCAGGGCGACGAACACCCTTTCTGGTGCGCACCACTACAGCCTTAAGGACATCACCTTTTTTAACCTTACCGCGAGGAATTGCTTCCTTGATGGTAATTTTAATGATGTCGCCCACGCCAGCATAGCGACGGTGCGATCCACCCAGAACCTTGATACACATTACGCTACGTGCGCCAGAGTTGTCAGCGACGTTCAGCATAGTCTGTTCTTGGATCATCTTAGTGCTCCGCTAATGTCAACTACTAAGGACCCTCACGGGTCGTATAAAAGCCCCATACATCGGGGCGCGGCATTATACCACCGCTTTTCGATGTTGGGTAGAAAAAATAAACGGCTCGTTAACTGAGCCGTTTATTCTGTTTAAGAAAGCGTACTCTATTACAGAACAGCTTTCTCTACAACTCGAACAAGTGTCCAGGACTTAGTCTTAGACAGTGGGCGGCATTCACGAATTTCGATCAGATCGCCGATTCCACATTCATTGTTCTCGTCATGTACGTGCAGCTTAGTCGTACGTTTGATGAACTTACCATACATCGGGTGCTTCACCATACGCTCAATCGCTACAACAAGGGATTTCTCCATCTTGTCACTAACAACACGACCTTGCAGAGTACGGATTTTATCAGTCATTACGCACCCGCCTTCTCATTCAGTAAAGTCTTCACACGTGCAACATTACGACGCACTTGTTTCAACAGGTAAGACTGTTGCAGTTGACCGCTTGCTGCTTGCATGCGCAGATTAAACTGTTCACGCAGCAGGTTAAGCAGCTCAGTGTTCAGCTCTTCAACACTTTTTTCACGCAGCTCTTTTGCTTTCATTACATCACCGTCTTAGTTACAAAGGTGGTTTTAATCGGCAGTTTTGCTGCTGCCAGCTTGAATGCTTCACGGGCAATTTCTTCCGAGACACCATCCATTTCATACAGGACTTTTCCCGGTTGAATCAGGGCAACCCAATACTCCACATTACCCTTACCTTTACCCATACGCACTTCAAGCGGCTTTTCAGTGATTGGTTTGTCTGGGAACACACGGATCCAGATTTTACCTTGACGCTTAACTGCACGTGTCATGGCACGACGTGCCGCCTCGATTTGGCGAGCAGTCAGACGACCGCGGCCAACAGCTTTCAGACCGAAAGTGCCGAAGCTCACATCCGCGCCAGCAGCCAGACCACGGTTGCGGCCCTTGTGCACTTTACGGAATTTTGTACGCTTTGGTTGTAACATCAGCGATGCTCCTTATTTACGGCCTTTACGCTGCTGCTTCTTCGGTTGAGCAGCCGGTTTTTCCGGTTGTTCAACGGCAGCCATACCACCCAAGATCTCACCTTTGAAGATCCACACTTTTACGCCGATTACACCATAAGTGGTGTGCGCTTCAGAAGTGTTATAATCGATATCCGCACGCAGAGTGTGCAACGGAACACGACCTTCACGGTACCATTCGGTACGCGCGATTTCAGCACCGCCTAAACGGCCGCTTACTTCCACTTTGATACCTTTAGCGCCTATACGCATGGCGTTTTGAACTGCACGCTTCATAGCACGACGGAACATAACACGACGTTCCAGCTGTGAAGTGATGCTGTCAGCAACCAGTTTAGCGTCTAGTTCCGGTTTACGGACTTCGGCGATATTAATTTGCGCAGGCACGCCAGCAATTGATGCTACCGCGTTGCGCAGTTTTTCGACATCTTCACCTTTCTTGCCGATAACGATGCCTGGACGAGCAGTGTGAATAGTCACACGGATGCTCTTCGCAGGACGCTCGATAACGATGCGAGAAACAGAAGCTTTCGACAATTCTTTAGTTAAGAATTGACGAACTTTAAAGTCGCTGTCCAGGTTATCAGCGAATTCTTTGGTATTTGCGTACCAGGTAGAGTTCCAAGGTTTGACAATACCCAGTCGAATACCATTCGGATGTACTTTCTGACCCATTGCTATTCTCCAGAGTCTCAGCGATCGGACACAACCACAGTGATGTGGCTGGTGCGCTTCAGGATACGATCTGCACGGCCTTTCGCACGAGGCATGATACGCTTCATGGTTGGACCTTCGTCGACAAAGATTTTCGCGACTTTCAGATCGTCGATGTCAGCGCCATCGTTGTGTTCTGCGTTTGCAATGGCAGACTCAAGTACTTTTTTAACCAGATCAGCAGCTTTCTTGTTGTTGTAGGTTAAAATTTCCAGAGCTTGTGACACTTTCTTACCGCGAATCAGGTCTGCAACTAAGCGAACCTTCTGAGCAGAAGAACGAGCGTGGCGATGTTTAGCGATAGTTTCCATCTCTTCCTCCTACCTTAGCGCTTTTTGGCTTTTTTGTCAGCCGCATGGCCGCGATAAGTACGAGTCGGCGCGAATTCGCCCAGTTTATGACCGACCATTTCATCGGATACAAATACTGGAACGTGCTGACGACCATTATGGACAGCGATGGTCAAACCGATCATGTTTGGAAAGATCGTTGAACGACGGGACCAAGTCTTAACAGGCTTTTTGTCTCCGCTTTCCACCGCTTTCTCTACCTTCTTCAGCAAGTGCAGGTCTATAAATGGACCTTTCTTGAGAGAACGTGGCATGGCTTATCCTCTAATTATTTTTTACTACGGCGACGTACGATATATTGATCGGTACGCTTGTTGCTACGGGTCTTCTTACCTTTGGTCTGAACGCCCCATGGAGTCACAGGATGTTTACCAAAGTTACGACCTTCACCACCACCGTGTGGGTGATCGACTGGGTTCATCGCCGTACCGCGAACGGTAGGACGAACACCACGCCAACGGCTAGCACCAGCTTTACCTAGTACGCGCAGCATATGCTCTGAGTTACCAACTTCACCTAAGGTGGCGCGGCAATCAGATAATACTTTACGCATTTCGCCAGAACGAAGACGTATCGTTACATAGGAACCTTCACGGGCAACGATTTGAACATATCCGCCAGCAGAACGAGCCATTTGGCCGCCTTTACCTGGTTTCATTTCAACGTTGTGAACCGTAGAACCCACTGGGATGTTACGCATTGGCAGGGTGTTACCTACCTTAATAGCTGCATCAACACCAGATTGGATTTGGTCACCGGCTTTCAGGCCTTTTGGCGCCAGAATATAACGGCGTTCACCGTCTTTATACAGAACCAACGCGATATTCGCGGAACGGTTCGGATCATATTCCAGACGCTCAACAACAGCAGGGATACCATCTTTGTTGCGTTTGAAGTCAACTAAACGATAATGCTGCTTGTGACCACCACCAATATGACGCGTGGTGATACGGCCATTGTTGTTACGGCCACCTGATTTGCTGTTTTTTTCCAGCAATGGGGCATAAGGCTTGCCCTTGTGCAACTCAGGGTTAACCACTTTAACTACGTGGCGACGACCCGGAGATGTTGGCTTACACTTAACAATTGCCATTGTTTTTCAATCCTCCGACTTACTCTGCGCCGCCGATGAAGTCCAGATTCTGGCCTTCTTTCAAAGTGACGTAAGCTTTTTTCCAGTCGCTACGACGACCAACACGCTGACCATGACGTTTCGTTTTGCCTTTAACCAGCAAAGTACGAACTTCATTGACTTCAACCTCAAACAGCTTCTGAACAGCAGCTTTAACTTCTGCTTTAGTCGCATCTTTAGCAACTTTCAGCACGATTGTATTGTGCTTTTCCATTGCGCTAGAGGCTTTTTCAGAAACATGTGGTGCGCGCAGGACTTTCAGCAGGCGTTCTTCACGGATCATGCCAGCATCTCCTCTACTTGCTTCACAGCGTCAGCAGTCATCACCACTTTATCAAAAGCGATAAGACTAAATGGATCGATGCCAGCAACATCACGAACGTCAACCTTGTGTAAGTTACCTGCTGCCAGGTACAGATTAGGTTCAACTTCGCTAGTGATGATCAGTACATCATCCAGAGCCATTTCTTTCAGTTTCTGTACCAGCAACTTAGTTTTAGGTGCTTCTACAGTGAACTTCTCGACTACAATCAGACGATCTTGACGTACCAGTTCGGACAGAATGCACTTCAGTGCGCCGCGGTACATCTTTTTGTTGACTTTCTGGCTGTGGTCTTGTGGACGAGCAGCAAAGGTCACGCCGCCTGAACGCCAGATCGGGCTCTTTACAGAACCTGAACGCGCACGGCCGGTGCCTTTTTGACGCCACGGTTTTTTACCGGAACCTGTTACTTCAGCGCGGGTCTTCTGAGCACGAGTACCTTGACGAGCTGCAGCTGCATAAGCAACAACAACCTGATGTACTAACGCTTCATTGAAATCACGCCCGAAGGTAGTTTCGGAAACAGTCAGCGCGCCAGGCGCGTCTTTCATTACCAATTCCATTCCTATCTCCTCGACGTTACGCCTTGACAGCCGGTTTAACGATCAGGTCGCTACCGGTTGCTCCCGGAACAGCACCTTTGACCAGCAGCAGGTTGCGCTCAGCGTCAACACGTACTACGTCCAGGCTTTGAACGGTTACACGCTCGTCACCTAAGTGGCCTGCCATTTTCTTGCCTTTGAACACTTTACCTGGAGTCTGGTTCTGACCGATTGAACCATGACCACGGTGTGCCAAAGAGTTACCATGGGTAGCATCCTGAGTACGGAAATTCCAGCGCTTAACAGTGCCAGCATAACCTTTACCTTTTGATGTACCGGTAACGTCAACTTTTTTAACGTCTGCAAAAATATCAACGTTAATTTCTTGACCTGCTGCGAACTCTTCACCTTCATTCAGGCGGAATTCCCACAGGCCGCGGCCAGCTGTAACGCCAGCTTTAGCGAAGTGACCCGCTTCTGGTTTGGTTACACGGTTTGCTTTTTTAGCACCGGTAGTAACCTGTACAGCACGGTATCCGTCGTTAGCCAGGTCTTTAACCTGAGTAACACGGTTCGCTTCAATTTCGATAACTGTAACGGGGATAGATACGCCATCTTCAGTAAAGATGCGGGTCATTCCCACTTTACGACCGACTAAACCAATCATTGTTTCAACCTCTCAATCGCTCAATGACCTGATTAACCCAGGCTGATCTGCACGTCAACACCGGCAGCCAGATCCAGACGCATCAGAGCATCAACCGTTTTTTCAGTTGGCTCAACGATGTCAACCAGACGCTTGTGAGTACGAATTTCGTACTGATCGCGCGCATCTTTATTGACGTGCGGAGAGATCAGAACGGTAAAACGCTCTTTGCGGGTCGGCAGCGGGATCGGACCACGAACTTGAGCGCCAGTGCGCTTAGCAGTCTCGACGATTTCCGCAGTTGATTGGTCGATCAAACGGTGATCAAACGCTTTCAGGCGGATACGGATTCTTTGGTTCTGCATGAGACCAGAGCTCCAATTATTTTATAAACGTAAAAAATCACTACTCACACCCATTTCGATTGATGGGGGAGTGTAATCGTTCTTCATGTAACCCCCAGATCGGGAGTATTGTAACTAATCAATTATGCCTGATTGGCAAAACCTCTTAGTAATAAGCTCTTATTTGAACTTATACCGCACCACATAAAAGTGTAGGCCTGAGCATTTTACAGATTTAGGACCATAGCGCAAGGGCTATCTGGGATTAAATTCAACAATACTTGTTCAAAAAAGAGTTCAATGCGGTTTTCTGGCGGTGTTCAGCGGAAACAGGATACTTAACATTTGTTGAATTTCTAAGCGGTTCTTTCGACTCACCTCTAAATATGATAAATCAGCTGATACTCACTTCTCAAAATACCTTATATTAAGCCGCAAGTATAATAACGCTGAATGACTATGAATTTGAATCACCATTTGAGAGCTCATCTCTCTGTTTCCAATGTTTACCTGAGTCTGATGACAATTGCTGCGCTGGTAATATGCAGCACCCGCTTTAGTTTTTCTTATGTGGGTTTTATCTCCTTTGCTTGTTTCGCTTCTATTTTTGGTTGCCTGCTATTACTTTCAGCTCGGGTCAAATTGTCATTAAGTATTGCCAGTACGCTGATAGTTATTCTGCAACTATTGAATCAGATAAAGGTTCATTACTATAAAGAGCGATTATTCTTTTCTGATATCAGCATTGCTCTCGATCCAACCAACTTCAGCACTCTGTTTCATTATCCTCTGGCATTATCAGGTGTTATCGGCCTGATCATCTTGCTTATTATTAATATTGCGCTTTATATTCGAAGCCCGAAGATAAGTATTTCTTATCGTTTGCTTTCGTTGGTAGCAGTAGGCGCCTTAGTTACCGGCATTATATTTGCCAGCCAGAACAAAACGAATATTGAGCATTGGCAGGCTTCTCTCCCGAAAGGAAAGGGAACCATCGTTAACTTATTTATGTCTGCCCAACAAATGTATTATCAGCCACCTCAATATGACGGTTCAGCTAAGTACTTTTTATCCGCGTCATCATTTAAATACCGACCAGATGCAAACACTAAAAAACCTGATATTGTCGTAATGTTGCAAGAGTCAACCGTTAACCCGGCACTTTATCACTTACCAGATATAACATTACCTGAGTTTAAAATGTTTGCCGCTGATGAAGGAACTCGAGCAACCAGTCCGCTCAGAGTACAAACATTTGGTGGAGGGACATGGCTATCCGAGTTTTCTCTTCTTACCGGGCTTAATACCGATGACTTTAAGTTTCGCAAGAATTCCGTTTTCTATACTGTTGCCCCGCATATAAAAACCAGTTTGTTTCACGAACTAAAGAACAATGGCTACTACACCGTAGTACTCACCCCGATGTATAAGATGAACTACAATGCAGGGCCAACCTATAACCATCTGGGCATTGATTTAATCATTCAACCACAAGAATTAGGCTACCCTGCAGAACTTGATGATAATTTATGGACTATTCCAACCAGAACTATGTTGGATTATGTGAAGACATTACTTGCCCGTTATACCGATAAGCCGGTATTCATTTTTGTTCTTACTATGAATGAACATGGCCCTTACGATACCGGACATTCTGATGATTTCGGTATAGAAAAATCAATTGATAATCGTGATGTTGCCGGTGCTTTAAGCCACTATATTAGCAAGCTCAAACTGTTGAATGAAGCAACAGAGGAATTCTCTCAATTCATTATCCATCGAGAAAAACCAACCATGTTCCTGTATTTTGGCGATCATCAACCTAACATCGGCTGGGATGACGATTACAATACCGGTTGGACCAACGAACCTCGTATTACTCAATTTTTTCTAAAAGATAATTTATCTTCAAAACCCGTTGCCAATATCGGGGGCCTGACCGATATTTCATTTTTAGGTGGAATGCTACTTGAACGTGCAGGTTTATCAGTATCCCCTTTCTATGAGGCAAATATCCGCATGAGAAATCTTTGTTTAGGACTTCTTGATGATTGCCCCGATGAGCAACTGATTAAAAGCTATAAGCATTATATCTATCAGGATTTAAAAAATGCGGGTGAGTGACTGGAAATAGTCATGTGTTCAATTGAGCTATTTTAATAAAATTCAGACAGTAAAAAGGGTGCCGAAGCACCCTTTTTTATCGAAAAGTAATAATTATTACTTAATGATTTTAGCAACAACACCAGCACCAACAGTACGACCACCTTCACGGATAGCGAAGCGTAAACCTTCGTCCATCGCGATTGGAGCAATCAGTGTTACTGTCATCTGAATGTTATCACCTGGCATTACCATCTCTACGCCTTCTGGCAGTTCGATAGTACCGGTCACGTCAGTTGTACGGAAGTAGAACTGTGGACGGTAGCCTTTGAAGAATGGAGTATGACGACCACCTTCATCTTTGCTCAGAATATAAACTTCTGATACGAACTGGGTGTGTGGGTTGATAGTACCTGGTTTAGCCAGTACTTGACCACGTTCGATTTCTTCACGCTTAGTACCACGCAGCAGAACACCAACGTTCTCACCCGCACGGCCTTCGTCCAGTAATTTACGGAACATTTCTACGCCAGTACAAGTGGTTTGAGTGGTCTCTTTGATACCAACGATCTCAACCGCTTCACCCACTTTAACGATACCGCGCTCTACACGACCGGTTACTACTGTACCACGACCAGAGATAGAGAATACGTCTTCGATTGGCAGCAGGAACGGCTTATCAATTGCACGCTCTGGCTCTGGGATATAAGAATCCAGTGCTTCTGCTAATTCGATGATTTTGCCTTCCCATGCAGCGTCGCCTTCCAGCGCTTTCAGTGCTGAACCACGGATTACCGGAGTATCATCACCTGGGAAATCGTACTGAGACAGAAGTTCACGAACTTCCATTTCAACTAATTCTAACAGTTCTTCGTCATCAACCATGTCACACTTGTTCAGGAACACGATGATGTAAGGAACGCCTACCTGGCGACCTAACAGGATGTGCTCACGAGTTTGTGGCATTGGGCCGTCAGTTGCAGCTACTACCAGAATAGCGCCGTCCATTTGAGCAGCACCAGTGATCATGTTCTTAACGTAGTCGGCGTGTCCCGGGCAGTCAACGTGAGCATAGTGACGGCTTGGGGTGTCGTATTCTACGTGAGAAGTATTGATGGTGATACCACGTGCTTTTTCTTCTGGTGCGTTATCGATTTGATCGAATGCACGAGCCTGACCACCGTAAGTTTTAGCTAATACGTTGGTGATAGCTGCTGTCAGAGTAGTTTTACCATGGTCAACGTGGCCGATAGTACCAACGTTAACGTGCGGTTTTGTACGTTCAAATTTTTCTTTAGACACGATTCTCTTCCTTTACACTATCCCCCTCTATCCGAGGGGGACTGGGATATAAATTTATTACCCGTGAGGCTTATTTAGCCTTGCGAGCTTCGATAATTGCTGTAGCAACGTTATTTGGTGCTTCACTGTACTTCAAGAACTCCATAGAGTAAGAAGCACGACCCTGTGTTTGTGAACGCAGGTCTGTAGCATAACCAAACATTTCAGATAGTGGAACTTGAGCACGTACAATTTTACCTGTCGCCAAGTCTTCCATACCTTCGATGATACCACGACGACGGTTTAAGTCACCGATCACATCACCCATGTAGTCTTCTGGAGTTTCTACTTCAACCTTCATGATTGGTTCCAACAGAATTGGTTTTGCCTTCATGAAGCCTTCTTTAAAGGCGATAGAAGCAGCCAATTTAAACGCCAGTTCTGAGGAGTCAACATCATGGTAAGAACCGTAGTGCAGACGCACTTTGATATCAACAACCGGATAACCAGCCAGAGGACCAGATTTCAGTTGCTCCTGAATACCTTTATCAACCGCAGGGATGAATTCACCAGGAATTACACCACCCTTGATGTCGTTGACAAACTCGTAGCCTGGGCCACCAGCTTCCAACGGAGACATATCGATAATAACGTCACCGTACTGACCACGACCACCAGACTGTTTAGCGTGTTTACCCTGAACGTCTTTAATCGTTTCACGGATAGTTTCACGATAAGCTACCTGAGGTTTACCGATGTTAGCTTCAACGTTGAATTCACGACGCATACGGTCAACTAACACGTCTAAGTGTAGCTCACCCATACCCGCGATAATTGTTTGACCTGATTCTTCATCAGTCTGAACGCGGAATGATGGATCTTCTTGAGCCAGACGACCTAAAGCGATACCCATTTTTTCCTGGTCAGCTTTAGTTTTCGGCTCAACAGCTACAGAGATTACTGGCTCTGGGAATTCCATACGTTCCAGGATAATAGGCTTAGCCTGGTCGCATAATGTATCACCAGTAGTCACGTCTTTCAGACCGATAGCAGCCGCGATGTCACCAGCGCGAACTTCTTTGATCTCTTCACGTTTGTTAGCGTGCATCTGAACGATACGGCCAAAACGTTCACGTTTGTCTTTTACTGAGTTCAGTACTGTGTCACCAGAGTTAACAACGCCGGAGTAAACACGGAAGAACGTCAGGTTACCAACAAATGGGTCGGTGGCAATTTTAAATGCTAACGCAGAGAACGGCTCAGCATCGTCAGCGTGACGAGCAGCTGGAGTACCATCATCCAGTTCGCCGTTGATCGCTTCGATATCGGTTGGTGCAGGTAAGTATTCAACTACCGCATCCAACATTGCCTGAACGCCTTTGTTCTTAAACGCAGAACCACAGGTAACCAGAATAATTTCATTATTCAGGACACGCTTACGCAGTGCTTCAGTCACTTCTTCTTCAGTCAGCTCTTCGCCGCCTAAATACTTGTCCATCAACTCTTCAGAAGCTTCAGCTGCTGCTTCAAAGGCATTTTGCTGCCATTTTTTCGCTTCTTCCAGCAAATGTGCTGGAACATCTTCATAGGTAAAAGTAACGCCTTGATCGGCCTCACTCCAGTTGATCGCTTTCATTTTCAGCAGGTCAACGATACCGGTGAAGCTGTCTTCAGCACCAATTGGTAACTGAATAGGAACAGCATTTGCTGCCAGACGCGATTTTAGTTGTTCAACTACGCGCAGGAAGTTAGCTCCCATACGGTCCATTTTGTTAACGAACGCGATACGTGGAACTTTATATTTGTTAGCCTGACGCCAAACGGTTTCAGACTGCGGCTGAACACCACCAACTGCACAGTAAACCATTACTGCACCATCCAGCACACGCATAGAACGTTCTACTTCGATAGTGAAGTCAACGTGTCCCGGGGTATCAATAATATTGATACGGTGTGCTTCGAATTGTTTAGCCATACCAGACCAGAATGCAGTAGTCGCAGCGGAGGTGATAGTAATACCACGCTCTTGCTCCTGTTCCATCCAGTCCATAGTTGCTGAACCTTCGTGAGTTTCACCGATTTTATGGTTTACACCAGTATAAAAAAGGATACGTTCAGTAGTGGTTGTTTTACCGGCATCAATGTGAGCACTGATACCGATGTTGCGATAACGCTCAATAGGGGTTACACGAGCCATTTTATTCCTCGATTACTAGGTCGTTCTTCAGATAACCCATGCGGGTCAACTTAAAAAGCGCCCGCATGATGATTAGCATAACTACCGAAAAAAAATTACCAGCGGTAGTGGGCGAACGCCTTGTTGGCTTCAGCCATACGGTGAACGTCTTCACGTTTCTTAACTGCAGTACCTTTGTTCTCTGCAGCATCAGACAGTTCATTCGCTAAGCGTAAAGCCATGGATTTATCACCGCGTTTACGAGCAGCTTCTACAATCCAACGCATGGCAAGTGCATTACGGCGAACCGGACGAACTTCAACCGGTACCTGATATGTAGAACCACCAACACGACGAGACTTAACTTCTACAGTCGGTCTTACGTTGTCCAGGGCAATTTCAAAAGCTTCCAGTTCGTTCTTACCTGAACGCTGAGATAAAGTCTCAAGCGCAGTATAAACGATAGCTTCTGCGGTAGATTTTTTACCATCTACCATTAAAATATTTACAAATTTGGCCAGTAAGTCAGATCCGAACTTAGGATCTGGCAGAATTTTACGTTGACCAATGACGCGACGACGTGGCATGGAAATACTCCGTTGTTAATTCAGGATTGTCCAAAACTCGATGAGTTTATTTTGACATTAAGTTAAAAATGTTTGGCCTTACTTAACGGGTAACCATTAAGCCTTCGGCTTCTTCACGCCATACTTGGAACGGGCTTGCTTACGGTCTTTAACACCTGAGCAGTCCAGCGCGCCACGGACGGTGTGATAACGCACACCCGGCAGGTCTTTAACACGGCCACCACGGATCAGGATCACGGAGTGCTCCTGCAGGTTATGACCTTCACCACCGATATATGAAGAAACTTCAAAACCGTTAGTTAAACGTACACGACAAACTTTACGTAATGCAGAGTTTGGTTTTTTTGGAGTGGTGGTATATACGCGAGTACATACTCCACGTTTCTGCGGGCAAGCTTCCAGCGCAGGAACGTTGCTTTTTGCAACCTTCATTGAGCGCGGTTTGCGTACCAGCTGATTAATTGTTGCCATTAAAAAAAGCTCCTGGTTTTTTTACTTTCGTAAACACGTAATAAATCGATCCCTGAATGCATAGGTACACTGAGGGACGCAAAATTTTATGGCTGAAGAGGGTAACTGTCAAGAAATATACAGTATTGAACAATGAACAAAGGGGTGGACTGTTTGATTTATCAGAATATTCACTAAAACAATAATCAATAAATGTCACCAATTCACTTGAGGATAATGGTCGACACTGAGATCCACCAGGCCTGAGTAATCAATAATCTCAACGCGACTATCGATAAGTAGCAATAGCCCCCGGGCATCGACATCTTCCCGAAGTACATAAATATTTATTGGGTTACGCTGTACTAATCGTACCAACCAGCGACTATCCTTTAACGCTGCCGTTACACCATCCTGCAATAACACCAACACATCACCCTGCCCTATGGTATTCACCAGTGCGCTCATATCAATTTGATAAGGCGAATGTGAGACGGTATGTAACACAGTTAATCCTTAAAAAGTTAACACTACATCGTAACCCGATAAACGTTCATGCATTTGTTGCTGGTTCAAACGAATGGCGTCGATGACCAATACGGTATCTTGATCAATTCCACGTTCAAACATTGAATCCGTGCAAACAAAGCATTGTTCAATATTGTATAACGCCAGAACACCAAAGGTAGCAATATAATTACGCATCAGGATCTGATCGGGTTGTTGTTCGGGAAGCAGTTGAAAAACACCATCGGAAAGAAATAACAGGCCGATCTCTTCCGTCAGGGCTGAGGTGGCTAAAACAGCATCTAATCCTTCTCTGCCGCCGGAGGAGCCATGGGGAACATGAGTAAACACAAAGGCTATTTTCTTCATAATCAGCCCGCCTAAAACTGCATCACGCGATCGCAAGTCAGCATCGCTTCCGCCAATGAGCCCAATCCGCTTAGCACAAATCCCGGCTGTAAATTAGCTGCTGCTTGTTGGCGTAATGTCGCCTCTTGTTCATCCACCACGCCACGACGCAACGCCGCTGCAACACAAACATTTAGCACTGTGCCTTGTTGCTCAGCTAATCGTTGCCAGCTTCGGACTAAATCAAACTCATCACTGGCCGGTGAGACCAGTTGGTTAGCATTGCTAATTCCTTCCTGATAAAAGAATACGCTCGTCAACTTATGACCACGGCTAATCAATGCCTGCGCAAATTGCCAGGCGCTGGTTGCCTGCTGGGTGCCATAAGCCGGGCCGGTAACCACCAGCGTATAACTCAAACTCACCGGTCATTTCCTGAAAAATCACCGTTCTTAAACTGGCGGATATAGAGGTAAACCGTGTGTTTAGAAATATTCAGACGATCGGCAACCTGATTAATTGAATCTTTAATATCAAAAATTCCTTTTTCATACAGGTTAAGTACGATTTGGCGATTTTTGGCATTATTTGATACGTTCCGATCGGCATTCACTTCTTCAATACTGAATTCCAATGTTTGAGCAACCAGATCGTCAACCGATGAGGCAAAGTTAACATTAGAATGAACATCTTTGGTTTCTGGTGGAATAAAGGTTTGCATAATCTGGGAGAAAGGCACATCCAGATTCATATTAATACACAGTAATCCAATAACCCGATGGTCTTTATTGCGGATAGCAATCGTCAGCGATTTCATTAATGAACCGCTTTTTGCTCGTGTAAAGTAGGCTTTAGAAACACTACTGTCATCATTTGACATAGCATGCAGCATTCGCAATGCCATATCAGTAATTGGAGAACCTATTTTACGTCCGGTATGCTCGCCATTGGCAATACGAACAGCCGAACATTTTAAATCTTCCAGCGAATGCAAAACGATTTCACAATGCGAGCCAATCAGCATAGCTAAACCATCAACTACCGATTCATAAGAGCGCAGAATATCGTGATCTTCGCTGGTAAATGGCTGCTCATCCAACGTCTCATATTCGCCGGATAGCGGTGAATCAGACATGATAACTCTCCAATATATTTAGTCCATATTGGTCCTCAGACGGAAAAAACCTGGAGACTCATTCTTAACAAGTGTTGGATAGTTTAACAAAAACAGTGCCGACATAAGAAATAAAAAAACCGCAGTGGAATTCTGCGGTTTTTTCAGAGCAAAGCGTTATTGCTTATCTTTTGCCGACGCTGCTGCAGGTGCTTCCGCTTTTTCAGACTTAACGTCCAGTAATTCAACCTGGAACACTAAAGTAGAATTAATTGGAATTCCCGGAACAACGTTTTCACCGTAGGCTAAAGATGGTGGAATAACCATCGTCATTTTTCCGCCCTTCTTCAGGAATTTTAATCCTTCAGTCCAGCCTGGGATCACGCTATCCAGACGGAAAGTGGCAGGTTGCCCACGAGTATAGGAGTTATCAAACTCGGTACCATCAATCAAGGTACCTTTATAATTCACCACTACAGAATCGCTGTCGCCTGGTGCGTTACCGGTACCTGCAGTTTCTACTTTATATAACAGGCCAGATGCGGTTTTCTTTACACCATCTTCTTTAGCGAAAGTATCACGATAGGCTGCGCCTTTTTCTTCGTTAACTTTGCCATCAGCCAGCATTTTAGCATGTGCTTTTTCTTTCACGCGGGCTTCAAACGTCTGTAAGGTTTGCTCAATTTCAGCATCAGTTAATTTACTTTTGCTTTCAAAGGCATCTTTAAAGCCAGCCTGGATTTGGGAGCGATCTAACACTACACCTAACTTATCCTGATCCTTCAGAGAGTTAGTCATATAACCACCCAGAGAAGCACCTAACGCATAGGCAGCCTTCTGGTCTTCGCTGTCAAACTTAGCCGGAGCGGCGCTTTTTGGTGCTGCAGTTGCAGCAGTGTTGGCCATTGCCCCAGTAGCGAAAGCCATTGCGGTCGCTAGCAGCGTTACTTTAAATAATGATTTCATCTACATCTCCGGTGATAGGACATATGTTGTTATGCGATAAAACAGAATTCGAATTCTATACCATACAGGCTAATTCTAGACAGACGCAAAGAGTATCAAATTATCTTATTACCCAAAAAGAATAGCCCATTATGCTAATTACTCATCTTCGACAACATAAATTAAAATGGTTCGCTGAAATGAAGAATTCTCTTCATCAGCGAACCATAAATCATTATATAGCTCAGATAAATAACTACGGTCAGCCTTTCAACTCAGCTATCCGTGATTATTTCGATTTAGTCGGATTAACCTGCAATACTTTAATATTAAAAATTAACGTCGCATTTGGTGGAATACCCGGTAAAGCACCTTTAGCACCATACCCTTGCTCCGGTGGCACAACCAGTTTAATTTCACCGCCTCTGCCTGCCAATTTAATACCACTACGCAAAGCAGGAATAACATCCGCTACTTTTAAAGTAATTGGCGAAGCCGTTTTTTCAAACACCGCACCATTTACCCGCATACCTTGTAGCTCAACGACAACAATGTCTTTATCAGCAATCGCTGCACCAGTGCCTTTCTTGTCAACTAAATAGAGCAGCCCTGTTTTACTTTTCTTCACGCCATCCATTTTGGAAAATTCAGCCTGATATGCATCGCCCATCTCACGTTCCCGTGCGGCTTCCTGCTCCATCTTGGCCTTGTTCAGCGTGTTAACTTGATCGTCAAACGCCGCCATGGTTTTTTTAACCATTGCGTCATCCATTTTTATATCACTGGCAAAGGTATCAACAATACCCGCCAGCACGATATTAGGATCAAGCGTGATATGCAGTTTCTTTTGCTGAGCCATATTTTCTTGCAGGTAACGCGCCAGCGTTACACCACTGGCGTAAGCGCGCTTTTGTTCTTCACTGTTCAGAGAAAATTTTACGGATGATAATGGCGTGGTTTCCAGTTCGGTGACCACTGGCGCTGGCTCTTTCTTCGGTTCAGCAGTGGGAGTAACCTCTCCAGTCGTTGATACCGAAGCCGCATTAGCTGGGGCCGTTTCTGTTGCCGGAGTGGCTTCTGTAGCTGCTACTTTTTCCGCAGGGGCTGGAGCCGTGTCGGTTACTGCTGGGGTTTCACTCGTTACCGGAGCTGTTTCTACAACAGGGGTAGAATTTGTCGCCGCAGGCTCAGTGACAGCTTGCTGCGTACTCATCTTTGGGTCTGATACGCTATCCTTAGCAGGTTCTGCTGCTGAAGATGGCTGGCTATTCTTCTGTTCTTCTGCTGCTACAGGTGTTGCATCAGTCGGTTGTTCAACCTTTGTCGCTTCCGGTTGAGATGGTGCAGCAGTTGTCGCTGGTTGAACAGCAGCAGCAGTTTGTTCAGCTTTAGTATCTGACGCAGCAGGATTAGCGAATACGGTAAAAACAGGCAGCGTTAACAACAGCGCCCCAATCGCATATGAAGGCTTATTTAAAAAAGACATCAATATATTCCTTGTGTTTCATTGTAGAATAGAGCCATTAACGGTCAACATCTCCTGCCGGTTGCATTACTGGCAAGCACACTGATATTTATGCGCATCTTACAAATTTCTGCGCTGATTTATATCACATTCATAGTACGAGATTCATCATGATTCACCGGAGAAAATATGCAACAACTAAACTCTGACAGCCTGTTACAACGACTGGAACTACTGGAGAGTCGTCTGGCTTTTCAAGAGGTGACTATTGAAGATCTCAATCAGGCAGTCATTCAGCATCAACTTGAAATTGCTAAGCTTCAGGAGCAGTTAAGACTGCTGACAGATAAGCTGAAAGCCTCTCAACCATCGATGATAGCTTCACAATCAGAAGAGGTTCCCCCTCCACATTACTGATGCTTCATCAAAACTATAGCGGTAGCTTAGTCAAAAAATAAAATGGCAGCTTTAATTAAGCTGCCATTTTGTTACTTCTTAAATAATGATTAGTGGCTGCAGCCACAACCACCGTGGCCTTTACCATGACCACCACAGCCGCCTTCACCGTGTTCGTGGTCATGATCGTGACCACCGCCGCCACAGCAACCGCCGCCATCACCGTGACCATGACCGCCACAGCAGCCACCTTCACCATGTTCGTGATCGTGCTCACCGTGAACATGGCCATGAGCCAGCTCTTCCGGTGTTGCTTCACGAATAGCAACAACTTCAACATTAAAGTTAAGATTTTGGCCAGCCAGCATATGGTTGCCATCTACCACAACGTGGTCGTCTTCTACTTCGGTGATTTCAACCGGCACTGGACCTTGATCGGTATCAGCCAGGAAACGCATACCGACCTGAAGCTCGTCAACACCCATAAATACATCTTTAGGTACGCGCTGAACCAAGACTTCATCATAGTTACCATAAGCTTCGTTAGCCGGTACAAACACGTCAAAACGATCGCCTACATTATGATCTTCTAATGCTTTTTCTAAACCTGCGATCAGAGAACCATGTCCATGCAGATAATCTAACGGTGCGCTCACCGGAGACTCATCAACTAATACACCGTCTTCTGTACGAACCTGATAGGCCAGGCTGACCACTAGGTCTTTTGCTACTTTCATGATTTCTCCTACCGTTGATACTTAATTTCCGCTGATTGTAGCTGAAATCAACGGCGCTGTACTCACTGAGATAAAAATTTAGGCAACTTTATATTACTAAGTATGATGAAAGTCGACTAATTGATTGAGATCCTGCGGCCTCTTTAGCATATCTTTTTTTCGACTAATCCTGCTCTTCGTGCCGTGCTTCCTGTACTTCATCATCCAGATCCCAGGCGTCAGATAACTTACTGTCATGCTGAATTTCTCGCTGGAACAGATTTTCCAGTTCACGTCGTGCTTCTGCCACTCGCGATACTTGCTGAACCTCACCCTGTCGCACAGGCACCAGCTCACGCAGCATATTCTCATCCAGCCGCTTAAAGTACTGTTGGGCACGATAGGCCTGATGAGGATGCATCCCCAGATCGATAAGAGCCTTACGTCCTAAATCAAGGGCACTGGAGAATGTCTCCCGGGAGAATAATTCAACACCAGCACTCAACAGTTCATGGGCCTCAACCCGACCTCTGGCACGAGCCAGAATCGATAAATTAGGGAAGTATTGCTGACACAGACGAACCACCGTCATAGTCTCTTCCGGCAAGTCACTGGCAATAATAATGGCTTTGGCTTTTTCCGCTCCGGCGGCGCGTAACAACTCAAGTTCAGTCGCATCACCGTAGTAAACTTTGTAACCATAGCTACGCAATATACTTACCTGACTGACATCTCGCTCCAGTACCGTCAGACGAATTTCATTTGCCATCAGTAAGCGCCCAACTACCTGACCGAAGCGACCAAATCCAACCACGATTACCTGAGGTTCATCATCTTCGACATCGGATGCTTGTGCGGGTTCATCCCCCGGGTTATAGCGGCGCGCTAATATCTTATCGACCAGTTGCATTAATATCGGCGTGGTCATCATAGAAATGGTCACTACCACTAACAGCATCGCTATCTGTTCTGAATCAAAAATATTCTGAGATTTGGCCGCGGCAAACAGCACAAAGGCAAACTCGCCCCCCTGACTAAGGACTGCAGAAAACTGTAATCGCTCTGAACGGTTAATGCGAAAGAAACGGGCTAATCCGTATAGCACCACGCTTTTAACCAGTAACAGAACACATACACCCACTAACACCTGCAGGATATGCGAGTAGAAAACCCCTAAATTGAGTACCATTCCCACCGAAATAAAGAATAACCCCAGCAGCAAACCTTTAAACGGTTCAATAGCCACTTCCAGTTCATGCTGGTATTCACTTTCTGCCAACAGTACACCCGCCAGAAAAGTACCCAGCGCCATGGAGAAGCCTATTTGCTGCATCAGTACGGCTGCGCCTAATACCACCAGCAAAGCGGTGGCAGTAAACACTTCCCGTACGCCCGAAGCAGCAACATAGCGAAAAATCGGGCGCAATAAATAACGACACCCCAGAACTAAAATTGCCAGTCCAACCACTTTACTGAGAACGGTAAACCAGTCGGCACCAGATCCTCCCGTGCCCGCCAAAATCGGTACCAGCGCCAGAGCAGGAACAACCGCCATATCCTGAAATAGCAACACAGCAAAGCCGGACTGTCCGCCATCACCGCGCATGCCTTTCTCTTTCATCAACTGTAACGCCATTGCGGTAGATGACATCGATAAGCCAATAGCACCAATGATTGCCGCTGACAGGCCAAAACCGGCCCAATACAACAGTCCGCAAAGAACAGCACTGGTAATCAGCACCTGAGCGGTACCCAGACCAAAAATGGGCTTTCTCATTTTCCACAGTTTGGCCGGGTTCAATTCCAGACCAATAACAAACAGCAGCAGAACCACGCCCATTTCAGAAAAATGAAGGATTTCATCAACATCATTAATCAATCGAAATCCCCAGGGACCAATGGCAATACCAGCCACCAGATAACCCAATACCGCACCAATGCCAATTCGCTTTGCCAAAGGAACAGCCAAAACGGCCACGGAGAGAAAAACCAAAACAGCGATAAGTTGGGGTGAAGTTTCCATTATTCGCTATCCTCTTCTGCGGACACACTAAGCCATTCGGCATATTTCAGCGCATGTTGCTGTAATTCATCTTCTTCCAGGCGGCGGGCACGATAAATAATCATTGGGTCAACCCACTCCATTCCACAGGCTTTAGCCATTATTTTGAATGGCAGCAGGATATCATCGAAGGTATAACCCACAGAGCCACCAGGCTGATAGTTACTTTCAGTCGCGCCCGCTGTGACCACCAGTCGAAAACGCTTACCAGAAAGCTCATTGGCACCAATGCTACCAGCGAATTGCAGGTTTAATACCCGGTCAATCCACTCTTTCATCAGGGCAGGACAGCTATAGGTATGAATAGGGAACTGAAAAATAATGACCTCGTGATCTCTTAATAGTTGATGTTCACGATGAGCATTAATAAAAAAATCGGGATAGTAAGCATACAAATCACGGACTGTGACGTTATCCAAGTTGCGGATAACCTTTAATAACGCCTTATTGGCAACCGAGCGCTTGGGCTCCGGATGAGCAAACAAGACGAGGGCTTTTGGCAAGTGCGACATTTTCGCTTCCCCTAAACATCGTCATCACTGACATTTTCCGCTACCATGCATGGCTTATAAATTACTGGTGTGAATCAATGGTGGTTTTATACAACCGTCGCACTCTGTAAGTTTAGCCAGTAAATTAAAATATTGAACAATAATAATATTAAAAAAGAGACTGTTATGAATAACCAGACTCTCGATTGTCAATATGGCTAAGTGCTTTACTTTTAAACAATAATATTAAAAATAGTGTAGCGGCTGCTGTTGTACTCCTCTCACTGTTTTCTATCAATAGTTTCATGCCGTACTTATTTTTAAAGTCGGATATTCACTGTTGATAACCCAACGACTAATAACTTGATATGTGACCCTATGATTGTTTTTTCTTCATTACAGATTCGACGTGGCGTTAACGTTTTGCTTGATAACGCAACAGCAACCATCAATCCCGGACAAAAAGTGGGGCTGGTAGGTAAAAATGGCTGTGGAAAATCGACGCTGCTTTCTCTGTTAAAAGGCGAGCTCTCGGCAGACGGCGGTAATGCCACTTTCCCTGCCAGTTGGGCTTTATCATGGGTCAATCAGGAAACTCCGGCATTAGATATTCCCGCCGTTGAGTATGTTATTGATGGCGATCGGGAGTACCGTCGGCTTGAACATGCATTAGCTGAAGCCAATGAGAAAAACGACGGTAATGAAATTGCTTCACTACACGGCAAGCTGGATGCCATACAGGCATGGACTATCTATCCTCGCGCCTCCAGCCTGCTACACGGTTTAGGTTTCTCTCAGGAGCAGTTACAACAGCCGGTAAGCGCCTTTTCCGGTGGCTGGCGCATGCGTCTGAACCTGGCTCAGGCTCTGCTTTGCCGTTCCGACTTGCTGCTGCTCGACGAACCAACCAACCACCTCGATTTAGATGCGGTAATCTGGCTGGAAAAATGGCTGAAAAGCTACGAAGGAACACTAATCCTGATTTCCCACGATCGCGATTTTCTTGATCCTATCGTGGATAAAATTCTGCATATCGAGCAGCAACAGCTGTTTGAATATACCGGTAACTACTCCTCCTTTGAGCGCCAGCGCGCTACTAAGCTGTCGCAGCAGCAGGCTTTATATCAAAGCCAGCAGGAGAAAGTCGCCCATCTGCAAAGCTATATCGACCGCTTTAAAGCGCAGGCAACCAAAGCCAAACAGGCGCAAAGCCGAATTAAAATGTTAGAACGCATGGAGCTAATTGCGCCTGCACACGTTGATAATCCTTTTAGCTTTAGTTTCCGCCAGCCAGAAAGCCTGCCAAATCCGCTGTTAAGAATGGAAAAAGTCAGTGCAGGTTACGGCGATAAAACCATTTTGCAATCTATCAAGCTGAACCTGGTTCCCGGCTCACGTATCGGTTTACTGGGGCGAAACGGCGCAGGTAAATCTACGCTAATTAAACTACTGGCAGGGGAACTGGCTCCTCAACAGGGAGAGATTGGTTTAGCTAAAGGCATCAAACTGGGTTACTTTGCCCAGCATCAATTAGAAACCCTTCGACCTGACGAATCACCATTACAGCATCTCAGCCGTCTGGCTCCTCAGGAATATGAGCAGCCGCTGCGGGATTATCTGGGAGGCTTTGGTTTTCGCGGTGATAAAGTCAGTGAAAATACCGAACGCTTCTCCGGAGGAGAAAAAGCCCGTTTGGTGCTGGCACTCATCGTCTGGCTACGTCCGAATCTACTGTTGCTCGACGAACCAACTAACCACCTCGATCTGGATATGCGTCAGGCTCTGACCGAAGCGCTGATAGATTTTGACGGTGCTCTGGTGGTTGTTTCCCACGATCGTCATTTACTGCGTTCCACTACCGATGAACTCTATTTAGTTCATGACAAGAAGGTGGAGCCTTTCGATGGTGATTTAGAAGATTATCAGCAGTGGTTAGTTGAGCTGCAAAAGCAAGAAATGCAGCCGGAAGCGAATGATAAAGAGCCAACCGCCAATAGCGCCCAGGCACGTAAAGATCAGAAACGTCGGGAAGCAGACTTCCGTACCCAAACTCAGCCCATTCGTAAAAAGATCGATAAATTGGATATTGAGCTAAACAAGCTGGCAAAACAGTTAAGTGATATTGAACTGGCCCTGTCGGATACCGCAATTTATGAGGCGGAGAAAAAAGCCGAACTCACAAAACTGCTGCAACAACAGGTTAGTGTAAAATCAGCTCAGGAAGAGACTGAAATGAACTGGCTGGAACTGCAGGAGCAGTTAGAAGAGATGACGACCAGTTTTAATCTGGGGAATGATTAACGCTGAATGACAGAGGCGGTGATTATCATCGCCTCTGCTAATAATATTTTGCTTTCACTACAACCAGATAAGCACCACACAGCCCGCCGTCAGAATACCCATGGTGATATTAAAAATTGCCCACGACTTACGACTTTGCAGCAAACGGCCAATGGCAGAACCAAAGCCCATCCAGATAAATCCGGCTACCAGATTGACCATAAACATGGCAACACTAATGGCGATCACCGATGCGCTATACATATCCCCGGCCAGGCTGTAGCTGGCGATTGAACCAATCCCCATTAGCCAGGCTTTAGGATTCAACGCCTGTAACAGTAATCCCTGATATAACCGAACCGGTTGTGCTGTTCCTTTTTCTGTCTCCAGTTTCTCATAGCGGGAAGTGGCAATTTTCCACGCCAGCCAAATCAGATAGAGGCTACCTGCAATTTTGAGTGCCAGATGTAGTGAAGGATAGGCGGTTACCAAGGTTCCCACACCCATAGCAACCAACAGCAGCAATAATTGCATGCCGATCATGATGCCAAACATCAATGGTAACGATCGGGTAAAACCAAAATTAGCAGTCGAAGAGGTGAGTAACATATTATTTGGACCCGGTGTAACCGCCGCTATCCATAAAAACATCGACATAGAAAGAAACCAGCCTAACTCCATTCTGTAGAACCCTTTACCAGTGAGAGATGTTTAATCATTCCATTCAAGCTAGCAGTGTGATATTGATCGCACAAGTCCCCAAGAGTGAAAATAATTTTGTTATGGATGCACAATTTCGACCCATACCGGGCACCGCTAACCCACACATACAAACTCTGCTGCCGCGAATTATTCGCAGAAAGATCAGTCTGGATCCGGTATGGCAGCGTCTGGAACTTCCGGACGGCGATTTTATCGATGTTGCCTGGAGTGAAGATCCTTATCAGGCCAAACATAAGCCTCGTCTGGTATTGTTTCACGGTTTAGAAGGCAACTTTTACAGCCCTTATGCCCATGGTTTACTGGCGGTTTGCCGTCAAAACGGCTGGCTGGGGGTGGTTATGCATTTTCGCGGCTGTAGCGGTGAACCTAACCGTAGCCCTCGCGCTTATCATTCCGGTGAAACCAGCGATACGCGCTTTTTCCTCAACTGGATACAGAATACGCTGGGAGAAGCCCCTACCGCAGCCGTCGGCTACTCGCTGGGTGGCAATATGCTGGGCTGCTATCTGGCTGAAGAAGGCGATCGCGTGCCTCTGCAAGCGGCGGTGATTGTCTCTGCTCCGCTGATGCTCGATCCTTGTTCCCGTCGTCTGGAACAAGGCTTATCGAAAGTCTATCATCGCTATCTACTTGGCCTGCTAAAACAGAGTACTAAACGTAAACTTATCCGTTACCCCGACATTATGCCGCTGCCCGATTTATCGCTGAAAAATATTCGTTCGATCCGTCAGTTTGATGATGCCCTTACTGCACCATTGCATGGATTTAAAGACGCTACCGATTATTATCAAAAGTGCAGTGCCCTGCCGGTTTTACATCAGGTACGTATTCCTCTGCTGATTATTCATGCCAAAGACGATCCCTTTATGGCACCCGATGTGATCCCTGCGAAAAACAGCCTGCCCGAAAATATTGAATATCAGTTAACGGAACATGGCGGTCATGTTGGCTTTGTCAGTGGCACATGGAAAAAACCGCAAATGTGGCTGGAACATCGCATTCCTGAATGGTTAACCGGCTATCTGGAGAACAACAAATGATGATTCCGTGGCAGCAACTGGCGCCCGAAACGCTGGAGAGTATTATTGAATCCTTTGTTCTGCGTGAAGGTACCGATTACGGAGAGCACGAAAGATCGTTACAGCAGAAAGTGGATGACGTTAAACGTCAGCTAAAAAGTGGTCAGGTAATATTGGTTTGGTCAGAGCTGCATGAAACCATCAATATTATGCCCAAAGATCGGTTCAGTGATGATATGGAAGAGCAGCCTTATCCGGAGTATTGATTCATCTGAATAAAATTTTATGACAGCCCTGCACCAATCCGACTATGCTCTGGTAATAACAACGAAAACTAAGGAATCAGGTTAATGTCAGCAAAACATCCGATCATTGCAGTAACTGGTTCCAGCGGAGCCGGTACTACTACCACCAGTCTGGCCTTCAGAAAAATCTTTCAGCAGCTAAATTTAAGCGCTGCACGCATTGATGGTGATGCATACCATCGTTATACGCGTCCGGAGATGGATGCGGAAATTCGTAAAGCCAGAGAGCAAGGGCGCCACATCAGTTATTTTGGTCCCGAGGCGAACGACTTCGCTCTGCTGGAAAACAGTTTTATTGAATATGGAAAAACCGGAAACGGACGCACACGTAAGTACTTGCATACTTATGATGAAGCGGTTCCCTATAATCAAACACCCGGTACTTTTACCCCCTGGCAACCGCTGCCTGAAACCACCGACCTGCTATTTTATGAAGGTCTGCATGGCGGCATCGTCACCGCAAAACATAATGTTGCCCGGCATGTCGATTTGCTGGTTGGAGTCGTTCCTATCGTTAACCTGGAGTGGATACAAAAGCTGATCCGCGACACCGTGGAACGAGAACACTCCCGGGAAGCGGTACTGGATTCTGTTGTGCGTTCAATGGACGACTACATCAATTACATCACCCCACAGTTTTCCCGGACGCATATCAACTTCCAACGCGTCCCCACCGTTGATACCTCTGACCCGTTTTCTGCGAAAAGTATTCCAACTATGGACGAAAGTCTGGTCGTTATTCACTTCAGGGGGCTGACAGGAATTGATTTTCCCTATTTACTGGTCATGTTACAGGGATCGTTTATCTCCCAAACAAACACTTTAGTGATTCCAGGAGGGAAGTTGGGGCTGGCTATGGAGTTAATTATCACACCATTAATACAACAATTATTAGAAGGCAGAATATTAGAATAGGGAAATGAGGATAAAACAGGCGAATAACCCGAATCAGCGCCGCTTAACCCTCATTTTAGTAAGACAACACGAGACTCTTGGCTCAACCTGTGTTAAAACCATAGTGTGGGTATAACAGATAAATTAGAGTTTGCTCAGGCTGATGCAATACTAACCCACAAACACCTCTATATTCTTTTTTACATCAGCTATAATAGCGCTCACCTGGCAAGTTATATGCTTCGGGGCGGGTAAGATTTTCGGCAAGCTTCTCGCTTTGCTGTGTTAGGCAGTGACTACAAAGAGGATAACAACAAATGGTTCTCGGCAAACCGCAAACAGACCCTACTCTCGAATGGTTTTTATCTCATTGTCATATTCATAAATATCCATCCAAGAGCACACTTATTCACCAAGGTGAAAAAGCAGAAACTCTTTACTATATTGTAAAGGGTGCCGTAGCCGTTCTGATTAAGGATGAAGAAGGTAAAGAGATGATCCTCTCCTATCTCAATCAGGGGGATTTCATCGGAGAACTTGGCCTGTTTGAAGAAGGTCAGGAGCGCAGTGCCTGGGTCAGGGCAAAAACAGCATGTGAAGTTGCTGAAATTTCCTATAAGAAGTTTCGCCAGCTGATTCAAGTTAACCCAGATATTTTAATGCGTTTATCTGCTCAGATGGCCAGCCGCTTACAGGTTACCTCTGAGAAAGTAGGAAGCCTTGCCTTCCTTGATGTTACGGGCCGTATCGCACAGACATTACTCAACCTGGCTAAACAGCCGGATGCAATGACTCATCCAGACGGAATGCAAATTAAGATCACCCGTCAGGAAATTGGTCAAATTGTTGGATGTTCCCGTGAAACGGTAGGACGTATTTTAAAAATGCTGGAAGATCAAAACCTGATCTCCGCTCATGGAAAGACTATCGTTGTCTACGGGACTCGTTAAATAATAAAGAGAAGCGGATAGGTTTACGGCCTCCAAATGCCATATCCGCTTTCTTTTCCCGGGGAGGCCTATGTGGCGACGAGTCATTTATCATCCAGAAGTCAATTATGCTCTGCGCCAAACTTTAGTTCTCTGTTTGCCTGTCTTGCTGTTTTGGCTACTCGACGATCTGGCAACCGGCTTTTTACTCTCCCTTGTTCCTGCCTGCTGCAGTATTGGTGGTCTCGACACTCCCCATAAACACTTTTTCAAACGGCTGGCTATTGGTGGCTCACTGTTTGTTATTAGCAGTGTATTGTTACAGTTTCTGCTGCTGTGGTCAGTTCCGCTGCCGTTCTGCATGCTTATTCTGACCCTCCTGTTTGGTGTAACGGCGGAAATCAGTCCGCTTTATGGACGATTAATGCCTGCGGCATTAGTGACCGCCATTTTTACGCTCAGTATGGCGGGGAATTTACCTATCTGGCGAGTAGCCATATTATTTGCCATTGGCACGTTCTGGTATGGTTTATTTATCCACCTGTGGTTTCGGCTCTGGCAAGAACAACCCATGCGAGAATCACTTAGCCTGCTTTTTCGTCAGTTAGCTTACTATTTTGAAGAGAAATACAGCTTATTAACCCAACATACCGATCCTGAAAAAGCACTCCCTCCCCTACTGTTACGCCAACAGAAAGTGATGGATATCATCACGTTGATTTATCAGCAAATCTATATGATTCCCAATCTGAAGCACCCTCGTCATCGGCGATTAATTCAGGCGTTTCAGGTGGCTCTCGATTTGCAGGAGCACATTACCGTCAGCCTGCACCAGCCTGCGGAAGTACAAAAGCTGGTTGAGCAAAGTCAGGCCGAAGCTATTATTCGTCATAATGCAAAATCTATTAGTCAACGCTTACAGGTATTAGCTGATGATATCCTCTATCATCGACGCCCAACGCCTTTCAGTATGGAGACGGAATTATCAGCACTGGAGAAAATTACCAGACAGCATCCTGATAATCCGGTTGGGGCTTTTTGTTATTATCATTTCAGTCGCATTGCCCGCTTGCTTAGCCGTCAAAAGCCGTTATACAACCACACATTGATGCCGATACAAAATCGTCTTCCTTTTTGGCAAGCGCTAAAAAATTATTGTTCGCTTAAATCTGCCGCTCTCAGAAATGCCGCACGTCTTGGTCTTACATTAGCGGCAGGTGCCGGAATTGGTCTGACGCTCAATCTGCCTAAGCCCTACTGGATACTGATGACCATTATGGTGGTTAGCCAAAATGGCTATAACGCGACCCGAATTCGAATTCAGCACCGCTCACTGGGCACCATGATCGGTATTCTTGCCGGAGCAGCAATTTTGCATCTCTACTACTCGCAAAATCTGATGTTGATTTTGATGTTAGTTCTGACGTTTTGCTCTTATCTGATAGTGCGTAAAAATTATGGTATTGCAGTCATTGGATTCACCATTACCGCCCTCTATACCTTACAGATTATCTCTAACAGCGGTATGAATTACCTGTTGCCGCGCCTGATCGATACGGTTATTGGCTGTATGCTGGCATTTGCCAGTAGCCTGTGGTTATGGCCTCAATGGCAAAGTGCGTTATTACGTAAAAATGCTCACAATGCGCTGGAGACCTATCAACAGCATCTGCGGCAAATATTTAATCGGACCAATGATATTGCTGAACTGGCTTATACCCGAATGAAGGTTAACCAGGCTCACAATACGCTTTTTACCGCATTGAATCAGGCCATGCAGGAACCGGGGTTTAATACTCGCTATTTAGCCGATATGCGCCTGTGGGTTACCCATAGCCAGTTTTTAGTTGAGCACCTGAATGCAATGACCACTATCGCCCGGGACCAATACGTCTTGGTTCCGGCGTTAGCACAGAATTATTTAAACACCTGTGAGATTTTGATTCAGACCTGTCAGCAACGTCTGGAATATGACGGTCCCAGCGGTGATACCAGCATATTGCCTATTGTGGAATCCGGGGATAAGGATGAGTTATCAGAAACCTCAATGGAAAAACATATCGAACGGATACTGGCGCACCTTACGACAATGCATACTATTTCTTCACTGGCGTGGCAGCAGAGGCCACATCATGGAATGTGGTTGAAGCGGAGATTGAGAGAAGAGGGGTAGCTGGTAATTTTTTGAAAATTTACCTCGGTGGATATTCCGGCCGTAAACACCATGTATTCATATCATCACTGTGCTCGGCCGGAAGGGCTACGTACTCAGCTTCGGAGTGCTTCGGGCCTAGCCCGCCTAGGGGCACTTCGTTGGCTTACGCCAAGTCGACCCCAACGGCGGTCTCTCCCTCAGATTAACTCCGCTCGTTCATAACTATTTCCCGTTTTAATTATTTCCCCTTAGCCTCAACCATTTGTTTTACCGCTTTTTCAAAGCAATCCATCCCCTGTTGTAGATCTTTTTCCGGGATAACCAGAGATGGAGCAAAACGGATTACGTTAGGGCCGGCATTGAGTAACATCAGGCCATTTTCTACTGCCGCAGCAAGAAACTCTCTCGCCATGCCCTGATAGCCGGGCTGCAGTTCCGCACCGATTAACAAACCCAAGCCACGAATGTCGGTAAATACATGATAGAGCTGATTAATTTCTTCCAGACGGGTGACGATATACTCATAGCGTGATTGCACACCTGACAGCACCTCTGGCGTATTGATCACATCAAATGCCGCTTCTGCTACCGCACAGGCCAGCGGGTTGCCGCCATAGGTAGTGCCGTGAACGCCGGGTTCCATCACTTGCGCGACGTCATCAGTAGTTAGCATAGCGCTAATTGGGAAACCACCTCCCAGCGCTTTGGCAGAGGTCAAAATATCCGGAACAATGCCGTATTGCATATAGGTAAACAGTGAACCGGTTCTACCCATACCTGACTGTACCTCATCAAATACTAACAGCGCTTTATATTGGTCACACAGTTCTCTGACGCCACGTAAAAACTCGGCATCAACCGGGGTGATACCCCCTTCTCCCTGAATCGGTTCCAATACCACGGCACAGGTATGATCATCAATAACCGCTTTAACCGCATCCAGATCGTTAAAAGGAATATGCACAATATCCGCTGGTTTTGGGCCAAAGCCATCGGAGTATTTAGGCTGCCCACCAACGGAAACGGTAAACAGGGTGCGGCCATGAAAGGCGTTATTAAACGCAATAATTTTGGTTTTATAAGGACTATGGCGAGTAATCGCATAACGACGGGCCAGCTTAAATGCGGCTTCATTGGCTTCAGCACCCGAATTGGCAAAAAACACCCGATCGGCAAAGGTTGAATCAATCAGTTTCCGGGCCAGCCGCAAAGCTGGTTCGTTGGTGAACAGGTTACTGGTATGCCAAATCATCTCACCTTGGGTATTCAGTGCTTTAACTAAAGCAGGATGGCAATGTCCCAGAGCGGTAACCGCAATACCGCTGGAAAAGTCGATATACTCATTTCCCTGCTGATCCCAGACTCGGCTTCCCTTGCCTTTAACCGGAACAAAGGCCGCTGGCGCATATACGGGTAACATAACGTTATCAAAAGTATTGCGATTAACTGACGAATTACTATCCATAAAACAACCCTATTAATTTCACCGCGAATGACTCCACACTACCAAGATTGCATATAAAATCAATTTGTATAGATAAAAATATCAATAAAAATCCTTTATTCATTAACAATAAATTAATTATTAAAATAGATTCGATAAATAACAATTCATTATTATTAAATAATTAATCATGCCGTGTTGTCGCTACCACGGTGATTTTGGTCACAGATCTCAAACTTTCCTTTATAAACATTCTAGACCTACTTGTATGGTAGTTAATCCAGAAGTATCTTGTGCTTACTTTCTATACCGAATTAGTTCTCTTATTCCGTCAGGATGGATGCATTATGAAAATTGTAAAGGCTGAAGTTTTTGTAACCTGCCCGGGCCGTAACTTTGTTACCGTCAAGATCACTACCGATGAAGGCATTTATGGCATAGGTGATGCCACCCTCAATGGACGTGAGCTCTCCGTTGCCTCCTACCTTAAAGATCATCTTTGCCCACAACTGATTGGCCGCGACGCTCATCAAATCGAAGATATCTGGCAATTTTTCTACAAAGGCGCTTACTGGCGTCGCGGTCCAGTCACGATGTCCGCTATCTCTGCCATTGATATGGCACTGTGGGATATCAAAGGCAAAGCAGCAAATATGCCGCTTTATCAGCTACTCGGTGGCGCCTCACGCACCGGAGTTATGGTGTATTGCCATACCACCGGCCGCACTATTGATGAAGTGCTGGAAGACTACGCTAAGCATAAAGAGATGGGCTTTAAGGCCATCCGCGTTCAGTGTGGCGTACCGGGAATGAAAACCACCTATGGTTTAAGCAAAGGTAAAAACCTGGCTTATGAACCAGCCACCAAAGGCCACTATCCGGAAGAGCAGCTGTGGTCTACCGAGAAATATCTGGATTTCACACCAAAACTGTTTGATGCAGTACGTAATAAGTTTGGTTTTGATGAACATCTGCTGCATGACATGCACCATCGCCTGACACCAATTGAAGCGGCTCGTTTTGGCAAAAGCATTGAAGACTACCGCATGTTCTGGATGGAAGACCCAACACCGGCGGAAAATCAGGAGTGTTTTCGTCTGATCCGTCAGCATACCGTTACCCCTATCGCCGTGGGTGAAGTGTTCAACAGTATCTGGGACTGCAAACAGCTAATTGAAGAACAACTGATCGACTATATCCGTACTACCATCACCCATGCCGGTGGCATCACCCATATGCGTCGCATTGCTGACTTCGCTGCCATGTATCAGGTACGTACCGGTTCCCATGGCCCATCCGACCTTTCACCAATTTGCCACGCGGCAGCACTGCATTTTGACCTGTGGGTACCGAACTTTGGTGTACAGGAATATATGGGCTACTCCGAGCAAATGTTAGAGGTCTTCCCACACAACTGGACCTTTGATGATGGCTACATGCACCCAAGCGATAAACCGGGTCTGGGTATCGATTTCGATGAAAAACTGGCTGCCAAATATCCCTATGAAGCTGCCTACTTGCCGGTTGCCCGTTTAACTGACGGCACGCTGTGGAACTGGTGATTAAGGAGAACAACATGAAAAGCGTAGTCATTCAACAACCCGAAGTTTTAGTCATTGAAGATCGCCCGGTACCACAGCCACAGGTTGGCGAAGTGCGTTTGCGGGTAGAAAGTGCCGGTATCTGTGGTTCCGATGTACATATCTATCGCGGCCATAACCCTTTTGCTAAATATCCGCGAGTCATCGGTCATGAATTCTTTGGTCGTATTGATGCGGTAGGTGAAGGCGTAGATAAATCTCGTGTTGGCCAACGTGTCGTTGGCGATCCGGTAGTCAGTTGTGGCCATTGCTACCCTTGTTCGGTAGGCCGTCCGAATGTTTGCACCTCTTTACAAGTTATTGGTGTACATCGGGACGGCGGATTCAGTGAATATATCACGTTACCGGCAAGGAATGCCCATATCGTTCCTGACAGCATCCCGGATCGGGAAGCAACGATGATTGAGCCTTTTACCATTGCTGCAAATATCTGTAGTCAAATGAACCCTGGCCCTCTGGATGTTGCTCTGGTTTATGGCGCAGGTCCAATGGGTTTGACTTCTATTCAGGCACTGCGTGGCGTGTATGGCGTTAAGGAGATCATTGTTGCAGATCGTATCGACGAGCGCTTAGCCATGGCCAAAGAGAACGGAGCCGATCGCGTTATCAACAATACCGATATCGACCTGAGCGCAGAGCTGGCAAAGCTGGGTATCCGCCCGACGCTGATTATTGATGCTGCATGCCACCCGTCAATTCTGCCAGAAGCCATTGGTTTAGCATCACCAGCAGCTCGTATTGGCATTATGGGTTTCTCTTCTGACCCTTGCGTCATTAATCAACAGGGTATCACCAGTAAAGAGCTGACGATTCATAGCTCTCGCCTCAACAGTAATCGTTTCCCGATGGTTATTGACTGGATGAACAGCAAAAAAATCCATCCTGAAAAACTGATTACTCATCAATTTGATTACACACAAGTCGTTGAAGCAATGGAGATATTCGAAAAGGATCCTAAGTTCTGTTGCAAAGTTTTATTGAAGTTTTAACAGAAAACCTCTGTACCCAAACCTTTTCTGTATATATAACAACAACTGTAGAGAGCAGAAATATGACTAAAAGCATGGAATCAACAAATAACAAACCGGAAAGAAGTACTTCTGACCTGGTTAAGGCCGCGGTTTCCGGCTGGCTGGGAACCGCCCTCGAATTTATGGATTTTCAGCTGTACTCACTGGGTGCCGCGCTGGTTTTCCATGAGATTTTTTTCCCTGAACAATCGGCAGCTATGGCGCTGATTCTGGCGATGGGGACCTACGGTGCGGGATATATCGCACGTATCGTTGGTGCCTTTATCTTCGGCAGAATGGGTGACACCATCGGCAGAAAGAAAGTCCTGTTTATCACCATCACCATGATGGGTATCTGTACCACGCTGATTGGGGTATTACCTACCTACGCTCAAATTGGCATCTTCGCACCACTGTTACTGATTACCTTACGTATCATTCAGGGACTGGGCGCGGGAGCCGAAATCTCTGGTGCAGGCACCATGCTGGCAGAGTATGCGCCTAAAGGTAGACGCGGCATTATCTCTTCACTGGTAGCGATGGGAACCAACTGCGGAACATTAAGCGCCACGGCTATTTGGGCGGTGATGTTTGTTATGCTCGACAGAGAGCAACTGCTTGACTGGGGATGGCGTATTCCGTTCCTGTCCAGTGTGGTTGTTATGATCTTTGCGGTTTGGTTACGAATGAACCTGAAAGAGAGCCCGGTATTTGAGCAGGCCAGCGAAAACGCGGCGACAGAAACCGCAGCCGCGAAAAAAGCCGCTTCAGAAGAAAGCTCAATTCTTTCTATGTTCACCAGCAAATCCTTCTGGCTGGCAACCGGCTTGCGTTTTGGGCAGGCGGGTAACTCTGGCTTAATTCAGACCTTCCTGGCCGGTTATTTAGTACAAACCCTGCTATTTGAAAAACGTATTCCAACCGATGCGTTAATGATTAGCTCAATTCTTGGGTTCCTGACCATTCCCCTATTGGGCTGGCTGTCTGACAAAATTGGTCGTCGTTTGCCTTATATCGTTCTGAGCATCAGTGCCATCATCTTAGCCTATCCAATGATCTCAATGATTGTTGATAAAACCGGTGAAGTTAACGTGATTATGGCCTGCATTATCATTATTCATAACGTTGCGGTACTGGGTCTGTTCGCCCTTGAAAACATTACCATGGCCGAAATGTTTGGCTCACGTAATCGCTTTACCCGGATGGCAATTTCTAAAGAGACCGGTGGTCTGGTTGCGGTAGGTTTTGGCCCGGTACTGGCAGGAATCTTCTGTAATATGACCGACTCCTGGTGGCCAATCGTGGTGATGATTATTGTCTATTCATCTATCGGTTTAATTTCAGCTATCTGTATGCCTGAAGTAAAAGATCGCGATCTGAGCGATCCAAGAGATGCGGCGGAAGTCCCAGCTCACGAGGCATCTGCGGTTGATGTTCGCCGTAGTGCGGCAGAAGTTTAATTAGAACAACGCTTATTTATCTTTTAACAGGTGAACCGAACGATATGAATTTATCAAACACATCATTACGCAATCTGCCGAAAAATGTCGTAGTGCCTGGCTACGACAGAACCAGACTACAGACTCGAATTGTGCATTTAGGCTTCGGCGCGTTTCACCGCGCCCATCAGGCAGTTTATGCCGACATTCTGGCATCAGAATACGGCAGCAACTGGGGATATTGTGAAGTTAATCTGATTGGCGGTGAACAGCAGATTAGCGATTTAAACTCACAAGATCTGTTGTATTCAGTGGCAGAAATGGCTTCTGAAGGCTGGTCAGGCCGCGTGGTGGGCGTGGTTCGCCGTGCTATTCATGGTGAAGTCGATGGTATCAACAGCGTGCTGGAAGCCATGGCACAGCCAGAGATTGCCATCGTTTCTATTACCATTACTGAAAAAGGCTATTGCTATCAGCCAGCTACCGGCACGCTAATCGAAGATCACCCGCTGATTCAGCATGATATTGCTAACCCATCAACGCCAAAATCAGCGCCCGGCGCAATTGTTCAGGCTTTACGACTGCGTCGCGACCGTAATCTTCCTGCTTTTAGTGTGATGTCCTGCGATAACATGCCGGAAAATGGTCATGTCACCCGCAATGTGGTTCTGGCGTTAGCCCGTCTTCAGGATGCTCAACTGGCAAACTGGATTGAAACTAACGTCAGCTTCCCGTCGACCATGGTGGACCGCATTGTACCTGCCGTTACCCCGGAAACGCTGGAGAAAATCACTCAGCAGCTTGGTGGAATTAACGACCCCGCAGGCGTGGCCTGCGAACCGTTCCGCCAGTGGGTGATTGAGGATAACTTTGTTAATGGCCGTCCAGAGTGGGAAAAAGCCGGGGCCGAGCTGGTACAAGACGTGTTGCCATTTGAAGAGATGAAACTGCGTATGCTAAACGGCAGCCATTCATTTCTGGCCTATCTTGGCTATCTGGCTGGATATCAGCATATTAACGACTGTATGCAAGATGACAACTACGCCACTGCTGCGCGCCATCTGATGCTAAGTGAACAGGCACCAACGTTGCGAACTCAGGGGGTCGATCTGGAAGCCTATGCCGACTCTCTGCTTAATCGCTATCGTAATACAGCTCTGAAGCACCGTACCTGGCAAATCGCAATGGATGGAACGCAGAAGCTACCGCAGCGTATGTTGGATTCAGTACGCTACCATCTTGCCCATAACAGTCGCTTTGACTGTCTGGCGCTGGGTATTGCAGCCTGGATGCGTTACGTTGGTGGTATTGATGAGCAAGGACAAGCGATTGAAGTTAGCGATCCGCTGCTGGAACAGCTAAAAGCATTGGTTGCTACCAGTGAAGAAGGGGCTGAACGGGTAAAAGCATTGCTGTCACTGGAAGTGGTGTTTGGCAAAGCGCTACCACAAAATGCTCGCTTTGTTACGGCCGTAACTGAAGCCTATCTGCAGTTGTTACAGTCTGGTGCCAGGCAGAGCGTTGCTTTACTGGTTAAGCAGTTTTGATAAACCATCCAATTTATCAGTTCGTAAATAGCCACCCCTTGGGTGGCTCAGAGCAATGATAAAGTCTGGTTTATTCAGTTTTGTGTTTTAAAATAGCCGATTGTCGGGAGGGACTCCCGTGGGGGTCGACTTGGCGTAAGCCAACGAAGCGCCCGTAGGGAGGCCAGGCCCGACACACGTTGAAGCCAAGTCAGACGGTCTTCCGGTCGAGCACAAAGCCAATATAAACAATTTTAGATTTTACGACCGGAATATTCATTGAGGCCAATTGTTCTGGTTTGTCAGCAGTCTGTGTCCCACTCACCCAGGTGGCTATTTCTTATAGTTCAAAACTAAACAAACGGAAAACTCATCACGAAACGACTACCGTGCCCCACTTCACTTTCCACCCAAATAGTACCGTTATGCAGCTCTACAATGGATTTCACCAGAGCCAGCCCCAGACCCGTACTTTCATTCGAGCTTCTTGCGCTATCAGCACAGTAAAAACGTTCAAATATGTGATCGATGTGCAGTGGTTCAATGCCTTCACCGGTATCAGTCACCGACAGAATCAGGCGATCGTTCTCCCTTTCTGCTGCCAGTGTGATTTTCCCCCCTACCGGGGTATAGCGTAATGCGTTATCAACCAGATTAGAAAATGCCCGCCGCAATAACATCACGTCAGCTTGCATGATGTAATCACCAGAAGTCGATAACTCAATCTGTCTCTCTTCAGCCAAACCGCTAAAGAATTCAGCCACCTGATTAAACAACATCAACGTTGAAACCGGCTCAATATGAATAACTTCCCGCGAGTTATCTGCTCTGGCAAGAAACAGCATGGAAGAGATCATTCGGGAGAGTCGTTCTCCCTCCTCCATAATTTTCTCCAGCGTATCCTGATATTCTTCCGGAGTACGAGGCAGAGATTGCGTCACGCTGGCGGCGGCCACCATATTATTGATGGGGGCGCGGAATTCGTGAGCAATATCCGATGAGAAGCGGGATAGTTCGGCAAAAGAGCTTTCTAATCGACCAAGCATATCGTCAAAAGAAGCGGCCAGTTCTTTTAGTTCTCTGGGCCACTTCTGTTGGCCGATACGAGTATTGAGCCGTTCTACATGGATATTCTGTATTTGCTTATTCAGAATATTTAATGGCTTGAGACCACTTCGCACGATCAGCCATCCAAGCAATGCCGAAATAACCAGTGCAGCGGATACCACCACTTTTAGAATATCCAGACAAAGATCCAGAATTTCCCGTTCCTGACTAACATTCAGCGCTGCCTGTACCAACCATACTTGCCCATTAGCCTGAGCCACCTTGCGGCTGCCCAACAGCATTTTACTCTTACGTTCTCCTTGCTTAGAGAAGGTTATTTTATAGTTGAACGCCTCATTAGCATCAGGAAATTCCTCCGACGCAATCGTCAGTTGTGGAGATTCCGCAAACACCTGCCCGTTCGGCATAATCACCCGCAAAAACGCGCGCTTGTCCGGATCGATATTTTCAAACCAGCGCTGCTGCCAGACCCTTAACTTACGATTATCATGGATATTTTCGATAACGCTGCTTTGTGACTGAAGAATATTGGTTAATTCAAGGTGGTTCTTTTTCTTCAATTGTTCCACTAATGCGGTAAAGGCAATCGCTGAAACAATCAACACGATAATGGTCATCGCCAGAGTAAAAAAGATACTCAGTCGTTGGGTTAACGACCAGCTACGGATATCAAACAGTTTCATCTCTTAACTCCATCACGTAACCGGCCCCCCGAATAGTGTGTAACAATTTGACCGAATAGGGGTCATCGACTTTGGTACGTAATCGACGAATAGCCACATCTACCACATTGGTTCCGGAGTCAAAATTCATATCCCAGACCATTTCGGATATCACAATACGGGATAACACTTCACCACTGCGGCGCATCAGCAAACTTAATAATGTGAATTCTCTTGGTGTCAGTTCCAGGCGTTTACCCTGCCGATAAGCCTGATGTTTCAATAAATCGAGTTCCAGATCGGCCACCCGCAATACCGTAGATTCCGGCTGTTGTGGATCAATCTGGCGCCGCTGAATAACGCGAATGCGTGCCAACAACTCACTAAAGGAAAACGGTTTTATCAGGTAGTCATCGGCTCCCAGTTCCAGGCCTCGAACCCTATCTTCGACATTATCTCTGGCGGTCAAATACATTACCGTAGTTTGCTTACCCGCTTTACGCGCCATTTCCAGAATATCCCAACCGCTCAGGCCGGGCAGCATAACGTCCAGAATCGCCAAATCATATTCATTGGTTAACAGATAGTGCAAACCATCGGGACCATTGGCCGCAATATCGACCACCATGCCTTGCTCTTTGAGCCCTCGGGCGATGTATTCCGATGCCATTTTCTGATCTTCTACCAATAATATTTTCATAGTGGTTATCCATTTACCTTATGCATACCAACAGATTTTTTTGCATCTGCCTCACTTAAAACGATTAAATCAGAGCCATGATGAATAATGGCTCTGAGGATGTAAATCAATATAAAAACCTCGCCTTCATCTGGCTTGGTAAAATGAGCCATCAACGCATTGAAAATATTTCATGGTGAAACTGACTCTGACACCATCCTGACGCTGATAACCCTTTCTTTAAATGTTCGGCAAACAGTTCAGGGCCACAAAAGCTAACCGAGTAATCGGTGCAGTTATCCATCAGATGAATAATCTCTTCCGGCGTTAATAGCTCCCCGTCGTCCGCCAGCAATACTCGCAGTTCTACATGAGAAATCCGTCGGGTTAAACGCTGCAGGCGCTCAATAAAAAAGGCCTCTTGCCGGTTTCTGGCACAGTAGAAAAATATAATTTTCTCAGCTGACGTTTGAGCATTGCTGCCAGACGCCATCGATTCAAGCCAGGCAATAAATGGTGTAACCCCAATACCAGCGCCAACCCATACCTGTTTCTTCTTATCTGACAGCAAGAATTTACCATAACCACCTTCAACTTCGACCTGCTGCCCTGTTTGCAAGTGATTCACCAGTTTAGCGGTATAGTCACCCAACGCTTTAACCGCTATTTCGATGATTTTTTGCTGCTTGTCATAGTTAACCACGGTAAAAGGATGAGGGGATTCGCCATCATGAAAATTGAGATAGGCAAACTGACCGGGCTGATACTTCATCGGTTGGTTAACCGTTATCTGAAAATGGACGGCATTATCTGCATAACGCTCAACATGAGTCACCGTACCGTTGACCTTTTTGTTACTACCGATTTGGCTGGTCAGTGATAGCAAAGCACAATAACAACCCACTAATGCCATGGCGATAATCGCTATATCATACAACATCGTATTCATCAGATATTTTAATGACATCGCGCCATGAACGGCTCCGGCGATAAATATGACGCCAGCCAATTTATGCAGAATCACGAATCTTTTATAGCTGACGACTTTTAGCAGGCTTACCAACGCAAAAACGATAAAAGCATAAAACGCCCATTCACCAATATCATTGGCGATGGCATGCCAGTTAATCCCTGGTGCTTCGGGGCGAAAAGGCCGTTGCACGACACCCGCCTGCGTCAGCCATTTACCGGCTTTAAACGCCAACCAGTGGGCTGATAACGCCACCAATGATCCAATTCCCAGATATTTATGCAGACGATACATTTTATCCAACCCGTTCAGCCGTTTTTCAAGCCAGGCGGGGCGGATAGCCAATAACATCGCAACACTCATATAGCCAAAGCTAAGAATACCGGTCAATAAAATAATCTGGCGTCGCCAGAAAAAAAAGTCGAATGTTGCAGGCAATGAAAACAGAAAAGTCACTGCCCAAATGAAAAATAGACCTCCGGTTAATCGACGCATAAGTTATTCCTTTTATGACAAATCATCGCTGGCTTAATCGCCCAGTAAGTTGCAAAAAGAATAACAATGTCCGAATGACAAACCGCCAATGTGCAGATTACATTTCTGTCATTTTAATTTGTGTGTAAACACTTACCTGACACACTAACGAATTGCTGAATTACACGCCAAAGATCAAATTAAATGTGCTCTAATCATGATAGGTTCATTGGTATCTGAAACGGTTTGTGGGTAAGAAATCAGTTTAATAGTCAGAACCAACCCGTTCTTTGTTGAATAACTATTGTTCTGCTTCACTGGTTAATTTATTCCGGTGAAAATATTCGTTCGCTACTCAATTAGATTTGTTAAAAAATGACGCTTTTCCATAAGAATTTTGGCGAATTATCCGTGAAATCCCGCTATAATGCGGAAAGTTGCTAACTACAGTAAGAGCTCTATCGACATCAATGACCATTGCTTACCCATTCGCTACCAGTGAACCTGTGAATCAGCAAATCTACCGCCTGTTAAGGCAGGAGATCGTTGATTGTACAATTCGTCCGGGTACTTTACTGTCAGAAAAAGAGATCTCAACTCGCTTCAATGTATCTCGGCAACCTGTCAGAGAAGCGTTTATCAAACTGTCAGAAACTGGGCTAGTCCAGATTCTGCCACAGCGTGGCACCTTCGTAATGAAGATCTCCGCCAAGCGTGTATCTGATGGGCGTTTTATCCGCGAAGCGGTAGAAATAGCCATTATTCGCCGGGCAGCGTTAGCCATCACCCCTGAACACTTGATGCAGCTGAAGCACAATCTCCATCGTCAGGAGCTTGCTGCCAGCAATAAACGTATCAAAGAATTTTTAGAGTTAGACGATGAGTTTCATCGCACTTTCACTCAAATAATCGATTGTCCCATGGCATGGGAAACTATCGAAACCATTAAAGCGACCATGGACCGTGTACGGTTTATGAGTCTGGCTGATGTTTCTCCACCAGAAAGCCTGATCGAGCAGCACTACAAAATCTATAACGGGCTGGAAAAACGCGATCCCGATGCGGCAGAAGCCGCAATGAAACAACACCTCGGAGAGATGATCTCCACCGTTACCACCATTTCCCAACGCAATACCGACTGGTTCGAAGCCGACGAATAGCAATTCGGTTTAGCTGGCAGATGTAATCAACAAAAATAGCGGCATTAAGCCGCTATTTTTGACATTGGTCGTTAGATATTTGTGTTTAAAAACAGCCAAACGGAGGGAGAGGGTGCCGTGGGGGTCGACTTGGCGTAAGCCAACGAAGTGCCCGTAGGCAGCCTAGGCCCGACGCACTCCGTAGCTAAGTACAAATGCCCTTCCGGCCGAGCACAAAGGCTATATGGGCACTTTGTTATTACGGCCGGAATATCCACTGACCCTAACTCATTCTGCTCACAACTTCAGTTATCTACGCTTACCACCCAGAATGCTCCCCAAGATCCCCCTCACAATCTGGTTACCCAGCTGGCGAGTCATCGATTTAGCCGCAGTCTGTACTATGCCATCTTTTTTACCACCGCGTGGGCCCGTGGTGCCAAACAGAATATCGTTCAGGCTGCCCAGTAAACCGCCATCTTCGTTCTCTTTCTGTTGAGCTTCTTGCTTAGTCACCGGAGCATCTTTCGCTGCCGGTGTTGCTACACCAGCACCCGCCATCAGTTTTTCATAGGCAGATTCACGATCGATCATCTCTTCATAACGGCCGTACAATGGAGAGCGATTAATCAAGCCGTTACGCTCATCATCACTTAGTGCTCCCATACGAGAACAAGGTGCAATCACAAAGCCACGCTCAACAATATTTGGACGCCCTTTCTCATCTAAAAATGAAATCAGTGCTTCACCAACACCCAACTCAGTAATAGCCTGCTCGGCATTAAATGTCGGGTTGGCCCGCATGGTTTCTGCCGCCGCTCTGACTGCTTTTTGATCTCGCGGTGTAAACGCACGCAAAGCATGCTGTACCCGGTTACCTAACTGCCCCAGTACGCTATCCGGAATATCCAGTGGATTTTGAGTAACAAAGTAGATACCCACACCTTTAGAACGAATCAGGCGTACCACTTGCTCAATTTTTTCCAGCAAAGCGGTTGACGCATCGTTAAACAGTAAATGGGCTTCATCGAAGAAAAATACCATCTTCGGCTTGTCCATATCACCCACTTCCGGCAGGTGTTCAAATAGCTCAGACAACAGCCACAGCAGGAAGATCGCATACAGTTTAGGCTGGTTATACAACTTATCTGCCGCCAGAATATTGACGATCCCCTGACCTGATGCATTGGTTTTTATCAGGTCAAAAATATCTAACATTGGCTCGCCAAAGAAGCTCTCAGCCCCTTGCTGTTCCAGCGTCAACAAACCACGCTGAATAGCGCCGATGGAAGCACTGGAGATATTGCCGTACTGGGTTTGGAATTGCCTGGCATTATCACCAACAAACTGCACCATTGAGCGCAGATCTTTCATATCCAGCAGCAACAGGCCGTTATCGTCCGCAATTTTAAACACTAATTGCAGTACGCCAGACTGAACATCATTCAGATTCAATAAACGGGAAAGCAAAATCGGCCCCATATCGGAAACCGTTGCGCGCACCGGATGCCCTTTCTCACCGAAAACATCCCAGAATACGGTAGGACAAGCGGCTGGATCCCAATCGGTTACTTTCAGCGCTTCCAGACGTGACTGAAGTTTCGGGTTCATTACCCCTTCGGCGGCGATACCCGACAGGTCACCTTTGACGTCGGCCATAAATACCGGTACGCCAATTCGTGAAAAACTCTCTGCCATTTTTTGCAGCGAGACGGTTTTTCCTGTTCCGGTTGCTCCGGTAATCAATCCATGACGGTTAGCCAGCGCAGGCAGAATCGCCAGCTCTAACTCATTGCTTTTGGCAATAACAAGAGGTTCTAACATCAGAGTTCATCCTATATATAACGACTCCACCGAGCCGAAAAGTGCACCTGTCAGACTTTTTATTCAGAAAGGCCACGGCATGTCACTATGCGCAATGTCCTGTACAGACACAGTATAAATGACTCAACCGAGGATCATTAATAAAAATTCCGTTTATCTCGACCGGTAGCACAACGGCTAAAAAATATTGAGGATTTTTCTCACCGGACAACACGATGAAAGCACATTTGTAATATGAATCGATTCAATAGCGATTAAAGATAGAGTGCGATCACAATAATTTCATGGTTTTACTATTATAATCAACGACAAAGAAACGCATATACTGCGCAAAAAGTAAAATAAAGGAAGTATAAATGAAAGTGTCGTACCAACCTTTTTATCGTGAGCTTTGTCGTGTTATCTCTAAAGAATTCATCTATACCGATCCATCAAGAACCATGGCTTATGGTACTGATGCCAGCTGTTATCGCCTGATCCCTCAAATTGTTGTGCGGGTTAATAACGAGCGGGAAGTACAGCAAACATTGGTTCTGGCAAGAAAACATAAACTCCCTGTGACCTTCCGGGCGGCCGGCACCAGCCTGTCCGGTCAGGCGATTACCGACTCAATACTGATTATTCTGGGCGATAGCTGGCGCCAGTATAAGATTTTTGGTGATGCGGGTTATATTTCCCTGAAACCGGGTGTTATTGGTGCTGATGCCAACCGCTATCTGGCACCTTTTGGCCGCAAAATTGGCCCGGACCCGGCCTCCATTGACGCCTGTAAAATTGGCGGTATTGCAGCCAATAACGCCAGCGGCATGTGTTGTGGTACGGCGCAAAACTCTTACTAAACGTTACAGGCAATGCGCCTGATTCTGGCGGATGGCACCCTGATTGATACCGCTGACAGCGAATCCGTTGCCTCCTTCAATAAAACCCACGGAAAAATGTTGGCGCAATTAGGGCAACTTGCTCAGCAAACTAAAGCCAATAGCCATTTGTCGGAGCTGATTCACCATAAATATCGATTGAAAAATACCACCGGATACAGCCTGAATGCACTGGTTGATTTTGACCATCCGCTGGACATCCTGACTCACCTGATGATTGGTTCAGAAGGGACATTAGGATTTATTGCTGAAATTACCTACCGTACGGTGGAAGAACATCCATTTAAAGCCTCCGCCCTGTTTGTATTTGGTGATATTGAAGCCGCTTGTGAGGCAACCCGTATTCTTAAACAACAGCCTGTTTCTGCGGTAGAACTGATGGACCGCGGCGCGTTGGCATCAGTAGAGAATGAAGAGGGCCTGCCTGACTTTATGCCTGATCTCAGTGAGGATGCCACTGCGCTGTTAGTTGAAGTTCGCGCAGCCGATGCTGATACGCTAAAGGACAAGATGGCACAAATTATGTCATCTATCGCCAGCTTCACGCTGGAGCAGCAGGTTCCCTTCACCGATAAACCTGAAGAATTTGGTCGGCTGTGGGCAATTCGTAAAGGCATTTTCCCGGCGATTGGTGCCGTTCGTCCTGTAGGCTCAACGGTCATTATTGAAGATGTGGCTTTTCCTATTGAGCAACTGGCTGCCGGTGTACGTGACCTGCGTAAGCTGTTTATTAAACATGACTATAACGCGGTTATTTATGGACATGCTCTGGATGGCAATATGCACTTTGTCTTCCAGCAATCTTTCGACTCCCCGGCTGAAGTTTCCCGCTATCAGCTCTTTATGGAAGATATTGCCCACTTAGTTGCGGTTGAATATAAAGGTTCACTCAAAGCAGAACATGGTACCGGTCGTAATATGGCCTCTTTTGTTGAGCTGGAGTGGGGAAGTGAAGCCTATGAGCTAATGTGGCAGCTGAAAAATCTGCTCGACCCAAATCATCTGTTAAGCCCTGGGGTTTTGCTTAACCGCGACCATCAGGCCCATCTGCAAAACTTAAAGTTACTACCTGCCGCCGATAAACGCGTAGATAGCTGTATTGAATGTGGATTCTGTGAACCGGTTTGCCCTTCCACCAGCCTCTCTTTCACACCGCGTCAACGCATCGTTATGTGGCGTGAAATTAACCGCCTGCGTCGTAGCGGTGATGATAATAAACGGCTGAAAAAACTGGAAAAAGACTTCCTTTATCTGGGTGATGTTACCTGTGCTGCTACCGGTCTGTGTGCCCGTCGCTGTCCGGTAGGAATTAACACCGGTGAACTGATTCGGGATATTCGTACCCAGCGTAATATGCGCTATGAGCGTATCGCCCGCTGGACCGCAGATCACTTCACCACCATTACCGGTGGCGCCCGTCTGGCATTAAATAGCGTAGCCGCTACCGGTAAAGTTATTGGTCAACCGCGTTTTGGCAAAATCACCAAAGCCTTGCACACTGCCAGCGCCGGATATATTCCGCTGTTAACCCCATCTTTCCCGCGGGGAGCCACTTCCCCAAAAGCGCCAAAATTAGTGGCTGGCGATTTGAAAGTGGTCTATTTACCCAGCTGCGCATCGCGCACCATGGGAGCATCCGCCAATGACCCGGACCAGCGTCCTTTGACGGACATCGTGGAAAGTCTGTTAAACAAAGCGGGCTTCTCGGTGATTTACCCACAAAAACTGGATAGCCTGTGCTGCGGAATGCCTTATAACAGTAAAGGCATTACCTCTGTTGCCTCAGAGAGACTGGCGGATATGGAGCAAGCCCTCTGGGAAGCCAGCGAACAGGGAAAATATCCGGTACTGATCGATACCAGCCCTTGTGCCCTGCGCGCGGTGGAAGGTTTCACCAAACCAATGGCGCTGTTTGAACCGGTTGGTTTTGTGAATCATTATCTGCTGGATAAGTTAGCGTTCACTCCGGAAGACAATCCAATCATGCTGCATGTCACCTGCTCCAGCGTGAAAATGGGTCTGTCAGCACCGATGAAAAACCTGCTGGATCGCTGTTGTAATCAGGTGATTATTCCCGATGGTATCCACTGCTGCGGCTTTGCCGGAGATAAAGGAATAAAAAATCCGGAACTGAACGCCAGCGCATTGCGTCTGTTAAGCCAGCAAGTACCGGCTAACTGTGTCGAAGGGGTATCCAATAGCCGAACCTGTGAGATAGGCTTAACGGAACACTCTGGTGTGCCTTATCGTTCTATTTTGTATGTGGTGGATAGAGTCACTAAGCCGTTAAGTTAGTCAGTGCTTACATAGAATATATCGCCTTATCCTATGCGCCGGGCTCCTTTCACCAATCAATATGGTTGAATAGAGAAATCCCGGCGCAATCTTCTTTAGTCAATCGGTGACACACGCATTTATCCGTATACAATAGCAACTATCACTCAATTCTCATTTAGTCGCGGAGTTTAGCGTTATGACATGGACAGTCATGAGTAACCCGATAGTGGACATGTATGGTCCCTGGTTTCTGCTGTTTTATCTGATTTACTGTATCGCCATCATGATTGCGACAGGGATGATAAGTCTGCGCTGTTACCCTGACACTTCCCGTTCTGATAATAAGCCTGGCCTGTTGCCCTCCCATATCGACCCTTACTTTCTTGCCTGGTTGCAAAGCGGTCGGGAGAAGGTATTACAGCTGGCAATGATGCGCCTGTCTTACTCCGGATTACTGGTTCCTGGCAGTAAATCTACAACCTATATGCTTCGTCCTGTAACCAATCCAGAGTCAATTCAGTCAAAGATGCAAGAGCTCAATCGGTTAGAGACTTTGGTTTTTTCCTGTTTTGAGCAACAGCACGAACAGAGCAAAGAATGGGCGTTCAATGCTCTGGCTCCTACCGGCCGAAACTTTCGAGCCAAAGCGCAAAAGGAGGGTTTGGTTTATTCAGCTACCAGCGAAAGCTTGTCCGCTATGGTTGCGTGGATTGGGTTTATTTTGCTGACAGGAATGGGGGCTTATAAGTTAATTGTTGCCTGGGGAAATGGCTACCATAACGTTATTTTTCTTAGTCTGATGATGCTATTTTTCGGCTGGATTCATTACCGGATTTTTCTACGCCACCGGGCTGACAGGGTTCATCTGACCAATAAAGGCAAAATATTTCTTGAGCGACTCAACGCCAGCCTGCCAAGGGATAAAAAGTCGCTGAAAAAACTGGATATCGCCATGGCTGTCGTCGCGCTATCAACCAGTAACTTCATCTATTCTGAGTGCAGTTTTGGTCAACATGCTTATCTGCTCAACTTTGCCGTACTTCCGCCGTCAGGCGCATCGGGCAGAGGAGCCGCTGGTGGAAACTCCTCCTCTGGTGGTGCCGATAGCGACAGCAGTTCGTCTTCAGATTCAGGCAGTTCCAGCGGATGTTCGGGATGCGGTGGATGTGGCGGTGGTGATTAAGAGCATAAACTATGGTTACTGATGTCGTCCCTAAGCTACAGCGTTTAACCATACAGTGGCATATTACCGATCGCTGTAACCTCCGCTGTAGCCACTGCTATCAGGAGAGTTATCGCGATAAAGGCCCTGATTTAGCCATGCTAAAACAGATTGCTCAGCAGGTGTTCAGACTTCATCAAATTGCCCGAACCGATATCAATACGCCGTTGCAGATTAACCTGACCGGTGGAGAACCCTGTGTACACCCGGACTTTGCTGCCCTGCTGGAATATCTGGCCGCTCATCCATCCCGCCCTTCGCTGGCAATTCTAAGCAACGGTTCATTGATTGATGCAGAATGGGCGGCTCTTTTTGCCCGACTACCCGTTAAATTTGTACAACTTAGCGTTGAAGGTAATGAATCAACCCATGACGCCATCCGAGGTCGCGGTCATTTTCAACAGGTATTAGCTGCGACCCACTGCCTGAAACAGGCGGGTATTCGGGTATTATGGTCATTCACGGCTCACAATAAGAATTATCAGGAATTCAACCAGGTTGCCGAATTGGCCCATATTCATCAGGTCGATCGAATATGGTCAGACCGAATGCTACCTTCCTGCCACCGAGGTGCGCCACAGCCCCTGGATACCCGACAAAGCGTAGATTATTTTCAGCAGATGTATCAGGTTAAGTGCAAGGTGGAATCTAAAGCGAATAACAAAACGGAAATAGCCATGTTCCGCGCACTACAGTTTCAGGCCAGTGGAAACACGCCCTATTACTGTAACGCAGGAAAGGAGCTGATTACATTGATGCCCGACGGCAGTGTCCTGCCATGTCGACGCATGCCAGTGAATGTTGGCAATCTACAACAACAATCACTCGTCGAAGTCTACTATCAATCCCCACTCTTACAGCAGCTACGAGATTTTTCCTCCCCCGAAGAGTGCTCCACCTGTCTGTACCGCACTACATGCCAGGGCGGCCTCCGCTGCCTGGCCTATGCCCAACACCAAACTCCATTTCGGGCCGATCCAGCCTGTAGTTATTTGGCAAAGCCTGCTGATAAAAATTAAGAAAGGCGCCATATGCGCCTTTCAGACTACTGACAAAACGGATAAATCCTTCAACCGCCAAAGGCGATATTACGGCATTACCTTCGCAGACTTAATCACAATCGGCGTAACCGGAACATCCTGATGTTGACCAGAGAACTGAGTTTTCTCTTTCATCATTTGGTCTACAACGTCCATTCCTTTCACCACTTTACCAAATACCGCATAACCAAAATTACCTGCAGACTGGTCAAGGAAATCGTTATCCACGACGTTAATAAAGAACTGGCTGGTAGCGCTGTCAACCGCATTGGTACGCGCCATCGCAATAGTTCCTCGCACGTTTTTCAAACCGTTCGCCGCTTCGTTTTTAATCGGAGCATTAGGTTTCTTCTGATTCATCTCAGCAGTGAAGCCACCGCCCTGAGCCATAAAACCAGGAATTACACGGTGAAAAATCGTGCCGTCATAAAAACCATCTTTAACGTAAGTCACAAAGTTTTTGGTAGAGATTGGGGCTTTGTCCTGATCCAACTCGATTTCAATATTACCCAACGAGGTGGTCAGTACAACATGAGGATTAGCCGCCAATGCAGCCGGTGCCAGTAATACCAGTGAGAACAGCGCCGTTAAGGTGATACAAATACGCTTCAACATAAGAAAATACCTTCTTGTTAGGTAGCAATAAATTCAAACCTTCCCGATTCTAGTGATTTTCCCCCTCAGCGGCTACTGATTTAGCGGACAAAAAAAGGCCGGATAATCTATCCGGCCCTGTATATTTTCAGCAAACGTGAATTAACGCTTAAAGCTCACATTCTCTGGCTGATTCAAATATAACGTTGTTTGGCTTGGAACAGTTTCGGCAATCACCTTACCCCGACGTACGGAATAACGCACCGGCGTCTGGCGGCGCACCGCATCAAAACCATTCTCCGCCGGTAAAATAACCAAATTACCTGAACGCCCGATTTCAATACCGTAATCCTGCAGGTTCAACGTCTTAGCACTGTGAGTAGTAATCAGATTCAGACCATCATTAATCTGACCGTAACCCATCAGTTGGCAAACGTGCAGTCCCATATGCAATACCTGTAGCATATTTGCTGTTCCCAGAGGATACCAAGGGTCATAAACGTCATCATGGCCAAAGCAGACGTTGATACCCGCTTCCAACATCTCTTTCACCCGTGTGATACCACGGCGTTTAGGGTAAGTATCAAAACGGCCCTGTAAGTGGATATTCACCAGTGGATTAGCAACAAAGTTGATACCAGACATTTTCAACAAACGGAACAGACGAGAAGTATAAGCCCCATTATAAGAGTGCATCGCGGTAGTGTGGCTGGCAGTAACGCGCGCACCAGTACCATCACGATGGGCCAGAGCGGCAACCGTCTCTACAAAACGTGATTGTTCATCGTCAATTTCATCACAGTGCACGTCAATTAAACGATCGTACTTCTGCGCCAGTGCGAAGGTTTTATGCAGAGATTCGACGCCGTATTCGCGGGTGAACTCAAAATGAGGAATAGCACCGATAACATCTGCACCAAGGCGTACTGCCTCTTCCATCAGCGCTTCACCGTTTGGATAGGAAAGAATTCCTTCCTGTGGGAAAGCAACAATCTGCAAATCCACCCACGGAGCCACTTCCTGTTTCACTTCCAGCATAGCTTTCAGCGCAGTCAGGGTTGGGTCAGACACATCCACATGGGTACGAACATGTTGGATACCATTAGCCATTTGCCATTTCAGGGTTTGCATGGCCCGCTGCTTCACATCGTCGTGAGTCAGCATCGCTTTACGTTCTGCCCAGCGTTCAATACCTTCAAACAGAGTACCGGACTGGTTCCAGTTCGGCTCACCGGCGGTTTGAGTCGTATCCAGGTGGATATGCGGTTCAACAAACGGAGGAATGACTAAACCACCTTCAGCGTCAATCGTCTGTCCGCTGGCCGGTGATGCAGAACCCTGCGGCTCAATGCGGCTAAAAACACCATTTTCTATAGAGAGTTGCCAAAGACCATCACGCCCTTGTAGGCGGGCATTGGTAATAACAACGGAATTATTCTGCATGACCAACCTCTGGCAGTTTTACAAATTTACGATTAACGAGTGGATTAAACAGCATATAGCTGACAACACCACCCAACACAGCATTCACCGGTACGATACCCGGTAAGTAGTTACCTGCGGCGATACCGATGGCAACTGCCAGAATAGCTACCCAGTTTACCGTCAGGAAATGTACCTTACTGAAATCTGCAGCGTAGCGGCGATGGTTCATCAGGTAGTCGGCAATAATCACACCACCAATTGGCGGGATTGCCGCGGACAGGAAGGTTAACCAGCCAACAAAGTTATTATACAACCACAGCGCGGTTAGTGTACCGATAATACCGTTAACCACTGACAGAGTACGGCTGGAAAGGCCGGTAATATTGGCAAAACCAAGGCCGGAAGCGTACAGCGCATTATCGTTGGTAGTCCAGATATTCAAACCCAGTACCACAATCGCCGGAATCAGCAGCCCCTGAGCAATCATCACGTCGGAGATATCTGCCTGACCTACCGCAGCGGCACCCGCAGCCCCAAAGATAAACATCAAGGAGTTACCGAGGAAGAAGGCAATCAATGCTACCAGCACTGCTCCTTTAGCACTGCGGCCAAAACGCACGAAATCCGCGGTTAACGTACCTGCACTAATAAACGAACCAACCACCAACGCCAGCGCGGTAGAAAAATTAAGTGGTGTTTCCGGCACGATAGCGCGCAAGTGATCTAATCCACCAACATCATTTACCGCCAGCCAGACCGAGTAGCTACCAAGGATAGCAATCGCCGGTACCGCAATGGCTGACAGAATGGTTAATGCCGAAATACCGAAGAAGATAGTGACTGTCATCAGCAGACCAGAAACCATTATCAGCATATTGGTATCCAACCCTGTGGCTTTACTCACGGGGATGGCAAACATCGCTACACCCACGCCAAACCAGCCGACCTGAGTGCCGCCTAGCAGGAATGAAGGGTGCCATGAGCCTTTAATACCAAATGAGTAACGAGCCAGGAGGTGGGTAGAGAGTCCGGTTTTAGAACCGATATAACCAAGAAATGCTGTATAGATACCGAGGAGGAGATTACCGAAGAGAACTGCTAAAAAGAAATCATTATAGGAAAGACCGGTACCGAGAGTGCCTCCGGTCCACATACTGGCTGAAAAAAACGTTAATCCCAACATGACAAATGTCAATGAAATCACGCCTTTCCGCGCAGCCAGGGGGACAGGCCCCTGACTATAATTGTTATCTTGCGACACAATATCTCCTTAAATCCGGGCCAAAAAATTCGCGGTATAATATACGCATCTCACGATAAAGCAATCGGTTTCGTTTAGGTTTTTTTCCAAATTCATTGCATGCAAATGATTTATAAAGTGATTTTTTATCAAAAAATCACAGAAAAATGCTACTTACAACAGGCGCTTTCGTTGACCAAATAATTTAAGTCATCAGGTAATAGATTAAGAAAAGTGTCGGAAAAATAGTTATGATGTGAAGATAACGTGATTAGAATATTCAAGTTAGAAAGTAAGAAAAACCCCTTATATTTCACTGCGGGGATCGCTGGATGAACGGATACAAAAAGTTGATGCGGTACTAAAACGATTTGAAAAATACAGCAACGCAATCATGCAACTCTGGAATGATTGAGTTTGAAAGTGCTATGTCATATTTACCATTAAATGGATTATTCATGAATATTTTCAGCAAGATCGGAGTTATTGGTTCAGCCCTGCTGGTTTTATCTTCCGCTTCTGCCATCGCCACTATGCCGGTTGAAACCGACATGCATACACCAGCAACGAAAGTGAGCGATACGACACTGGAGAATTTCTATCAGGTGGATAAAGACCTCTACCGTTCGGGTCAGCCAGGGGTAGAACAGATGCAGGAGCTGGAACGTCGGGGGGTTAAATCTATTTTTAACCTGCGTAACTTCCACACCGATAACAGCGAAGCAAAAGGCACATCGCTGAAGCTTTATCATATCCCTATGGAAGCCGGTCGTTTCACCGAAGAGCAGGTGATTCTGGCGCTGAAACAGCTCTATCATGCACCGAAACCGGCGCTGATTCACTGTTGGCACGGTAGCGATCGTACCGGACTGATGGTCGCCATGTACCGTATGGTCTTTCTTGGCTGGTCAAAGCAGGATGCGATTGAAGAGCTAAAAAAACCCGAGTTTGGCTACCACAAATGGGCCTACTACAACATTATTCAGTATCTGGAAAACGTGGACGTAGAGAGTATACGCAAGCAGGTAACCGGAACAGCAGGAATAGAACAGTAGGAATAAAAACACTTATATATCAGCATTCCATCTTTTTAATGGAATGCTGATATAACGAGATACAAGATTACGGTATCGCCACAAATCCAACGGCCTGATTTACCTTTTCCATGGTCTTTTTAGCCTGAGCGCTGGCTTTAGCTGCCCCTTCACGCATCACTTGCTGCAGGAAAGCTTCATCATTACGGAAACGGTGATAACGCTCCTGAAGTTCAGTCAGCATATTGCCTACTGCTTCAGCTACTTCAGTTTTCAGATGGCCATACATTTTGCCTTCGAACTCTTGCTCCAGAGTTGCAATAGATTTGCCGGTGACTCCGGACAAAATATCTAACAGGTTAGAAACCCCGGCTTTATTCTCAATATCATAACGAACCACAGGTGGTTCATCGGAGTCGGTTACCGCACGCTTCAGCTTTTTCATCACTGACTTTGGATCTTCCAGCAGGCCAATAACGTTGTTGCGGTTCTCGTCAGACTTAGACATCTTCTTGGTTGGCTCCAGCAGAGACATCACTCGGGCACCAGACTTAGGAATAAACGGCTGTGGAATTTTAAACACATCGCCATACAGAGCATTAAAACGTTGTGCCACATCACGACTCAATTCCAGATGCTGTTTCTGGTCTTCACCGACCGGAACCTGATTGGTCTGATACAGTAAGATATCCGCCGCCATCAACACCGGATAGTCAAACAGACCCGCGTTAATATTCTCTGCATAGCGGCTGGATTTATCTTTAAATTGAGTCATGCGACTCAACTCGCCAAAATAGGTATAACAGTTCAGAACCCAGCTCAGTTGAACATGTTCAGGAACATGAGACTGAATAAAGATAGTGCTCTTCTTTGGATCAATACCACAGGCCAGATACAGCGCCAGCGTATCCAGCGTTGCTTTACGCAGTTTTTCCGGATCCTGACGAACGGTAATCGCATGCAGGTCAACGATGCAGTATACGCAGTCATACTCATCCTGCATCTGAACCCATTGACGCAGCGCTCCCATATAGTTACCAATGGTCAATTCACCTGATGGCTGTGCGCCACTAAATACAATGGGTTTACTCATGATTTCGTCCTAATTCATCTTTGATGTAAGCTGCCCGATAGTGGGCAGGAGGTCGGCGAATGAAGCTAATACACGGTCAGGATGACTCAGTGCTATAGACTCGCCATAGTTATATCCGTAGGAAAATCCTATCGTTGGGCAACCAGCTGCCTGGCCGGCCTGAATATCGTTGCGGGAATCACCGACAAAAACCAGTTCATCCGCTCTCAGACCTAATTGGCCTAAAACCAGATAGAGCGGTGCAGGATGAGGTTTCTTTTCAATCACATCATCTCCGCCGATAATCACGCTAAAATAATCTAAAATACCCAGTGAACTCAATAAAGGCCGGACAAATTGTGTCGGCTTATTGGTCACCAGCGCCATTTTCATGCCACTACGGGCCAGCGCTTTCAGGGTTGATTCTACGTGAGGATAGAGCTGAGTGCCCGGTTCAACAAATTCATTGTAGTAACGGTCAAACAGGGTACGGGCGCTATCCTGATACTCTTTAGAAGATTCACCACCAGCCCAGCTCAATGCACGCATAATCAACACATTGGCACCATTACCAATCCAGTGGGAAACCCGTTCTTCACCGGCAACAGGCAGGCCTAAAGATTTCAATGTGGCATCAATAGCCGCAGTCAGCCCCGGTAAACTATTTACCAGCGTACCATCGAGATCGAACCCTACCCCTTTAATACCGGTAAACATACTCATTGAGTGGCCTTTGTCAGTTCCTGTCTCATTTGGTCAATAACGGCTTTATAGTCAGGCTGATTAAAAATAGCTGAGCCCGCAACAAACATATCTGCACCTGCTGCTGCAATCTGCCCAATGTTATCAACTTTCACGCCGCCATCGACTTCCAGACGAATATCAAAACCGCTGTCATCAATCATTTTACGAACCTGACGCAGCTTATCGTAAGTGGATGGTATAAATGACTGCCCGCCAAAGCCCGGGTTAACTGACATCAGCAGAATCACATCCAGCTTATCCATAACATAATCAAGATAGCTTAGCGGTGTGGCAGGATTAAAGACTAAACCTGCTTTACAGCCGTGTTCTTTAATCAGTTGAATCGTACGATCCACATGTTCTGACGCTTCTGGATGAAAAGAGATATAGGATGCACCAGCCTTGGCAAAGTCAGGCACAATCCGATCAACCGGCTTCACCATTAAATGCACATCGATAGGTGCAGTAATACCATAGTCACGCAGTGCCTGACAGACCATCGGACCGATAGTTAAATTCGGTACATAGTGGTTATCCATAACGTCAAAATGCACTACATCAGCGCCCGCTGCCAATACCTTCGCTGTATCATCACCCAAACGGGCAAAATCAGCAGAAAGAATTGAAGGAGCTATCAGAAATTTATTCATGCACATATCCACTGGTTATCGAAAACATTTTTAAAAACAGGCGTTCTGGTTTAAGAACGTTTAAATTCTTATCGCCAGAATATTTAATCAGCGCGGGCGATACAAGGCCAATAGTTCATCAACTTTTGTTCTGCCCATCACGTTACGGCTGATGGTTCTTCGCCCTCTGACCACCACCAATTTAGCCTCTTTATACCATTCACGGGTTAATTCGGTTGCATGGTTAGAGATCAGTACCGGAACACCTAAATTACCAGCCACATTCCGAGCCAGCAAGGCTAAATGCTGTTGATCTTTAAGGTTGAAATTATTGGTGTGATAGGCGGTAAAATTAGCGGTAGCAGATAAAGGGGCGTAAGGCGGGTCACAATATACCACGGCACCTGATGAAGCCTTCATCATGGTCTGCTCATAGTTCTCACAAAAGAACGTGGCTTTTTTCGCCTTTTCAGCAAAAAAATAAATCTCAGCTTCCGGGAAATAAGGGCGCTTATAGCGACCAAAAGGCACATTAAATTCGCCGCTCAGGTTATAGCGACATAATCCGTTATAACAATGGCGATTCAAATAGAGAAACAGTAAGGCCCGACGATAGCGATCGCGACTTTGGTTAAACTCTTTACGCAACGCGTAGTAAACCGCTTCCTGATTATTTTCATCATTAAACAGTTCTCTGGAATCTTTTACTACTTGCTCTGCACACTCTTTAACAATCTCGTACAGATTAATTAGATCGCTATTTATATCTGCCAGAATATATTCATCATAATCTGTATTAAGAAACACTGAGCCTGCACCAACAAAAGGCTCGATTAAACGATCCCCGCTGGGCAAATGCTCCCGAATTTCATCGACCAGGGGATATTTCCCCCCGGCCCATTTTAAAAAAGAACGATTTTTTTTCATGCTGCGAGTCAGCTACTTATACAATTCACAACGGCGTTTTGCACTCTGTTTCAAGCAGCACATTTGCTCATTTAATGGTTATTTTTGTTTTAGATCCTGATGCACTTGTTGCATAGATCTTACCCATGGCTTGTTTGCCTGAACTTCTTTCGACATGCCTGATAATGCAGAACGCGCTTCTGTGGCTGAAGCATAGTTACCGGTGACTAAAACAAACCACGGCTTACCATCACGGCGAGTTGAATATACCCAGTAATCCGTCATGTTGTTCTTTTTAGCAAAAGCTAACAGCGTATCAGAACGAGAAGCACTGCTAACTTGCAGTGTTACCCGATTCGCCGGTATCGCTGACAGCCCGGAAGCTGTGCCTGGCGTGGTAGAACCTTTAGCAACGGGTGCAGTTGAGGTTTCGCTCGCCTTTGGTGTGGTTGTTTTTGGTGTCGTCGTTGGCTGACTTACCGGCTTAGGTTGGGTTGTTGGCCGTGGAGAGGTTGTCGCTGGCTGGGAGTTCTGAGCCGGAGCTTTAACTGGTGCAGTACCCGCGGGCTGTTGCCCTGAGGTCGTAGCTGGTGTAGTACCAGAACCTGGCATTTCAGTCTCTTTCAAACGGTTCAGCTGCTCTTGCTGTGCGGTCAGAGCATCGGTTATCTCCCCAGGGATTTCAACTCGCTGTTGATTTGGCGAACCAGGCAGAGGTTGAGACTCTGTTGGCGTACCTGAAATCGGTGGTGGAGTAATTTCTTGTGGTTGTGTATTTGCTGGCGGAGTATCCGTTACTTGCGCTGGCGTATCCGAACCTGAATTGGCGCCTAAATTCACTTCACGAGGGCCATTATTTTGTGGTGCTGGCCCTTTTAAAGCAGAACTCACCAAAAAAATCAGAAGCAGTAGTACCAGAATACCAATACCAATCTTAATATGCTGACGAGATACCGATGCGCTCTTTTGTGGTTTGCTACGTTCACGACGTGCAACCCGATCGTCAACATCCGGTTTCATTTCATCAGATTCAAAGTCGTCTTGATCTTCTACTCGCACTTTCCCACCTCTTCAGATAAATGATATACCGCGCCAACAACGCTTTTATGAATAATAACTATCACAGACGCTGAAATTATATCAGGCAATTTCCTATTGCAGACAACACAACTTGATGGTCAACCCCACTTTTCACTTCAGACTGACCAATGGCCGTCGGCAATACCAAACGTAATTTACCTGCCAGCGTTTTTTTATCGCGTAACATGTGAGGAATATAGGCTTCTGGTTTCATACTCTCAGGCCCGTAAATTGGCAGATCTGCACGTAGTAATAAGCGTTTAATACGGTCAATATCCTGCTGGCTAAAACTCCCCAGCAGTTTGGCCGTTTCAGCCGCCATTACCATACCCGCGGATACCGCTTCGCCATGCAACCAGTTACCGTAGCCCATTTCAGCTTCAATCGCATGACCGAAGGTATGACCAAGATTTAGCAGTGCTCTGACGCCATTTTCCCGCTCATCAGCAGCCACCACCTGAGCTTTAATTTCACAACAACGGCGAATGCAGTACCCCATTGCTTGCTCATCTAATGCCATCAATCGATCAATGTTTTGTTCAAGCCAGTCGAACAAGTCCGCATCCAGAATAATGCCGTACTTAATCACTTCAGCCATGCCCGAAGAGAGCTCTCGCTTAGGCAGCGTTTTCAGACAGTTAAGATCGATAACGACCGACGCAGGCTGATAAAATGCGCCAATCATATTCTTACCCAATGGATGATTAACCGCCGTTTTACCACCAACGGATGAATCAACCTGAGACAAGAGTGTGGTTGGCACCTGAATAAAACGCACGCCGCGTTGATAGCACGCCGCTGCAAAACCAGTCAGGTCACCAATCACACCACCGCCTAACGCAATCAGTGTGGTATCACGACCATGATTATTTTCCAGCAGACGGGTGAAGACCTGATCCATTACTGACAGCGTTTTATATTTTTCACCGTCGGGCAATATCACGAAATCAACAATAACACCTAAAGTTTCCAGACTCCCTCTTACTGTTTCCAGATAGAGCGGAGCAATAGACTCATTGGTAACAATTAGTGCTTTGTCTCCAGACCGGAGAGGAAGAAAAGAATCCGGGTGGCTAAACAAACCAGCCTCAATCGTAATAGGATAGCTACGCTCTCCTAAAGTAACACTTACCCTCTCCATAGCATGCCTTTTTAATCTTATTCTTAGATTTAATGCAGAACGAACACATTAAAAATCAGCGGTTTTCGATTAACTGAATAATTTGGTTTGCAACAACTTTAGCGCTTTGATCGTCAGTCTGAATGGTGACGTCAGCAATCTCTTCATATAAAGGATTACGTTCCAACGCTAGCGCTTCTAACACTTCGCGTGGGGTATCAACCTGCAACAGAGGACGTTTTTTATCGCGCTGAGTACGAGCCAGCTGCTTTTCGATTGTGGTTTCTAAATACACCACAATGCCGCGTGCGGATAAACGATTACGGGTTTCTTTGGATTTTACAGAACCGCCGCCAGTAGCCAGGACAATTCCTTGCTTTTCCGTCAGTTCATTAATAACTTTTTCTTCACGATCGCGAAAACCCTCTTCGCCTTCTACGTCGAATACCCAGGCTATATCAGCTCCAGTACGGCGTTCAATCTCGTGATCGGAGTCTACAAACTCCATATTAAGCTGTTGAGCCAACTGACGACCTATCGTGCTTTTACCTGCACCCATAGGACCGATCAGAAAGATATTGCGTTTCTCTGCCATATTTTATTGGTATTACTAAGATAATTCGTTAATGACAACCCGCCCCGTAAGGTAAATACATAAACGGGAGTTCACCTGAAACCTCATTTGCATGATGTGTGAGATCAGACTGGAAATTATCTCAACACTATAGGTGGTTTGGCAACCTAATAAATTTTAACACCTCAATTTCTCGGTAGCAGAGCACAATAATTCCATCAAATTTTAGGCTCAAACCTCATGTCAGACCGGTTTCAGATAGACACTTGTAAGCTAAATCCGCCTACGCGTCAAATTTGGATGCTATTTGATAAATCACTCTCTGACAATTTCTGCCATTTTTATTGGTCGTCATCATGAAAAACAGATTTTCCCGAACACTATCCATTTAATGTTTTTCCTGTCGATATAACTGCCGGAGAGGTAATGATGGTTGGAGTAATAAATATCACCAATTCTCGTTTACTCTGTTTATGTGAATTACGTTGAAACAGTGCTCCTAACACGGGTATATCGCCCAATACAGGAACTTGCTCCTTTCCCGAAAGTTTATTTTGCTGAAAAATACCGCCCAGCACGATAGTTTCTCCATCGGCCACAGAAACCTGAGTTTTAATCTCTTGGGTATCTATGGTTAGAATTTCACTTCCATCGCCCTTTTTTAGCCCTTTTCCCGGCATATTCTGGCTAATCTGCAGCGCTAACTCTAACTGCCCTCCCGGAAAGATTTGTGGCGTCACTTCAAGTCCAAGTACCGCTTGTTTAAATTCAATGGATGTTGCGCCACTGGCACCACTTGAGACTTCATAAGGGATCTCCGTTCCTTGCTTGATACTGGCCGTTTGTCGATTTACCGTCATAAGCCGCGGACTGGCAATAATATCCACACTGCTTTCAGCCTCCATGGCTGATAGCTCCAATCCCAACAAACGTCCATCTATACGTGCAACCTGAAAACCTATTTGTCCGGCGGGTGAACCTGCGGCTAAAGCCACATTAAACTGGCTGGTAATACCCGCGCCCTCAGCCAGAGACTCTCCACCCCATCCCCATCTGACACCTAACTCCTGCAGATTCTCATGGCTGATGGTGACGATATGTGCCGTTAGCAATACCTGCGGTTGTGGACTGTCTATCTCCTGTAAAAAAGACTCCACTGAGGGTATAGCCGATGCAATATCTCGCACAATAACAATATTGGTTCTTATATCAGCAACGACACTTCCCCGATCTGACAGAAAATGCCCTTTTTGACTATTAAGTAATTTGGTCAACTCATTAACATCCGCATAGCGAACCCGATACTTAAAGGTCATTAGCGGCTGTTCTTCAGTCTTCTGTTCCTGAAGTTGCTTCTCCCGCTGGTTTTGAGCCTCTTTCTCCTGACGAGGAATAACCACCATCACATTACCGTCCAGTTCTGCATCCAACTGACCTGCCTTTAAAATGGCGGACAGTGCCTGCTGCCAGGAAACCTGATTAAGGCGAATACTCAACTTGCCTTTTACGCTATCCATCACTACCAGATTCAACTGTTGATAGTCCGCCAGCGCCTGTAAGATCACACTAACTGGCGCATCCTGAAAATCCAGCGAAACTGGCGTTTCCGCAACCTGGCCTATAAGATTCTTTTCAATATCAGTTGGGTATACTGGCAATGACAGACATAGTGCTCCACATAAACAGATGATGCGAATATGCATAAAATAATCCATTACTTACTTCCTTAATTTAAGCTCAATGATGCTCCGACTGCGGCAGGTACCACGGCTCGCTGACTTATCGGAGAATTGAGCACTGCCATACAACAAACGATCCAATTGCCAGTAAAACAAAGGTAATGGCTTCTGCCTGGCAATTCGTATCCAGCCGCCGGTCTGAGTTTGTATCCATCCATACCAATTATCATCACGCCCAATTACACCTCGCAGCGCCCAGCTCAATACCTGCTGTTCTTCTTCAATTGCAGCAGTCGGGCACTGAGCGGCTTGAACGGGCATAAAGGGATTACGGTGCAAAGTTTCCTGCGTTAAAACGTCAGCAGAAAAAAGCAGCAATAAGACCCCAAAAAGCAGCTTCATAATGTGCCTTGATTTAGCCGATATAAACGAACGGTCATATTGATGGTTAAGCGCGGACCGCCGTCCAGTGTCAGACGACTAATGGTTGTTAAACCCGTTCCACTATTGAGCAATTGAATTAACTCAATAAATTGAAAATAGTCGGCGCTCACTTTTAGTTGCCAGTCGTATAGGGTCAGAACACCCTGTTGCGAAACCAGGGGTGATCCAATATCGATTAACTGACAACCTGATGTTGAAAGGTATTCAGCGATGGTTCGAATAAAACCAGCACCATTATCAGATTGATACTGATATGGTTGAAGTTTCCCCTTAACCTGCTCAATTTGCGTCTTTAGCTGCTCTTTATCCGGCAGAGAGAGCAATTGCTGTTGATAAAGCATTCCCTGTTGTTCTGCTTTTTCTAACTGCATTTGAAACTGCTGATTAACCTCAGTTAACGGAATCATCAGTAAATACCAACCCAATCCTCCCACCAACATACAAACAGAAATCATAATGATATGACGCATCCATAACGGAGCAAAAACCACATCCCGCCAGTCAATTTGAGCTCCTCCCGTCACAGCGTCGCTCCCGTCCTGTTGGCTGTAAAAGTAAAAGTGAACAAAGATAATTCAGCTTCCACGGCTATCATTTTTCCCAGTTGAAGTCCTGTGATTAACGATGAATGGCTTAACTTTTGCTGGAAATCCATAACGCTCAGGTAGCCATTCCCCAAGCCTTCAATCAGCAGTTTCTCTTCCTGAAACGCTATTTTTTTCAACCAAAGCGTCTCAGGCAAAGCAGATGTAATATCGGTAAATAATGTCTGTAATAAGAGAATGTGCTGCCTGATTTGCTGAGTCTGATTCTGCAACTGAGCTAAGACTAAGGCAGTCTGTTGAATATCCTTAACTTGTTTAATTTCATTCAGCCTGCTGGCGTTAGATGCCGTCATCTCTGCCAGCCGTTTAGTGAGTTTTTGTTGTTGATTGATTGCGGCAAAATAATGTGTACTCAGACAAAATAATGTGGCCATCACATAGCCAAAAACCATTACCACAAAAGACCGAATTGCCTTCTGTTGCCGCTGGGCACGCCAGGGTAAAAAATTTACCTGAAGCATCAACAATCCTCTGAACGCAGAGCCAGACCACAAGCCAAAACAAACTGTTGAGGAGCCTCTGGTAGTGGCGGTTGCATTTGTTGAAGAGCCACCAGTGGTGACCAGCATTGAATGTAAGAGGGAAAATCTTCTAATGTCGGCAAACCGCTATAATTAACCTGATTAACGGTATAACCACTGATTTGTTGATAAGTCTGTCGGGCATACTCGATGCGTTCTAAAACTGTCATCGCGTTATCAGAAATAACCTGATAATAAAAAGGACGATTAAGCGGTGAAACCAACAGGTACTTTTCATACAGCTGATGAACCAACAGCGAGTCAGGTGGCACACCGCCAGACAACGCCATATAGCGCAATACGCAAGGTGTGGTATCGATAATATCAGGGAAAATATCGGCTCGGGCCAGCTCGGTTTTCCAATATTCAATAACCAACCGCCGGGTTGCACTTACTACGATTTCCCCACTGTCTGACCGTTCAGAATTCACTGAAGAGATGAGGCGATAATCCACAGCCAATTCACGTGCAGCCAATGGAAACAACTTACTCATTGATGCCTCTACTAACCATGACTGTTCCTGTAAGGATAAAGACGGTTCAGGTAATTTTATTGATTGCTGTAAAATAACGTCGGCCGGTAGTGCAATTCGTAAAGAAACACGCCTTGGTAAATTACGCCGCCATTCACTCAAAGCCGCCATGATTTCTGGTGATAACATCGCCGTTTTATCGCCAATGCACGAAGATGAAACCGACTGATAGTGCCAGTGACGCAGTTGCCAACCATATCGCCTGCGCTGTACCGCCAGCGCACAGAAGCTATCTTCCTGAATATCTAAGCCAACCTGCCAGGTATGCATATTCCAGAAATCTCCTTTCCCTTATTTTCTCTTATCCATCGATAAAAGAACGTATCCACAATGTCGTGTTGCCTTTATACTATCGACCGATTGTTTATAAACCACTCAATGTCCATTGCATGGGAATTATCAGGTGAAGTTCGTAAAGTATTTGTTCATCATTGCAATTTGTTGCTTTTTTTTGGGAATTGGCGCGATTTTTGGCCTCTATAAATACCTTGAACCGGAACTACCGGATGTTTCAACGTTAAAAGAAGTCAAACTACAGATGCCTATGCAGGTATTTAGCGCAGAGGGAGAGCTTATTGCTCAATTTGGTGAAATGCGCCGCATTCCGGTGACGCTAAAACAAATGCCGCCTCAGTTAATTCATGCATTTCTGGCAACAGAAGATAGCCGTTTCTATGAGCACCACGGTCTTGACCCTATTGGTATTGCCCGTGCGTTAGTCGTTGCCGTTGGTGCTGGTTCTGCCCAGCAAGGGGCCAGTACCATCACTCAACAGCTGGCAAGAAACTTCTTCCTTAGCCCTGAGAAAACCATTACTCGTAAGGCAAAAGAGGCTTTTCTGGCCATTCGTATTGAAAGATCGTTGACCAAAGATGAGATTCTTGAGCTCTATCTAAACAAAATTTATCTGGGTTCACGGGCTTATGGTATTGGCGCCGCTGCGCACGTCTATTTCGGTAAAGATGTCAGCCAACTGACGTTAAGCGAAATGGCGATGATCGCCGGTCTGCCAAAAGCACCATCCAGCTACAACCCGATCAACTATCCTGACCGGGCACTGGTACGTCGTCATACCGTGCTTTATCGTATGTTGGAAGAGAAATACATTACTCAGCAAGAGTACATGGAAGCTAAAAACTCACCGTTGGTCGCTAACTACCATGAACCAGAGGTGGCGTTTACCGCATCTTATCTGGCGGAAATGGTACGTCAGGAAATGATTGATAGATTTGGTGAAAATGCTTATACCGATGGTTACAAGGTTTACACCACGGTGACCAAATCCTTGCAAACAGCAGCAACCGACGCGGTGCGCAACAATATCATTGATTATGATATGCGCCATGGTTACCGTGGTCCTGAGCATGTGCTGTGGAAAGGGGCTGAAACCCCGTGGGAAAAACAGCAGATTGTTGATTTCCTGAAAGGCGTTTCCAGCTACGGCCCTCTTATTCCTGCTGTAGTGACAAAAACGGAAGGCCAACAGGCCACCCTAATGCTTCACGATGGCGAAGCTCTGACGTTACCGTTCTCGGCCATGCGCTGGGCCAGACCGTTTATTAACGATCGGGCAATGGGCGCCAGCCCAAGAAAAGTGACCGATGTGGTTAAAGCCGGTCAGCAAATTTGGATCCGTAAGAGCGGTGAGAACTGGGTATTATCACAAATCCCTGGCGTTAACTCTGCGTTAATCTCATTAGATCCACACGATGGTGCCATCAAAGCATTAGTGGGTGGATTTGATTTTAACCAAAGTAAATTTAACCGGGTCACTCAGTCCGTTCGTCAAGCCGGGTCTAATATCAAGCCATTCGTTTATGCCGCGGCATTGGATAAAGGGATGACCCTTTCTACATTGTTAACCGACTTGCCGATTACGCTAAACGTTGGTGGTGGTAAAACCTGGTCACCTAAAAACTCACCGCCTACGTATGCCGGCCCTCTGCGTTTACGGGTTGGTTTAGGTTTATCCAAAAACGTAATGATCGTTCGCGCAATGCGTGCTATTGGCGTGGATTATGCTGCTGATTATCTGCAACGTTTTGGATTCCCGGAACAAAACATTTCGCGAACTGAGTCATTAGCGCTGGGAGCGGCGTCATTTACCCCGCTGCAATTAGCGCGTGGTTATGCGGTATTCGCCAACGGTGGCTATTTAGTTGACCCTTATTTCATCGCCAAAATTGAAGATGATACTGGTGCCGTTATCTTTGGTGCTAAACCTAAGGTGGCCTGTGGCTTTACCTGCGATATTCCGGTGATTTATGGCGCAACGGCAAAATCTCAGGCGCTGGTTAGTAACACCGTTGACCTGCGCAGTCCGGAAGATGCCGCAGCAACTGCAGCGGCTCTTGCTGCGGCAGCTACGGCCAATCCAGAACCTGCAGATCCTGCTGATGATAGTTCAGACGATGTCGATCCATTAACTGAGAATGCAGTTAACAATATCGCACCAGTACCAAATCTGGCGAAAATTGATCCATCTAAGGTTCCACCGGCAGATCCTTATGCCCCTCACGTTATCAGCTCTGAGTTAGCCTTCCTGGTACAGGATGCATTGAAGAGTGATATCTCTGGAGAACCAGGTGGTGGTTGGAACGGTACCGGTTGGCGTGCGGCAAGGGATCTAAAACGTAATGATATCGGTGGTAAAACCGGTACCACTAACAGTTCAAAAGATGCCTGGTTCTCTGGTTTTGGCCCATCCACCGTGACGTCCGTCTGGATTGGCTTTGACGATCACCGCCGTGGATTAGGTCGTGGTGAAGCGGGTGCGCAGAGTGCTCAGCCAGCCTGGATTAACTTCATGAAGGTTGCGCTAAATGGCTTACCGGTACAGACTACACCACAACCAAAAGGCATTATCAGCGTGACTATCGATATGTCGACAGGACAACTTCCTGGTGGTGGCCGTAGCCGTTCAGAATACTTTATTAAAGGTACTGAACCGACCGCTCGAGCTTACTCTGAAGTTGGTACAACGGTAACCGACAGCGGTGGTAACACCCATGAACTGTTCTGATTAGTATCGTTAATGTAAAAAGGCCGTTCAACTGAACGGCCTTTTTATTGTTTAATTTATTGCTACAATTCAACTCTCTGCCGCAGATATTCCCGGGCTAGAAACAGAGCACTCACATTACGCGCTTCATTAAAATCCGCTTCATGAAGTAAGTCCATCATGGTTTCCTGCGGCCAGGTCACCAACGTCAGCGGTTCCGGCTCATCCCCTTCCAGTTTCTGGGCATACAGATCTTCGGCCAATACAATAGTCATGGTGCTGGCAAAATAGGTTGGAGCCAGTGTCAGCTTTGATAGTATGGTCAGCTTTTTCGCACCATAGCCAATTTCTTCCATGAGTTCGCGATTAGCGGCAACCAGTACATCCTCATCTGGTTCTACCAAACCTTTAGGAAAACCCAGCTCATAGTCTTCAATGGCGACGGCATATTCACGAATTAATAATATATCATTACCGTTTACAGGAACGATCATCACCGCCTGACGACCTTCCGGTAGCAGACGTTCGTAAACCCGGTTTTCTCCATTGCTGAAAGCTAAATCAACTGACTGAATACGAAACATACGAGAACGAGCAATGGTCTCAACGTTTAGTATCTGGGGTTTTTGCTGCACTTTACTCATTAATGAGACCTCGGGGGTAATTCCTTTCATACAATAATAATGTTAGCTGGCTTATACTTATTATTACTGACAATATGAAACATTTATATGACAATATTTTGGAAGTGGCCCGCAATTCATATTACTGGTTTTGTATTCTGGCTGATACCACTTTACTATAAGTAAATGTTTACATCTGCTTTTTGATACCATCGCCAACTAAATATAAGATAGTACGGATAAACAAAAAATGATGCGCTAAAAATGTGCAGATAAGAGAGTCTCTGACAGTTACTTTTTGAAGAGAAATTTAACCCTTATTGATTAACCAATATATGACAGAATGGCAGGCCAACGAGTGAGAGTTATCCATGTTACCCAGTAATGATCTAAGCATATTCACCATATTATTGCTTATCATTTTTATTGCGCTGTCCGGCGTAGGGTTTTATCAATGGTTTATCCGTTGGAGAGCAAAAAACAATCAATCCCAAACCAGTCATCTGCCTTTTGTACACAACAGTACCCGTAAACTATCAACAGATGAAACGCAGGCCATCAGCGAATATCTGGAATATCTGGAAAAAGTGCGTAAAGAGGGAAATAAATCCGGAAATTTCCTCAAATCATCCCTGATGCCATACAGCGATAATGTTTACGCTTCTAATTCTCCTATTATGTCGCTACCGTCCCCTGACGATACAGAGAATATAAAGCGCTATTACATTGATGGTATTGAAATTTATTTAGAATCTGAATGGATTGAGTATATTGAGAATACTAATCAGGTTGAAATCGTCAAAACACAAACTATTCCGCTGGCTATCTCGCTAAATGGCCATAAGCTGACTGACTTTGTGCAATCCAAACGCCCTACCAGTGATACAGCTACGGCACCTCAACTCAAACATCCGGCACCAAAAGATAAAGAAAACAGTGATAATGTCGAGTTAATTCGTTTACGTAAAGAGACCACGGCTGAATACAATTTGAAGCCGAAAAAGAAGGTGTATGAATCCCTCATTATCGTCCTCTCTTACATTATCTTGTTCTTTAGCCTGATTAGTTCCACTGAAATTTTACCCTGGCTAGTGGCTCTGGCGATATTACTGTTAAGTATCGGCATCTGGCGCATGTTTCGCAGCGAGTTAAAGCAAACTCAATACAATATCCACTGTTTACGCGGTATTCCCAAACGCTGGGGACTGTTTGGTGAATCGGATAACGGTCAGTTAACCAATATCTCTATTGGGGCTATCGACCTGATTTATCCGCCGCATTGGCAGCCTTATGTAGGTTACGATCTCGATCATAAAACCAATATCGATATTTATCTGAATCGTTATGTCGTGAAGCAGGGAAAATTCCTCTCACTACACAATGAATCGGTTAATTTTCCGCTGTTCCACTGGGGAAAAAATCTGGTGCTGGCGCTTTCTTCTCTGCTGGTTATCATTTTATTATTGACGTCAATCCCCATGAAGCGCCCTTTGGAACTCAGTCTGGCCTTGCTGGACGGCTCAAAAAATATCAATGTGACCACACCTGAGCAGCTTAAGGCTTCGCAGCTTGAAATCGGCGATCACTTAACCGTTCAGGGTTCCGGGATGTGCAGTATTCCAGCCATTTACCGCAGTGATATTCTTTATCCGTTTATGCCTTTTGACTGTACGGAAATGTATTGGGGTTCAGCTAATTTACCTTCTCTTCCTTCATCTGAAGTGATTGATAACGCGATTGCACTGCTGGATACCATGAACTACCAGCTTAATCCGTTAAATAATCAGGCGATAAAAAACAATCCTGACCTGGCCAGAACCGCTGAACGTGCCGGTATGACTGTAGTTCCAGACTTTTCAGACATTGTGCTAAAAACCGAGAATTTATGTAAATATTCCGGTGACTGTCGCCGGTTAAAGGCATCATTGTTAATTCTCAGCAACGAAAAAGACTGGGATGAGCTGGTAGAGAAATCACAGGTCCATTCACTGAAAGATACTGATGTTTTCCTTCGCCCTGTAGCCGCAGATACGCTTCGTTCACAGGTTAACTCTATTGTTTCCTCATTCTTCTACAGCCAGACTCATCAGGCGGCACAGGCGTTATACAATAAGCCTAAAGGCGGATTTTATATTCGTAATGACGATGATGAAAAACAGATGGTGGACGGTGACGAAATCAAAGAGTTGACCCATCCAAATATTCCACTGGACACGCTGTACGACAATACAGCGATTAAGCAATGGTTTGAGTTACAACGCCTGTCGAATAAGCTACTGAATGCTCACTTCAGCTCCAGCGGTATAGTGATTGATATTCAGCCTATTGAGAATGGTACCATCAAGATTTCACTGCACAGTGAGTCCAGTCTGGTGTCATTCTGGCGTTATGTGGGCTCCAGCATGCTGTTTATCATTATGTCCTTGAGCCTGATTTATAACATCACGCTATTAATTATTCGGTTACGTAAAAACGCCCATCGAACAGAAAAAATTCAGGCATACTACGATCGCTGTTTCGCCAAGGATTTCAGACACACCGTTCAGCAAAGCTAATACCAGCCACTCACTCTTAGGGCGAAATACCTTGATTTATTGTATTTCGCCCATATGTTGAAGTATCGGCAATTTTCATCCCCGTTTCATGCTCCCGGCAAGTGTAATAGCCAAATAGTCTATTTCATCTCTTGCCGGAGTCACTCAGGAGAATCAGTGATGGCAAACCCACCCGAAGAACAGGATATTCGGCTCGATAAGTGGCTTTGGGCTGCGCGTTTTTATAAAACCAGAGCCATTGCCAGAGAGATGGTTGATGGTGGCAAGGTTCATTACAACGGTCAACGCTCCAAACCCAGTAAACTGGTTGAAGTCGGTGCCGAAATTCGCCTGAGACAGGGGAACGATGAAAGAACCATCATTGTTAATGCCTTGAGTATGCAGCGTCGGGGAGCCAGTGAGGCGCAGCAGCTTTACCATGAAACACCAGAGAGTGTGACTAAAAGAGAGAACATTTCTCAGGCACGCAAGCTGAATGCGCTAACCATGCCTCATCCGGATCGCCGCCCGGACAAGAAAGAACGCCGTAATCTGATAAAATTTAAATATGGTGATGATGAATAATCTCCAGATGTTTTGAGAATAGCCATCGCCCTAACGAGAGAAAACACATGCAAAACGCAGATCTGTTACACCGCTATTTATTTGAAAAACATGATGTTCGGGGTGAGCTGATCTCGCTCAGTGATACCTATTGTCAAATTCTTGAGAACCATGATTATCCAGTTGCAGTACAGCGTTTACTGGGTGAAATGCTGGTTGCCACCAGCTTACTGACCGCTACGCTAAAATTTGATGGTGATATCACCGTTCAACTTCAGGGTGATGGTCCGGTTAAACTGGCGGTTATTAATGGCAACAATCTACAAGAGATGCGCGGTGTTGCCCGCCTTCAGGGCGAGGTAAGCGATAACTTCACACTAAAACAAATGATTGGTAATGGCTATCTGGTTATAACCATCATTCCTAAAGAAGGTGAACGCTATCAGGGCGTGGTAGGTCTGGAAGGCGAAACCGTTGCAGAATGCATTGAAGCCTATTTCCTTCAGTCCGAACAGTTGCCTACTCGCCTGTTTATCAGAACCGGAGCTTATCAGGGACAAGCTGCTGCTGCTGGTATGTTATTACAGGTTCTTCCTGCTCATAAAGGTAACGATAGCGAGTTCGAACATCTGGCAACGCTGACGGAAACTATTAAAGGAGAAGAGCTCTTCTCACTGAATGTAGAAGAAGTTCTGCGCCGTTTATATCATGAAGAAGATGTCACGCTGTTCGATGGCCAAAAGGTTAGCTTCCATTGCACTTGTTCCAGAGAGCGCAGTGCACAAGCGCTGATGGCGCTTCCACAGGATGAAGTTGATTCCCTGATTGCGGAAGAAGGACATATTGATATCCACTGTGATTATTGCGGCAACCACTATCTATTTGAAAAAATGGATATTGATGCCTTACGGTTAAATGGCAGCACCACGTTGGAAAACGACACTCGTCATTAATACACGCTTTGCCGGGAATGAAATATCGTTGTTCCCGGCATTTTTATCTTTATTCTCTGCTCATATCCCTTCGTTAATCGCTTCACCTCTCAATTACCGAGATGTGGATCGCATCTTCTAGCAAAATTTAGAACAATGTGTCGATCCTTGATAGTTATCTCAGTCACCGTCAGGAAAGCCTTTACAATAAACATCAGTATTCATCTTTTTAAGGAAAAATTATGAGCACAACCCGTATCACTCCCCAAGTTCTTACTACCTACGGTATCCAAGACGCCACTGAGATAGTGTACAACCCAAGCTATGATTGCCTGTATAAAGAAGAAACTCGTCCTGATTTACAGGGATATGAGAAGGGAACAGTAACAACCTTAGGTGCTGTAGCAGTAGATACCGGTATTTTCACCGGTCGCTCACCAAAGGATAAGTATATCGTTCGTGATGACACCAGCCGTGATACGGTGTGGTGGGCAGATCAGGGCAAAGGTAAAAACGATAATAAACCTATCACTCCTGCGGTCTGGGCCGAACTGAAAAAACTGGTTGCAAACCAACTTTCGGGCAAGCGTCTGTTTGTCGTCGATGCTTATTGCGGTGCTAACCCTGATACCCGTCTGAAAGTACGCTTTATTACTGAAGTGGCATGGCAAGCCCACTTTGTGAAAAATATGTTTATCCGCCCAACGGATGAAGAGCTGAAAAATTTTGAGCCAGACTTTATCGTTATGAATGGCGCAAAATGCACCAATCCTAACTGGAAAGAACAGGGTCTGAACTCTGAAAACTTTGTAGCTTTTAACCTGACAGAACGCATCCAACTGATTGGCGGTACCTGGTACGGCGGCGAAATGAAGAAAGGTATGTTCTCCATCATGAACTACCTGCTGCCATTAAAGGGCATTGCGTCTATGCACTGTTCTGCCAACGTGGGTGATAAAGGTGATGTGGCAATATTCTTCGGCCTGTCCGGTACCGGTAAAACGACGCTTTCCACCGATCCAAAACGTCAGTTAATTGGTGACGATGAGCACGGCTGGGATGATGATGGCGTATTCAACTTTGAAGGCGGCTGCTACGCAAAAACCATCAAACTCTCCCAAGAGGCTGAGCCTGATATTTATAACGCTATCAGACGTGATGCCCTGCTGGAAAACGTAACCGTACGTGCCGATGGCAGCGTAGACTTTGATGATGGTTCAAAAACCGAGAATACTCGCGTTTCCTATCCGATCTATCACATTGAAAATATCGTTAAGCCAGTTTCTAAAGCGGGACATGCGAAAAAGGTTATCTTCTTAACCGCTGATGCATTTGGCGTTCTGCCTCCGGTGTCTAAGCTGACGCCTGACCAAACCCAGTACCACTTCCTGTCTGGTTTTACTGCCAAACTGGCAGGTACTGAGCGCGGTATTACAGAACCAACACCGACCTTCTCCGCCTGTTTTGGTGCTGCATTCCTTTCATTGCACCCAACTCAATATGCAGAAGTATTGGTGAAGAGAATGAAAGCATCTGGCGCACAAGCCTATCTGGTTAACACCGGCTGGAACGGTACTGGTAAGCGTATCTCGATTAAAGATACCCGCGCCATTATCGACTCAATCCTGAACGGTGAAATCGAGAACGCAGAAACTATCCAACTGCCAATCTTCAATCTGGCGGTTCCAACCTCTCTGCCGGGCGTAAACCCAGCGATCCTGGATCCGCGCGACACTTACGCCAGTGAAGCAGAATGGAAAGAGAAAGCAGAAAAACTGGCAGACCTGTTTGTCACTAACTTTGATAAATATACCGATACTCCAGCCGGTGCAGCACTGGTTGCGGTTGGTCCAAAAGTGAAGTAATGCTGATTAGCGGTTAGTTAACTATAAAGGCGCCAATTGGCGCCTTTATAATTTGATAGTTCCGCGGTATTCCCTGAACGACAATCAAAGCAATTCCTCAGCTCGACTTTCCATCAGGTAAATTCTCACGCTCAGCCCACCTCGTTCACTGGTGCCCATCATGATTTCACCGTCATGGCCATCAATAATGCGACGTAAGATAGATAACCCCAAACCTGTGCCGCTAATACTGCGGGCGCTATCACCCCGAACAAAGGGCTGAAATAACATTTCTAACTGCTCTTCAGGAATACCGGGGCCATCATCGTCTACCTGAAACCAGACTCGGCCCTCTTCCCTACCGCTGCTAACCTTAATCCACCCGTTACCGTAGCGGGAAGCATTAACAATCAGATTAACAATCGCACGTTTAATGGAGAGTGGATGAATATTGGCAATCAGTTCACCGTGATATAACTCAGTAGCAATCTCCTGATCCAACCCACTGGCAGACACCACCTCAGCCAAAATAATATTGATATCACCGGGCTCAGTACGCTGTTCTCTGCCGGTGCTCAGATAATCAATAAACTGCTCAATAATGGCATTACACTCTTCAATATCTTTATTAATCGATTCCGCCAGATAATCTTCTTTCGATCCCATCATCTCAGTTGCCAGACGAATTCGGGTTAATGGCGTTCTCAAATCATGGCTAACACCGGCCATCAGTATGGTGCGATCGTTATCTAATTGCTTAACTCCGGAAGTCATGCGGTTGAAAGCCCGGGTGACCGAACGCACCTCAGATGCGCCATACTCTCGTAATGGCGGCGGCGTCATCCCCATCCCAACCTGCTGAGCGGCATGTTCCAGATCCGCCAGCGGTCGGTTTTGAATACGAATAAACAGCCAGGCGCCGCCAATCACCATCAGAATAATGGCCAGAGTATAGCGAAACAGTGGGGCAAACTCCCCCTGACGTATTTCAGTCAGAGGCACACGGACCCAAACCTTCGGAGAGAGTTCAGTCTTCAACCACACTACCGGAGAGTGGTTCCCTAACTGGATACGAACCTCTGTGGGTCCATCAAGCTGTTGCGACATCTGCTTACTGAGAAAGTCATAGCGCTGCGACCAGCGCAACCCACTCTCTTCAGCAGAAGCATCAGTATGTAATGAAATCCCCAATTCCCGATACATCTCTTGCTGGAATTGGGGCGGAATAATCAGGTAAGTTCCATCCTCAAGCTTTAAACGGTCGGTCATTAACATCCGTACTTCATAAGCCAATACTTTATTAAACTGCTTAATACTTGGCAAAATGGCAAAGTTCAGCACGACAAAGTAGGTTGTCACCAGACTGATAAACAGCAAGGAGACTATCAGCAATAATGTACGAGCAACCGCACTGCGGGGAGGAAACCGCCAAAAAATCATGCAGCGCTACCGTCCGGCACAAAAACGTAACCTAATCCCCATACGGTTTGGATATAACGCGGGTGTGCCGCATCTTCCTCCACCATACGACGCAGGCGAGAAATCTGGACATCGATAGAGCGCTCCATGGCACTATATTCACGGCCACGGGCCAGATTCATCAGTTTATCCCGGGATAACGGCTCTCTCGGATGGCTTACCAAGGCTTTCAGTACCGCAAATTCACCGCTGGTTAACGGCATTGGCTCATCATCTTTAAACATTTCGCGCGTACCGAGGTTTAGCTTGAACTTACCGAATACAATAACGGCTTCTTCCTGAGATGGCGCTCCGGGCAGTTCATTGGCCTGACGACGTAACACTGCACGAATTCGGGCCAATAGCTCTCTTGGATTAAATGGTTTCGGAATATAATCATCCGCACCAATTTCAAGACCGACGATACGGTCAACTTCTTCACCCTTGGCGGTAACCATAATAATAGGTATCGGATTACTCTGGCTGCGCAGACGGCGGCAAATGGATAATCCATCTTCACCGGGGAGCATCAAATCAAGTACCATCAGGTGGAAAGACTCCCGGGTTAATAACCGGTCCATCTGTTCGGCATTAGCAACGCCGCGTACCTGAAAGCCCTGCTCGGTAAGATAGCGCTCTAATAAACTACGCAGACGCATATCGTCATCAACGACCAGAATCTTATGATTCTCTTGCATGATTTCGCTCCAAAGGTTTCCTGTGAACAGCTAAACTCAAATCTCAAATAGGTTTAGCTGAGACAACATAATTTGCATAACTGACACGGGAAAATTGTTACAAAGATTAATCACTGTAAACTTGTGTCTGGTCAGCGCCATAACGCCCGCCGATAAACCCTTATTATCCGCGTGATTTACCGATTTTAAAAACCGTTCTATTCTTCAAAGGGTTGATAACGAATATCTAACACCCAATAGCTAACCCGGCCATTCGGTGTTTCCACACTCACTTCATCATCCACTTTTTTACCAATCAGCGCCCGAGCCACCGGCGAATCAATAGAGATCCATTTTTTTGCCGGATTAAATTCATCAGGCCCCACCAGCCGGAAAACGTTGGTCTCCCCCTCTTCGTTCTCCACCTGAACCCAGGCACCAAAAAATACTTTACCTTCCTGCTGAGGATTTGGGTCAACAATCTTCAGTACTTCCAGACGCTTAGTCAGAAATCGAACCCGGCGGTCAATTTCACGCAACCGTTTCTTACCATAGATGTATTCAGCGTTCTCAGAGCGGTCTCCCATCGCTGCGGCTTCAGACACAGCCTGAGTCACGACCGGACGCTCTTCACGCCATAAATACTTCAATTCCTTGTCCAGCGCTTCCCAGCCCTGACGGGTGATGTAATTACTTTTTGCCATTAGATTCTCTGCACTTCAAACTATTTCAAATTGTAGCTTAATCAAAATGTTTTCACCTTAGTTTATAGTGATTCAGCAGGCCTTGTGTTGGTTTCTTCTGGCATTTTTATTCAGTAATCCGTATAACGACTCTAATTTTTCACTCAGACAGATATAGGGTTTATGAATAATCTATTAAGTCGCACTATTGCCAATGAGCTACAGGTAAGACCTGAACAGGTTCTGTCCACCATTAACTTATTAGATGAGGGCAACACGGTTCCCTTTATTGCCCGTTACCGTAAAGAGGTCACTGGCGGACTGGATGATACTCAACTCAGACAGTTGGAAACCCGACTGGTCTATCTGCGCGAACTGGAAGACCGTCGCCAGACGATTCTGAAATCCATTGACGAGCAAGGCAAACTGTCAGACGAATTGGCTTCCGCTATCAATGGCACCATGAGTAAAACCGAGCTGGAAGACCTCTACCTACCCTATAAACCTAAGCGTCGCACTCGTGGACAGATCGCTATCGAAGCCGGTCTGGAGCCATTGGCAGATTCATTATGGCAAGACCCGCAGCAGGATCCCGAACAGGCCGCGCTGTCTTATGTCGACAGTGACAAAGGCGTAGCGGATACTAAAGCCGCACTGGATGGTGCGCGTTATATTCTGATGGAGCGCTTTTCAGAAGATGCAGCGTTGCTCAGCAAAATACGTGAATACCTGTGGAAGAATGCTTATCTGACCTCCCGCGTACTGGAAGGCAAAGAGCAGGAAGGAGCAAAATTCCGCGATTACTTTGCCCATCAGGAGCCGATATCTGGAACCCCTTCTCACCGTGCGCTCGCCATGTTCCGTGGCCGTAATGAGGGTATTTTGAGCCTGTCTCTGAATGCCGATCCGCAACATGATGAACCACCGCGTGAAAGCTATTGTGAGCAAATTATTACCGACCATCTGAACTTACGCCTGAACAATGCACCAGCAGATAGCTGGCGTAAGGCGGTAGTTAACTGGACATGGCGCATCAAAATTTTGATGCACATGGAAACCGAACTGATGGGCAGCCTGAGAGAGCGGGCTGAAGATGAAGCCATCAACGTTTTTGCCCGTAATATGCAAGATTTATTAATGGCGGCCCCAGCGGGAATGCGTGCCACCATGGGTCTGGACCCGGGCCTGCGTACCGGTGTGAAAGTTGCCGTGGTTGATGCAACCGGTAAGCTGGTCGCTACCGATACCATTTATCCACATACCGGTCAGACCGCCAAAGCGGCTGCGATTGTTGCAGCGCTCTGCATCAAACATAACGTAGAACTGGTTGCCATTGGTAATGGTACGGCTTCAAGGGAAACGGAGCGCTTCTATCTGGAGCTGCAACGCCAGTATCCGGAAGTAAAAGGTCAAAAAGTTATCGTCAGTGAAGCGGGAGCATCGGTTTATTCCGCTTCTGAGCTGGCCGCTCTGGAATTCCCCGATCTGGATGTATCTTTGCGCGGAGCCGTTTCTATCGCCCGTCGCCTGCAAGATCCGCTGGCAGAGCTGGTTAAGATTGAGCCGAAATCTATTGGTGTTGGTCAGTATCAGCATGACGTTAGCCAAACGCTGCTGGCCCGCCGTCTGGATGCGGTGGTTGAGGACTGCGTAAACGCCGTTGGCGTTGATCTGAATACCGCTTCTGTTCCTCTGTTAACCCGCGTTGCCGGTTTAAGCCGGATAATTGCACAAAATATTGTCGACTGGCGTGATACTCACGGCCGCTTCAATAACCGTAGCCAGTTAATGGACGTTAGCCGCTTAGGGCCGAAAGCGTTTGAACAATGTGCGGGCTTCTTGCGTATTAATCAGGGTGATAACCCTCTGGATGCGTCAACAGTTCACCCGGAAACCTATCCGGTCGTTGAGCGTATTTTACAGGCAACACAGAAAACCCTGCATGACCTGATGGGTAGCCCTGATGCATTGCGCGGTATCAAAGCCTCTGACTTTACCGATGATCGTTTTGGTGTACCTACCGTTACCGATATTCTAAAAGAGTTGGAAAAACCGGGCCGTGACCCACGCCCTGAATTTAAAACCGCTAATTTTGCTGAAGGGGTAGAAACCCTGAACGACCTTAATATCGGTATGATCCTGGAAGGTACAGTCACTAACGTGACTAATTTTGGTGCGTTTGTGGATATTGGTGTACATCAGGATGGTCTGGTGCATATCTCTTCGCTGGCCGATAAGTTTGTTGAAGACCCGCATACCGTGGTCAAAGCCGGGGATATCGTTAAAGTCAAAGTGATGGAAGTCGATCTGGACCGTAAGCGTATCGCCCTGTCTATGCGCCTGGATGAACAACCCGGCGAAGGTAGCAGCCGGAAATCTGTGCCAGCTGACAACGATAGCAGACCACAACGTCGCTCCGCACCGCAGAAAGCAAAACCAGCCTCTGGCGGTAATAATAGTGCCATGGGTGATGCTCTGGCTGCGGCGTTGAATAAAATGAAACGCTGATAGAAGTGTAATAAATTATCACGGCTGCCGATGAAAAAATATTTTCTGACCGCAGCCGCGATTATTATTCAGTTTGATATAAATCAAAAAATACACATTAATCTATTTAACCACTGCATTATTAACTTTTAGGATAAATAGTAATAACAAATTTAGCCTAATCACTTATTAAATAAGCTTAATTTATTTATTTCAGTTGTTAATTAATAGTCATCCCACTCATCCTTTTAACGGATACGCAGCAATGTCAGTTAAATTAATCGCAATGTAATCAATGCATTAAAAATCACACTTTTTGATCGCCACCTCAATCTACGAGTCGCTCTCTATTATTCCCACTTATATTGGTGGACAAAGGTAGTAATAATTATTTACGCTTAGTGAACCTCATGGCATTGTTTACGATAATCATTATTAATAACATTAGCATTGAGGACATAAAAAATTGCGTAAATGACGGGATGATACGGTTTATCGCAGGAAGCAGGATTCAGAATATCATTTATTGCTAAGTCCCATTTTCAAACAAATCTTATGCTGTTATTAACATGAGTTAAGGTTACCCAGAACGTTATGATTCCACTACAACCTCAGTGCTCATACAAAATCACCGGGTTCACTCCTGAGATTAATCCTGCATATCGTCAAAAATTGCTGTCTCTCGGATTATTACCCGGTTCGGTATTCCGCGTTATTCGCGTAGCGCCATTAGGCGATCCTATTCAAATCGAAACACCACGGGTGTGTTTAGTGTTACGCAAGAAAGACCTGAATTTTATTAAACTCGCACTGGTTGAATAAGTTAAAACCGGTTCGATAAATAGAAGTATTACTCACTTTTATCTCTTTTTGGCTAAAAAATGAAACAACTTACTATCGGGTTAATCGGTAACCCAAACTCAGGTAAAACCACGCTGTTTAATCAGCTCACTGGCTCACGTCAACGCGTAGGGAATTGGGCCGGGGTTACCGTCGAACTTAAGGAAGGCCATTTCAAAACCGATAATAGTCAGATAACGCTGGTGGACTTGCCGGGAACCTACTCATTGACCACTATCTCTGAGCACACTTCCCTTGATGAGCAAATTGCCTGTCATTATATCCTGAGCGGTGAAGCCGACCTGCTTCTCAACGTAATGGATGCCTCCAACCTGGAACGTAGTCTCTACCTGACGCTTCAACTATTGGAATTGGGGATCCCCTGCATTATCGCTCTCAATATGCTGGATATTGCCCATGACCAGCATATTGAAATTGATATTGAAGCCTTATCTAAAAAGTTAGGCTGCCCAATTATTCCGCTGGTTTCCACCCGGGCCCGGGGCCTGAAAGAGTTAAAATCGGCCATTGATAAACTCCAATTCAACCAGCATCAATCGTTAATTACTTATCCGGATGTCGTTGAAGAACAAGCCGCTAAGCTGGCCAGCCTGATGCCATCCCAGTTGCCGGATCAACAAACTCGTTGGCTGGCACTGCAAATGTTAGAAGGCGATATTTATAGCCGGTCGTTGTCCGGAGCTGCAGAAGCGCAGCTAACTCAGGCTCGCTCTGTGCTGCAAGAGCATTATCAGGAAGACCCGGGGCTAATTATTGCCGATACCCGTTATCAAACCATTGCCGCCATTTGCCACGATGTACATAACCTGAGTCAGGCGCAACCGAGCAAGCTAACCCAGACGTTAGATAAAATCGTGATTAACCGCTGGCTCGGATTACCTATCTTTCTGTTTGTCATGTATCTGATGTTCGTGTTAGCCATCAATATCGGTGGCGCACTGCAACCGCTGTTTGATGTTGGCTCTGCCGCCATTTTTATCTCCGGCATTCAGTGGGTTGGTCACACCCTGAACTTCCCTGAATGGCTGACAATTTTTCTGGCGCAGGGTATTGGCGGTGGTATTAACACCGTATTGCCATTGGTACCACAAATTGGCCTGATGTATCTGTTCCTCGCATTTCTGGAGGATTCTGGTTATATGGCTCGCGCAGCCTTCGTGATGGACAAACTGATGTATGCACTGGGATTACCCGGTAAATCATTTGTTCCGCTGATCGTCGGCTTTGGCTGCAACGTTCCGTCTATTATGGGTACCCGTACTCTGGATGCACCGCGGGAGCGTCTAATCACCATATTGATGGCTCCGTTTATGTCCTGCGGTGCACGACTGGCGATATTTGCGGTGTTCTCCGCTGCTTTTTTTGGCAAAGATGGTGCGCTGGTGGTCTTCTCGCTGTACCTGCTGGGTATTGTGGTTGCCATTCTTACCGGACTGATGCTGAAATACACCATTATGCGCGGTGAATCGACGCCATTTATTATGGAGTTACCGGTTTACCATGTTCCTCACGTTAAAAGCCTGTTGCTGCAAACCTGGCAGCGTCTGAAAGGTTTCGTGTTACGTGCCGGTACGGTCATCGTTATCACCAGCGTATTAATCGGTGGCCTTAACAGTTTTTCATTTTCCGGCAAACCGGTGAATAACCTGAATGATTCCGCGCTGGCCTCTACCAGTAAAGTACTAACGCCGCTGCTTCACCCTATTGGTGTGACTCAGGATAACTGGCAGGCTACCGTTGGTTTAATTACCGGAGCCATGGCAAAAGAAGTGGTGGTCGGTACATTGAATACCTTGTACACCGCAGAACAGATTACCAACGAACCATTCGACTATGAAAACTTCAATCTGTTAACCGAGCTGGAAGGTGCAGTGGCAGAAACTTGGGATAGCCTGAAAGGTACGTTTACCCTTAGTGCATTAAGCAACCCAATTGAAGCCAGTAAAGGCGATGGCGAGATGAATGGCACCTCAATGGGTGTTATGAGCAGCAAGTTTGGCAGTATTTCCGCTGCCTATAGTTACCTGATCTTCGTACTGCTTTATGTTCCCTGTGTTTCCGTTATGGGGGCGATAGCCCGCGAAAGCAGTAAAGGCTGGATGATGTTCTCTATCTTCTGGGGACTAGATATCGCCTACAGCCTGTCAGCGGCTTTCTACCAAATCGCCAACTTCTCTGCTCATCCGCAGCAAAGTACCGTGATTATTGCCGCTATTGTGATATTTAACCTGCTCCTGATGTACGCCCTGTACCATTTACGCGATAGGGTAACCACCAGAATGCCAAAGGCAGCAACGGAAGCTTGTTGTAAAAATAAAGCAGGGCATTGTCACTAAAATGGTCAGCTTAATTGCTATCCGCGATGCTATTGCCCTGCAGGGCATTGCGGAATTAAACCAGCTCAGTCGTCAGTTTGACCAGCCTCCGGCATTGATGCAGGCTATGTTAAAACAGCTGGAAACGATGGGAAAAATTGAACGCGTAGAAGCAGACAGCAGTTGTCTGATAGGCAACTGTAAGGACTGCCCTGACGGCAAAAAATGTCTGACCGAAGCCTACAGAATCAAAAAGCATATCTCAGCCTGAATACACCCAAGCCCCCGACCATCCTCTAAACCGGATCCCCTGACGAGTGTTGGCGAATAAAATTCATTATCTGATGACAAAACTCATCCGGATGAGAGATAAACGGCGCATGGGCCGCACGATTAATCATAACGGAACAGGATTGCGGCCATAACGCATCCAGTTGAGGGATAATTCGTCTTGGTACTAACCCATCAAGGGAACCATATATTCGCAGCAAAGGCACAGGTAAATTAACCAATGCCTGACGCAAATCATTCTCTGCCAGTAAACGCAGGCCACCGTGTAACACGCTGACTTCCGGCATAGGGCAACTCAGTACCACCTGGTTTAATTTTTTTGCATCATTACCAGCATCAGGTGCACCCAGAGTTTGTAACGCCATAAACTGAGCGACGGTTTGTTCGAAATTCCCACTGAGCTGCTCTTCAAAACCACGTAATACATCGGCCCGAATACCCGGCCATTGTTCTGCATCTCTGGCACAAAAACAGGGTGAAGAAGCCACGCTAATCAGAGCCTGAACGCGCTCTGGTGCGATTAACGCTATTTTACTGGCAACCAGTCCACCCATTGACCATCCGAGCCATACCGCCTGCTGAGGTGCTTTTTCCAGCACCACCTCTGCCATCTCGCGCAAACTGAGTACACCAAATCCCTGACTGCGGCCATAGCCGGGTAAATCCACCAGATGAAGTCGAAAATACGGCGCAAGTCTGTCAGTAATGCAACGCCAAACCTCGGCATTCAGTCCCCATCCGTGCAACAGCACAAGATCGAGTTTACCTTCGCCAAAAGTCCGCCAGTAAAGTGATGTCATGAAGTAAAGTCCATTAAGCGAGCCCGTCAGGGAAAACCAATCAAGGAAAGATAACTTACTATGCCGTTTATCGATAGCTTATGCTGGCTCTGTCAACGCCCTCTGGCAATCGCACAACAGGGTATTTGCAGTATCTGTTTGAGCCTGTTACCCCCATTACCCAACTGTTGCCATCGCTGCGGCCTGCCAGCAGAACCGCTATTGCCATGCTGTGATGAGTGCCGACGAAAGCCTCCGGCCTGGTCACAGCTTATTGCCGTCAGTGATTACTGCTATCCGGTGAAACACTTTATCACCCGACTGAAATTTTATGGAGAGGATAAATATGCCCCTCTGCTTTCACGTCTGTTGCTGCTAAGCTGGCTCAATGCTCGCCGCAACCGACAGCTCAAACGCCCACAGTTATTGCTTACCGTACCATTACATCATACTCGTCACTGGAAACGAGGGTTTAATCAGACAGCGCTGATTGCCCGTCGCCTGGCCCGCTGGGTTAATGTTCCTTATCGTGAAGATATTCTTATTCGCCAACGCGCTACGCCTCCCCAACAAAACCTGACGGCCGAACTGCGCCAGCATAATCTAACCAACGCCTTCTCTTGTATCGGTGATATACGCGGCCTGCATATCGCCTTACTGGATGACATCGTTACTACAGGCAATACGGTGGCAGAAATCACTCATTTGTTATTGCATCATGGGGCCGCGTCAGTACAGATTTGGTGTTTATGTCGAACCTTGAAGAGTGAGGGTAAATAGGCGTATTATATCCGACAAGAAAGGTCAACTACTGAGTATGTCATGATTACAATTACTGATTCGGCACAATCCCACTTTAAAAAATTACTGGCTAATCAGGAAGAAGGCACGCAGATCCGTGTTTTCGTGATTAACCCTGGTACACCTACCGCTGAGTGTGGCGTATCTTATTGTCCGCCGGATGCGGTTGAAGCCAATGACACTGAACTTAAATTTAACGAGTTCTCTGCCTATATTGATGAAATTAGCGCGCCTTACCTGGAAGATGCCGTCATTGATTTTGTGACTGATCAACTGGGTGCACAGCTTACGCTGAAAGCGCCAAACGCTAAAATGCGTAAAGTTGACGATGACGCGCCTTTGATTGAGCGCGTTGAGTATATGCTGCAATCACAAATTAACCCTCAGTTGGCCGGTCACGGTGGTCGCGTTTCTCTGATGGAAATTACTGATGAAGGTTATGCCATTCTGCAATTCGGCGGCGGCTGTAACGGCTGTTCAATGGTGGATTACACGCTGAAAGAAGGCATTGAAAAAGAACTGCTCCAGAAATTCCCTGAGTTGAAAGGGGTTAAAGACCAAACCGAGCATGAGAGTGGTGAGCATTCTTATTATAAGTAATCGTTAAAAAGGGGCCGATGGCCCCTTTTTAATACCTACTAATTAATATTCAGAGAATATTCCGGCCGTAATTATAAAGTGCTTATATCACTGTCGTGCCCGGCCGGAAGATCGTTTGTACTTAGCTGTAGAGTGCGTCGGGCCTAGTCCGCCTAGGGGCGCTCCGGCAGCTAAAGCTGCTACGACCCCAACGGCGCCCTCTCCCTCCGATTAGCTTAAGCTATGCTAACAAAAAAGGGCCATTGGCCCCTTTTTGATTCATTCAGAAGATAAAACTATTCCGCGTACTGCTGCTTTCTGCCAGCAACATCCGCCAGCCATGCGGCGACGCGTTGTTTTTGGCTTTCGTCCAGCCACATGCCCATCTTGGTACGACGCCAGATGGCATCATCCAGATTGTGCACCCATTCTTTAGCAACCAGATACTCCAGTTCAGCTTGATACAGGTTGTGACCAAAGTCTTCACCTAAATCGGCCAGACTGGTTTTATTTTCCAGAATCATCTCACTGCGCGAACCATAAGTATGAGCATAGCGAATCGCCAGACTGTCCGGTAACCAGTTATATTTGCGGCGTAATGCTTCTGCATAACGATTACGATCAGTTCCCATACCGCCACCAGGCAATACGCTGTTTTTGGTCCAGGCTGGGCCAATGCCAGGGTAGTAGTTAACCAGTTTTTCCATCGCGTGCTCAGCCAGTTTGCGGTAGGTGGTTAACTTACCGCCAAAGACGGACAGTAACGGTGCTTTACCTGCATCGTCAGCGACTTCCAGCGTATAGTCACGGGTTACCGCCTGTGGAGAGTCAGACTCATCATCACACAGTGGACGCACACCAGAATAAGTCCAGACAACATCGTCTTTAGCTAACTGCTTTTTAAAGTGATCGTTATAAACCTTAAGCAGGTAATTCACTTCATTATCATCAATTTTCACATCCAGAGGATCGCCATGATATTCCACATCAGTAGTACCGATAATAGAGAACTCACCCAACCATGGAATAACAAACACAATGCGGTTATCTTCGTTTTGCAAAATATAGGCTTGTGGTTCGGAATGAACCTTACGCACCACAATATGGCTGCCCTTAATCAGGCGAATACCGCGTGGAGACTTAAGTTGTAAGCCATCATCATAAAATTGTTTCACCCAAGGGCCGGTCGCATTCACTAAACCTTTCGCACGCCAGGTCAGCACTTCACCACTGATTTCATCCCGGGCTTCAACCACCCAGATCCCCTCTTCACGCCATGCGCGAGTCACTTTAGTTTGGGTGCGAACTTCGCCACCGCGTTCAACCACTTCAAGGGCATTCGATACCACTAAACGCGCATCGTCTACCCAGCAATCAGAATATTCAAAACCACGAGTTAACTCAGGTTTTAACACTGAGTCTGGACCAAACTTCAGGCCATTACTGGCCGGTAAGCTGGTACGTTTACCCAAGTGATCGTAAAGAAACAGCCCCGCACGAATCATCCAGGCCGGACGCAAATGCGGCTGATGCGGTAAACGAAAGCGCAGAGGGAAAGCAATATGCGGTGCCAGACGTAACAATACTTCGCGTTCAGCCAATGCTTCACTGACCAGACGAAATTCATAGTGTTCCAGATAACGTAATCCACCATGAATCAGCTTGGAACTGGCTGATGATGTAGCGCAGGCAAGATCTTTAGCTTCCAGTAGTAAAACGGAAAGCCCACGCCCGGCAGCATCCGCAGCAATACCAGCACCATTGATCCCTCCGCCGATAACAATTAAATCTTTGGTTTCCATTTTATCTACCTCAGCATGCTCGAAAGAGCTTTTTATGTTCGAATTCGAGCATTATTGTAGATGAAAACAAACAAACTAGCCAGTAATTAACCAAATAAAAACATTAACGCGTGATCTCAATAACATTATATCCACAACATTATAAAGGTTAATTCGGGCCAATATTATCAACTGTTATATAATTAGCATTATCACCAAAAAGTGATGGGCATCATTTCAGGAGCTGCTATGAACAAATCTATGCTGGTCGGGATTGGCTTTGGTATTGCGATTGCATCAGGTATTACCGCTATTGCTTCCGATGGTATGCGCCTTTTTTCTACTCAGCCAAAATATGCTGAAGTCATTTCTGTTACTCCCGTTAAAGAAACCATTAAGACGCCTCGTCAAGCGTGCCAGGATGTCACCGTAACGCATAAAAAACCGGTGAAAGACCAACATCAAATTGCAGGTTCAATTTTAGGTGCGGTGGCTGGTGGGGTACTTGGTCATCAGTTCGGTGGAGGACATGGCAAGCAACTGGCAACCATTGCTGGCGCAGCGGCAGGTGGCTATACCGGTCATGAGGTTCAGGGACATTTACAAAATACGGATACCTATACCACCTCAGAAAAACGCTGTAAGACCGTGCAGGATAGTTCAGAGAAGATTCTTGGCTACGATGTGGCTTATAAGGTAGGAGACAAACCGGGGAATATCCGTATGGATCACCAACCCGAAAAACAGATCCCTTTGGATGATAAAGGCCAACTAATAGTCGCGGTGCCAGTCACTCAGTCAAAATAGCGTTTTTAACGTCAACAGGCCGCATCATACAACGGCCTGTTGAGTTATTCGTATTCAATCAGCACAATTCCAGCTTCACATCGTACTGCTTGATGATGTTCATTACGCTGGCAGGGGGCTCTTCATCAGTAAACAGATAATCAATCAATCCCATATTACCTAAGTTAACCATCGCATTACGGCCAAATTTGGAATGATCGGTTACCAACATCACGCTACGGGAATTCTCGATAATCGCCCGTTTGGTGCGAACCTCATGGTAGTCAAACTCCAGCAGGCTACCATCCATATCAATACCGCTGATCCCCAAAATGCCGTAGTCCAACCGAAATTGAGAGATAAAATCTAACGTTGCTTCGCCAATAATACCGCCATCCCGGGAACGAACTTCTCCCCCGGCCAGAATCAAACGGAAATCGGGTTTGCTGGTTAACAAAGTAGCGACGTTCAGGTTATTGGTGACAACCCGTAAGTTTTTATGGTTCAACAATGCATGTGCCACCGCTTCCGGTGTAGTTCCAATATCGATAAACAGCGTTGCGCCGTCAGGAATATGGCTGGCAACACGCTCAGCGATACGGGCTTTTTCCTCCAGCCACATCACTTTACGATCGTGATAAGCAGCATTGACGGCTGAACTTGAAGGCAGTGCAGCACCACCATGATGGCGCTGGATTTTATTTTGATCCGCCAGCTCGTTCAGATCGCGACGAATGGTCTGCGGGCTTACACCAAAATGTTCTACCAGCTCTTCAGTACTCACATAGCCATGCTTGCGCACTAAATCGATAATAGACTCATGTCGTTGAGTTTGTTTCACTTCGAGACCCTATACGCGTATATCCTTTGCGCCCTTTGTTATTGTTTATTAAGATCTTTGAGAAGATCGGGTATCCCACCATGCTAACGCCAGACCAACTACTAACCCACCCAAGTGAGCGGTATTACCTATAGACAGACCTACCAGACTGAGAGCACCAAAATAGCCTATCACTATCCACGCCACGGCAAATGCCATTAACGAACGCTGTAAAAATATCCCCCTTTCCGGCGCTCGTTCACCAGACAGCCAGCAGTAACCTATCAGGGCGTAAACTACACCGGATAAGCCACCAAACATATGTCCACTAAACATTGCTTGTCCACAACCGGAAAGAATAGCGGATAACAAGGTAATCTCTAACAATTTTCCTGTTCCCAGCCGCTTTTCCAGTGGCCCGCCTAAATACCACCACCACACCAGATTAAAAAGAATATGCATCAGAGAGAAATGCAAAAATGTATGGCTTACCCAGCGCCATATCTGAATATATTGGCTACTGTCTGCCGGATAGGCAAATATCTCCATTAATGCATCATCGCCAAACAGTTGCATCAACAGATAGACAATAACGCAGATGGCAATAACCGCAAATGTTAAAGGCCCCGCCTGATTTCGTAGCGTAGCCAGCGAGTAAGCCCGGTGATAAGTAATATTGGCATCAGATCGCCCTGACTGCCAACTGGCAGCCAGATAGCGCGGATCGTTTGGATTATGCAAAAACCGGTCTAATTCTTGATGGGCCAGCTGTTCAGATGACTCATCAACCAGCCATAGCTCTATTTGTTGCTGTTGATAATGAATCTCGATGGTCACATTTAACGTAGCCATATAGTCAACAAAGGCATGCGCCATACGGGGATTAGAAAGAACAATTAGTCGAACCATCCAGACTCACTCTACCATTAACCAGAGAATATAAAATTTAGCGTACCAATACCGATTGCCATAATAAACCGTGCCTGAAGCAATACGTTAACGCTTGCGTATACATAATTTACCACAACATTCCCTACATCATCAGGGGATATATTAACAGGCCGGAGCACTGACCTATAAATTTATAACGCAGACAGGCCCGCCAGCAGGCAAAGAGAAGATAAAGAGGGGGAAAAATGGTGTGGCAACAGGCTATCTTAACAGCGATAGCCTGCCTGTTCGCAACATCAGGAAGCAACCACCTGTTGTGGATAGTGACGAGCCCAGGACTCAAAACCACCTTCAATACTGTAAACCTGTTCAAAACCCTGATGAACCAGATACTGTGCAGCACCACGGCTGCTAATACCGTGATAGCACATGACAAAAATTGGATGGCTGAATTCAGTTTCTTGCATAAAGCGATTCAGACTGGCGTCCGTCAAGTGAACGGCCTCAGGCGCGTGACCTGAGTGAAAACTCTGTGCATCACGAATATCGACCAGCGTCGCTTCACCCTGCTGCAAACGTAAAAAAGCATCACTCACACTGATAATACTGAACTGTTCCATAATCTCGCTATACCATAGTAAAACACTCAACTATTATAACGAGGTTTTCTGATTATCGTCACCCTGTAGCTGACAAAAATTATGATTTTTATTAGTCAGACCACACTCACAATAACAGCCATAGAAATCGATAAAATCAAAGCAATAAAAAAGGTGGCTAAAAGCCACCTTTTTTCAATTTTCTGGTGCCCCTAATCAGGCTTCAATTGCAACGCGAAGCTTTTTCATCGCGTTCTTTTCAAGCTGACGCACACGTTCGGCAGAAACACCGTAACGATCGGCCAGTTCCTGCAGCGTTGCCTTGGTCTCATCATTATTGAGCCAACGGGCACGGATAATATGCTGACTGCGCTCATCTAAACCGTCCAGCGCCAAAGCCAGTTTATCAGCGGCGTCATTATCCCAGTTTTCGTCTTCGATGCTTTCAGCAAAGTCTGACGTTTTGTCTTCCAGGAACATCGCTGGTGCAACGACGCTGTTTTCATTCTCGTCATCAGGAGAGATATCAAAAGCCATGTCCTGAGCCGCCATGCGGGATTCCATTTCAAGCACATCTTTACTTGAAACCCCTAACTCACGGGCAACCAGTTCCACTTCATCCTGATTAAACCAGCCTAAACGTTGCTTAGACTTACGCAGGTTAAAGAACAGCTTACGCTGTGCTTTCGTAGTTGCGACTTTCACAATACGCCAGTTACGCAGAACGTATTCGTGAATTTCAGCCTTAATCCAGTGGACCGCAAAAGAAACCAGACGGACACCCACTTCAGGATTAAAACGGCGAACCGCTTTCATCAGACCAATGTTACCTTCCTGAATTAAATCAGCCTGAGGTAAGCCATAGCCTGAATAGTTACGAGCGACGTGAACAACGAAACGTAAATGGGACAGAATCAGCTTTTTAGCAGCTGCCAGATCGCCGTCGTAATGCAGCCGTTCAGCCAGTTCACGCTCTTCATCCGCTGTTAACATCGGATAGGTATTGGCAGCCCTGATATAGGCCTCCAAACTACCTTGGGGAACCAGGGCCAAAGTTTGCATTTCTTTAGTCATTCAAACCCTCTCATAGAGAAACTTATTATTGGTACTTTTGAACTGCATCGCGAAAGATCTATCCGATCGATGCATAAAGGTCAACCAATTGCTTATTCGGTAATTAGACTAATATCTCAGTCATAAGTTCACAACCAGAAGAGAAATCTTTAACTCTATGGTTGATAACACAAAACCAAACACAGTGCCTTCAACATGTTCAATTAATGAACCAAACGTCTTTTAGTATACCAAAAATTCACTACCTTGGTGTAAATTGGCGTAAATGTCTTACCGTCGCCAACCAGGCCGCCACCCAACCAATCATGGCGGCAACGACCAGTAACAACAGGCTTTCATCCCAGCTTAACCCATTGATTGAGAAGAGTGTTCCGAAAACTTTTGCGGTTTCGGCTACCGACGCATCCAACGACCAAACCAGTGCCTGAGACATAATCAGCGAAAGTGCCGCGCCAAACAGTCCCAATAACATACCGCCATTCAAAAATGGCCGCAGAATAAACCCGTCAGTTGCACCAATCAGCTTCATGATACTAATGGTATCCCGGCGGCTGAAAATATTAAGGCGAACGCTGTTACCAATCACCAGGAACACCGCCACAATCATCAATATGGCAATAGTACCGGAAATATTTCCCACCAAATGTGTCAGGGCTGACAAGCGAGAGAACCAGCTATCATCAGTTTTCACCTCGGTGACACCCGGAATCTGGCCTATATTATCCCGCAGCTTAACCAGTGCGTCTGAACCAAGAAAATCCGTTTTTGGAGAAACAATCACCAACGCCGGTAACGGGTTATCACTCAGCATATCCAGCGCAGAACCAAACCCGGACCATTCGCGAAACTCACTCAGTGCGTTATCCCGTGATACATAGTTAATGCTCTCAACGCCATCCAGTACCTTAATTTGGCTACTGATGTCATCTGCGGCTTTATCATTCAGTTTCTTGTCCAGATACACCGTAATCTGCGGTGTTGGATACCACTGGGACGCTGCGTAGTTTACGTTTTTCCACACCAGATAACACAGGCTAGGCAGCGTAAGCGAAATGGCAATGACCATCACCGTCATAAACGTCGCTAACGGCTGGCGCAGCATATCAACAAAGGTGTTATTCCAGGCATAGCGCCACTGTTCACGCCATCCTCCGGCACTGCGAGTTGGCGCTTTAGCCGCAGGTTTGGCTTTTTTAACCGCTGTCTTATTCCCCCGCATAGCTATCTCCTCCACTCAGACGCCCATGACTCAGCGTTAATGTTCGATAGGAGCGGCTGGAAATCAGCCCGGTATCGTGGGTCGCCATCAGTACCGTCACACCAGCGCGGTTAAACTCTTCAAACAGGCGCAAGATACCTGCCGATAGTTCATCATCCAGATTTCCCGTTGGTTCATCGGCCAGTAATACCGCGGGTTTATTCACCACCGCACGGGCAATACCGACACGCTGCTGTTCACCGCCGGAAAGCTGTATCGGAAAACACTTCGCCTTATCTAACAAACCGACTTTATCCAGTGCGGCAGAGGCACGGCGGCGGATCTCTTCCGGACTGCTGCCACAGATAATCAACGGAAGCGCGACATTGTCGTATACCGTGCGGTCCGCCAACAGATTATGATCCTGAAAGATCATGCCAATCTGACGACGCAAAAAAGGCACCTCTGAAGACTTTAATCGGCTAACATCATGACCTGAGAACCAGATGTGCCCTGCACTTGGTCGTTCAATACCACAAATCAGTTTGAGCAGCGTACTCTTCCCTGCGCCGGAATGACCGGTTAAAAAAGCCATTTCGGCCTGCTGCAGATGGAAATTCACTCCCTGTAACGCCTGTTGTCCGCCTAAATAGGCTTTGCTGACCTGCTCAAAACGAATCATCGTTTTAATCCTCTCGGGCGAAAAGCGCCTCTATAAAATCATTGGCCTGGAAGGGCCGTAAATCTTCAATACCTTCCCCTACGCCGATATAGCGAATAGGAATACCAAATTGGTCAGCCACTGAGAAAATCACGCCCCCTTTTGCCGTTCCATCCAGCTTGGTCAGGGTGATACCCGTCAGGCCAATAGCTTCATCAAACAGCTTTGTCTGGCTGATGGCGTTCTGACCGGTGCTGGCATCAATGGTCAGCATAATTTCATGAGGGGCATTTTCATCCAGCTTCTTCATCACCCGCACAATCTTTTTCAACTCTTCCATCAGGTGAGATTTATTTTGCAGACGTCCGGCAGTATCGGCAATCAGCACATCCACACCTCGTGATTGTGCGGCCTGAATAGCGTCAAAAATCACCGATGCGGAATCTGCGCCTGTATGTTGCGCCACGACCGGAATCTTATTACGAGTACCCCACACCTGAAGCTGTTCAACGGCAGCAGCACGGAAAGTATCACCTGCGGCTAACATTACGGATTTGCCCTGATCCTGGAACTGGCGAGCTAACTTACCAATCGTGGTCGTTTTCCCGACGCCATTAACGCCCACCATCAGAATGACAAATGGCTTATGAGCGGTAACGTCCAGCGGCTGCTCTACATTTTTCAGGATATCGGCCATTTCCTCTTTCAGCTTGCCGTACAGTGCTTCGGCATCTTTCAGATCGCGATGGCTGGCGTGCTCAGTCAAAGAGTTAATAATTTTACTGGTGGTGGTGACACCCACATCGGCAATCAGCAGTTGTTCTTCCAGCTCTTCGAACAGTTCATCATCAATGCGTTTACCGCGGAACAGACTGATAAAGCCGGAACCCAGATTTTGTTTAGTTTTTAACAGACTACGTTTCAGACGAGCGAAAAAGCCCTCTTTGGTTGGCCTTTCCTGCTCTTGCTGAAGCTGTTCTTGTTGTTCTTCCTCTTCCAACTGCTCCAGAATTTGTTCCGGGTCTTCACTATCGATTCGATCGGATTCCGCCAGTAGCACCTGTTCAATTTCTTCATCTAACTCAGCGTGAGAAAGCGCTGGTTCATCGACAACGTCGGTATCTTCAAATTCTTCTACAGCATTAGCCGTATGTGCTTGTTCGACTTCATCATCTGTTGCGGTGAATGACGTTTCACTGACAGATTCATCGATAACCTGAAACGACGCTTCCTGAGGTTCCACAAGGGGGGTTAGCGCATCATCATAAACCGGTGGTGTTGCATCAGACTCTGCGGTTTGTGACAGATCCAGATCCGGCGTTACCTCTGAGGATGGCTCATGCTTCAGTTCATCCGCGTGGTTAATTTCATCAACCATGACCGATGAATCATCGAGTGGGTTAGCGGCATCCACATCTTGTGAATCATGCTGTTCTGTATCTTGTTGTAATTCATCATCTTGCTTAGACTCTTCGCCCTGACGATTAAAGCCTAACCAGGAAAATAAACCGCGCTTTTTATCTTTTGCCATGTTGTAAAAACAACCTCCACCCTAGTATTACGCACGCTGCAATTAAATTAAGTTTAACACTCATCAGGTAACGATAGATATCAATTCACTATCGGATTTACCTGCTGTTGCAATAGCGGCGCATTTTAACATTCCATCAGACAAAATCATTTAATCCGTATTCCGGACAACCCGGCAATGGTCAGATTTTATCCCTTGATCAACTTTCTTCGCCAAACGCGCAAACCAAATACGTTGATATACAACCCCGCCATAATCAACAGGACCCCAACAGCTGTAATAACGTTAGCGTTTCACCCAAAAACAGCGCGGAGCTTGTCATTCCCACTACCGGTACCAGAAGGGAAAGCGGTGCCACTCGCCAGGTTTCGTAACGACCCAGCAAAGCGCCCCAAATGCCATAACCAATAATGGTCGCCACAAATGCCAGATAGACCAGTGATAGAATGGTGACAGTATCAATCTCAATCAGGCTCTTTAACATTAACTCTGGCCCTTCGAGCAGTGCTGACGCCAGTAAAAAAGGAATAATCGGGATAAGCGCACTCCACACGACCAGCGACATCACCGCAGGGCGCGCTTCATGCTGCATAATCAGCTTATTAAAAATATTGCCGCTGGCCCAACAAAAAGCAGCAGCCAGCGTGAGCATAAAACCTAGCATGGTCACATCCTGACCATTGAGGCTTGCTTCTACCAATACCAGCACGCCAACCACCGCCAGGGCAATACCGGCAAACTGTTTGGCCTGCAGGCGCTCACTAAACACTGATGCCGCAATAATGATGGTAAAAAATGCCTGAGATTGCAGCACTAATGAAGCCAGACCGGCAGGCATACCAAACTTGATAGCGCTAAACAAAAAGGCAAATTGACCAAAGCTGATGGTAATGCCATAGCCCAGCAGTAACCGAAACGGTATTTGGGGACGCGCTACAAATAGCAGAGCGGGAAAGGCTACCAGCATAAAACGTAACCCTGCCAGCAACAGCGGAGGCATATTGTGGAGACCCATTTTAATCACTACGAAGTTAAAGCCCCACACCACCACAACTAACAGCGCCAGCAGTCCGTCTTTGCGTGTCATACCCTTCCCCATGAACTATTCTATTTTTATAAAGAAACCACGTTAACCAAAAAATCCCCTGTGGGAAAGGGCATTCATTCACATAGGAAGTGAAAAGCACACTATGATATCCAGCCCGCTATACAACCCGACAATAGCGTGATATCTCTGACTCATTAATAAAACAGATAATAAACGATATGTCTGGCAGGAAAATGCTCTCAACCACTACCCGATCAACCGCTGCATTATTAGCATCATCATTGCTTTTAACCATTGGTCGTGGTGCAACCTTACCGTTTATGACCATCTATCTGACACGGCGTTTTGCCATGTCGGTTGACGAAATTGGTCTGGCGATGACCATTGCACTCACCGTTGGCGTAATATTCAGCCTCGGATTCGGCATTCTGGCCGATAAGTTTGATAAAAAGAACTATATGTTGCTGTCTATTCTGGCGTTTATCGGCGGATTTATCGCAATTCCGCTGGTTGACCAGGTAGAGCTGGTGGTCTTTTACTTCGCCCTCATCAACTGCGCCTACTCGGTTTTTTCTACCGTATTAAAGGCCTACTTTTCTGATGTACTTAGGCCCGGTGAAAAAGCCAAAATCTTTTCGCTCAACTACACCTTTTTGAATATCGGTTGGACCGTCGGCCCGCCGTTGGGTACGTTGTTGGTGATGTACAGCATCAATATGCCATTCTGGCTGGCAGCCTGCTGTGCCGCATTTCCACTTGTTTTTATACAGCGTTATGTCGACCGGGTTCGCATCGATATGGGCTCAGAGAACAGCGTTGCCTGGTCTCCCTCAGTATTATGGCGCGACAGAGCGCTGCTTTGGTTTACGCTTTCAGGAATACTGGCGGCGTTTGTCAGCCGTTCCTTTGCCGCCTGCATTTCTCAATATGCTCTGGTGGTAGCCGACAGTGATTTTGCTGAAAAGGTGGTAGCCGTTGTACTGCCGGTGAACGCCATCGTCGTGGTGTCCCTGCAATATATAATAGGCCGACGACTGTCTGAGTCGAACATTCGTCCCTTAATGACGTTCGGTACCTTTTGCTTTGTTCTTGGCCTGTTGGGCTTTATGTACTCGGGCAATAATCTGTTCCTCTGGGGGCTTGCAGCAGCAATCTTTACCTTTGGGGAACTCATTTATGCCCCGGGGGAATATATGCTGGTCGACAATATCGCCCCACCAGGAATGAAAGCCAGCTATTTTTCTGCTCAGGCTCTGGCCTGGCTGGGGGCGGCGGCCAATCCACTGGCAACCGGTGTTATCCTCACTACCCTGCCACACTGGTCGTTATTTATTATTCTGAGCGCCGGGATTGTACTTGCCTGGCTGGCGATGTTGCGAGGAATGCAGGTCAAACCGTGGAATCGTGTCTGACAACCCGATGATAGACATCAATCTGTGCAAAACTGACGAAAAATAATGTGCATTTCTAAATATCGCAGGCTATCGCTATAATAGCCGCAGAATAATCCGTCACCGTCAGCCAATAGCAGAGCGTATGAGTAAGAAACCACAGCCGCAAAAAACAGGACAAATACGAATCATCGGAGGACAATGGCGAGGCAGAAAACTACCAGTGCCTGATAGTCCCGGATTACGTCCTACTACCGATCGGGTTCGTGAAACGCTGTTTAACTGGCTGGCTCCGGTACTGAATGAAGCCCGATGCCTTGACTGTTTTGCTGGCAGTGGCGCACTGGGATTTGAAGCGCTGTCGCGCTATGCAGGAAAAACGGTGCTGCTGGAGTCGGAAAGATCGATTGCCCAGCAGCTACAACAAAACCTGCAACGACTGAATTCTGATAAAGGTCAGGTGGTCCACACCAATGCTCTACAGTGGTTATCCCAGACCGGTACGCCGTTCGACGTGGTATTTCTCGACCCGCCATTTCGCCGTAATTTACTAACTGAAACCTTCACGCTACTGGAACAACAGGGCTGGCTGGCAGACGAAGCCTGGATTTATGTCGAGGCTGAAACGGAACATGCGGTTAGTGATGCGCCGGCTAACTGGCATCTGCATCGTGAAAAAACGGCCGGACAGGTGGCCTACCGACTATATATTCGACGCGCTCCCTCCCTCAATCAAACCGCAGGAAATGAAGAATGATTAAACAACTATTTATCAATCTGGGACGCCTGTTAATGCTTGGGGTATGGGGAATTCTGCTGTTAAACCTGTTTCATCCGTTCCCTAGTCCGTTGAAATACTTTATGCATGTCGCGATGGTATTCATGTTCTTTATGCACGGTTTACAACTGATGATGCTGAAATCTACGCTGCCAAAAGATGGCCCAAAACTCACGGGTTGGCAGGAATTCACTATTTTCGTGTTTGGCGTATTTGAATTGCTGGCCTGGCAACAGAAGAACAACAAGAAGTAGCTTCTGATGCCATCCATCGTCAGCCTTTTCGATCGGGGAAGTAGGGGAAAGTCATTACATTATTGCCCAGCTCAGAAATGCGCGCACTTCCCTGAGTGAGTACCGAGTCAATACGGATCACCGCGTGCATAGGGATATAGCTGCGGGTTACACCGTTGAATTCAGTTTTTAACTTCTCTTCGCTGGGGTCAACTAGTAGTGAACTCTGGCTATCAAAGACAAAATCGCCAACCTCAATAAAGCCAAAAATCGCACTTTGATTTAGTTCACGAACGTAAAGCTGATAATTCTTACCGTTATTCATGAACTGGATCCGGTACAGCGGTTGCTCATTATTATTCATAGACTCATTTATCTCCCGAACAATCGTTATACCGCCTGAAGGGCATTAACAATCGTGAGGTAACGTTTATCGACTACAATAAAAAGTGCTGTGTTCTTTTCGGTCATGTAACAGACTGAAAGCTAACATAACCTAAAAAAGAATGCGACCAATGCATTCTGACAGAAGAATAACCGAAGGATAAGCGATGAGTTGGCCATTTTTAGCAGTGATCTTCTCCGGCTGGATCTATATTGACGCCGCTTACCGTGGGCCATCATGGCAGCGCTGGGTGTTCAAACCGGTGACTATGCTGCTGATGCTATTTTGGGCCTGGCAGGCACCAGAGATAACGACCTTCAGCTACCTGATTTTGTTCGGTCTGCTGGCCAGCCTGCTTGCAGATATTCTCCAGATGGTTCCTCAAGACAGAATGCTCTACTCCATCGGCGCTTTATTTATCTCCCGCCTGTTGTATACCCTCTACTTTATTAATCCATTAGCCCCAAGCTTTTACTGGCTGCCCATTGTTATTTTACTGGCGATTGGGGCTGGGGTGGTTTTACTACTGTGGAACCGGCTGGAAGATATGCGCTGGCCAGTAGTGACTTATCTGTTCATCACACTACTGATGGTATGGACCGCCACTGAAGGTTACCTCACTCAAACTAACGATATGAGCTTTAGTCAACTTATTGGCAGTATATTACTGTTGATCGCCAGTATTATTTGGCTAACCAACCGTTACCGCACGCCTTTCCAGGCGGCCAATGCGGTTATTGCCGTCTGCTATTTTCTGGGACATTTTATGGTGGTGCGCGCCCTGCATATTTAACTGAGCCAGGCGAGTAAGACAGAAGAAAGGTTACTCATTCCCCTTGCGGATCAGATAGCGATACGGCAGTTCATCAGTAGAAGACTCCAACAGTTCATGATCCATAAACCGACAGAAACCGGGAATATCACGGGTGGTCGCCGGGTCATCAGCAACGATCAGCAGCGTTTGACCGGCATCCATATGACGAACGGCTTTACGCACCATCATCACAGGTTCAGGACAACGCAGCCCTAACGCATCAAGGGTTTTATCCGGATTGGCAAATAAATCAGTCATTAAGCTCTCAAGTCACTTTATTAATACATCCAATAACCCGGCTAGTTTAATACGATAAACCCCCAGTGCAAATCCACTGAGTAAAAATCTATTACGCTGGGAGATAAACACTAAGCATGAGCAGGCTATTTCTAACTTGCGTAATCGGAGGGAAAGATGGCCGGAATACCTACTACGGCTCATTTATAATTATCTTCACCACCAAAACAACCATTGCATTCCCCCTTCAACTGAGTATCATCTCCACCTCGCGATATACCGCGTATAATTTATTCACTATTTTATTTAATGCATAGGTTGGGTTCCCTCACCCCAACAGAGTGTTGATACTCATTTAAAAAGGCTAATATCATGTTTGATTTTTCTCCGCAGCAGCGGCTTAAAGCGCTGTTATGGCTATCGTTCTTCCATATTCTGATCATTGCCTCCAGCAATTATCTGGTGCAATTACCGATTAACATTTTCGGTTTTCATACCACCTGGGGCGCATTTACTTTCCCGTTTATCTTTCTGACCACCGACCTTACCGTTCGGGTATTTGGCGCGCCATTAGCACGCAAAATTATTCTGGTGGTCATGATACCGGCACTGGCCATCTCCTATCTGCTTTCTACCCTGTTCTATGATGGTACATGGCAAGGCTATCAGGCGATTTACAGCTTTAACATGGTGGTTGCCAGAATTGCTATCGCCAGCTTTATGGCCTACGTGCTGGGGCAGATTCTGGATATCTACGTATTTAACCGCCTGCGTCAGTTAAAAACCTGGTGGGTCGCTCCCAGCGTCTCTGCCGTTTTCGGTAATTTGAGTGATACTATCGCCTTCTTCTCTATTGCGTTTTATAAGAGCAGCAATGCCTTTATGGCGGAAAATTGGGTAGAAATTGCGCTGGTGGATTATGCCTTTAAGCTGATTATCTGCGCCCTGTTTTTCCTGCCTATGTACGGCATTTTATTAAATGTATTACTAAAACGGCTGGTTCAAATAAATACCCCACAGCAGCTTCAGCATAGCTAAGCGCGGGATAAAATTTGGCGAAAACGCGGTAGAGATGATATTTTTATGTCCTGTTAACTGAATCCGCGAAAGCATTTGCTTATCAATGTTAAGGAAGTACCATGCAAAAGTTAGTCAAAATTGTAGGAGTCTGTTTGTTTGCCGCCAGCCTGATGGCTTGTGACGGCAGTAAAGACCAACCGGCAGCAACCGGAAGTGGTACTTCAGCAGAACAATCCGGCCAGACCAGCGTATTAGGCGGTAAGGTCAACTTCACCGTTCCGGATGGCCTACAGGATCAGAGCGGTAAGAGCGGCTCTCAGGCAACCAATATGGCGGTATATGCCGATAATGCAGCGCAGAAAATGCTGATTGTTATCAGCAGCTCAATGCCAGATGACACCTTAGAAAATCTGATTACCCGTATGGAAGCGCAACAAAAAATGCGCGATGCTGAACTGGTGGTAGTTAAAAAAGAAGAAGTGACTGCCGATGGCCAAAAACTTCAGCGCCTTGATACCGCTATTCGCATCGACGGTAAGAAAAACTACTCATCAACGCTGCTGGGTCAGATCGATAAGCAACTGCTGACCATGCAGTTAACCTACCCAATTGAACAGCAAGAAGATGCTGAAAAAGCAATTAATCAGTTCATCAGCTCACTGAAAATCAAACCATAATATTGCCAGTTTCAGCGCAATAAAAAAGGGGCACCCGATTGGCTGCCCCTGATAACAACGCCATCCCTACAATGTCCCGTTATCTAATATCACTATTATAATCTTCGTTTATTCTGCTAATGCCTGAGCCAGTAAGGTTATTGGGTGTTCACACTTCTTACTGGTGGACATCTCAATTTGCCACTTACAGGTTTCACAATCCGACACTACAAAATCAACGCCGCTCTCTTCAATCTGACGGAACAGCGATGCACCTATCCCTTGCGACGTTTCATAGTTCTCTTTCTTAAAGCCATAAGTCCCGGCTATGCCACAACACTGAGACTCCAGCACGATTAACTCAACGCCGGGAATACGCTCCAACAACGCCAGGGTATATGCCGTCCATCCCATCTTCTCCATATGACATGGCGTATGGTAGGCAATACGTATCGGAGTATGTTTCAGCTTAAGCTCCCGCCCTTCAGACAGCAGGCGATAGAGATAACGCGTTGCCAGCTCAACCTGTTCACGCACCGGTGAGGTATCAATTCCCAGTAAATGCGGGTACTCATCCCGTAGGGTAAACGTACAGGTGGAAGAGGTTGCGACAACAGGAATACCTTTGCCAATCACTGCATCAACCAGCGATTCAGCATTCACTTTAGCCTGCTTTTTCGCCTGATCGATAAATCCGTTGGCAATCAACGGAACACCACAGCACTTCTCTCTTTTGAGTAATTGCACCCCAATACCCATGGCGTTAAACACCCGCACCAGATCTTTACCCAACTGCGGATGGTTATAGTTAACGAAACAGCCGTGGAAAAATGCAATCTGTTCATCAAATTTTTGCTGCTCTGCCGCCTGCTTGCGATACCAGTGGCGGAAAGTACCAAAAGAGTACTTCGGTAACTGACGACGATGGTCAATTTTCAGTGCACTATCCAGCAATTGTTTAACCGGTTTCAACCCCACAGTGGCATTCACGATAGGAGCAAACGGGGTAGAAAGGGTCCCCATTAAGTCGGTATTGCTAAGGATGGCATCACGCAGCTTGAACTTAGGCTTGCTGTAGTTAATCCGCGCACGCTGAATAATATCGCCAATCTTCACATCTGACGGGCAGGCGACTTCACAGCGTTTACAGTTGGTACAGTATTTCAGGGCTTCATCAAACAGTGATGGGTCTTTTAAGCGTAAACGCTCACCGTCAGGCCCCGCTTGTTTGGGCCCCGGATAGTTAGGATTCACTTTTGCCACCGGGCAATAAGTAGTACAGGCGGTACATTTAATACAGTTCTCAAAACTGTTATCCGTTGTCAGGCTCATGCTGCCACCTCCGACAGGGCAAGGATCTGTTCTGCGGCATATTGTGCAGTCACCAGAGAAACGCCAGCCCCACAGCCTTGCGATATCGGATCATAACCACCCAATACCGCGCCAATGATATAAAGATTATTTAATGACTGACCTGCTACCGTGCCGTGCAGTTGGCTATCGGTTTTAACGCCAAAGCGCAAATAGGGTTGAGCAGAGAACATGCTTTCCTGCGTCCAGTCAGCGCGTTGTGCGGCATCATGGACATCCAGGCCAAACACCGGCTCATAAATACGATCAAACTCAGCAATTAAACCATTACTAAAGAAACTACCGCTGGCTAAGACCACTTGCTGGGCAACTACCGGAATATCGGTATGGTTACGGGTATAAATACGCGTGACATTTTGACCTTCGGTTTCAGCTCGCAGCACCGCATCGCCCGGCATAAACTGACCGCCCAATTGTTGGAAACGGCGGCGTAACGCCATATGCATACGCATGCCTAATAAGGATGGCGGCAAAGTTGGCACCAGCATAACTGGCTTACCCACTCTCTGGCGTAACAGAGTAACTGCATCCGGATTTTCCAGACCAATACAGGCTGGCAGAATCAGCGCTTCCACATCACCCGATAAACGAATCAGTTCTTCCGCCAGTAATTCGGTGTTTTCTGGCAAATCAAGCACTCTGGCTATATTGATCGCTCGGAACTCGCTCGGGTTGTTACGTAAACGATCCAGCGCGGGAACATGCAGATAATCAGTAATAACCTCGATGCCTTTATCGCTCAAAGAACCTGCCGCCAGTTGAGGTTGGAAGTCCAGAAAACCCTCAATACCCACTATGGCTATTTTCTTCCACGGCAACGGCTGTTCCAGTTCAGCAACCGGTACTTCCGTCGGGCTTAACCAGGTCGCCCGTAACGTACCTAACGGCGTGACGCGCAGATGGTTCTGTTCAATATCACCATAAAACCGTAAACCGCAGTCGTTCAGCAAACGCCGGGCCTCTGCCGCCATTCGGCTGACGCATTCTGCTCCCAGTAGAGAATAGGGATGTTCCGGTGATAGCGTTGCCAACTCAGCCAGAGGATGGCTTATTGCCGAACCGTCTTCCCGATAGCTAAGAAAATCCAGCGAGCCCGAGGAGAAATGCAACGCACTCTGCCCGGCACTGATAATCGCACAGCGCTTGCCCTGTTCTGCCAGCCTGATACCGCAAGTTAGCCCAGCCAGACCGCCGCCAATAATTGCCACATCAAATTTCATCATTCTTCTCCACCCCGGACGGAGCGTCTAAACCGCACAGCCCCATATAAACCCAGTTGGTAAACTCGCTTTCCCGTAGCGCATCTCCCCACGCAATAGGCCGGACGCCTTTCCACCGTTCGTTCAGGAAAGTCGATAATTGCGTCAACGACTGTTGTGGAGAAGAGACTTTAAAACGGTTCAACAGACCAGCAGCCCGGCAGGCGCACAGCTCTCCCTGACAGGTACCCATTCCCACACGAGTACGACGGCGCAGGTCGATCAGATTGTTTACCGTTAATGAATCCACGGCATAACGCACCTCTCCCGCCGTCACCGCTTCACATTCGCACACCAGACTATTATCTAAACGACCGTTAGCAATAAGTTGAGTGGCTCTATCCCCATGACGATAAACTGCAGATCCACGAATGGTTGATGGTAAAGAGATCACTTTACGTAATGTTTCTTCTGCGGAATTGCGCGAACCCGGCAGCGCCTCTTCAGCGGTAGTACATTTGGCGCTATGACCTAATTTTTCACAGACTTTATCTGTTGCCCATTCCGCCATCAGACGATAAGTCATCAACTTACCGCCGGTAATAGTAATAAAGCCTTCCAGTCCGTCGCGTACCGCGTGATCCAATAAAACAATGCCGCGACTCACATTACGACCTGAAGGGTCATCATCACTGGCAACCAGCGGACGAACACCGGCATACGCTCGCAAAATGCGCGTTTGTGCCATTTTAGGGGAGAGTTTGGTCCCTTCACGAATCAGAACGTCCACCTCTTCTGGGGTGACAATCATGTTATCTATCTGGTCGTAAGGAATACGGGTTGAAGTCGTACCAATTAACGAGATAGTGTCTCCCGGCACCAAAATATCAGCATCGGCAGGCTTACGGCAGCGGTTGATCACCATATTGTTAATACGGTGTCCCATAATTAATAAAGCGCCTTTTGCCGGGAACATACGCACACGCAGATCAGCATATTCCGCAATATTTTGCCCCCAGATACCACCCGCATTCACCACAATCGACGCATAAATATCTTTGGTCTCTTTTTTGTAGTGGTCGAATACTTTCACGCCGGTCACCCGGTCATTATGGCGAATCAGGCCAATTACTTCGTGATAAGTCAAAACCTGTGCGCCATGTTCCCGCGCATCCAACATGTTAGCTGCGGTTAAGCGAAAAGGATCGACGGTTCCGTCCGGTACCCGCACAGCGCCCAACATGGTTGGGTTGGCTGAAGGTTCCAGTCTTAACGCTTCTTTTGGATCCAGCGCCTGAGCATTAATTCCAGCCCGTTGGCAGGCCTCAATAAAAGTAGACTGAAACGCAATATCATCTTCCGGTAACGTCAAAAACAGACCATCTGTTGGTTCCACGCAGTGACGGGCAATGCGCTTCAGGATCATGTTCTCTTCGATACATTCGCGAGCCGATTCCGCATCGGTTACCGCGTACCGGGCTCCGCTATGTAATAAGCCATGGTTACGACCTGTGGCGCCAGTGGCAATATCATGACGCTCCAACAAAATAGTTCGCAATCCACGACGAGAACAGTCACGGGCAATACCCGCACCTGTTGCGCCACCACCAATAATGATGACATCCATCTCTGCTGGGGAAAAACCGCTCATCATCAATTACTCCCGGTCCTGTATTGCTTATATAAAGAATTTCTCATACTGCTATTTACGCATAATCTCAAACAAAATTGTTTGATAAGGAGCAAATTCGAACACAAATAAAAGCATAAACGCTCATAAAAGAACATTTATGTGATAACAGTCACAACAAACTCATAAATTAAACACAATTTGTGTTAAAAAAATGATACATTTCGCGCCGAATAAGACAACAGTCATATAATTCGCCTTGTGTCACATATCATTTGATAATAAATGAGTAATATAGTGAGCGATAAAGAAAATAATGTGAGCATATAAATCATGACTCACCCTAATAACAATACTCATACGACCATTACAGAGATGAATCATCGCCAGTGGAGGCACTATGTTAAGTATGTTTAAACCCGCGCAACATATTGCGCGCTTACCAAAGGATCAGATAGATCCGACCTACCGCAAGTTGCGGTGGCAGATCTTTATGGGGATTTTCTTTGGCTATGCAGCCTATTATTTAGTTCGTAAAAACTTTGCTCTGGCTATGCCTTACTTAGTTGAGCAAGGCTTTAGCCGCGGAGATCTGGGCTTCGCTCTTTCCGGTATCTCTATTGCTTACGGATTCTCCAAATTTATTATGGGTTCCGTTTCTGACCGTTCAAACCCACGCGTATTCTTACCTGCCGGTTTGATACTGGCTTCATTAGTGATGCTGCTTATGGGCTTCGTGCCATGGGCAACCTCCAGCATCATGGTCATGTTCGTTTTACTGTTCGTCTGTGGTTGGTTCCAGGGTATGGGTTGGCCTCCATGTGGCCGTACCATGGTTCACTGGTGGTCACAAAAAGAACGTGGCGGTATCGTTTCAATCTGGAACTGTGCGCATAACGTGGGTGGCGGTATTCCTCCTCTGTTATTCCTGTTAGGTATGGCATGGTTTAACGACTGGAAAGCCGCATTCTATATGCCTGCTATGGCAGCCATCGTTATCGCTATTATTGCTTTTGCTCTGATGCGTGATACTCCGCAATCTTGTGGTTTACCACCGATTGAAGAGTACAAAAATGACTATCCGCCTGACTACTCTCATGAAGCAGAAGAAGAACTGACTGCAAAAGAGATCTTCATGCGTTATGTGTTCCCTAACAAACTGCTGTGGTATATCGCCATTGCTAACGTTTTCGTTTATTTACTGCGTTACGGCATTCTGGACTGGTCACCAACTTACCTGAAAGAAGTGAAACACTTTGCGCTGGATAAATCATCCTGGGCTTACTTCTTCTACGAGTATGCGGGTATTCCGGGCACCTTACTGTGCGGCTGGATGTCAGATAAGGTCTTTAAAGGCAATCGTGGTGCAACCGGCGTATTCTTCATGGTGCTGGTTACTATCGCCACTGTGGTTTACTGGATGAACCCTCCGGGCAACCCAGGCATCGATATGGCTTGTATGACGGTTATCGGCTTCCTGATCTATGGTCCGGTTATGTTAATCGGTCTGCACGCTCTGGAATTAGCTCCGAAGAAAGCTGCGGGTACCGCAGCAGGCTTTACCGGTCTGTTCGGTTATCTGGGTGGTTCTGTAGCGGCCAGCGCCATTGTTGGTTACACCGTTGACTTCTTCGGTTGGGACGGTGGCTTTATGGTGATGATCGGCGGTAGCTGCCTGGCAGTTGTGCTGCTGGTATTAACCATGATCAGCGAAAACAAACATAAAGCTGAAATGCTGGCTAAACAAGCAGCAGAATAATCATTAGTTAAATACTGTCGTCGAAACAAATCGTCGGCAGTTCAAAATAATACCCGCGGAAGTCACAAAGATGTCATGTTCCGCGGGTATCATCGCCCGCAGTTATCCAACTGATACACAATAAGAAAGATAAGACACACTCTGAAAAACGCACCGCACCCGCAGTGGGGTTTCCAGACGCTCTTCCCCTCTGCGTACGTTATTACCTACACCAAAAGATGGAGAAGGAAACTTATGAAAATAGGTTTTAAAACGTTACTTACGGGTCTTGTACTCAGCATGTCTATGGCTTCTGTCGCTGATGCTGCCACCGATAAAAATGACAAAATCGTTATTGCTCACCGCGGAGCCAGTGGTTATCTGCCAGAACACACACTCCCTTCCAAAGCGATGGCCTATCAGCAAGGTGCTGACTTTCTTGAACAAGATCTGGTGATGACCAAAGACGATCGTCTGGTGGTGCTGCATGACCACTATCTGGACCGGGTAACCGATGTTGCCGAGCGCTTCCCTGACCGGGCACGTAAAGATGGCCGCTATTACGCCATCGACTTCACTCTGGACGAAATCAAATCATTAAAGTTCACCGAAGGGTTTGATATTAAAGACGGCAAAAAAGTACAGTCTTATCCAGGCCGCTTCCCAATGGGTAAATCTGACTTCCGTATTCATACCTTTGAAGAAGAGATTGAGTTTATTCAGGGCCTGAACCACTCAACCGGCAAAAACATTGGTATCTACCCAGAAATTAAAGCCCCATGGTTCCACCGCAGTGAAGGTAAAGATATTTCAGTGAAAACGCTGGAAGTGCTGAAGAAGTATGGTTACAGCCAAAAAAGCGATAACGTTTATCTGCAATGTTTTGATTTCAATGAGCTTAAACGTATTAAAACTGAGTTAATGCCAAAAGCCGGCGTTGATTTGAAGCTGGTCCAGCTTATCGCTTTCACCGACTGGGAAGAGACCTTTGAGCCAAATGCCGAAGGCAAACTGGTTAACTATAGCTATGACTGGATGTTCAAGCCGGGCGGTATGCAAGAAATCGCTAAATACGCCGATGGTATTGGTCCACAGTATCCGATGTTGCTGGATGTAGAAGCTTCCAAACCTGAGCATGTAAAACTGTCTACCATGGCAAAAGAAGCCCACGACAGCGGTATGGTGATCCACCCTTACACCCTACGTGCCGATGCCTTACCTAAATACGCTACCAGCATGAATCAACTGCTGGACGTGATGTACAACCAGGCAAAAGTGGAAGGCTTGTTCACCGACTTCCCTGATATGGCAGTGCAGTTCCTGCAAAAAGAGGGACAGCATAAGTAATTACCATGGGGCATAGTCGCTTTGCGCTATGCCTCATTTGTTATCTCATTACTGATATTTGTTTATCCACGATCGTTTAACCGTCATGCACACTGGCATGGCATATTTCATCAGATAATTGCGGAAACCAGTATATGAAACATCAATATCTTGCATTAAGCCTCGCACTTGCCACGTTCTCATTTCCTGCTCTGGCAGCAACCAACCTTTGTGATTCCAGCTATCGTGATGCAATTCCTAAATATGAATATCAACTCAAAAAAACCTTTGAAGTGGATGGACGTCAGGGCATCACTACCGACGGTAAGTTTTACTATGTTTCTGGCAGTACTACCCTGTCGAAATACGATTTGCAGGGCAATCTGATCAGCACCAATAAAACACCATTTGAAGGCTATAAAATTCCAGCTAACCATATTGGTGATATTGATGTGTATAACAATGAAATCTATGTTTCTTCTGAATGGTTTATGGATGGCGTCGGTAAAGATATTCAAATCGCAGTGCATGATGCAGATACGCTAAAGCTAAAGCTAAAGAGAACCTTCCCATTTAATCCGGATTCGGGCCAGCAGGAAGTTTCTGCTATCACCGTTGATAAAGTGAATAACAGTATTTGGATGGCGTCCTGGGTTGGGGAAGAAAGCGGTCGTTATTTGTATGAATACGATCTTGCCAACGGTCAGTACAAACGAAAAGTACACTTACAGCCAGTACCTCAATGGATTCAGGGAATTGTTGCCTATCAGGGGGATATTTACCTGACTGCCGATGATGGTACCGCCGATGACAAAGAAGTGGATAACCTTTACCGGGTTAAAATTGATAACAATAAGAGTAATGCATCGGTAGTGTTGGAAAGAGCTTTCACCGATTTTAAAGACTACGGTGAAATTGAAGGTGTCGCCATTAATCCACAAACTCATGAACTGCTGGTGCACTCCAACCGGGGAAAACAAATTGTCCTGGGGATGCCAAAAGGCTTCTATCCGGGATATGACCGAGAGATCAGTGAAGTTTATGTCTACGGTATGGAGCCGGTTTGCAAAACAAAATAGGCTGACAAAAACAACCCGACCAGCAGTTACGCTGGTCGGAATTTAACAAATTACACGCCGAAGCAATTATAAATACAGTTTACGCAAATAGTGCATCACCGCATTACTACCAATCACTTCCAGTTGAGGCAGTGTCTGCTTTAAGCGCGGAGAAGCATTTTTCATAATGCAGCCTTTGCCTGCCATCGCCAGCATCTCTTTATCATTCATGCCATCACCGAAAGTAATACAGTCTTTTAGCTCATAACCGAGAATGCCGGAGACGTCTTGCAACGCATGGCCTTTCGACACCCCTGCGCCCATGATTTCCAGACAGTAATCCAGAGAGAAGCTGGCGTTAATCTGACCGTGCCAGCGGCTGTTAATCTTCTCTTCCAGACGCAGCAAGGTTTCATGATTAGTACAGGTATAAAATACTTTGCATATACCGTCAGTGGCCATCGAATTGGGTTCAAACAGTTGATAGCTAAAGTCTGACTCTTTATGAAAGTTTTTCAGATCTTCACTTTCACGATTAGTTAGCCAGTCATCATTGCGATAAACGTGAGTTTCAATCTCTGCGCTGTCATTCACAATACGGAAAAGTTCATAGGCTATCTCTTCATCCAGATTATGGCTGAAAAGCAGCTCGCCCTGGCCGTTATGCACCCGCGCACCGTTAGACGTGATCATGTAGGAGTCGATCCCCAACCCATCACGAATTTGTCCAACGTCTACGTGGTGGCGACCGGTAGCAAAAATAAAATTCACACCATGTTGAGAAATTAACTTCAGTGTCTCTTTAGCAAAAGGGGACAACGTGTGATCTGATTGCAGTAAAGTACCATCCAGATCCGATGCAACGATTTGATACATATAGAATGACTAGCCTCTGACTAAAAAATTATATTGACTGGTTTGAAGATCAATACCGATCGAAAAAACCTAATATTTCCATCAATGCCTCAGTGCGCAGTTCGTCATGTTCAAACAAAATTTCATGGCGAGCTCCTTCAATCACCCTGGGTGAACCACCTTCACAAGGATGACCTGCATCAGCCAAAGCCTGACAAAAGGCAACATGGGCATCATTATCCACTAAACGCTCCTGACTTGCCTGCAAAATAATCAGCGGCGTAGTAATTTCTGGTGCCAGTTCGATGGCGCGTTCACCCGCCATCATCGACTCCCGCACCCAGCGATAGGTTGGGCCTCCAATTCGCAGTTCCGGACGGTCTGCATAGTGGCGGGAAAACAGACGATAGCGATCTTTACTGTGGGTTAATAAATTCACCGCATAGGGCATAGGCAACCAGCGCCCGGTACCCATGGCATAATACTCTCTGGCCCCCTGCCAGCGCTCCGTCAGGTCTGTAATTTTTTTCGCCAACCAGGACGGCATTGGCAGAGCAATGCCTAACATTGGAGAACAGAGCGCCGCTGCCCTGACAGAGTTTGGATGTCGGGCTAAAAATAGCGCAGCAATCGCGCCTCCCATAGAGTGAGCCAACAGGAACGCCGGTTTATGATTCTCGGCTTCAAAAATAGTGCGCCAAAAGAATTCAAAATCATCGACATAGTCATCAAACTTTTCAACGTGCCCACGCTGCCCATCATCCAGCAAACGCCCGGAAAACCCCTGACCACGATGATCTAAAATCCAGACGTCATAACCGCAGCGAAACAGATCATAGGCCAATTCCTGATACTTGATATAGCCCTCGGTACGGCCAGTCGCCACCACAATAGCGCGCTGATTCTCTTCTGCGGTGAATTTCACGTATTTAATTGGCACGCCATCGGCACCGTTAAAGCTACACTCTTCCCTCTGCTGCCAGAAGCTCAATAACGGCCCGGCAACAAACGACGAAAAGCGGTTCTCACGGCTTAGCCACTCACTTTTGAACGATGAAAAATCGACTGTCATTGGTTTCACATATCCTGTGTTGATAGCTGTTTATCACCCATGCGGCAGAAATTATCAATAGAATAATATAAAATAGAGCACGATATGGAAAAGGTGTGTGAATCAAAGATAAATAGGCGATATCACTTTGATTAACAAGGAACATGTATGGGCTCCCGAACAACTGATGACATTTTAGCTGAGTTAGAAAAAGAGAAGCGGGAGAAACAGGCCCTTACTGAAGATCAAATGGTCACGCGCTACCGCGAGTTGCTGGCTGGGGACAGCACCAAAATAGATATGCTCAGCTATGCTACCGATCTTGGTAGAAGTAACCTGTTGGATTACCATTTCTCGCTTATCTGCCAACAGTGGGATAGCTCCCCCATAAAATACACAGAGTTATCCCATTCGTTTTATCGGCATGATATTGATGGAATTGACTTTCTATTTGACAAACTAACGGATACACAGGAAAAATATCACTGCCGAATAGCCCATCTGATTGCCTCTTGCCTGACTAAATATACCCACAGAGATTTCTATTGCGATCGCCGCAAAAAGCTCATCCCTTACTTAATACAATTTACTGATACCCAAGATAATGAGCAGAGGCGAAATATCATTATTGCGTTGGGATGGATTGGCTCCACTTCTGATATTCAGTTACTTTGCCAGCATATGAGAAACGATGAGGATAGCCTTTGTCGGGCATGGTCTGCATCATCGTTAATGCAAATGTCATTTCATGGCGTTACGGTAAAGAGTATTACCCGTCGGTCACGAGAGGATTTTATTGCCGCTATCGAAGCAGAAACAGCGCTGTTTACCCTCGGCTGTATGATTGAATCGGCCCAGATACTGTGGAATAAAAAGTGGGTAAGTGCTTCCAGCGTTGAGAAAGGCGATGAACAGAAAATACTTAAAGCAAAAGCTTCTGCCATTCGCTTTTTAAGCAAACAGTAACTGACCCGTAATTTTTATTTATCTGGCTCCTTCCAGACTGATTTTCGGCCCTCGCCTGATACTCATAAAAAATGACGGCCAGCCCTTCAGAGATAGCGATAAAATTCCACTCCCCTAGTGACTTATGGCAAAACATCAGATAAAACTATCTGATCCCTGTATTTTTCTTGTGCGACAGTGCACTGATGGTGATCTATTGTGACTTTCGAGTGGTGGCTAACTTATCTGATAACAACCATTATCCTCAGCCTTTCTCCGGGCCCCGGGGCGATTAATACCATGAGTACCGGAACCACCTATGGATTTCGCGGCACCATTCCCGCCATTGCCGGTTTACAGGTTGGGTTAGCGGTACATATCGTGCTGGTAGGTATCGGTCTGGGGACGCTGCTGTCTCAATCGGCAGTAGCCTTTGAGCTGTTGAAATGGTTGGGTGCCGGTTATCTTATCTGGCTGGGAATTCAACAATGGCGTACCGCCGGAGCCATCGATTTAAATGCGGTGTCTAAAGCACTACCGAGCAGTGGGCTTTTTAAACGTGCGGTATTGGTCAATTTGACCAACCCTAAGAGCATCGTATTTTTAGCGGCCCTGTTCCCACAATTTATTATTCCACACCAGCCACAGGGCATGCAGTACCTGATTCTGGGTGTGACCAGCATCGCTGTCGATGTGGTCGTCATGGCAGGTTACGCCACGCTGGCCACTCACGTAGCCAAATGGTTACGCCAGCCTCATCAGATGAAGTTGCTTAACCGCCTGTTTGGTACGCTGTTTATGATGGTTGGTGCCCTGTTACTATTCGCCCGCAGAAGTAATAGTTAAAGGGTTACAGGCACCATTATTATTGGATTATAAGTTTTACTGCTGAATAATTTTTCTATATCGAATTATTTTACTTGCGCGCTCCGATACATTTTGTAAGGTTGAAGGGGTCCGCTCACGATAATTCAGTAAAAAGTAACGCGGCAAAGACACACTCACATTGATTACTGCAAAGTTAGGATTGCTAATATGAAAAACGTCGGTTTTGTTGGCTGGCGCGGCATGGTCGGTTCCGTTCTGATGCAACGCATGATAGAAGAACGTGATTTTGATGCTATCCGCCCGGTATTTTTCTCTACGTCACAAACTGGTCAGGCAGCACCCACCTTCACCGGTCAAAGCGGTACGCTGCAGGATGCCAATGATATCGACGCGTTACGCGCACTGGATATTATTATCACCTGTCAGGGTGGTGACTATACCAGTGACATTTATCCTAAGCTGCGCGCTACCGGTTGGAACGGTTACTGGATTGACGCGGCTTCAACCCTGCGCATGAAAGATGATGCCATCATTATTCTCGATCCGGTGAACCATCAGGTGATCCATCAGGGCTTGAATCAAGGCATCAAAACCTTTGTTGGCGGTAACTGTACCGTTAGTCTGATGTTAATGGCGCTGGGTGGGCTGTTTGCTAACAATCTGGTGGAGTGGGCTTCGGTTGCCACCTATCAGGCAGCTTCCGGCGGCGGCGCCCGTCATATGCGTGAACTATTAACCCAAATGGGTATGCTGCACGCGACCGTTGCCAAAGAGCTACAGGATCCGGCGTCTGCCATTCTGGATATCGAACGTAAAGTGACGGCAGAAATGCGCAACGGCGTATTACCTGTCGATAACTTCGGTGTGCCATTGGCCGGTAGCTTAATCCCTTGGATTGACAAGCAATTAGAAAACGGCCAGAGCCGTGAAGAGTGGAAAGGTCAGGCTGAAACCAACAAGATTCTGAACACTGGCTCCGTCATTCCGGTAGATGGTCTGTGCGTTCGTATTGGCGCACTGCGTTGTCACAGCCAGGCATTTACCCTGAAGATGAAAAAAGATGTTCCTCTGGCGGATATTGAAAGCATGCTGGCAGAACATAACCAATGGGTGAAAGTGGTACCAAACGACCGGGAGCTTTCTATGCGTGAGCTGACTCCGGCTGCGGTTACCGGTACGCTTTCTACTCCGGTAGGTCGTCTGCGTAAGTTGAATATGGGGCCTGAGTATCTGTCAGCCTTCACCGTAGGTGATCAGCTGCTGTGGGGTGCGGCGGAACCGCTGCGCCGTATGCTGCGTATTTTACTGCAACAGGCTTAATCCTGCCGTCTTTCCCTTCCGGCTGTTGCCGGAAGGGAAAGACACATTCATTCCACCTGCAGTTATGCTTCTAAATACTTATCCTGAACTTTCGCCCGAACTTCTGGCGTTAAGCCAAATTCCTGCTCCAGCCAGTTATCGGTATTGCCATAACGTTGGTCAATGGCCTGCAGCGCGGTGCCAATAAAGCTCTCTTTGGCCGACATCACATAACTCAGGCTATCAATACCATGCTGTTCGTTCAGATGTTCGGTCATGTGGCTTAAAATCTCTCTGCGATAAGGCGCCAGCGTCGTTTCCGTCAGCATATAGTCTTCAATAACCGTATTGCGATCTGCGCCCAGCGTCAGCAACACAATAGCTGAACCAATACCGGTGCGATCTTTACCCACCGCACAATGCTGTACTAAAGCACCAGAACCTGGTTGCTGCATCACCTGAGTCAGATAACGGTAAGCCCGATTATTAAAAGGCAGTTGGTTATACAGTCGGGTCATAAAATCAACCGCATTAAACGATGCCAGTGATTCATCCGTCAGCTTGCCAAAGTTAGCATTGACATCATCGGATAAAGGATTAGCCGGAATATTTTCATAATCAACGCCCTGCCACAGCACATCGGGACGGGTTTGCACTTCATCAGCATCACGGTAGTCAATAATCTGGGTCAGTGGCATTTGGCTAAGATAGTGGCAGTCATCCACGGTTAGTCGGTCCAGAGAGCCCGCACGCAGCAACAAACCAGATTTCACTTTACGTCCGTCTTTGACCTGGTTTCCGCCCTGATCGCGAAAATTAATGCCGCCCTGTAGCGGTAGCAGTGATGAATGCAAAATATTGATAGTAGTCATGGATCCCTCTTCAATTCGGCTATCAGTAGTATTAATTATCGGTTTCGATGCTCAGATTAGCACCAAAAAAATGGCTGAGGAGTGAAGTTGGTGGCTATGGCGCGATCGCTTTTATCTATATCCGATACGTCATAGCCTGATAAGTAAACAGATTCTCAGATAAACGAGAAGGCATCACCAAACATACGGGTTTCATCCGCACCACGCTCATTACAGAACCTTTCCCTGGCAATCTTGACCATTTCAAAGCGCCCGGCGATATAAATATCATGCTCAGCCAATGAACCAAAATCGGCCAATACGGCGGTAAGTACGGTTCCGCTACGCCCACGCCATTCAGGTTCTGGTTGTTCTACCACAGAGATAACGCTCAGGTTAGGATACTGGACGGTCACCGCTTCAAGACGACCAAGGTCATATAAATGCGCCTCTTCACGCCCGCCCCAGTACAGCGATATCTGACGTTCCGGCTGTTGGGCCAGTACGGTCATTAAGATAGAGTTCACATAAGAGAATCCGGTACCACCGGCAATCAGCAGAATTGGACGCTGCGAGTCAGTACGTAGCCACGCCTCACCGTGAGGAATATCAACAGAAATTGTCTCTTCCTTCAACAAACGGTCCATCACTGCCATAGCATACAGATTGAGTTCGGAAGCGCCGATATGCAACTCAATAGATTCGCTCTCCATGGGGGTCGACGCCATTGAGAACGGGCGCTTATCGCGCTCATCCATCACCACCATCAAATACTGACCAGCCTGAAATGAAACCGGTAAATCGGGGACTAAACGCACGCGAAATACCGTATCAGTGATGGACTCCACTGAGGCAACCTTACAATTCAATATAGCCATGTACTCCCTCTACAGAGTCATTAAATTCCAGCTATCGCTAAGTTAATGCGATAGTTAACGAGGCGTTTTGCCATCTTCAAATATTGCCAGCTCATCCCAGATGGCATCAACACGAGAACGCACGGCAGGGTCCATTGTGATTGGTCTTCCCCATTCGCGCTGTGTCTCACCAGGCCACTTATTGGTGGCATCCATACCCATCTTGGAGCCTAATCCTGAAACCGGTGAGGCAAAATCCAGATAGTCGATTGGCGTGTTTTCCATTAATACGGTATCGCGCGCCGGGTCCATTCTGGTGGTAATTGCCCAGATCACATCATTCCAGTCTCTGGCATTAATATCATCGTCACAGACAATGACAAACTTGGTATACATAAATTGCCGCAGGAAGGACCAAACGCCCATCATCACGCGCTTAGCATGACCGGCGTACTGCTTCTTCATCGTAACCACGGCCATTCGATAGGAGCAACCTTCAGGAGGCAGGTAGAAATCAACAATTTCCGGGAACTGCTTTTGCAGAATCGGCACAAAAACTTCATTGAGTGCCAGCCCCATCACCGCCGGTTCATCCGGTGGACGACCGGTATAAGTTGAATGATAGATAGCATCCGCCCGACGAGTAATATGGGTTACGGTAAACACCGGGAAACTATCCACTTCGTTGTAATAACCGGTATGATCGCCATATGGTCCTTCTGGCGCCATTTCCCCTGGCTCGATATAACCTTCCAGCACGATTTCAGCACTGGCAGGTACTTCTAAGTCGTTGGATACACACTTCACCACATCGGTTTTATAACCGCGCAGTAACCCGGCGAAGGCATATTCAGAAAGCGTATCCGGCACCGGCGTTACCGCCGCCAGGATAGTGGCAGGATCGGCACCTAATGCCACTGCAACCGGAAAGCGCTCACCGGGATGCTGCTGGCACCATTCCTGATAATCTAAGGCACCGCCCCGATGAGAGAGCCAGCGCATAATCACTTTGTTTTTACCCAGCACCTGCTGGCGATAAATGCCCAGATTCTGTCGCTCTTTGTGAGGGCCACGGGTGACCGTTAGCCCCCAGGTAATGAGCGGAGCAGCATCTTCTGGCCAGCAATGCATAATGGGCAGCTTGCTCAGGTCAACATCATCACCCTGCCAGATTTGTTCCTGACAAGGTGCAGAGGCCAGCCGTTTGGTCGGCATATTCAAAACCTGTTTAAACTGCGGCAGTTTATCCATCAGGTCACGAAACCCTTTTGGTGGTTCCGGTTCCTTCAGGAAGGCCAACAGTTTACCAACCTCGCGCAGCGCACTCACATCCTCCTGTCCCATCCCCATCGCCACCCGCTTGGGTGTGCCAAACAGGTTGCACAACACAGGGGTCTGATATCCTTTCGGATTTTCAAACAGCAGTGCAGGACCACCGGCACGCAGGGTGCGATCGGCAATCTCTGTCATCTCAAGATAGGGGTCAATCGGTTGTGTAATACGTTTTAATTCCCCTTGCTTCTCCAGCAAATCTAGGAACTCGCGCAGATCTCGGTATTTCATAGTTTTATTTACAGGTCAGTTAAGATGTCATTATAGAAAGGTTTCCCTCACTTTGCTGCCATTATACTTACTTTTAGCTATTAACAGCAGGTAAACGGTACCAGCTCGCTAAGCGCAGCGGTATCAACATGTTCCGTGGTTTCCTGACCATGACGGAAAATTTTGAAGCCCTGATCTTTAGCGCTGTAATAGCGAAGTTTAGTACCAGAAATCTGCAGCAGGCTGCCTTCACGCAATGCCACTACGGATTCAGTTTGGTTTACCGCACAAAACTCAGCAATACGTTCATCGCGGGTTTCGCCCATATGTCCACTCAGATGAGCATCAATATAGTGCGGGTTAATTTGCACCGGGAACAGCCCTAATGATGGTAACACTACGCTGCTGCGTACTGGCATATCGTTCGTGGTTCTGATGGATGGGCAAGCCACGTTACAACCGGCGCTCCAGCCAATATAAGGAACTTCACGTTCACGAACTGCACGTTGAATTGGCACAATCAAATCTTTCTCATGCAACATCTGATTCAACATCCATGTGTTACCACCGCTAACGATAATGCATTCCGCCTGAGCGATAGCTTCAGCCGGCTTATCAAAGTGGTGAATGCTGGTGACGGAAATACCTAAGCTGCTTTCCAGATCACGAGCACGCGCATCATAATCACTACGAATCAGGGCATAAGGAATTAATATTGCTTTGGCGACTTTCCGACGTTCTAACACCGCTAAAATCTGCTTTTTAGCGTAACCCAGTAACTCTTGGTCGCCGGATGTCTTACCATTACTTAACAATATCAGTTCCATATAAAGCACCTCTGTTTAGTTATTAACTCTCTATTTATACAGGAAAACACACGCCTTTACTGTGATCGTTTTCCATTTAGCTCGAAACTGTCTCAATGTATTAGCCCAGCATAGTATTTATCGTTGGATTAATCGACCATCAGACTGAACCTGATGTCTATTATTCTACTATTTTGCTATGCTTAAACGGTGTTTTTCTTTGGTGAATTAGTTCATGGAATCATGGTATTTACTTTATTGTAAGCGTGGTCAACTAACACGCGCACAAGAGCATCTTGAAAGGCAACAGGTGCCCAGCTTTAGCCCTATGTATCAGATAGAAAAAATTGTTCGGGGTAAAAAAACATTAGTGGATGAACCGCTGTTCCCAAACTATCTGTTTATTGAGCTGGATCCGGAAAGAGTTCACACTACCACTATCAGCGCAACCCGGGGCGTTAGCCACTTTATTCGTTTCGGCAAGTTTCCGGTGACGGTACCTTTTAGCCTGATAAAAAACCTGATGATGCAGCCTAAGCCACAGCTAAGCGATCCAACACGGCCTAAAAGCGGTGATAAAGTCGTCATTACTGAAGGAATATTTGAAGGATTAGAAGCTATTTATGCTGAACCGGATGGTGAAGCCCGCTCGATACTTTTATTAAATCTGATTAACCAAAAGGTTGAACATAAGATTAGTAATTCGCAATTTGAGAAACGGGATTGATATTTAATTTTTTATCGCCATTTTAATCAGCGGCGGTGAACATTCCGGCCGTAAAAACCATTTGCTCATATTACCTTTGTACCCAGCCGGACAATGGCTTGTCTCTGATATCTGAGACCGTCGGGCCAATGGCCCGACGGTCTACCGATTGTTTCTAGCGTTGCATCGCGTCGTCATGTAACCATTGAGCGACACGTTTCGCGAAGTAGGTTAAAACACCATCCGCCCCCGCACGTTTAAAGCACAGTAATGATTCCATTACCGCCGGTTTTTCCTGTAACCAACCATTCTGGAATGCGGCCATATGCATGGCATATTCGCCAGACACCTGATAGGCAAACGTCGGTACACCAAAGGTGTCTTTAACCCGACGAACTACGTCCAGATATGGCATGCCTGGTTTTACCATTACCATATCCGCGCCTTCTTGCAGATCCTGAGCCACTTCCTGTAAAGCTTCATTGCTGTTAGCCGGATCCATCTGATAGGTTTTCTTATCGCCACCTTTCAGGTTGCCGCTGGAACCCACTGCATCACGGAATGGGCCGTAATAACATGAAGCATACTTGGCGGAATACGCCATGATCTGCGTATTAACAAAGCTCTGAACTTCCAACTGATGACGAATAGCGCCAATGCGGCCATCCATCATGTCACTTGGAGCAACGATATCAGCCCCGGCTTCGGCATGACACATTGCCTGACGGATCAGAATCTCTTTAGTAATGTCATTAATCACATAACCATTATCATCAATGATGCCATCCTGACCATGAACCGTATAAGGATCAAGGGCCACATCCGTCAGGATACCCAGTTCAGGTACCGCCTGCTTTAACGCACGTATCGCACGAGGAACCAGACCTTGTGAGTTGTAGGCTTCTTCTGCAAACAGGCTTTTCAGGTTTGGTTCAATCACCGGGAAAAGGGAAAGCACCGGAATACCCAATTTAGCCAGCTCTTCAGCTTCTTTCACCAGTAAATCAACCGTCATGCGGCTAACGCCCGGCATAGAAGGAACTTCCTGACGCTGGTTCTCCCCTTCCATAATAAATACCGGATAGATCAAATCGTTAACCGTTAACTGATTTTCAGACACCAGACGGCGGCTAAAGTCATGGCTACGCACGCGACGCAGTCGACGCTCAGGGAAAGCACTCGGAATAATATAGCTCACAAAAGTTCTCCTCAATTCTTAACTCTGCGGGGAATCAACACCCACCAGTTTTTCATTATTTATCATACGCTGCTCTCGCAGTGACTCAACCTAATCTCAATAAACGGTTAGCATTTTGCTGGGTTATTTCCCCTAACCAAACGGCGTCTTCGCCACGCAGTAGGGCAACTTGCTGCAATATATGGGCTAAAAGTGCGGGTTCATTGCGCCGTGAGGCTGGCTTGGGGGTAAGATCTCGCGGCAGCAAATAAGGGGCATCGGTCTCCAGCAATAGCTTATCCGCAGGTATTAACGGCACCAGTTCGCGTAGCTCTTGCCCCCGACGCTCATCACATATCCAACCGGTAATGCCAACATAGAGCCCCAGTGACAGATATTCTTCCAATTCCTGACGGTTGCCGGTAAAGCAGTGCACTACCGCCGCAGGTACTTTGCTCAGCCAGGGTTTCAGTAACTCAATAAAGCGATGATGGGCATCACGGCAGTGCAAAAACAGCGGCATTTCAAGCTCTGCCGCTATCGCCAGCTGTGCACTAAAGGCATGTTCCTGTTCCTGTGGCGTTGAGAAGTTACGGTTAAAATCCAGTCCGCATTCACCTATAGCCACTACGTTTGACTCTGCTGCCAATTGATATATTTGCTGCTCACAGGAGGCTGACCAGCCAGAAGCGTCATGAGGGTGAACTCCGGCGGTACTCCAGCAATAATCAGGATAGTGGTTGGATAGCTGATGGGCAGCAATGCTCTCTTTCAACGAAGTACCGGTAACCAGCATGCCGTTAACACCGGCCTGCTTAGCTCTCTCCACTACTTCATGCCGATCCTGAGCAAACTGGCGATTGGTCAGGTTGACGCCGATATCGAACATTGATTTTTCTCCTGATAACGGTTACCACGGCTTTAAATAAAAACCATCCACATGTTGATAAGCCATTTATATTAACTTCCGTGAATATTCCGGCCGTAAAAGCAACATGCCAATATTATTTTCGTGCTCGGCCGGAAGACCATCTGAGCTTAGCGCTTGCGCCAAGTCGACCCCAACGGGAATCTCTTCCTCCGATTGCTCTCGCTAATAGTTTAAAGCCGCCCATAAGGCGGCTTTAAACTATTGACAAACTTAATAAATCATCACCTACGGATATTCCGACCGCAAAAACACTGTGCTTATATCGGCACCGATAATGGTCGGTAAACAATCTGTACTCAGCTACAGAGCGCGTCGGGCCTAGGCTGCCTACGGGCACTTCGTTGGCTTGCGCCAAGTCGACCCCCACGGCACCCTCTCCCTCCGATTAACTATGCTAAAACATAAAACTGAATCATCTGACTTTGTCAGCAGTCTGAAGCCGCCTATAAGGCGGCTTCAAATGCAATAATATTAATCTTACGCCGATGGTTTTTCGCTGTCGTCGGACTGCTCGTCTGCGCAATCCTCTTCGTCTTGTTCATCTGCTTTTTTACGGCCTTTTCCTACATAGAAACGGGCGAAGAAAACGCCGATTTCAAACAGGATACACATGGGGATGGCCAACAGCGTTTGCGAGAACACATCGGGGGGTGTCATTAACATACCCACCACGAATGCACCCACAATGATGTAAGGGCGTTTCTTTTTCAGATCGTCTGGCGTGGTGACACCACTCCAGCACAGCAGGATGATGGCAACCGGTACTTCAAACGATACGCCAAAAGCAAAAAACAGCGCCATAACGAAGTTCAGGTAGTTATTGATATCGGTAGATATCAATATGCCTTCAGGTGCGGTTTTAACAAAGAAGCCAAACGCCAGCGGGAATACCACGAAGTAAGCAAACGCCATACCCAGATAAAATAGCGCGGTACTGGAGAACAGCAACGGCATCATTAAACGACGTTCATGCTTATACAGTGCAGGGGCAATAAATGACCACACCTGATAAAGAATATAAGGCGCTGAAATAAACACCGAAACGATCAGGGTCAACTTGATTGGCGTCAGGAATGGCGAAGCCACGTCCGTTGCAATCATGCTGGCACCATGAGGCAGTTGAGTCATCAATGGTGCGGACACCATATGATAGATGTCGTTTGAAAAATAGACTAACGCCAGAAATATCAACAGAATACAAACCATCGACCGTAACAGACGAGAGCGTAATTCAATCAAATGGCTGATAAGCGGCTGGGTATCTTCTACGGACATGGATTATTTTTCGCTATCAGGTTTATTGATGGATACCGGCTCTGGCTGAACAGTTTCTGTTGCCGTTTCAGCAACAACCGGCTCTGCAACAGACTCGACGGGAGGTACTTTACTCTTGTTCGCTGCTGCTTCCTCTGCTGCTTTTGCGGCAGATTCAGTGGCTGATACCGAAGGTTTATCGGCATCAGCAGCAGAAGTTGGTGAAGTATTAAAAGACTCAGCCGCATTATTGAGATCGCTCTGGATGGTACGCTTCATCCCGGTCGCCATCTCTTTTAATTCATCCATAGAAGCTTTCAGCTCCGGAGATAAATTCTGCAGACCCGCCTGTTCCGCTTTCTTCAGGCTCTCTTTCAGCTCTTGCAGCTTCAGTTCCTGAGTCAGCTCATTTTGCACGGATGAAGCCAGAGAACGCATCGCTCTAATCCAGCCCGTGACTGTTTTAACTGCAACCGGTAACCGCTCAGGGCCAAGCACAATCAGACCAATGATCAGTACCAGTACAATTTCACCAAATCCTATATCGAACACGGATTATACCTGCTCTTTATTCTGGCTCTTTTGCTCTTCGGTTTTAACCGAAGGTTGTTGCTGTTCTTGAATAGACTTTACATCAAAATCAGCGTCGTTCTGGGCTTCTTCTTTGTTGGCAGTGGTTGCCTGGTTAGAAGTCGTCTCTTCATCGCTCATGGCTTTTTTAAAGCCTTTTACTGATGCGCCAAGGTCAGAACCTAAAGTACGCAGTTTCTTTGTTCCGAACAACAATACGACAATCGCAACGATTATCAGTAGTTGCCAAATGCTAATTCCACCCATGTTATATGCCTCTATTAATCGCGGGTTGATTTTGAGATTGCTGACCAGTATACGGTAGTTTCAGCAAGCTGTAGTAATAAAATCTGGTAATAAATAGTTAAGCTGCCTTTCGCCATCCAATCAGCCAGACAACCGCTCCGGCACCCGCCAGACAAACTGGCCAGACGGGAATATGATTTGCGAACAGGATTGTAGCACCAATCAGTAAAGTAGCACCTACCCCAAAGAGGTAGCGTGACTGGTTCTGTTTCTCCTGACGATGACCAATTTGAGCGTTGAGTTTATCAATACTATTTTGCAATTCTTTGTGCTGCCGCAAACTGTCGTAAAACAATTCCGGTAATTCAGGTAATTTCTCTATCCAGTATGGCGCTTTTTCCTTCAGGGTGCGAACCAGTGCTGGGATCCCTACCTGATCGCGCATCCAGGTTTCCAGGAAGGGCTTGGCGGTAGTCCATAGATCCAGCTGTGGATAGAGTTGTCGGCCTAATCCTTCGATATACAGCAAGGTTTTTTGTAATAATACCAGTTGTGGCTGCACTTCCATATTGAAGCGACGAGCAGTATTAAACAGATTCATCAACACATGACCGAATGAGATTTCGGACAGCGGCTTTTCAAAAATCGGTTCACAAACGGTACGAATGGCAAACTCGAACTCTTCTACATTGGTATCTGGCGGCACCCAGCCAGAGTCCACGTGCAACTCAGCCACTTTCCGGTAATCCCGGTTAAAAAAGGCGATAAAGTTTTCCGCCAGATAGCGTTTATCCCCTTTGCTCAGTGAACCTACAATACCGCAGTCAATGCCGATATATTGTGGATTTTCTGGCGTAGCATAGCTGACAAAGATATTCCCCGGATGCATATCCGCGTGGAAAAAACTGTCGCGAAACACCTGAGTAAAGAAGATCTGAACCCCGCGCTCCGCCAGCACTTTCATGTTGGTACCATTAGCTTCCAGTGCATCAATATCAGCAATGGAAATACCGTAGATACGTTCCATTACCAGCACATTTTCATGACAATAATCGCTGAAAACTTCAGGCACATACATCATCGGGCTGTTATCAAAGTTACGGCGCAGTTGAATAGTATTCGCCGCTTCGCGCAACAGGTTTAACTCATCCAACAAGGTTTTTTCATATTCACGAACCACCTCGCGCGGCCGCAGACGGCGACCATCCGGCAGTAGTTTTGGCACCCAACCGGCAATGCGATACATCAGGCGGATATCCGCTTCAATAATCGGTTTAATATCCGGTCGAATAACTTTCAGTACCACTTCCTGACCGTTGCTTTTCAGCACCGCAGTATGAACCTGAGCAATAGAAGCCGATGCCAGTGCCTGAGGGTCGAAATCATCAAACCACTGTTCCAGCTTGCCGCCCATAGAAGCTTCAATGTACCGACGGGCCAATTCACCGTCAAAAGATTCAACCTGATCCTGCAACAGCGCCAGCTGGTCAGCGATAACCGGTGGGAATAAATCCCGACGGGTTGACATCATCTGACCGAATTTAATCCACACCGGCCCTAAGGTTTGCAATGCTAAACGTAATCGCTCTCCCAGTGCTTTATCCGGATATTTATTTCTCATCCAGAACAGCGAACGACACCACATTCTCAGCGGCCAGGTAAGACGCATTTTCGGGATCAACTCATCCAACCCATGAGTCAGAAAAACGCGGACGATTACATATAAACGCAAAAACTCAGATGGGGTCATCGGGTGCTCTCCAGCTTCTCTATTCTTTTCGCCAGAGCATCAACCTGCTGACTCAAAATTTCAGTTTCATCGCTAAAATGCAGCACTTCCAGGCGTCCGGGGGCCAAACGCCACTCCTCCGTCACCGCCTGTGCCAGATAATTTTGTTGATGTTCGACCCATTGCTTCATCTTTTTAGCGCCATTCTGTGCGCCCTGACTCAGGGTTTCTGCCGCTACATCGCCGATATAAGGAGAGAGCCATTCAGCAGGATCCCACTCAGCCAGATCGATTAAGGTGACAAATTGCTGTATTACCTGCATATCCCCTTCAACAACAACATCACCATCACGCATCAACGTAGACAGGCGTTGGCGATCGCGCAAAGAAAACAGGGTTGGCAGTTTGGTTATCAGAGTGCAGTTTGCTGGCTGCTCCCACTGGCTCACCACATCAATATGATTAACACTGAAGACTAACGTCAGAGAAGTGGACAGCTCTTGCAGGCTCAGCTTTAGCGTCTTACCCGCCAGTCGATGGCTCATCGACTGCATACTGCGATCGCGAAAAAGCAAACTGTTCAGAGAGGTTTCAATAATGCCGGCAATCAAGGGAACAAACAACATAGCGATCCTTTGTAAGAACTGAAATACAACACGGGTATATTGATGATATTCAACCATGAAGGCAATGACTGAATGAGGAGATAAGCCAAAATGGCGGAATAAAATATCTGTTTTGAGACGATAACATTATTGTTAGCAAACGCTAATTGAAATCATCGGCGGTTAAAAATCTGGTTGCTCATCTATTGGCGATTTTTCGTGCCACTACAGTTCTAACGCATTGTAACAATGAAAAAAACTGATTATCACTTAAAACTTAACAGAAAGTATTCATTCATACTTCGGCTATATTAGCTGATTGTCATAACAATATCCCCGGCGCATCAAACCATAAAATAATTTGAGCCCGTAACTTAAATTAAATCTTTTAATGGTGGAGGACCATATAATTCCACTTCCCAATCTTCATAAGCAGGTTGAACCTTAAAATTGGGGTCACAATAGGCTTTTAAGTAATCTGTCGCTCTTCTCTGTGCATAATGAGCATTCAGTACCGTACCTTCGTTATCCACTTCCAGAACATTAATAAAGATGGCATAAACCTGTTCAATAGCACTGGGGTCTGTTCCATACAACTCAAGGTAATTGATACCCTTCAGCATATAATGACTTCCGCTCGACATAAAATATGCGAATGTTCTTATTGTTCCACTAAGGCTGTTACTCAGTTTCAAGTGATTTCATCCCATCAGATAAAATGAATTTTCTATTTTATAGTGTTTAATTCAATACAATCCACTGCGCCTAACACCTGCCCACCCAATAAAACCGCTTTTTGCGATACATCCCCAAAATCCCAAATTCCCCAATGAAAACAGCGCCTCACCAATTGACCCATTTGCTGGATAAATATACCGTAATCATGCCGGTGAATATTTCGCCGCCAAAAAGCAAAACCCCGCAGTGCTCGACACACTAACGGGGTTTCTGACCACAACGTTATACGAGGTAACATCATGGCTGTTAAAGAGCATACCCAAACTCACTCTAAATTTATACTCGTCAGATCTTATTTCCGATCCGGATCCAATAAACGATCTTCTGCTATAGCCAGCTGTAAATTAAGCGGGGTAAATTCCCATGCTTAATTCAACGGATATTGCGCCAAACAAACTGGCTCCAAGCGATCCACTGGAACTGGCGGAACAGTGTCTGGCCCTGATTAGCGTGGTGGTTAAGCTGGAAGACGCCCCGGTAAAAGAGTCGCTACAGTTTATCTTGTACGAGAAAATGGCAGCGTTATTTTCGGTGCTTTATGCCAGTAACGGGTAATCCAAAGCCTGCTACTGTTATTGAAATTTATAGACGTCGGTATGGCGTCTATATTTGTTAGCCAAGGAAATAATAATGAAACACATCTCCGTCCCCATCAGCAAAGCAGCTATGGCTCGTTTGGATCTCGACGCTTGCATTGCTGGAGACTTAATTGAGTTTTATCTCAGTGAAGAAGCATACAAGGTGCTCTGGAAGACTGGTGTTATCGAACAGATAAACAAAGCCCTGAACATCATGATTGATGATTTTGAAGATGAGAAACTCTTGAGCAACGAGCGCCTTCTTCATGCGCAACAGATTATTGAATCTAAACTGGTCTCAACCAATTGTGAAATCCTGCAAAAACTACTCACTCTGGTCAATAGCGCGCTAAAACACAACACCGGAATCTTCTTCTATTTCTAAAGCACTGGGCCGTAAACTACCGGTAAACCCTCTCCAGCGGCAACAACGCCTCAGCCTTCTCCATCTCGCCTTTCACCACCAATGCCCGAATTTCATGGGCCAATGGCGTCACGTCAGTGATCCGACATATCCACTGGTTTACATAACGATCTACCGCCTCTTCCCCTAAACCAATCTGGATAGAACGATATTCAAGGGGATGAAGCAACAGGTTACGTTCAGGGTCCCACTGAATACGAACCGGAGAATCGCGTTTAACCTGCTCCCATTGTTCCTTGCTCATTGATGGTTCCGCATGGCTGCCACAGCTATGTTCCAGAGCCCATTCAAAGCCTTCGCGGGTGATATCCATAGCCAGAATGCGCGCCTGACCGGCATCTTTATAGCCCCATCCAGCACGATACATCATCCAGAGAAATGACGGCTTTATCCAGGTCATACGTACCATCTTAAACGGAGGGGAAACAAACGTACCCTGAGCCAGTGCCGAATCGGCAATTTGGTTGGAATAGGCCTGATAAACTCGAATGGTATTATCGTCAAACAGCGCCCGAATTTGACGGTGAGGGGGTGATGGCATCATATCGGAAATCCTTTTATTACCTGATGATGAAGAACTATGTCAGTAGGAGAAAATCATAATACGGGAAGAGGTTTGGTGAAATATCAATTAGAATTCCGATAATTGTAAGGTAAATATGGCGGTATACACGCACGTTACCACTGGCAACGCGCCTCCCTTTATCTCTGCTAACTCCCTTAGCAGAAAACCATATCTACCAAACCGTCAGTATATGCAGACGCAATACGCCTGCTTTTCTGATTAGTACTTAAAGCCCCGATGCAGCGCAACAATCCCGCCCGTCAGGTTAAAGTAGCCAACGCCGTCAAACCCGGCTTCTTCCATCATGCCTTTCAGGGTTTCCTGATCGGGATGCATACGGATGGATTCCGCTAAATAGCGATAGCTGTCGGCGTCGCTTGTAACCATCTCACCGATCTTTGGTAAAACATGGAATGAATAAGCGTCATAAGCCGTATTGAGTAATTTCACTACCGGCTTGGAGAACTCCAACACCAGTAAACGACCACCCGGCTTCAGCACGCGGAACATTGAGCGCAGCGCCTTATCTTTATCGGTGACGTTACGCAACCCGAAAGAAATAGTAATACAGTCGAAGTAATCGTCCGGAAAGGGCAACGCTTCTGCATTAGCTTGTACATAGTTGACGTTACCGATGATGCCCATGTCACGCAGCTTAGAGCGGCCCATTTTCAGCATGGAGTCATTAATATCGGCTAAAACGACTTCTCCCTTTTCGCCAACCAGACGAGAAAACTTTGCCGTTAAATCACCGGTTCCACCTGCCAGGTCGAGCACTTTCTGCCCTTCACGAACCGCACTACAATCAATAGTGAATCGTTTCCAAACCCGGTGAATCCCGAATGACATTAAGTCGTTCATCAAGTCATATTTTGAAGCTACAGAATGGAAAACCTCAGCAACCATTGCGACTTTTTGATCTTTTTCTATCGTGCGGAAACCAAAGTGCGTCGTAGTTTCCTGCGTTTCGTTCATCATGATTCAACCTGATTTAATAAGTCATATGAATAAATTTAGTCTACCAGAAACAATCTGAAACATACTCACCAATAACTCTTTTTTACTATCATTCGGTGATATCAGAAGAATTCGCTGATTCAGTGGTGTTATCCGGTATTTTTGATATCGATTCAGCTAAAGCCTGTTCCGATACCGCAGTATTCATCGGGCGTTTGACTTCAACCCCCAACGATCGAAAACTTTCTACCTGCCCAATGACATTACCTCGCCCCTGAGACAGCTTATTCATCGCCTGTCGGTAGTTATCCTGCGCTTTATCAAGGCTCATGCCCAGCGATGTCATATCGTCAACAAACAGCCGAAGTTTATCATACAGGCGCGCGGCCCGATCGGCGATCTGTTGGGCATTCTGGCTTTGATGCTCATAGCGCCATAAATTACCGATGGTTCTTAATGCCACCAGCAATGTCGTTGGACTAACCAGCATAATATTGTTCTGCAATGCTTCACTGATTAACTCTGGTTGCCTGTCGATGGCTAATAAGAAAGCAGGCTCTACCGGAATAAACATCAGCACATAATCTAAAGAGCGTAATCCCGGAAGCTGGTGGTAATCTTTACGGCTAAGCAAGCGGATATGCGACTTGATGGAAGCAATATGTTCATGCAGCGCCTGACTGCGTTCTTGCTCATCATCACTGTTAAAATAGCGCTCATAGCTTACCAGCGACATCTTAGCATCAATAACAACATCTTTCCCCTGCGGAAGATGAACGATTACGTCCGGCTGCTGACGATTACCCTCTTCACCCTTCATATTAACCTGAGTTTGATACTCATGGCCTTCACGTAAACCCGAGGCTTCCAGCACCCGACTTAGCACCACTTCACCCCAGTTCCCCTGAGTTTTATTATCCCCTTTCAGGGCTTTGGTCAGGTTAAGCGCTTCACGGGCCATCTGGGCGTTTAATTGCTGTAAATTGCGGATCTCATGGGTCAGTGTGTGGCGTTCCCGAGCTTCCTGCCCATAACTGTCCTGAACCTGACGGCGAAATCCGTCTAACTGTTCATACAGCGGAAGTAATAGCCGATCCAGGCTCTGGCGATTTTGTTCATCCACCTTACGCCCGCTCTGCTCAAAAATACGATTGGCTAAGTTCTCAAACTGCACCGTTAATCGCTGTTCGCTGCTGATTAACAGACGCTGCTTCTCTTCGGAAGCAAAGCGCGTCTCCTCCAGACGAGTGGACATCTCCCGCAGCTCTACCTCCAGCGAATTATTAATGCCCTGAAGACTACGCAATTCCTGATTCAGCCGTTCGCACTCCTCATGCCAGAGCGCCTGCTGTTGGGCTTTCTCCTGTAGCGCTGCCAGACGCGCATACAGATCGCGCAGATCCAACTGACCTTTTTGCAATTCCTGCTGCTGAATTTTACGTTCTGATTGTAACTGTTGATTGTCTGAATCCGCCTGATCCAACTGTGCAGTCAGCAATGCGATTTGGTTTTCCTGCTGCAGATGATGGCGCTGGTTATAAATTGCCATTACCAGTCCACCCAGTAATAACCCTGCCAGCGCAGCAGCAAAAATCATCATCAAGCTGTTATCCACCGCGCCTCCGGCTTTTGATATGCAAGCATCACAAATTAATAAGCGTTAAAAGTAAGAGAATACTGTATAAATGTCCAGATTGTTTTGGCTGATTATGCGTAATTGTTCCCATTATCTATAAACGGAATGGCTAAAAGCGCAGATAGTGAGCAATCCATTGAATACCAAAGGCGCCGGGAGCCAGAATCAAAAAGCCCCACAACATGGCGGAAGTCAGATTAACGACCTGAAAAGATTTTAGCGGCATCTCGCAAATCCCGGCCACCAACGGTACGGTGGCGCGAAAAGGACCAAAAAACCGGCCAACGAAGACGCCAATGGTTCCCCAACGATCAAAAAAGTGCTGACCGCGAACCAGCATTTGTGGGTTACGCGATAAGGGCCAGATATGCGCAATGCGCTCTTTATAGCGCCAGCCTAACCAGTAAGATATCCAGTCGCCAAAAAAAGCACCGAGAGAGGCGGCAATCCATATGGGCCAGAAAGCAATACCGCTCTCACCAATAATCGCACCAATACCTATCAGAATAACCGTGGCAGGAATGAGCAAAGAGAGGAAGGCGATAGATTCGCCAAACGCCAGAAAAAAAACAATAGGAGCGCCCCACGCCTGATGGTCGCGGACAAAATTCATGATTGATGTGATGATATCGTCAAGGGTCACGCAGCTACTCCCGTTTTTTACATCCACATTTAGCAAGATATCGACAGTAAAAAGCAATATTCTTTTGATTTTTATACATTATACAACATGCTTATGTTTACCCGATAAGTGACATAAAAAAACCGGGCGAATCCCCGGTTTCTCTTCATATCAATAGCGCCAGACCATTAAGCCGCAGGCTTAGCCTCTGACGCCATACTAAGCAAATCCTCACCACCAATAGCCGGAACACGAATAGTGACTCGCGTATAAACTTCCGACTGGCTTTCCACCGTCACCCCATAGTCGTAACCATGACGCGCTTTAATGCGGCGATCCACCAGATTCATACCCAAACCGTCGCCGTTTGGCCTTGGGTAGTAATTACCCGCATTATCCTCTACCAATAGAACCAGTGCCGGATGGTGAAGATCGGTGGTATCAAAATAGCCCTTAATGCTGATATGACCTTCCGTCAACATTTGAGAGGTGCCGTGCTTAATGGCATTTTCCACAATAGGTTGCAGGGAGAATGCAGGTAAAGAAAGAGGTAATAGCGCATCCGGTATATCGATATCGACCGTTAGCCGATCGGCAAAACGCGCCTTTTCTATTTCCAGATAGGCATTGATATGCTCTAACTCATCGCTCAGGCTAACTTCATCGTTACTGCGCTTTAAGTTCTTACGGAAGAAAGTGGAGAGCGATAGCACCAGACGACGGGCATGACCGGGATCTTTACGTATTACCGCTGACAGCGTATTTAACGCATTAAACAGAAAATGAGGATTAACCTGCGCATGGAGTAGCTTAATCTCCGATTGCGCCAGTAACTGCCTCTGCTGTTCCAGTGTTCCCGTCAGGATTTGCGCCGATAATAAATGAGCGATCCCTTCCCCTAACGTTCGGTTAATAGAGGAGAATAATCGGCTTTTCGGCTCATACAGTTTAATGGTCCCGATAACGGTCCTTTCTGCCCCTCGCAGCGGAATCACCAGCGTTGAACCCAGTTTACAGTTAGGTGTAATCGAACAGGCATAGTGAACTTCGTTACCGTCCGCATACACCACCTGATTATTCTCAATGGCTTTATGGGTATGGTGAGAGGTAATTAACGTGCCGGGAATATGGTGATCGTCACCAATACCAATAAATGCCAGCAGCTTTTCCCGGTCGGTAATCGCCACGGCACCAACACCGAGTTCCTCATACAAAATCTGAGCAACCCGCATACTGTTTTTCTGGTTAAAACCTTGCCGCAGAACCCCTTCCGATCGGGCTGCTATTTTCAAGGCTTTGGCTGAGAATGCGGTGGTGTACTTTTCAAAAATTGCCCGGCGGTCCAACAGGATACGCATAAACATTGCAGCACCTACCGAGTTGGCAATCATCATCGGCAATGCAATATCGTTTACCAGATGCACTGCCTGCGAGAACGGTCGGGCGATCAGCAGTATGATCAGCATTTGCAGTGCTTCAGCAAACAGCGTAATTGCCGCAACGGTGAGCGGTTGAAAAAGCAGGTCCATACGATTGTGGCGAACCAAATAGCGGTGCAATAAGCCTCCCACTAAACCTTCCACAATCGTCGATAACATACAGGCCGTTGCCGTCATACCGCCCATAGAGTAACGATGCAAACCACCGGTTAATCCCACAAAGAAACCAACAGATGGTCCCCCGAGTACGCCGCCTAAAACGGCCCCCATGGCTCGCGTATTAGCAATAGAATCATCAATCTGCAAACCAAAATAGGTTCCCATAATGCAGAACATAGAAAAGGTGAAATAACACAGCAACTTATGGGGAAGGCGAATAGTGACCTGCATTAACGGAATAAACAGCGGCGTTTTACTCAGCAGATAGGCAATAACCAGATAAACGCACATTTGCTGTAATAAAGATAAAATGAGGTCAATCTGACTAATTTCCATGGGGTGTCTTTCTCTGCGTGATCAACAGTGGTTCGCTGGCTATTCTAACATCAGTTGTTAATTATCCCCGTATTTTTACACGATCGCGTAATCTTGCGATAGGCCCTGGTCTAATAAAGGACCCGTTTGGCGAAAATGGATAAAAAAAAGCCAGCACGGGGCTGGCTAAAATAAACACTGGAAGCAATGTGAGCAATGTCGTGCTTTCCCGAGGTGAGCATGAATGACCGCCCCTTGAAAACATGTAAATAATAATCATTATCAATAGACTCTGTAAAGCTCTTTTTTATTAAAATGAGAATATTTCTCATTTATATTTAAATATTATTATATTTCAAAATGATAGATTGGCATATTATCCCTACTATCTCTGAGGAAACGGTTAAAATCCCACCAATTATTTGATTTATGGTTAATTCAATATTCGACATAGCTGCCACATTTTAAATTTCATCAGTACATTATTTAGCCACTTTCATTTTACAACTGCTAAAATAGAGTAATTGATATTGAATTAAATCTGCTGATAAGGAGTTCTGTCATGGCAAGCGGATGGGCGGCAGACGGCGCCGTACAGGATCAAATTGACAGCACCATTTCAGATGCTGTCGCTAAAGCACGTTCTCAATTACATAACGGTGAAAGTGCAACTCACTGTCTGGAGTGTGGCGATCCTATTCCACAGGCCAGAAGAGATGCCCTTCCGGGCGTTCAATACTGTCTGGCCTGCCAGACCGAGCTGGATAAAAAAAATCTGCATCAGGCTGGCTATAACCGCCGGGGAAGTAAAGACAGCCAGCTAAGATAGCTGCGGCGGCCTGCCACATTATCCTTTTTCTGTCGCTTCCTTAACTGGAGCAACTACGCGTAGTTTGGATACCAGCAACAGGCTAATGCACAAAGGGATAACCAACAGTAATAACGCATTCTTCACACCAAATGCATTCGCCAGAAAGCCCAGTAACGGCGGACCGGTTAACAGCGAGCAATAACCAATCACCACCACGACCGCAATGCGGGATGCAGCATGCCGCGGTTCATCAGCGGCGGCACTCATTCCCACCGGAAAACCTAATGCGCAGCCAACGCCCCACAATAAGATACCGGGAAGCGCCATCGATAAATTGGGTGAAAAACCAAAAATCATTAGTCCGGTGATACTAAGCACGGTGCATATACGCAGTACAACCACGCGTCCATACTTATCAATCAGTAAACCACCAAACCAACGCATACTGGTCATCGCCGCCACAAACAGCGCCAGCGTCATGGACCCCATCCACCCGGCGGGTTCAACACCATCAAGAGTAAATCCGGTAACGACACCCAATGGGAGCCAGTCAAAAGCTGCGCCCTCCAATAATGACGTTGCCAGCACGGTAAAACCAATGGCTAAAGTGCGCCATTCCAGCCAGGCGGCAAAAGGATTATTTTGGGGCTGGTTTTCCGTGTGTTCCACAACATGGTAACGGGTACCCGCCGAAAGATAACGGCGGCTACACCAGAGCAAGAGTACGGCTGCGCCGATCACCAACAGTAGCAACGGTAGCAACGGTAGCAACGGTAGCAACGGTAGGGTAAATCCAACCTGTAAAAACTCCAACAACGCACCACAGGCCGCACCAGTGACAGTTCCAAACGAAAAGCAGGCGTGCAGTTTTGGCATAATGGTATATCCCAATCGCTGCTCAACCTGAGTTCCCTCCAGATTCATTGCCACATCACACAGGCTAAATCCAAAACCAAAAATGAACAGCCCTCCACCTAAAAGCCACTGGCTGGGCAACAGGGCAGATACCGCCACACTTCCCATACCTAACGAAAAAACCAGGGCGGATAACATCACAGTAAAAGCACTGCTGAAACGGCTGGTAATCCAGCCGGCAATAATCAGTGCGGTTAACGAGCCCGCGGCGGCACAAAGAAAAAACAGTCCCATTTGAGTGGAGTTAATGGAGAAGATACTCATCACCAAAGGAATTCGGGCAGCCCAACTGGCAAACACAAAGCCACAGAGGAAAAATGTCAGAAACACGGCATATTTTGCGCGAATGGCCCCATGGGATGGCGTGATGTCAGGTCGTGTTGAAGTCATAAATTTGCCCGAGTCCGTTTAATTATTTCGCGTCGGCTTGACGCGGCTTATGGTTCTCACATTTTCACCATCAAAACATATCGGCACATTCGGCCCGATGTTTTGGCGTTTTTGCTTCACCATTACGCCAAAGTTACATAAAGTGTTTCATACTTTCGGGATGACTAAAAACTATCGTTTAGTCAGTGCAGAAAAAACGGGTGGTTTATAATGGATCGGTTCACCAGCATGTCAGTTTTTGTTGCTGTCGTAGAAAAAGGAAGCTTTGTTGCTGCGGCAGAGGCCATGAAGATCTCTCCGACCATGGTAGGGAAGCACATTTCCGCCCTTGAACATGCATTAAAAACCAAACTCTTGATTCGCACTACCCGCCGTCAGGGTTTGACTGAAGCAGGTCAACTCTATTATCAACACAGTCGCCGAATTGTTGATGATATCGCTAAGGTAGAAACGCTGGTTCATTCACTGAAAACAACCCCTACCGGCCGCCTGAAGATCACCGCCCCCTATGCCTTTGGTAACCATATTCTGATACCGCTTATCAGTCAGTTTTTGGCGTTATATCCGGAGATCAATATTGAAATAGAACTGGCTGACCGTAAAGTTAACCTGATTGAGGAAGGGTTCGATTTTGCCTTTCGCATTGGTGAGATTATTGATGAACGATTGGTGGCAAAAGCGCTGCCGGATTATGAAATGGTACTGGCCGCCACGCCAGAGTATCTGAAAAAGCACGGTACTCCGGATACCCCGGAAGCCCTGCGTCACCACAACTGTCTGGGGTACAACCAGCATCAGAGCGAAAAGCTTTGGCAGTCCATCGGGATTACGCCAAACGAAGGGGAATCACTCCCCTCTCGTCTGGTGATCAACTCAGGTGAAGGCGCACGTCAGGCGGCGCTGATGAATTTTACTATTGTGTTGCAGTCCAAAGTTATCCTGGAACAGGACCTGCTCAATGGTCGATTAGTCAGAGTGTTACCTGAATTATCTCTTCCCTCTTACCCTATGCACATGGTCTATCTACCGCAAAAAGAGATGCCGCTGAAAACTGAAGCATTTATTAGCTTTATGATGGAAAAGCTATGGCAACGGTTAATGACTCTCTCTCATTTGTAGTTGCGGCTATACCGTCAGGCTATCAGTAAAACGGCGGATAGCGGTCAGTTGGCTGGCGTTGTAGCAGCACTGTCCCACTTCAATTTTCGGCTTATTATGTCCGTGGAAATCACTGCCACAGGTCACATGAAGATTTTGGTTCAACGCAAAATCATACAACCATGCTTCCAGTTCCGGTGAGTGATAGCTGGAGAATACCTCGATCCCCATTACGCCCACCTTCTGCATGCCAGTAAGCACTTCCTGATACTGCTGCTTAATATTGGCACCGATGTGAGCGATAACCGGCGTACCTCCGTTGCTACTAATCACATCCACCATCTGTTCCATCGCCGGATAGCTCACCGGGATATAACAGGGACGGCCTGCACCAAAAAAGTCCCAGAAGAAATTGATTAATGGCATATCCGAACGTGAGCCACCAGAGCGGTATGGAAGCAACAATGGATTATTTTTATTGCCATCGTCCGCCAGAATCACTTCCGCCATCTGCTCTTCCTGTGGGATCCGCTCGCCGGCAAGTTCGGTCAGTGCATCCTCATCAACAATAAAGCCGTAATGGCGTAGTGCTTCTATCTTTTTCGGCATCAGCTTTCGCTGTAACTCACTAAAATTGCGGTGTATCTGCGAGAAATCATCGCTGGGTGTAAAACCATATCCCAGCAAATGATAATTTCGCTCGTCAAAAGTACAGTCAATCTCAATACCGGATATGGTTCGCAAAGTGTTATCCGCTAAAGCGCTGGCCTCTGCAACAGAGTTGGCAGAGTTATGGTCAGTTACCGCCAGTGTAGTAATACCATGCGCCTTACAGCGGGATATCAGTTCTGCTACCGGCAAATCTGCATCGTCGCTGTAGTTTGAATGCATATGAAGATCGATCTTTTCCAGACTTTCCATCATGAATAATAACTCCCGAATAACGCCGGAACGGGGTATGACCCGCGCCCTATAACCGGCTAAATGTTATTCTGGAAAATAACATATCAATATGAAATGAAAAGCAGAGAGTACGAGCCGGTAGATAGATTAAACACCAGCGGTGTTTTCTGCGGTTACCATTATTTTCTTCACCTGGTTTAGTTCGCAAAATAACTGCTGCAGATAGCGTCTTCAACCCGACATAAATTGGCACCTATTGAGACGTTAAAAACACTCAATTTATCCCAGTAATTAAGTAGAAATTCCCTATTTATTTGTTATTGAAATCAAAGAAGATATTTTTCATAGTAAGTTCAGCATATCCCTATAAGATATTCTCTTAATCGAATCAAAACCGTCGATGCTCTTCTTGTGATGAAAGCGACGGTTGCTGAAATATTCGGGTTTTCCTCCAGCTACAGGATGGATCATGTTATTAAAAACGGTTTTTGTTACCACTCGGGATCGGGTTCGCCTGCGGGCTATTGGACAAGTGCTGATAAACTACGGTTTGCAGGATTTAGTGCATATGCTGGGGCTGAGTTCATTATTTGGCCGTTATTCCCGTAGCGCAGAACCGTCAGAAAATCAGCCACAGCGGCTGCGTCAGGCGCTGGAAGCATTAGGTCCAACCTTTGTCAAACTGGGTCAGATATTGGCAACCCGTTCCGACTTATTAAGTGATGAGTGGACCAAAGAGCTAGAAAAGCTGCACAGCAATGTAACAACCCTGCCATGGGAGAGTATGCATGAGCAGATTACCGCTTCACTGGGCACTCCTGTTGAGGAAGTATTCGCCGAATTCAATACCACCCCACTGGCCGCTGCCTCAATGGCGCAAGTCTATCGTGCACGCCTGCACAGCGGTGAAGATGTCGTAGTTAAAGTCTTGCGTCCTGATTTAGCCAAAACCATTCACGCCGATTTGCGCCTGTTGGCCTGGCTGGCGGAATTTATTGAACAGCAAAGTCCACAACTGGCGCGCTTTTCCCCTGGCTTATTGGTGCGCCAGCTGGCTACGGCCTTAAATCATGAACTCGACTTATGCCACGAAGCGGCCAATACCCAGCATTTTGAGCGCAATTTCCACAATCGCCCGGATATCGCCATTCCCCGTATTTGGCCACAATATTCATCAACCCGTTTGCTGGTACAAGAGTTTATTCCCGGCACCAAGCCACAGAACACTGAACAACTGGCACTGGCGGGTTTTCATGGTCCAACCCTTGCTGCCCGCGGTGCACTGGCATTTATGCAGATGGTATTTGAAGATCGACTGTACCATGCCGACCCTCATGCCGGTAACCTGATGGCCCTGCCGGGCGATCGCGTTGCGTTTATTGATTTTGGTATGGTAGGCCAGCTCTCGATTCGGCGACGCAATCAGCTGTTGTCACTGATGCAGGCGTTGGCTAATCGTGATTGCGAGGGGTTAGTGAGCGTACTGATCAAATGGAGCTCCGATAGCATCGCCGAGGTTGGCGTACTGGAACAGGCTGCACAAGACTTTCTCGAGCGCTTAGGGTATGGCGAATTAAAGATGGGCGTGGCCTTGATGACCATGTTATCCATTGCCCGTGAGTATCAGCTCTCTCTGCCACCCGATCTGGTTCTACTATTTAAAGCGCTGATCACTGCGGATGGCGTATTGCACCGCATCGATCCTGAGTTCGATATTATCAAGACTCTGCAGCCCTTCCTTCGTGATGCAGTGATAAAACGCTATAGCCTGCGAGCTACCCGACAACGAACTCATCGTATGGGAATTGAAATGCTTGAGGCCAGCGAGGAGCTGCCACAAGTTCTGAATTTACTGGTTCGCCGTATCCGACAGGGTAAAGCGCATGTCGATATCGACATGAAAAATCTCAGCAGTTTGGGCGGTTCGCTGGAGCGTAGTGCTCTGACGCTGGCCATCGCTATCGTGACCGCTGCATTTGCATTAGGTATCGCGCCATGGCTACTCAGCCAGACATTTTCTATTTTCGGTATTCCCGTTTTCCCTACGCTGAGTGCCCTGCTGGTATTAGGTGGTATTGTCTGGTTGGCATGGCGGATGTGGCGCGTTTAGCTATTCGGTTTTAGTCAACGCCTGCGCGCAAGCCCAGGCCGAGCTCCACGCCCACTGGAAGTTATATCCGCCCAGCCAACCGGTGACATCCACTACTTCACCGATAAAGTAGAGTCCGGGCACCTGAGCTGACTCCATGGTTTTGGATGACAGTGCTTTGGTATCGACACCGCCCAAGGTGACTTCGGCGGTACGATAACCTTCGGTACCATTGGGCTGAATTTGCCATTGCTGCAATGCATCAGTCAGTTGCTGCTGTTGAGAAACAGAAAGCTGCTTCAGCGTCACGTCAGGCACTTTATTTAGGGTTTGCAAACTTTCTACCAGACGTTTAGGCAGATGACGTGCCAGGGTGTTTTTCAGGCTCTGATTTGGATGCTCTGCGCGTTCCGTATTCAGGAAAGCATCCAGATCTAAATCCGGCAGTAAATTGATGGTGATTGACTCTCCTGGCTGCCAGTAGCTGGAGATTTGCAATATTGCCGGACCAGAAAGGCCGCGATGAGTAAACAGCAAACTCTCTTTAAAACTGACACCGTTTTCTGCCGTTACGCTTACCGGTACGGCAACACCGGACAAGGTTTGCAGCACTTCCAGCAACGGTTTATGCAACGTCACGGGAACCAGCCCTGCACGGGTGGGTAACAGATTAATGCCAAACTGCTCCGCTATCTTATAGCCAAAAGGCGTTGCCCCCAGTCCGGGCATAGACAAACCACCGCTGGCAATAACCAAAGATTTAGCCTGAATATTTCCCGTGGACAATTTAACCAGAAATCCCTGCTCATTACGTTCAACGCTAAGTACTTCACTACGCATACGTAAATCGACCTTGCCCTGCTCGCACTCTTTTACCAGCAGGTTAACAATATCTTCGGCGGAGTCATCGCAAAACAGCTGCCCCAACGTTTTCTCGTGGTAAGCGATGCCATGACGCGATACCAGTTCGATAAAATCCCATTGGGTATAGCGCGCCAGCGCTGATTTACAGAAATGTGGATTATGGGAAAGGTAATCCGTATGGTCAGCATACATATTGGTAAAGTTGCAGCGGCCTCCACCGGACATCAATATTTTTCGCCCCGGTTTTTTACCGTTATCCACCAACAGGACATTAAGCCCCAGCTGTCCAGCCTGTGCCGCACAAAACAGCCCGGCGGCCCCGGCACCAATAATCACTACGTCCGCTTGTTCAACCACAAAAACCTCTGAAATTTCGGTCAGCTGACCGCACGACTTCCTATTTTGTGCCAGAATTGTATTCATCATCCATGGTTCTAGCCAGCAGAATAGATTTTGTTAACGAGGTAAAAAATATTTTAGTTTCATGCTTATCTTAACAATAACAATTGGTTACATTTGTAAACACATGTAAACGGGTGCGCAGAATCGAAAAAAAAGTTAATTTTTTCTTTGCCGATAAGCTAATTGTGCTGATAATGCGCCGGTCTACCTCCATTACTGACAGTAAGGTTTATGCTAAACATATTTGCTGGACTAGAAATTCATACTGCCCTAATGCTGGGTCTCGCATTACTGTTTGTTCTGTTTTATGAAGCTATCAATGGCTTTCACGATACAGCAAACGCAGTAGCCACCGTTATTTATACCCGCGCCATGCGCGAACAGCTTGCTGTTGTGATGGCGGGTGTTTTCAACTTTCTTGGTGTTGTGCTTGGCGGATTGAGCGTTGCTTACGCCATTGTGCACCTGCTTCCTACGGATTTACTGCTTAACATCAGTTCAACTCATGGCCTTGCCATGATGTTCTCGGTGCTATTAGCAGCCATTATCTGGAACCTGGGAACCTGGTATTTTGGTATTCCGGCCTCCAGTTCACATACGCTTATCGGTTCCATTATTGGTGTTGGTTTAACCAATGCCATCGTGACAGACTCCTCTATCGTTGACGCCTTAAATCTGCCTAAGATGATTCAGATTTTCCTGTCACTGATTCTGTCACCACTGGTTGGTTTGATTCTGGCTGGTGCCATGATCTTTGTTCTGCGTCGCTTCTGGAGCGGCAGCAAGAAACGCCAACGTATTCACTTAACACCGGCAGAACGTGAAAAGAAAGACGGTAAACGTAAGCCGCCGTTCTGGACCCGTATCATGCTGATCCTGTCAGCCATTGGGGTAAGCTTCTCCCATGGTGCTAACGATGGTCAGAAAGGCATTGGTCTGCTGATGCTGGTACTGATTGGTGTAGCGCCGGCAGGATTCGTGGTGGATATGAGTGCTAACGGCTATGAGATTTCCCGTACCCGTGATGCCTTAGGCCACCTTGAGCAGTACTATCAGAATCACCGTGATGCCATTCCTCACATCGTAGGCCAGAACAGCGCCGATCCACTACCCGCCATGAGCACCACCACAGAATATCACTGTGATAACTCCCGGGCGTTGATTGCAATTGGTCATTCACAGCAGATGTTAAGCGGTCTGGATAATTACGAACAGCTGGCACCAGAACAGCGTGGTCAACTGCGTCGCCTGTTGCTATGCGTTGCTGATACTGCGGCTAAAGTGAACAAGCTGCCTGAAACGACCTCTCAGGATAAGCGTTACATTAAAGAACTGCGTGAAGACGTGCTGGTGACCGTTGAGTATGCACCTATCTGGATTATCGTTTCTGTCGCATTAGCGCTGGCACTGGGTACCATGGTGGGTTGGAGACGCGTTGCCGTGACTATCGGTGAGAAGATCGGTAAGAAGGGCATGACCTACGCTCAGGGCGTTTCTGCACAGCTGACTGCCGCGCTCTCTATCGGCGTTGCCAGCTACACCGGAATGCCGGTTTCTACCACACAGGTTCTCTCTTCTGCCGTAGCCGGTACTATGCTGGTTGATGGCGGCGGCGTGCAGAGTAAGACCGTTAAAAGTATTTTCCTGGCCTGGGCTCTGACCCTTCCTGTTGCAGTTCTTCTTTCCGGTAGCCTCTACTGGATTGCTCTGAAACTGATTTAACAGGGCCGGAATCATGAATAAAAAACCCCGTTGTGTGATAAACACCGCGGGGTTTTTTATTATCTGAGACCTTCACGACCTCACATTATGAAGCTTTCAGCGAAATCGACAGTAGCCAAGCGCCAATCGTTATTTTATAGTCAATAAGATGATGATTCTCCGTAGGAATCGATATCAAGACTATTCGGCGATAAAAGCGTGCATCATGTGATCGGTATACCACTTTAGATAGGTATATTGAGCTATTATTAATTCAAGTTAACGGATCTTACAGAAGGAGTCATCCTATGTCATATAAACACATTCTGATTGCAGTTGACCTATCTCCGGAAAGCAGCGTACTGGTTGAAAAAGCGGTCTCTATGGCTAAGCCATACAACGCGAAAGTTTCTCTGATTCACGTAGATGTCAATTACTCCGATCTGTATACCGGACTGATCGACGTCAATATGGGTGATATGCAAAAACGCATCTCTGAAGAAACTCATAACGCGCTAACCGAGCTGGCAAACAATGCCGGTTACCCTATCACTGAAACCCTCAGCGGCAGTGGCGATCTGGGTCAGGTACTGGTTGATGCGATTAAAAAGTATGATATGGATCTCGTACTGTGTGGGCACCATCAGGATTTCTGGAGCAAGTTGATGTCTTCTGCTCGTCAGCTAATTAATACCGTCCATATTGATATGCTGATTGTTCCTTTACGGGAAGAAGAATAACGCATCACATAAACAACTCAACGCCCGCCCCATGCGGGCGTTTCTTTATTCGAATGATTTAATAATTAGCTCGTACGCAATAAAACTTATCTTATAAATAAGCATATTTATCCTTTCATCAAGACCACTTTTTCACTTGCAGATAAATATACTGTCCTTTTGAATTATGTTACTTCAGATAACTGCTTTAATAGAGTATTCCCCTATCATTGAATTTATAACCCCCTTTAAAATCATGCAATTATCATGTTTTCAATATATTGAGATTAGTTTTGTTACTTATTGAATTTACGTAATTATTGGCTCTAATAATTTTTATCATAAATATAAATAATATTAATCCCCCTTAAAAAACGGCTTGCCTTATCACTATTGGTTAGTGTTATATTCGGAAAGAACATACATCACATCATGAAGCCCGCAATATTCACTTTCTGAATAGCGTTTTTTCGTGGAAAAAATAAAAAAGACATAGGAAATAGCATCAATGAATCATTACTCCACTGTGGACGATTTTCTCGTCATGCTCCAAAAACGCGATGGCCACCAACCAGAATTTCTGCAGGCGGTTCGCGAGGTATTCACTTCTCTCTGGCCTTTTTTAAAAGAAAACCCGCGCTATACCGAGCAAGGTTTGCTGGAACGTTTAGTTGAGCCAGAACGCGTAATTCAGTTTCGCGTTTCATGGGTAAATGACAAAGGTGAAGTTCAGGTTAACCGTGCATGGCGAGTGCAGTTCAGCTCTGCCATTGGGCCATTTAAAGGCGGCATGCGTTTTCACCCGTCGGTTAACCTGTCTATTCTGAAGTTCTTAGGTTTTGAACAAACTTTTAAAAATGCGCTGACGACTCTGCCGATGGGCGGCGGTAAAGGCGGTTCAGACTTCGATCCAAAAGGTAAAAGCAACGCTGAAATCATGCGTTTCTGCCAGGCGCTGATGACCGAGCTTTATCGTCATCTGGGTTCTGACACTGACGTTCCTGCTGGTGACATCGGCGTGGGCGGTCGTGAAGTTGGCTATATGGCCGGTATGATGAAAAAGCTGTCGAATAACACCGCTTGCGTGTTTACCGGTAAAGGCCTTTCATTTGGCGGCAGTCTGATCCGTCCTGAAGCCACTGGCTATGGGTTAGTTTATTTTACTCAGGCCATGCTAAAACGCCACGGCTCTGGTTTTGAAGGCCAGCGCGTTTCTGTTTCAGGTTCTGGTAATGTGGCGCAGTACACCATTGAGAAAGCAATGGAACTGGGTGCCCGAGTGATTACCGCATCAGATTCTGCTGGCTCTATTGTGGATGAAGAAGGCTTCACTACCGATAAACTGGCTCACCTGATTGATATCAAAAATAGCCGCTATGGCCGTATCAAAGACTATGCTAACGAGCGCGGATTAACCTATCTGGAAGGCCAGCGCCCTTGGGGCGTTCCGGTAGATATCGCTCTGCCATGCGCTACTCAGAACGAGCTGGAACTGGCTGATGCCAAACTGTTGATCCAAAACGGGGTGAAGGCCGTTGCTGAAGGCGCCAACATGCCAACCACCATTGATGCCACAGAGGCGCTGATGGCCGCTAACGTGCTGTTTGCTCCAGGCAAAGCGGCCAACGCAGGTGGCGTCGCCACATCTGGTCTGGAAATGGCGCAAAACGCCGGTCGCGTCAGTTGGAGAGCAGAGAAAGTTGATTTACGTCTGCAGCACATCATGCACGATATTCATGAAGCCTGTGTTAATTATGGCGGCGAAAAAGCCCAAACTGACTACGTCAGTGGCGCAAATATTGCCGGTTTTGTGAAAGTGGCTGATGCCATGTTAGGACAAGGCGTGTTATAACAATACTCTGAGGCGGCTACGCACCCGCGTGGTCGCCGTACTGTTATCGCAGTACTACAAGAGGAAATGCTGATGACTAAAGCCAGGCGTAACCATTTAAGACTTGTTGTTGATAACACCCGCAATAATCCTCCCTCCGCTCAACGGGAACCCATTCAAACAAGACATTTTACTGCTGAACAATTGGTTGCACAAACCACGGATACCCCTGCCGATCACTTCTCTTTGCTGAAAGCTGCAGCTGCCAGAGAAAAAACCTTAACCCAGATGAAAGTGCAGGAAGAACTGCAATCCCGCCTGAAAAAACTCAAAACAGACCATCCTGATATCGATATTACCCTGCCGTTTGAGCAACAAAGCGAAGAACACCGTAAGTTAATGATTGAAAGTTTTCCCCACTATTTTAACGGCGGAGCCTTTGTTTATTGGGAGGATATGGAGGAGTTGATATTTTTGGAACCGGATGAGGACTGAGTTTTTGTTTTAGTGGTGGTTTTCGTATCGGCAATTGAGTCAAGAGAGCATCGGCCCTTCCGGCCGAGCACAATAGTTATATACACACATTGTTATTACGGCCGGAATACCCTCAAATGCCAATTTTAAATCTACAACAATCCACTCATGAGCTATAACGTCACATACATATCAAACCGATGGCTCTTGGTATTAATCGACGCCTGCGGCTTAACGTTTGCCAATGGCGGAGCATAATCCGGGCGTTTTACCACCACGCGTTTTTTGGCCAGTTGACAGGCGGGTTCCAGCAGACCGTCGGCATCTAAATCTTCACCCACCAGCGACTGGAACACTCTCATTTCTTTTTTTACCAATGCGCTTTTTTGCCGGTGAGGAAACATCGGGTCAAGATAAACCACATCAGGAGCAGGCTGAATCGAGGATAACGCAGTCAGACTGGAAGCGTGCAGCAGCGTCAGGCGTTGTTGTAACCAACCACCAATTTCAGCGTCTGCATAGGCCCGTTGTAAACCATCGTCCAACAGTGCCGCCACGACCGGATTACGTTCCAGCATTCGCACCTTGCAGCCTACAGAGGCTAATACGAAGGCATCACGACCTAAACCTGCGGTGGCATCCACCACGTCAGGCAGATAATCACCTTTGATACCAACCGCTTTTGCGACCGCCTCGCCACGACCACCGCCGAATTTACGTCGATGGGCCATCGCTCCGGCAACAAAATCAACGTAAATAGCACCCAGTTTAGGTTCATCACGCTTACGTAATTCAAGGCGATCTGGCGTTAACACCAGCGCCATAATGGCCTGTTCGTCGGATACCAACGCCCAACGTTCGGCTAAAAGTGATAAGGCGCCGGAATCGGCGCCTGCTTCACAGATTAAACACACTGACACGAGAGTCGTTATCCCTTAATGCCATAGTGGCGCAGCATGGCATCAAGCTCTGGCGCACGACCACGGAAATTTTTGAACAACGTCATTGGCTCATCAGAACCGCCCTGAGACAGAATGTTATCCAGGAAAGACTGACCGGTTGTAGCGTTGAAGATACCTTCTTCTTCAAAACGGGAGAAGGCATCCGCAGATAACACTTCAGCCCACAAATAACTGTAATAACCTGCGGCATAACCACCGGCAAAGATATGACTAAACGCATGCGGGAAACGGCCCCAGCTTGGTGAAGGCATTACCGCCACCAGCTTTTTCACTTCCGCCAGCGTTTCCATAATTTGGGCACCCTTCTGCGGTTGATACTCATAATGCAGACGGAAATCAAACAGCCCAAACTCTAACTGACGCAGAATAAACAGCGCAGCCTGATAGTTTTTCGCTGCCAGCATCTTATCTAACATTTCCTGCGGCAAAGGTTCGCCGGTTTGATAATGACCGGAGATAAAGGCTAATGCCTCAGGCTGCCAGCACCAGTTTTCCATAAACTGACTTGGTAACTCGACTGCATCCCATGGAACACCGTTAATACCAGAAACGCCGGCGGTATCAATCTTCGTCAACATATGGTGAATGCCGTGACCAAACTCATGGAACAGCGTAGTCACTTCATCATGAGTAAACAGAGCCGGCTTATCCCCTACCGGACGGTTAAAGTTACAGGTCAGGTACGCTACTGGTTTTTGCAGATGACCATCGGCATAACGCAGGCTGGTAACACAATCATCCATCCAGGCTCCGCCACGTTTATGTTCACGGGCATACAGATCCAGATAGAAACTACCACGCAGTTCACCGCTGGCATCAAACAGATCAAAGAAACGAACCTCAGGGCTCCAGAAATCAACGTCTTTACGCTCTTTCGCCGTCATACCAAATACGCGTTTCAGTACCTCAAACAGCCCCTGCATGACCCGCGCTTCCGGGAAGTAAGGTCTCAGTTGTTCATCGCTGATGGAGTAAAGATGCTGCTTCTGTTTTTCGCTGTAATAGCTGATGTCCCAAGGCTCAAGCTCGGTTTTACCAAAATGCGCTTTAGCAAATGCCCGCAGATCCGCCAGCTCTTTCTCACCCTGTGGACGTGCACGTTTGGCTAAATCATTCAAGAAATCCAACACCTGCTGCGGATTCTCTGCCATTTTGGTTGCCAGGGATTTATCGGCATAGCTGTTAAAGCCCAGCAGTTGCGCCAGTTCATAACGCAATGCCAATAGCTCTTCAATAATTTGGGTGTTATCCCATTTACCGGCATTTGGACCCTGATCCGATGCGCGTGTACTGAATGCCTGATACATTTCATGGCGCAACTCGCGGTTATCACCGTAAGTCATTACCGGCAGATAGCTTGGGATATCTAATGTCAGCAACCAGCCGTCCTGCTCTTTGGCTTTTGCCATTTCACGAGCGGCATCCATAGCGCTTTCAGGTAAACCCGCCAGCTCCGCCGGATCGGTAATCAGTTTGCTCCAACCCATGGTGGCGTCCAGCACGTTGTTGCTGTAGGTAGAACCAAGCTCAGACAGACGGGAAACAATCTCACCATAACGCTTCTGTTTCTCTGCATCCAGACCAATACCGGATAACTCGAAATCACGCAGAGCGTTATCTACCGATTTTTTCTGTGCTTTGGTCAGACGATTAAATCCCTCACCCTGCTTCAGATTACGGTATGCCTGATACAGACCTTCATGCTGACCAACCCAGGTGCCGTACTCAGACAGCAGTGGTAAACACTGCTCATAGACCTGGCGCAATTCCGGACTGTTTTTAACCGAATTCAGATGACTAACCGGTGACCAGACTTGCCCTAACCGATCGTCAACTTCCGCCAGCGGCTGGCACAAATTATCCCAAGTGAACGGGCCCGGTTGAGCAACCACTTTTTCTACCGCAGCGCGGCAATCATCAAGGGCTGCTTTAATGGCAGGAACAACATCATCAGGAGTAATAGCAGAAAATGGGGGAAGCCCCTGGAAAGTTAACAATGGGTTAGTCATAAAAACAGTCCTTAAATTTGGCGATAAAACTAACATGAGGACTATTATGGTCGAATTCAATGGCTGGCGATACTAATCCTAATAATAGATATTCTCTTTCATCGGCCAGTAGAATTAAGAAAATCAGGGGAGCTTGTTTTGTCGATCCCTTTTATTGATGGCTCAGCCAGATTGTTTTATGTCTTAACATAGCTAATCGGAGGGAGGGGCTGCCGTGGGGGTCGACTTGGCGTAAGCCAACGAAGTGCCCGTAGGCAGACCAGGCCCGACGCGCTCCACAGTTAAGTACAAATGGTTTACCGACCGCACTCCAGTGTAAATTTAAGTACCGTGCGTTTACGGTCGGAACATTCACAAATGCTGATTTATTAGTTTTATCAGTATATTCAGGGTATCCAAAAACAGAGATACCCTGAAGCCATCACAAATGATTATCGAGGCAACAAACAGTTATCCTCTTTCCAGCCATACAGCCAGTCCAGCGCTTTGTAGTAATCCTGCTGGGTTTTACCCTTCCACAGTAGATTACGTACCTGACGCTCAACCCCTTTAGCATGGTAGAGTCGTCCCATCTCACGAGTAGACCAGACAATCCGAGCGGTACGTGGGATACGTACTTCCTGATACAGTTTGAATGCTTCCACCGCATCACCATCACAGGCTTTAATCGCCTCACCCAGCGTTACCGCATCTTCCAGCGCCATACAGGCTCCCTGAGCCATATACTGCGCCACCGGATGCGCCGCATCGCCCAATAACGTTACCCGACCAGTACCCCATGACTCAACCGGCTCTCGATCTGCCGTGGCCCAGCGGCGCCATGAAGTAGGTTTATCCAGCATCTGACGAGGGCGTGGATGAATCCCTTCAAAATAGGACATCACTTCTTCTTTACTACCGTCGGTAACGCCCCATTCCTCTTGTTGACGACTATGGAAGGTCACCACCAGATTGTATTGAGAACCACCACGCAGCGGATAGTGCACCAGATGGCAATGAGGCCCACCCCACAGTACTGGCGCATTAATACGTAGATCTTCCGGCATATCGTCGCGATCGATAACAGCACGATACACCACATGTCCGGTTACCCTTGGTTTGTCATCCAGCGTAGAGGCTCGAACAATGGATTTACCACCGTCACAGCCAATCAGTACGTCCGCTTTATAACTGTTACCCTGTTCGTCGATAACTTCCACATCATTCTGATTAATATTGATTTTTACTACTTTAGTGGCGGTACGATAGCTCACCAGAGGATTCTTCAACGCCGCCTGCCAGACGGTGTCATGAATATCCACCCGATGGATAACCGCATAAGGGCCGCCAAAATGATCGCGGAACTCTTTACCGGTATCGATATGCACTACTTCGTTGGCATCTACGGCATCCATCAATGAAATATGGTCGGTAAACACCGCTCGCTCACGGGCAACCTGACCCACACCCAGGCTATCCAATGCAGAGAAGGCGTTTGGCCCCAGTTGAATACCGGCGCCAATTTCGCCGATTTCAACGGCTTGTTCCAGTAATAAGACTTTAATACCTACTTTCGCCAGTGATAATGCAGCCGCTGCGCCGCCGATCCCACCACCAACAATAATGGCACTTTGAGTTTTGCTCATGATTCGCTCCTTCTTATAAATATCTGTTTATGGCAAATACATGTGATACATCAGGCCGGAATAACGTCTGGCTGATTTTCCGGTGCTGCGGCAATAAATGCCGGTAAGGTATTACAATGTTGATAGATGCGCTGGCAGCGCGGGTAATCAGACAGATCGCACCCCATTCTCAGTGCGTTAGCCCACTGAGGAATAAGGCAGCAATCTGCTAATGTCACCTGCTCACCAACGCAATAGTTTCCGGAGTTACTCTGCTCCAGTAAGCGTTCTACCGCGCTTAGTCCCACCTTGATCCAGTGGGCATACCAACTCTTTTTCTGACTTTCACTCACCTGTAACTCATCGGTCAGATAGCGCAAAATACGCATGTTGTTAACCGGATGAATATCACAGGCAATAGCCAATGCGATTTCCAACACCTGAGCACGCAAGCGCGCTTCCTGCGGTAATAGCAGTGGTGCCGGAAAACGCCGATCCAGATAATCAATAATCGCCAGCGACTGCCCAATGGCATCACCGCTATCGTCAATTAGCGTAGGCACCACGCCAACCGGGTTATGCTGTAAATATTTCGCATGGTACTGCTCTCCGGCACGGATATTGACCCCTTCGGTTTGGTAATCAATACCTTTCAGCGCCAGGGCAATACGTACCCGGTAAGAGGCGGAACTATTAAAAAAACTGAATAGTTTCATTGAGTAGTCTCTCTTGTGCGCTTAAATGATTGTCACAGTCAGGTCAGTTAATCCTTCAACACCACAGGTTATCGTATCCCCTTTAACCACCGGGCCGACGCCTTCTGGCGTACCGGTATAAATTAAATCGCCCGGCTGTAGTTCAAAGAAGGCTGACAGATAACTAATGGTTTCTGCTACTGACCAAATCAGGAAATCAATACCGCTACGCTGATGGTCTTCGCCGTTTACCTGCAGCCAGATTGCTGCTTTGCTTACATCAGCACAGTTAGCGACCGGATGAATCGGTGAAATAGGCGCTGAATAGTCAAACGCTTTACCAATTTCCCAAGGACGACCCATTTTGCGCATTTCCATCTGGCGATCGCGACGGGTCATATCCAGTCCGGTGGCATAGCCATAAACATGTTCCAGCGCTTTCTCTACCGGAATATCTTTACCGCCCTTACCGATAGCGGCCACCAGCTCAATTTCATAATGGTAGTTTTCGGTCTGTGCCGGATAAGCCAGTTTCAGCGTTTCACCCGCATTAACCGGAATTACCGCATCCGTTGGTTTACAAAAAAAGAATGGCGGCTCACGATCCGGATCGAATCCCATTTCCCGAGCGTGGGCAGCATAGTTACGCCCCACGCAGTAAACACGACGCACCGGGAAAAGCTCATCAGAGCCCACAACGGGAACCGCTACCTGAGGTGCCGGAGAGAAAACAAACTTGCTCATAATCAAATTCCTTAATCAGAGATCAAAATAGGTATTAGCGCGGTGGGTTTATCCCACCTGCGCGGGTATCTTTTAGCCCCGGGACTCGCGAAACAGGCCTAACGCTTCTTGCACCGGACGGTCAGAGAAACTGAACAACACCGTGTCTGACTGAGTTTCAAAGCTCACCGCTTGCCAAGTTGGCACCACAAAAATATCTTTTGGTGTAAAGGTGAAGCTCTCACTACCAATGGTGACGCGGCCTTCACCTTCTACTACATGATAAATTGTGCTGTCTGTGGAGCGGCTGCTTTGCCCTTTAAATCCTTTTGGCAGTAACTGCATAAAGGTTGCCATGGTTGGCATTGGGTGACCGCCGTTGGCTGGATTGACATAACGCAGTTTGAATCCTTCGTACTCGTCCGGATCGCCATTACGGCTTAACTGTTCCAGCGCCTCACGACTGCGGTCATAACGGTAGTTAAAGATGGGCGAGGAATTACCAGATTGATAACGCACCGGCAGCATATTGGCGGCGTAGCGCGGTAAGTAATCGCCCATCGGGCGCGTTACTGGCTGTTGCTCTTCCGGATAGTTTTCAGCAAATGCACAGCCCAGATAGTTGACTAACGGTAGGTCCAGACCATCCAGCCAGACGACTGGCTCAGAACCCGGATTACCGTGGTCATGCCAGCGCCACTGTGGGGTAAGGATAAAGTCACCGGCATGCATCATGGTGCGTTCACCATCAACGGCGGTAAACGCCCCTTCACCTTCAACAATAAAACGTAAAGCAGACTGAGTATGACGGTGGCTTGGTGCAACCTCACCCGGCATAATTAACTGCAGTCCGGCATACAGCGATGAGGTAATAGACGCTTTGCCCGTCAGCGCGGGGTTTTCTAACACCAGCACACGACGAACGGCTTCACGGGCACCAATCAACTCTCCGCTTCTCATCAGAAAAGGACGAATATCCTGATAGCGCCACAGGGCAGCAACGGCTGGCGTATGCGGCGTTGGCGGTACTAACTGATGCAGTGATTCCCAGAGTGGAGAGAGGTTCAGGCCAGCAATCTCCTGATAAAAACTCTCCCTGCGGCTTGGTGCGGTTGCATGAATCTCGTACATAATCGACTCCTTTATATTTATCATTCAGTGAGTAATCACAAATCTGTTCTATTCGCTCAATACGGTGATGCGCGGGGCAACAATTCGCGTATGGCGATGTTGAAAACGCAAGGCGACCAGTGCCAGAGTGGCAACCACCGCCGGTGAAGAGATAACGACAAACATGGTGCTGAAGGAGATATTCCACGACAGCATCAGACCACCGCTAAGGGAGCCAAAAATGGCACCGCAGCGGCCGATAGCATTGGACCAGCTCACGCCGGTTGCCCGACACTGGGTTGGATAGAGCGCCGCAGACAGGGCATTCAGACCAACCTGAGAACCGCTGATGCCAATACCGGTTCCCAGCACCGCCAGCGACATCGCCCACAGTGAACCTTCAGATACGCTGATTAATACAATAAACACGGCACCCAAGGCGTAACTGCCCGCCAGCGTCCAGTAAGGATTAAAGCGGTCCATCATCATGCCAATCAGAATGGCGCCGGCAGTTCCCCCCACCTGGAAAGCAGTGGTGACCCATGCAGCATGCTGTAAATCAACTCCGCCGCTGTTGAGCATGGTTGGTAGCCAACTCGACAGTGAGTAGATAATCAACAGACTCATAAAGAACACACACCACAGCAACAGGGTGGTTGGCAGAATTTCACGACTGAACAACGCGGCGACTGCACCTTTTTCTGCCGGTTTTTCATCCAGATGAAAATGAACATCGTCATAGTTTTTACCGGTGATTTTTTTCAGTACTTCTGCCACTTTTTCAGGCTGATACTGCTTCAATACCCGGTAACGGGGTGATTCCGGTAACGCCTTCCACAGCACCACACACAGTACTAATGGCATCACGCCGCCCAGAATCAGAATGCCTTCCCAGCCGATATGAGGAACCCATTGGGCGCTAACCACACCACCCAGTGCAGACCCCAGCGTAAAACCACAGAACATCAGGGTCACCAGACCAGCTCGCCGCCGGGCAGGTACAAACTCCGATGTCAGGGTGATCGCATTCGGCATAGCACCTCCGAGTCCTAATCCCGTCAGGAAACGCAGTATCGTCAGAGTGTTCATATCGGTAGCGAACGCGGACAGCACGCTCATCAGGCCGAAAAATGCCACACTGAACTGCATAATGTTCTTGCGGCCGAATCGATCGGCCATTGGTCCAAATATCAAAGCGCCTAAGGTCAGGCCAAACAGGCCTGCACCAAACAGCGGTGCCAGATGGGCGGCATCCAGTTGCCATTGCTGGCGGATAGCCGGTGCGATAAATCCAATTGATGCGGTATCAAACCCGTCAAGGGTCACTACCAGAAAACAGCAAGCCAAAACCCGCCACTGGTAGGCCGAAACGGGCGCAGCATCAATCACCTCCTGAACCGTCATGCTACGTGTTAGTGTCATCTTATTGCCTCATGGTTGTAGGGTACTTTTATCGTTTTTGTGATGTATGTTGCTATTTTGTTAATACTATGAGACTGCGAGATGTGAAAAGATAATGGTATTTCAAGCCTTGCTATAACCTGGAGGTTATATCTATGAGTGACTGGACGCAGAAACTGAAAGTGCAACACCTTAGATTGCTGGTTTGCATTGGTGAACAGGGCAACTTGAGTAAAGTGGCAGAGATTATGAATATCACTCAACCGGCCCTGTCTAAATGGCTGAGTTCGCTGGAGGAGGATATCGGGCTGGTACTGTTTGAACGGCACAGTAAAGGGCTACGTCCTTCAGAAGGAGGGCGCCTGATGCTGGAACATGCGCGACGTTTGCTTAACGATCTGGAGCGTTCCCGGGAAGATATTGAGCAATTTAAATTAGGAGCACAGGGAAGCCTGCTGATTGGCTGCTCTCCGGTCGCCACTGACTGCGTATCTCTGGCCCTGCTTTCGCTGATTAAGGATTATCCCAACGTTCATGTTCAGGTGGTAGAAAATGTCATGACTCCCCTGCTGCAAAGCCTGATCTCCGGCAAAGTGGATGTCGTGGTTGGGCGCGTGGGTGGAAAAGCATTGCAGTTGCCGCTGAATTATCGGGTGCTCTATACCGAGCCAGTCTGTTTTGTGGGTCGCTGTAACCATCCGTTGGCAACCAGAGATAAAATCAGTTGGCAAGATCTGTTGGAGTATCGCTGGATTGTCTGGCCTACGGGCACCCCCATTCGCGTGAGTATTGATAATGCACTGGTGGATCAGGGGGTAATGCTGCCGGAGAATTATCTGGAATCCTCGTCCATGAGCGTAACCGTAAATATGGTACAGGCCAGCGATATTGTCTCTATTCTGTCCTGGCGACTGGCGCAACGCTATGTGGAAAAAGGTCAGTTAGCTATGTTACCCCTGCCGCGTATCGAACAAAAAGGCAGCGTTGGCGTATTCTGGCGTAAAGATAACGCACCATCAGATGCACTGCTGCGCTTCTTAGCTCATTTAACCAGCACCTCTGCCGAGCCGGAAAGCGCAAACAACCACCATGCCCGACAATGATTTTCACTTTTTATCAGTCAGACAGTTTATACTGGTCGCCATAACGCAACATATTCCTTCATTCGGCCAGAATTTTAGCCCACGTGTTGCGCAGACGATAAATACCTTGTTGGCCTCCACATCTGGTGGTGGCTCGGGTCAATCACAGGAATGTATAAGACACCATGTTAAGCTATCGCCACAGTTTCCATGCCGGTAATCATGCCGACGTCGTGAAGCACACCGTTCAAAGCCTGATTATTGAAGCGCTCAAAGAGAAAGAGAAACCTTTTCTGTATCTTGATACCCATGCCGGTGCCGGGCGCTATTTTTTAGGTAGTGAGCATGCGGAAAAGACCGGTGAATATCTGGAAGGTATCGCTCGGATCTGGCAACGGGATGATGTGCCCGTTGAGCTTGAGGCTTATATGTCCGCGGTTAATGCCTATAACAAAGGCGGTTACCTGAAATATTATCCAGGCTCACCCTTGATTGCCCGTCATTTGCTCAGAGAGCAAGACCAACTGCATATGACAGAGCTGCACCCAACGGATTACCCACTGTTACGCCATGAGTTTCTTAAAGACGATCGCAGTAAAGTTTTACGTGCTGACGGTTACCAGCAGCTAAAATCTCAGCTTCCTCCCCAATATCGCCGTGGGTTTATTCTGATCGATCCACCTTATGAGCTCAAAACCGACTATCAGGCGGTGGTTCAGGGTATTCAGGAAGGCTATAAACGTTTTGCCACCGGCGTGTATGCACTATGGTATCCGGTGGTGCTGCGTCAGCAAATCAAACGTATGGTTAAAGAACTGGAAGAGACGGGTATTCGACGCATCTTACAAATCGAGCTGGCAGTTCAACCAGACAGCGATCGTCGCGGTATGACCGCATCAGGTATGATTGTGATCAATCCCCCCTGGAAGCTGGAACAACAAATGAGTACCGTTTTGCCATGGCTGCATCGCGTACTGGTACCAGAAGGTATTGGCCATACTAAAGTTAGCTGGATTACACCGGAGTAAACACTCATTGGGCGGTTGTAGTAAGAGTTGAGAATGGTTATGAAAAGAAATACGTTAGTCGGTATCAGCCTTTCTGTGATCGCTATCGTGATTTTAGCCGGTTGGTTGATTTGGCAATTTTTATTTCCTGTACCTGTTGCTAAATGGGTTTTTTATGGTGAAAAACCCTCGGAACTTCGCGGTTACATCTATCCTCCGGCCAAAAACAGTATCGACGGCAAACTTGAACCCAAGCCCGACATTCCTGATGGTGATGGTGCCCTGCTCACCCTGTGGCCGGATACCAAACGCTGCACCTTAACGGTAAAATCCGGTCGGGAAAACATCAGTGTGACACGTTTTCGGGAGAGTACGCCTGAAACGGTACAGGTAGAGTATGTAAATGAAGATGGTGCACCTACCGCACTGCATGTTCAACTCGACTCTGGTGTCAGTTTTTGGACTTATCCTGATCCGAATAGGGTCAATGATTTCATTGGCTGGAAGTTTGATAATTTGGCAGGTCAGGCAATTCCTGTTCGTTTTCGCACTGGAGCGTTGATAATAAAAATCATCGATGGCACCCAATACAAACGTCAGACTAACGGTCACTGGCTGTATGAGAAACATCAGAATGGGATAGTGTTGGAATCTAAGGAGTTCAGCACATTACCGGTGACGAATTCAGAGCAGAACCGTCAGGCGGAACTGAAATTAATCGGTAAAGCAGACCAGTGGCTGAGTGAAACGTTACAAGATTTATCAGATACCTTATCGGTTCCTATTCCCGATCAATGGTTAAGCACCAATAGTGACCCCTGTCAGTCAGTGAATACGGATATGTAAACGTAGAGCCGACGTTCGGGGGGCTTTTATTCTCCAGCGGGTTGTGAGAACCTTTCTCAATCCCCTCTTAGCTATAGAGAGAAGTAGACAATATCATGACTAAACATTACGACTATCTTGCTATCGGCGGTGGTAGCGGCGGAATCGCTTCTATTAACCGTGCAGCCTCTTACGGAAAAAAATGTGCCATTATTGAAGCTAAATACCTCGGTGGTACCTGCGTAAACGTGGGTTGTGTGCCTAAAAAGGTCATGTGGCATGCAGCACAAATCGCCGAAGCCATTCATCTGTATGGACCGGATTATGGTTTTGATACCACCGTAAACCATTTCGACTGGAAAAAGCTGATCGAAAGCCGTACGGCTTATATTGATCGTATCCACCAGTCTTACGATCGCGTATTAGGCAATAACAAAGTTGACGTGATTCATGGCTTTGCCCGTTTTGTCGATGCCCATACTGTTGAAGTCAACGGTGAAAAAATCACTGCAGACCATATTCTGATTGCGACCGGCGGTCGCCCTTCCGTGCCGTCTATTCCGGGTGCAGAATACGGTATTAATTCTGATGGCTTCTTTGCGCTGGATGAAATGCCTAAGCGCGTAGCCGTTATTGGTGCGGGTTATATTGCGGTGGAAATCGCCGGGGTACTGAATGGATTAGGGGTTGATGCCCATCTGTTCGTGCGTAAACATGCCCCACTGCGTACCTTCGATCCAATGATCGTAGAGACTCTGCTGGAAGTGATGGCAGCGGAAGGTCCTTCTCTGCACACTCAGGCCATCCCTAAAGCCATTGTTAAAAATACCGATGGCACATTAACTCTGCAGTTGGAAGATGGCACAGAGCACGTGACAGACTGCCTGATTTGGGCCATTGGTCGTGAACCGGCAACAGATAACATTAATCTGGCAGCCGCTGGCGTTAAAACCAATGAAAAAGGTTATATTCCGGTTGATAAATTCCAGAATACTAACGTTGCCGGCATCTATGCCGTAGGTGATAACACGGGTGCGGTTGAGCTGACCCCGGTTGCGGTTGCCGCAGGCCGTCGTTTATCTGAACGTCTGTTTAACAACAAGCCGGATGAGCATTTAGATTACTCCAATATTCCTACTGTGGTATTCAGCCACCCGCCTATCGGCACTATCGGTCTGACAGAAGGTCAGGCTCGCGAGCAGTATGGCGACGATCAGGTGAAAGTGTATAAATCTTCCTTTACCGCTATGTATACCGCAGTAACCGCTCACCGTCAGCCATGTCGTATGAAGCTGGTATGTGCCGGTAAAGAAGAGAGGATCGTGGGTATTCACGGTATCGGTTTCGGTATGGATGAGATCCTTCAGGGCTTCGCGGTTGCGGTTAAAATGGGCGCAACTAAGAAAGACTTTGATAACACCGTTGCGATCCACCCAACGGCAGCAGAAGAATTTGTCACTATGCGCTAATCGCGCTGCGATAAATTCATCGAAACCCGAATATTGCTTTCATATTCGGGTTTTTTATTGCCCGATCGACGACAAAAGCCCATCACGCTGACTTGTTGCTTTCGTCTGAATACTCCGTTATTTACCCCGGTTTTTGTCGGGACAAATAAACTTTGCTATTATCAATCAGATAACAGTAAACGCGGCGATGGCCTCAACCACTCGCACTAATATAAAGAACTTCCTGATGAATAACGCGGTAAAAAAAGCCACCCGGTTGGCAGACAAAATTAAAGCGATTCCCGCCATTGCACATTTGCTACGCGCTACTGAACGCTTTAACGATCGTCTGGGGAGCCAGTTTGGTGCCGCGATTACTTATTTCTCTTTTCTGTCGCTGATCCCTATTCTGATGGTCTCTTTTGCCACCGCCGGTTTTGTGTTGGCTTCCAACCCAGAACTGCTGGCCGAGCTTATTAATAAGATAGTGACCAGCGTTTCTGACCCTAATTTAGCAACCACGTTAGAGAATACGGTCAATACGGCCATTCGCCAGCGCACGACCGTTGGTTTAACCGGTCTGCTGGTGGCGCTCTATTCTGGTATCAGTTGGATGGGCAACTTACGTGAAGCCATTCGGGCACAGAGCCGGGATGTATGGGAGCGTAATCCTGCGGAAGAAGACAAATTTTACTTCCGCTATCTTAAAGACTTTATCTCCCTGACCGGATTAGTCATTGCGCTTATTGTTACCATTTCCCTCACGTCGGTTGCCGGTTCAGCCCAACAGATCATTGTTAACGCCTTAGGGCTGGGAGATATCGCCTGGCTCAGACCCGCGTTAACGCTAATCGCTCTGACAGTCTCCATTACCGCTAACTATTTCATGTTCTTGTGGATATTCTGGATGTTGCCAAAACAGCGCCCTAACCTTAAAGCATTGCTAAAGGGCACTCTGCTGGCGGCTATCGGTTTTGAAGTCATCAAATTTATCATGACCATCACATTACCTCAGTTGGCGAAATCCCCTTCTGGTGCGGCTTTTGGTTCAATTATTGGTTTGCTGGCGTTTTTCTACTTCTTCGCCCGGCTCACTTTATTCTGCGCCGCCTGGATTGCCACCGCGCAGGAAAATCAGAAAAAAGCTGACGCGGATAACGAACAAGTCCCCCCCCAGTCGGCATAGCCGGTAACGGAGCGTTTATCTCTGTACAACATCACCAGAATAAACACTCCGTTTTTTACTAAAAAAGCGTCACCACACAATTATTGAAACAATGTTTTATTTTTTCTTGACTATCCCCCGCTAAGTTATAAAACTAATCCCAATGACCAATAAAATTAAGACTGGGATGCCACACCATGACCACTAAAAGAATTGCCGTTATTGGCGAATGTATGATCGAACTCTCTGAAAAAGAAAATAATGTCAGCCGTGGATTTGGCGGAGATACCCTGAATACTTCCGTCTATATTGCCCGTCAGGTACCAGAGGATAAACTGGCAGTACACTATGTTACCGCTCTGGGAACCGATGTATTTAGCGACCAAATGCTGACCACCTGGCAAAAAGAGAAGGTTAAAACCGACTTAATTCAGCAGTTAGATGACAAAATGCCAGGCCTCTACTACATCGAAACTGATGACGCTGGCGAGCGTAAATTCTATTACTGGCGTAACGATGCCGCAGCGCGTTACTGGCTGGCTCGCGACAAGTCCGAGGAAATTTGCCAAAAGCTGGCGCATTTCGACTATATCTACCTGAGCGGAATCAGTGTGGCGATCCTTAATCCGGAAAGTCGCCAGAAACTCATCAGCCTGCTGAAAGCCTGTCGTAGTAATGGGGGTAAAGTTATTTTTGATAACAACTATCGCCCGCGCCTGTGGCAAAGCCGTGAAGAGACACAGCAAGTCTATCATGACGTACTTTGCTGCACTGATATTGCCTTCCTCACTCTGGACGATGAAGACGCGCTGTGGGGCGAAGAGCCGTACGAAAACGTTATCACCCGTACTCAGGCTCTTGGCGTTAGCGAAATCATCATTAAACGCGGCGCAGACTCCTGTATCGCTGCTACCGGCAGCAATCGCGAAGATGTACCGGCAGTTAAGCTGGCTAAAGAGAAGGTGGTTGATACTACGGCTGCCGGTGACTCATTCAGTGCGGGTTACCTGGCGGTTCGTTTACAAGGTGGAAATGTCGCTGACGCCATTAAACGTGGTCACCTGACCGCCAGTACGGTCATTCAATATCGTGGGGCCATTATTCCTCTGGAAGCGATGCCTGCGGTCTGAGAAAAGATCCCATAAAAAAGCCCCGGTACTGAATTTCAGGCCGGGGCTTTTGTTTGGCTTATAGCTCAAATCACTTCGCTTCTTCCGCCTTTGGCGACATGACAGAGTCAAGTAAATCCGCTAATACCTTAACATTCTCCTCAGGTTCACCGGCAGGCTGAGTCAGCACCATCGTTGGTTTGATAGAGAGTATTTGATGAATACGGGCATTCACATCCGTCGTGGTCAGGCTGCTAAGGAACTTCTGATTCAGCTGCTGATAGGATTCCGGATCAACCGCAATAGAACCGCTTTTTTGGATCAGCAGACGCTGATTCATAATCTCAGTAGTATCGGTTTTGGCATAGGTCGCAATCGCCTTGTCCAACTGCTCTTTTTGCGCAGCAACTAAAGCTTTCAGCTCCGCTTCGGTGATACCTTCTTTATCCAGCTTCACTAATTCGGTGCCCAGCTGTTTAATACTGCTTTTCAGCGCCGGGAGCTGTACATCCAGCGTCATATTGCACTTATAGCGCTGAAACTGTACCTGACACTCAATATTCAATGGCTCACCTTTAAGTACGGTACGCCCAAGCTTCTGATTCAAACGATTCTTAATCATGTCATTGGCAATCATACTTAACCACTGGCGCTCCAGTGAAGCCGTCGTCACCACCGGATGCCATGGATCATCCCATACCAGTTTAATACGATCTTTGGTCACACCCTGAGATGAAAAACTAACCGGAGTTGGCGGTAACGCGCTCAGTACAGCAATGGTTGCCGGCGTCTCTCGCTTACCACTTAAACCACCAAAAGCCTTATTGATCTGATCGTTCAATACCCGACGATCAACATTACCCACCACGTACAGCGTCATAGCATCCGGGGTATACCATTTGCTGTAAAACTCACCCAACTGCTCTGCACTGGCGTCAGCAACAATAGTTTGCCCTGGTTCATGACCCATTAACGGCGAGTTTTTAATACGATAGCGCCACCAGGCATCATTCAGTCCGGATGGTAACATCACCAACGGTGACGCAAACTCACTGCGAATGGCCTGAATTTGCTCATCGGTTGCCGTTGGGCGGTTTACTGCATCAGATAACCAGCTAAATGCTTCTTTTAATATTTCTGGTCGGTTATTTGGCAGACTCAAATTGTAGCGAGTGTAATCATAGGAGACTTCCACCAAATACTTTGGCTCAGCATCCGGAAGAATTTGAGGCAACAAAGCCTGCATTTGATGGTTGCTAAAATGCTCGGTTTGAGACGTTGCCAGACGCGGTAACAGATAGGAAAAACCGACCTGTGGAATACTTTCCTGCAGAGAACCCGCATTGATTTCTAAACGAACTTCAATCTTATCGGTGGGTCGATGTGGAGTGGCAAGCATTTGCCATTTAAACCCATTTTCCAACTTTCCTTCCTGCCATGCTGGATCGGCTTTTAATGGCTCTGCCTGGGCAGCTCCCGCCATTATCAACACCAATCCACCTAAAGCGGATCGTAAAAACTTACTATGCATACTGAAACCTCATTTACTGCTTATATCAACCCCGACAACATCATGTGGTTGTCTGACAGCTGATATTTGCATCCTTGTCGTTTTTGTTATTGAAAGAAGCAGGCTGTCGAGATGTCACTCAATGCTACTATCATTTAAATAATAAAACTGATGGCTAACTTGCAAATAGAGACATTATGCAGAGAATACCGCCAGCAGCAAGCCGTCGGAAGGAAATGAAGCAACGCTTGGTTAGAAAATAAACAATTTTATTGCATATGAAATTATATCTGAGAAATGCTTTATTTCCACACTGACCAAATTTTTATCCGGTCTTATCCTATTCCATGTCAATTTTGATGGTTAAAAACAGATTAGCGGCCCGCATTTTTCTTTGATAAAGATAAAAAAAATCCCCACCCGTAGGTGAGGATCTTTAATTGAAACGAGGTATTAATCAGACAGCGGGAGTCGCTTTTTTAGAGCCCTGATTGTTTAACTCTTCATGCAGTTTGTCTTCGTCTATCTGACGGCACCACTTAGCAACAACCACGGTTGCTACACCATTACCAATCAGGTTAGTTAACGCACGAGCTTCTGACATGAAACGGTCAATACCCAGAATTAACGCCAATCCAGCCAGTGGTAAGTGACCTACCGCTGAGATGGTTGCTGCCAGTACGATAAAACCACTGCCTGTTACCCCTGCTGCCCCTTTGGATGACAACAGTAATACCACTAACAGCGTAATCTGGTTGAGCACGCTCATTTCTGTATTGGTGGCCTGAGCGATAAATATCGCCGCCATGGTCAGATAGATGGATGTTCCATCGAGGTTGAACGAATACCCTGTAGGGATTACCAATCCTACTACTGATTTCTGGCAGCCCAAACGCTCCATTTTATCCAGCATTCTTGGTAATACCGACTCAGAAGAAGAAGTACCCAGAACGATCAGCAGCTCTTCTTTGATATAACGGATAAATTTGAAAATGCTAAACCCAAAGCCTTTAGCGATTGAACCAACCACGAACACGATAAACAGTACACAGGTGATATAGAAGCACAGAATTAACTGTCCTAACTGTACCAGAGAACCCACACCGTATTTACCGATAGTAAAGGCCATTGCACCAAATGCCCCGATAGGCGCCAGACGCATGATCATGTTGATGATGCCAAAAATCACGCGGGAGAAGCTGTCAATAACATTAAATACTAACTGACCTTTTTCACCCAGGCGATGCAGAGCAAAACCAAACAGCACGGCAAACAGTAATACCTGAAGAATGTTACCGCTGGCGAACGCACCTATTGCGCTGCCCGGAATGACATCCAGTAAGAATGGAACGATACCTTGTGATTTAGCTGCGTCAGCATAAGCGGCAACAGCGGTAGCATCCAGTTGAGATGCATCAACGTTCATACCTGCGCCTGGTTTGATCACGTTTACCACGATCAGACCAATCAACAGAGCTAATGTACTCACGATTTCAAAATAGAGTAACGCGATGCCGCCCGTACGACCTACGGCCTTCATGCTCTCCATCCCGGCTATACCTGTAACAACGGTACAGAAGATAATTGGTGCGATAATCATTTTAATCAGTTTGATGAAACCATCACCTAACGGCTTCATTGATGCACCAATCTCAGGATAAAAATGCCCCAACAGTACCCCAACCGTTATTGCAATTAACACCTGAATATAAAGTGATTTGAAAATATTCAATTTCATGATGCTTTCCTTATTTTTATTAGCAACACGGTGTAGAGCGCTGGAAAATAACATCCAATTAACACTATGGATATTAATTTATTGATTAAACAATGGGGAAAAATCAGAAATATGAACTGGATCGCATCACAACCGTTGGTTTTACGTACTTTATGGTCAAAAATTAGTTAATCGGTACTTTTCTATCTCTGCTAATTAGTGGTTCAGTATTTATTAACAATATTAACAATCTCGTTAATGTACTACCTTCAGAGGAATATCGATTTTGTTAATAATAAGAAGACAGGTACTTTTCCTTAAACATTTCATAAGGAAGCGCCCGAGAGAAAAGATAGCCCTGAGCAAAATGCATACCGTGAGCCAGAAGCCAGTCGGCCTGTTGTTGAGTTTCCACTCCTTCGATCACCACTTTCAGAGAGAGAATCTGAGCAATCGAATTGACGATTTGCACCAGCTCATCATCATCCGGTAGTCCATCCACGAAGCTCTTATCGATTTTCAACTCATCTACAGGCAAATGACTAAGATAATTAAGATTGCAGTAACCGGTACCAAAATCATCCAATGCAATAGAAATGCCTAAATCGCGCATTTTTATCAACGTTGGTAGCACAGCCTTCAGATCATAAATATTTGCAGTTTCTGTCAGTTCCAGAATTAACTTGTTTGGGCTGAAATCATAGCGCTGACATAACCCGCTCAACTGTTTAATTAAATCAGGTTGTTGTAACTGTAATGCCGATAGATTAACGGAAAGAGTTAATGGAATTGCCTGTTGTTTCCAGTGGGCCAGCGTCGTACAGGCTTCTTTCAGCACCCATGACCCTAACTCAAGAATTAATCCTGTCTCTTCTGCTAATGGAATGAAATCCCCCGGAAAGCGGATATCACCTTCAGCATAGTGCCAACGAATCAGCGCTTCTGCGCCATAAGGCTGCCCGGTAGCCATATCTACCTGAGGTTGAAGATAGAGACGGAACTGATTCTCTTTCAGTCCGCGAGCTACTTCGCTCTCCATAATCAGCCGCTGCTGAATGTTATTGGTCATATCCGGTTCAAAGAACAGAACCTGATTTTTCCATCGCCGTTGCGCCAGCAGCATCGCCGCCTGAGCATTGGCAATTAGCCCATCAGGTTCTTCACTATCGCTGGGATACTGTGCAATACCAATGCTAACCGTCGGCAAATACTGATACTCGTTAATACTGAGCGGCGAGGTAAGATGCTCAACCAGCCGCTGTCCCAGTTGCATGGCATGCAACGGACTTTCCTGCGACTTACTAAGTACAATAAACTCTTCGCCGTGAAGCCTTGCCAGCAGCGTATGCTCGCCCAGTACTTCCCTCATGCGTTTAACTGCATCAATAAGGCCAAGGTTTCCCTGCTCTTGCCCCAGTGCCTGATAGATATCTTTAAAAGAATCTAAATTAATAAATAACAGGCTAAACGGCTGCTTTTCATAACCACTGTTTACCAGCTGTTGTTTTAACAGCTCCTGAAACAGGGTGTAATTGGGGAGATCGGTAATAGGATCCCGGGTGCTCATGCGGGTTAACTGGTGATGAGCCTGTACTAACGCCTGTTGATTACGATTATAACTGCGAACCAGTACCCCTAACTCATCATCCTGATGGTATCGGGGTAATGAGAGCTGATGATACTGGATATTCTCTAACGGCAGCGTACGCAGGTCATCGGCAATAGCGCGCAGTGGATAGACTAATAAACGATTCAGACACCAACTGATAGCAATAGAGAGCATAAAGGCCAGCAGTAAGTAAGCTACCAGCAGAGCAGAAAAACGCTTCAGGGTATATTGATAAAGCTTATAGGAGTCAGCTTCCAGTACCAGATAGCCCATAGGTTGGGGATCGATAGCATTGTATTCCGGTGAATAAAGTGGAATCAGTGAAACAATAGGAAGCTCCAACAACCGTTCCGCCAGATGAGGAACTTTGCCATTCGGTCCACGCTGGCTATGAACGGAGACCAGCTCAGTATTTACAATTAAATTGGCTTGGGTTAAAAAATCCAGTTCCATCAGATTATCTAATGCACGTTGGATCTCTTTCATATTTCTATCCCACAGCGCCCGCTCCAGCGGCTGAGAAACGGAATAGCCAATATTATCCAGCTGAATGTGGTAAACCTCTTTGCGCTGCTGAATAAAATCAAACATTTGTATAATGATAAAAATACAAATCGTCGCCAGAGCAACTACCGTTACTAGCGACATCTGTTTGATTGTTAGCGAACGCTTTACCTGCAAAGGTTTATCTCCAAATGGCCTGATGACTGAATAATATATTTACATGCCCGGCGATGGGTAAAATATTATAACGTTCACTCCTCACATTATGGCAAAAGTATTCTGCCACGCTCAGAAATCTGGCTCACTCTCATTTAAAATCAGCATAAGGTGTGAGTGGTTGAGGCGGTAAATCCATATCACCCAACCAAGGCTCCAGCGCATAGCGTACATAAATCAACGCATGGCTAGGGGTATAGTCTTTTGCCTGTTGAATATCGACTCCGGCTCCTACACTCCAGTGAGAGGTAATCCGGCGCTCCACCAATGCCCGCACCGTATACCCGGTTCCACTGCTGCTGCTACTGTCAGTCGTGGCATATTTATCCGGTAAACTATCGGGGATCAGCCCCTGCAACGGATAACGCTTACTGCCATCCGTTGATGAATGAGACATGGATACTGAACCACCCAATTCCCATGACCAGTTTTCTGTGCGCTCGCGATATAACAGCGGTAAAGAAAACGATAGATACTGTTGAGGGCTGTAATACCCCCCTGTCCCAAGGTGTAGTCACTTAAATCTTTCTGGTAGTGCCACCACATGGTGTTTAAACCTACTCTTACCTGACGGTCGTTTTCGTTAATCACTTTATAGTAGTAACCGGCCATCGCCTGCATACGCTGATTATCCGCGACATTCTTGCCAGTCAGTTGGTGGTAAGCAACATTACCCCATACACCGTGCGGCCCGCCGCGGTCATAACTTAAATCCAGTTGAACACCATTTTTACGCACGCCACCCCATTTGGTTCCGGTATAAGGATCAACCGCACCACCAAAGGATAACAACGAACTGGAAATTGGCCGGCGGGAAGCAGTCACCGTCCATCCCAGATTGTGCCAGTCATTGCTGTAGCCAACACCACCTACCCAGTCAACAACCTCAAATCCCATCGGCGTGGTACCGATATCCACCTGCCAGTTATCATCCTGCCAGCCGGTTGCTACGCTGACACCATTACTCTTTTGGCTACGATCGTCGCTACAGCCAACTTCCCGGCAGGTACCAAACGTCTCTTTATAGACGCCACTGCTGTCGGTACTAAAACTCCCCGCATTCATCATGACCGAATCACCGCGCAGAAAAGCCGTTCCCCGCTGTAGAGGAAAAGCAATGTGCAGCATGGTGGTATGAGCGGTTAAATCAGAGATCCCTTTCGTACCGCTGGAGCCCCAATAGTCATGATCCAGCGTCACTGTCGTGGACTGCTGTTTATACAGTGATTCCGCGTCTGATTTGATTCCTCGTTTTAGCCAATCATCCTGCTGGTTGTTACGCATAGATTTGGTAAACGTCTCATCATCCATCTCCGCTGAAGGTGTGATCCCATAGGCAGTCATCGCATGGCGGTAATCATTTAATGCTTCGTCAGGATGTCCGGTTTTTTCCTCAAACGCCGCGGCATCACGTAACAGGCGGGCGTTATCCATAGATGGTTCAGCAGAGGGTTGCAGTGCGGTTGGTTTTAATTGGGCCAGTATTGCTCCTGCACGCTCATCATCTCCCACTAATGACCAGGCATTGGCTAAACGACGCCCGGTACCGATATCGCTGGCTTGAGGTTGAATAGAGAGTGCACCCAGGGAAGCTTTGGCGGCATTTAAATCCCCTTCAGTAATCTGCGCTTCAATCACACTCAGTTGAGCATCCTGATTATCCGGCTCCCGGGCCAGAATCTTCTGATACTGCTCCTGCGCCTGTTGACCATCTTCCCGCTCTATCGCCCAGTCAGCCAGGGTAAGATCGATACGGGTACTGGCTGGTTGCTGTGTTAACCAGGCAATGGCTGCCGGTTCCCCTTCTGTTTCGCGAATTTGCTGGGCCTGTTGCAGGATTTGCGACGTTTTCAGACGAGTATCCAGTTCACGAATGTTGTCATTCCACTTTGCCTGACCCAACGTTTGTAGCTGGGCCAGTGCCTGAGCTTCACGACCACTGCCGGACAAATAGAGTGAATGCGCATATATCCAGTCAGCATCTTGTTGATGAGGCAGCATCGCCCGACTAAATAGCGAATCGGCCTGAGCATTTTTGCCCTGTGCGCGCATCACACCGGCCAGACGATAAGTTAGCCAAACATCATCAGGGGTCATTTTCTGAGCCTGAAGGTATTTCGTTTCTGCTTCAGCCGGTTTACCGGCAGCAGCAAGATCTTCCGCTTGCTGTTTCAGGCTACTTGCGGTTAATTCATTAAGTGAGCTACGCATGCGGTTTTTCATATAGCCCGGCAGGCTCTGAATATAGCTCAACGCTTTTTCTGGTGACTGCTTTTCATATAGCGAAACCAGCGAGCTAACGGCACTACGGCTATCCGGCTCACGACGCAGTGCCTGTTTATAGTAAGATTCTGCCGCCGCCACATTATTGCGGGCCATCTCTACATCACCTAAACCAATCAGTCCTTGCGCATCCGTACCATCAATAGCACTGGCCTGACGGTATAAGGTTTCAGCCTGATCCAACTGTTTATTTTTCAGGGCACTGTCCGCCCGATCGATGATTAACCAGTAACGATTGGTTTTAATCAAACTATCCAGCTTGGAAGCATAAACACCTGCCGTATTGCTCGCTTTGGCTTTATCAAACTGCGCTAAAGCCTGCTGACTGTTTCCAGCTCGGGCATAGGCCTGCCCTAACGCAATCAGCAATTCAGCATCATTCGGTGAAGCACTCAGCGCCTGTTTTAGTGAAGGAATCGCATTACGACCGCCGCCACTGTCCACCTGTTCCAGTCCCCGGACTCTGGCGCGATAACGTGGGTCTTGTAGCAATGTCTGCTGGCGCACCAGCTCTTCTCTGGCATCAGCTACCTCCGGCTGACCTTCAAAGAGGGTGATGAAGTGTTGCAACTGAGCAACACTCCGATCCGAAGCCGGTATATCTTTTAGTTTGCTATACCACAGTTCGGCTGCACTACTGACACCACCGGGACTGGCCGCCAACTTTTCCAGTACCTGATAAGCCTGTTGCTCTTTTCCTTCATCAAATAAGAGCTGCGCAATGGACATACTTAACGCATTTGAAGCTGGAAAGCGTTTTTGCAGCACTTGCATCTGCTGTAATGCATAATCTCGCTGACCGGGAATTTTTTTCACAACATTCCAGTATTCAATCGCCAGCTCCAGTGTAGGTGCCTTGCCTGAAAACAGTTCATCATAAGCCGCTTTAGCCTGAGCCAGTTGTCCACCCGTTGCCAGTAGCCGAGCCTGTTGTAGTTTGTTTTTTCCTTCTGGCTGCGCCAGCTCAATTTCGAGTTTAGCACTCAAATAAGTATCCGAATCAGGCTGTAGCTTTCTTAACTGTTCCAGTTGGCGAGTCGCGGTGGTCATATCTCCCTGACGCAACGCGTATCTAATTTGAGCGGCTAACGTTTCAGGCGCATTCGGGCTGATCTTCTCCAATCGATAAAGGGATTCTTTCACCAAATCATCCCGATGAGCTGATTCACCAATACGAATTTGTTCCTGCAACCAGGCTTCAGGCGATACGCTGTCTGCGGCTAATACGCCAAGGGGTGAGAGAGTAAAAGGAAGTAGCGTAAAGGAGAGTATCGGTGCAATGCGATGCACTGTACCCACCACGGGAAAAAGCCGATGATAAAGTTTCATAGTGTAGTTTGAAATCAGTGGGTAATTTTGCATGTATCTTTCTCCCAAGAAACCTGCAACTCTCCCTGTTGATTAAAGCGATAATATTGTTGATCCCAACCGAGACCGAAAAGAGTTAACACGCTACTGTAATAAGCATCTGCACCCGGAAGATTATTCACGACCCGTTCGCGTTGAACTGCCTGAGCCGGGGAACCCGCTAAAAATGGTAATAGTGCAGCAGAAAAACCAACTGGCCCGGTACCGGTAGCTTTACCGGTTTGAGTATCTACCGTTTCTGGTGGTAAGCCCGTATCCTGCGTCAGTTTAGCCATTGGTTGATAGTGGGCTATCAGTTCTGCTTTTCCCGGCGCATCTTCTGCCAGCATGCCAAGCCATAAATAGACCCGAATCGCATTGTAGTCGCCGGTTGCTCCGGTTTTACCGTCTGTTTGCCAACCTTTCTCTTTCTGCCAGACCACCCAATCAGCAGCAACTCCCGCAGGTGCCGCTTCAAGTAATAGCTTACGGTTGCTCTCTGCAACTTCACCCCAAATCTTGTCGGTTTGAGCGAGACGAGATAACAGTTGTGGCGGTTGATAACTGGGGTTCAACCGCCAGCGATCAGATTCGATAAAACCAGCTTTTCCAGGCATCAGCATGAAACCCAATCCCGGTATCTTCGCGACCTCTTCCCTGACAATACGTTGTAATAGCAAAGTACCCATTACCTGATAACCACGGGAGCGCCAAAGCCGTCCGGCTTCCAGCAGCGTGTAGGCTATCCACAGATCAGAATCAGATGCGGAATTAGTATCCAGAATCCCCCAACTGTTATCCAGTTTTTTACCCCATAGCCAACCGGGTAAGCGAGCCGTCAGATCGCCAGCGGCCAGATTATTCTCTGTCCAGTTCAAAATCTGATCGAATCGATTACGATCATTCGCCACGAGTGCAAAAAACAGTCCGTAGCTCTGTCCTTCTGAGGTGGTGATGTTGTTACCGTCAGTGGGGTCGATAACCCGCCCTTCACGGCTGATATATTGCTGAGAAAAACGCTGCCACTGTGGCCAGTAGCAGCTATCTGCCCACGCCTGACCGGCGATAAGACAGCAACAGAACATCATCACCAAGCGTTTCATATTATTTATCTTCATCCGGGTTTAAGCGACGACGGCTTATTGCTCGCAGGCCACGCCAGAGCATTAATGCCACCAGAATCACGCTGAAAACGGCAAATACGGCCAGCCACACCGGGTGTTCAGATAGCTTAAACCAGAGTTTGTCCCACCATGGCAGATAGCCAACATAATAGGTATCGCCAACCCGAATACTATTTACGCCGGAGTTACGCACAATGGAAACCGACCCGGCAATCGCCGCGCGTTTGCCGCTATCGCGCCAGGCTTCATCCAGTAGTTGATAACCGCTGTCACCGCTGGCCATCAGAGCAACCACACTGCGCTGCTCGTTATAAGGAGACTGAAAGCCGGTTATGGCACCAATGGGTCCATCTGATGAAACCGCCGCATTAGCCTGCGGTGTTGGTTCGGTACTCGGCTTATCGAAATCAACTGTATGCAGTTCCAGATTATTTTTTTCCGGACGGTTAAGCTGGCTCTTTGCCTGCTCAATCAGTATTTGTGGTTGATTTCTGGCATCCAAATCTTTCGGAATACCGCTTAACACCAACAGATCTTTATCTGCGTGCTGTTTCGCATCCGGTTTAGCCGTCAGTTCAATCCCCAACGCCGGATAGCCAATATTGGCCCCCATCTGCCCCATCACGTTAAACAGCAGCGTTAATTGTTCTGCCGTTGGGTTTTCAGGCATCACCACTAACGTTTCCGATAAGTCCGCCATGCGACTGAATGGGAAACCTGACTGAGCAAAGGTTTTCAATGCAGGCATCGCCAGATAGTGGCGATAACCAGAAAAATCGATAGTTGAGTCACCATCAACCACTGCTTCATGTTTTACCGGCGTCATGGTACGACATACGTCAGTGGTGCTGGCACCAATATTTGAAACGAAATCAAAATCGAAACGCAGTTTGTTATTTCCATCCAGTTGGAAAGCTGGAATCATCACTTCTTCATCAGTACTGCTCAATCCCTGAATCAACGGAATATGCAGTACCTGCAGCTTATTCGACTCATAAGGCTTCAATGGAAACGCCTGTAAAAAACGATTATTCAGACTGACATTTAAGCGAGAATCATCCACATAAGGAGGGGGTGTATAGCGATATTTAAGATTTAGCGCGATACCCTGACTGCGCAATAAAAACAGATCGGGCGGTAATTTCATGTCCAGATCGATCGGCGGCAAACGCCCACCAGAAACGCTGAGTTGTTCCGGGTAAGTCGTCAGTTCAGCTAATCGTACCGGACGATCGGTTCTTACCCAGTTAGGTGCATCGTAAGGCTGGCGAGGTAATAGCTGTTTTACGCTATCAATAGTCACGCTCTGGCCACGGAATAACGGTTCTCCCTGAGCGATGCCCTGTACTGCAGTCAGTAAATCTTTGTTGTCACGCCCCAACACCAGTAATAGCTTGATATACGGATTTGTCGGGTGGGATATTATCTCAACCGTTGGTGCATCAACTTTCGGGTAGTCCTTCAGGAAATCCGGGCGCCAGTCGTTAGTGGCAAAAACCACGCCGTTGCTCTCTGGCAGTTGGTTATACAATACCGGGAAGTTCTGGCCCCGCCATTGTGCATTCACACCAAACCAGGACGCTAAAATTGCCGCCGCTTTTTGCTGGTCACTATCCGGCGCTGAATTGAAAATCATCGGTAAATTTAACGGACGGAAATCCCGACTGTCATAGAACGGCTCAGGAAAACGGGAAAGATCGTTATTCACTTCCAGTCCCTGATAGGTCAACGCTACCGAACTGCTTTTACTTACATCAATCCAGATACTGCTATGGGTTGGGTCTTCACAGACATCCTTATAATGTCCCACCAGCTCCAGACGAATGCGGTTAAAATCGCTGATATAGCGGGCATCCAGCGGCAAATTAATCGCCCCTTTCTTCCCCGGAGAGTCCTGATTTACCGGCACAACCCCCATCAGTTCATCATTCAGATAGACTTTAATATGGGAGAGTAACGGTAATAGTGCAGGCGAAACGGTATAGTCCAGATTCAGTGCCGCCTGAGATACTACTTCATCACTACGCACAGTGAACGTCATCTGCGCAACGCTCTGTACCCCTCTTAAAACCAGACTGCCTTCCGGTGCCAGTGTTTTAAAAGAGAGTGAGTCATTACGCACCGGTGCTCCCGGAACGATTGGCATCGGCTCCACCTGTGGCGCTACGGGTGCTGCGCTATTTTGCACATCAGCATCAACAACCTGCGGAGTATCCGTAGTCTGCGCATAGGTAGCACCTGCCAGACTGAGCAGAACAATCCCCAGCCAGCGACGTTTCGCTACACCAGTAAATATCACTTCAGATTTCATTTTATTCATACTGTTGCCACTTCTGTTTTGGGCTGATTAACCCGCCGAGGTAAAAACGAAATTAACCAAACAATAACCGACGCCATACGCCCCAAAATGGAATATAAAAATGGAGGTGAGTATTCCAGCATCCGTTGATAACCGTGTAAGCCCAACATCAGCACATCACGCATGCTGCTCATCGGTTTATCTTCCGGTACGCTTTCTTGCCATAACGCCCAGGTGTCTGCCCGGGCAAAAGTACATTGCATAAAATCAATATGTTGCTGTGTGGTGGTCAGATGAAGCTGAACGCCAACGGTCTCGTTGAATGAGCGCATCACCTGACGGGGGAAGGCATATTCGCGATCTCCCCGGGTTAACATCAAAGTCAGTTTATCGCCCTTAGCTACCAGCTCTGGCGCATTCATCTCTATACCAACCCCTGCATCGGAGTAATCTCTCAACGTACAAGGGAATAGATACCCATCTTCACGGGCAATCGCGGCCGGCATAGCAATTTGAATGCGGGGTGAGTTCCTGATTTGTTTGGCTTCAATAGAAACCGCTATAGCGCCACCTAAAATAATCAGGTTATAGATAACCCATATTGCACTGACCAGAACCGTAGGGATCTCATTGCCTGGTCCGTAATACATACGCCATCCGGCAGCCAACAGACCCGCTGCGTTGAGTAAGACCAGCAAGAAATAGGGGCGAGAGATAATCCAGTCGAGATGGCTCTCTTCCACCAGCCCACCTTTAGCGGTGACGTTAAATTTGCCCTTATGGGGATTCAGTAACGCAACGGTAGTCGGGCGGGCGATATACCAGGCCAGTACCGTCTCATAAATTTCACTCCAGAACGAGTGACGAAACCGTCCCTGAATACGGGAGTTAGTCAGGCTGGCGTGAATCATATGGGGCAATACATACAGCGCTATCGCCAATGCCGGCGCATAAATGATATAGGCGTGGAAATAGAGGAATGCCAACGGTGCGGTTAAAAATATCAGTCGCGGAACGCCTGACAGGAAATGCAACATCGCATTGGCATAACACAGGCGCTGAGCCAGTTTTAGCCCTTTGCCCAGCAGTGGATTATCCAATCTGAAAATTTGTACCATGCCCCGTGCCCAGCGAATACGCTGGCTAATATGGGCTGACAGCGTTTCGGTTGCTAATCCTGCCGCCAGTGGAATACGAATATAGGCCGGCACGGTGCAAGCGCAACGAGGTGTGCGCATCTTCCGTCACGGTTTCAACCGCAATACCGCCCACTTCATCTAATGCAGTTCTGCGCATAATCGCACAGGAACCACAGAAGAATGTCGCATCCCAGGTGTCATTGCCATCCTGAAGCAAGCCGTAAAACAGGTTACCTTCGTTTGGCATTTTACGGAAAGAACCCAGATTACGTTCAAAAGGGTCCGGCGAGAAAAAATGATGGGGGGTTTGTATCATTCCCAACTTTTTGTCTTTAAAAAACCAACCCATGGTCAGTTGCAAAAAAGAGCGCGTTGGCACATGGTCACAGTCAAAAATAGCCACAAATTCGCTGGTAGCCTGCTTCAGGGCATGGTTGATATTACCGGCTTTAGCGTGTTCATGGGTTGGGCGGGCAATATATTTTACCCCAACCTCTTCAGCAAATGCCCGAAACTCAGGTCGATTACCATCATCCAGAATGTAGATAGTTCGCTTATCTTCCGGCCAGTCAATTCCCAATGCGGCATAAATTGTGGGTTTAACCACGTTCAGCCCTTCGTTATAGGTAGGTACCATAATATCGACGCTGGGCCAGGAAGTGACATCTTCCGGCAAGGGGACCGGTTTGCGATGAAGTGGCCATACCGCCTGAAAAAAGCCCAATACCAGCACGATCCAGGCATAGGTTTCTGCCGCCAGTAATAGCAACCCACAAACCAGACTCACCGGGTCATCCCAGTTAAGGGTCGAGGTATATCGCCACCAGATATAGCGAGATGAAATTGTCAGTGACAGTACAATCATCATCAAAGAGGCAAAGCGGCCCGGAATACGGCGCATCACCATGGCAATGCCCCAGAGCAGCAGAACAAAGATAAACTGGGCAAACAGATCGAACGGCTGGGAGATACAAATAATCGCCAGTATGCCCGCTAGCAGGCTACAAATGATAAATACCGTGCGTCTTAATGTCGGGCTAAGATTTTTTAAACGCTGCTCTGAACGATGTTCTAACTGATTCGCTCTGACATACTCAGGTAAGCTATGCAGCCAGCTGTTTATCTGTTGATGTCTTGCGCTCAACCACTGTCTGAATTTTTGCCATCCCCGACGTAAAAATAAAAACGAAGGGGCGCTCTCTTGACGAATGACAATCAGCCACAGACTTTGTACGGAATAACGCAAAATATCAGCCAAACGAGGGCGAACATCAGAAATCTGGGGAAATAATCGATTATGTTGTTCTCTGACTCGCTGCCAGGCCGGTGATTCCAGACAGAATACCGTCCATAAAACAGCATAACCAACACAATACAGAAATGCCGTGATGGCGGAAGTCTTCTGTTGACGATATCCATTATAACGGGCAACCAACCGACTCAGCGGTGCCGTAGGAATGAATAAACTGAACAGAGACTTGAATGGATGCATAGTCAGGACCCTTGTTTATCAAGGTTCTGGCACCACAATGCCAGTTGATGAACGTCCTGAGCTATCAGGCTACCAGGCTGGTACTCACCTGAAGTTTTCTTAACCGCCAGCGACTCCGCCATCGCCTCATCACGGTGCAAAATAGCAGGAACCAGATTTGATAAGCTTTGCTGCCAAATATGGCTGACATCTTGCTGTATTAAACTTGTTGGTAAAAAGCCATTAATCAGAAAATAACTATTCAGTGGAAATGTCTTTTGTTTCAGTAAAACGTGGCTCTCTACATCCGGATTTAACAGAACCAGATTAATATCAGCCAACGAATTGGATAATTCATTTAAAGACGAAAGCGTGGAAGAACAATCAATAATTATCCATTGATAATCATTCGATGAAAGAAAAGATAAGAAGTCAGGTAATTTATTGGGTTGATGTTGTTTTTGGTTAAATAACCCTTCATTGATTAGGGAATATGTTTCTTTTTCAGCAAAACCAAAAGGCAGATAATCAATTCCCGACGCGTAGGAAATAATCGGTGGAGAAGATGGCTGTAATTTTAGCGTTGACGCCCAGCCTTCTTTACTATCCCATGCATGGTTAAAATGAAGACGCAGTAAGTTGCTGATACTGAAATCAACCACCAACACTGACTGCCCTGTTTGAGCAAGAGCCCAGGCCAGCGAAGCACACACCGCTGTAGTACCGCAACCACCGCGAATACCCTGCATTGCCAGAATCGTCACGAACCAACCTTATCTGAGGTTGACTCAGATAATATTTCTGACAGTAATGGCCAACGTAGAAACGCTTCCCGCAGCGCGCCCTGATGAGAAAGATCCTGATATTCCAGCGAAGTAAGATGATAAGCCGTCATTACCGCGGCAATATCATTCTGATACTCTTTTGCCACCGCTTGTCCGGGTAGCCGGTTTTCTATTTCTGTTTTGCGTCCTTGCCTCAGGTTCCATTGGATTCCTGTGACATCATTGTTCATTTTGATAACTCAGTAATGCAGGCTATGTAGTTAATTTTAGCTGATAAAAATCATTTTGCTGGCGCAAGAAGCTAAAAAAACGTGGTATTACCTGATAGTTTTTCTATGAATACGCAACATGAATTTTTCTGTGTTAAATTAAAAAATAAATAAACAGGTTTTCCCACAGAATTCGGTTGAAATAATAACAGAGTCGTGAGTACAAAAAAATGGAATTTCTGTTTTATTCATAGTGATAAAGAGACAGGATGTTATTTCACGCTGCTAATCCATTCGCCTGAAACCTTAATTTATATCAGCTTGCGGATATTATTGGATTAATCTCTGTCTGTGAAAACAGGTGAAAAAACTCTGCCAACATGATTATTGTGGATAACTTAAACAGATATTATGAATAACGAGAAAATATCCTCTCAGTCCCTCTCTCCGGATAACAGCCTGTGGAAAAACTGGCAGGGGTTAAGCGGCTGGAATTACTACTTTCTGATAAAGTTTGCACTGCTATGGGGTGGGTATCTTAATTTCCATCCTCTGGAAAATCTGGTTTTCGTCGCCTTTTTACTGTTTCCACTACCGGCTGGCTGGCTCAGAAAAATCCGCAACTGGATCGCTATTCCGGTAGGTATCGCGCTGTTTTACTATGATACCTGGCTTCCGGGTATTCAAAGCATTATTAGTTTACGCAGTCAGGCAACGGCCCTCAGCTTTGATTATATGGTGGAATTCGTACAGCGCTTTATTAACTGGAGCTGGGTGGGTGCGGGTTTTGCGCTGTTAGTTGGCTATCTGTTTATTTCTCAATGGGTGCGTATTACACCTTTTGTGGTTGCCGCTTTAGTATGGCTAAACGTTATCACTATTGGTGGGCCATCATTCAACTTGATGCCGGCGACAGCAACCACCAATACGCCATCGACTAATACACCGACTCAGCCGGGTACCACAGACAGTTCGCAATCGGAAGCGCTGGGACCGCCAACCTCCCAGAACCTTACCGCTTATTACGATAAATTTATTCAGACTCAACAGGGTTTGCATACCGAATTTCCGACATCATTACCTGCTGATGCCCAGCCTTTTGATTTGTTAATCATCAATATCTGTTCTCTCTCCTGGTCAGATATGCAGGCAGTTGGTCTGGCAGACCATCCAGTCTGGAAAAAGATGAATATCGTGTTTGATAATTTTAACTCGGCCACTTCATACAGTGGGCCCGCTGCCATTCGCATCTCCCGGGCCAGCTGTGGTCAGTCCTCTCATACCGCTCTGTATAAAGCAGCGGATCAGCGCTGTTATCTGTTCAACGAACTGGCGCAGTTAGGATTTAAAAATGAGTTGGTAATGGACCATTCCGGTGCTTTTGGCGATTATTTGAAACAACTGCGTGAGTATGCGGGTATTCAAGCCACGCCATTGCCTTTTGGGAATGCCAAAGCAGAATTAACCTCCTTTGATGGTGAACCACTCTACCGCGACTTGAGTATGTTGACCGAGTGGCTGGAATCCCGACAAAAAGACGATTCACCTCGTACTGTCACATTCTATAATACTATTGAGCTGCACGACGGTAACCGAAGTCTTGCCACTAACAAACCGGTGGAATACAAAAAACGCCTGCAGGATTTGTTTGACGATCTGGACAATTTTTTGGATGAACTGGACAAGTCTGGTCGCAAAGTGATGGTGATGGTAGTACCAGAGCACGGCGCCGCACTGGTGGGTGACAAAATGCAGGTTTCTGGCCTGCGTGATATTCCCAGCCCAAGCATTACCCATATTCCTGTTGGTATTCGAATTGTTGGTGCAAAAGCGCCTGCGCAATCTGAGCCGCTGCACATTACTTCCCCGAGTAGCTATCTGGCTATTTCTGAACTGGCTAGCCGCTCGCTGGACGGTAAGTTGTTCACTCAAGACAGCATTGACTGGCAAAAACTAACGGACAATCTACCGCAAACGCCGGCAATATCAGAAACCTCAGGTACGGTAGTGATGAAATATCAGGATAAGACCTATATCAGGTTGAATAATGCCGACTGGGTGCCTTATCCACAATAAGTAACCCGTTCAACCGAGATAAAAAGCAAAACCCCTGATAGCTTTCACCATCAGGGGTTTTTAATCTGGTCGGCGAGAGAGGATTCGAACCTCCGACCCACTGGTCCCAAACCAGTTGCGCTACCAAGCTGCGCTACTCGCCGTCGAATTGACGCGCATGTTACTGCTGCCACAATGTAAGGTCAACTGCTTTCCATCATCCTGCAGCCGACCGGAGATAAATGCAGCAAACCGCAGATAATTCACCCACATCAAACAGATAAGCGTGTTTTTCTTCGGTTAATTTACTCATAATTGTTAACAGGAAGTGATATTCTAATTAACTCTCCAGACTTTTGGTTCCAGACACTTTTCTGGTTATACAACATGCAACAACATACTGAGGGGAAAACTCATGGCTGATTGGGTTTCAGGCACGGTAACACGGGTAGATAATTGGACAGACAACTTATTCAGCCTGCGTATACATGCCCCTGTACGACCGTTTACTGCAGGTCAGTTTGCCAAACTCGCCCTGGACATTGGAGGAGAGCGAGTTCAGAGAGCCTACTCTTATGTTAATGCCCCCGGAAATCCTGAACTTGAATTTTATCTGGTCACCGTACCGGAAGGTAAGCTCAGCCCTCATCTTCACCAATTAAAGGCTGGCGATTCCGTTATGGTTACGCTGGACGCCGCAGGATTCTTTGTACTGGAAGAAGTTCCTGCCGTTGATACCCTTTGGATGCTATCCACCGGTACCGCGATTGGGCCATTTCTCTCGATTCTTCAGGCAGGTGAAGATCTGGAACGTTTTAATCACATCGTTTTGGTTCACGCAGCTCGCTACAGTCAGGACCTCAGCTATCTGCCTTTGATGCGTGAACTGGAAAAACGCTATCAGGGAAAACTGCGTATTCAAACGGTGGTTAGTCGGGAAAAAAGTGCCGGCTCTCTGTTTGGTCGTATTCCGGCATTAATTGAAAGTGGCGAGTTGGAATCCGCTGTCGGGTTAACCATTAGCCCGGAGCAAAGCCACGTCATGCTTTGCGGTAACCCGGAAATGACAAAAGACACCCAACAATTGCTCAAACAACAACGCAATATGGCCAAACACTTACGCAGAAAACCAGGCCATATTACCAGTGAACAATATTGGTAAATTCAGTAAAAGAGCGAATGTTGGTTAGATCGCGTTGTCTGATAAATCACAGGCAACGCAATAAATTTAGAGACATGCTTTTGACAAGCCAGGCACAACAGGTTTTAATCAGACATTATCTCTTATAGATTAGTGATATATATGAATGACATGCGATCAGAATACTCAACATTAATGAAATCTGGAATTTCCGGCACACTCTTTTTAGTGCTGATGTTAAGTTCTGTGTCATTTGCAGCTCAGGAGAATCTGCCTCCTCCATCAACGGAATCAACCGCCACTGAACCCGCTGTAGCTCCCTATCTTAGAGAAGATGCCCCTTCATTTAGTCTGACGATTGCTCAGTTCAGAGAAAAATTCTCAACCGCCAATCCTACTCTGCCATTAGGGGAATATAAGACCATCAAAACGCTGGAGGTCAAATCTCCCCTGCTTCGCGCTGCCAGTCGGATTAACAGCACGCTGTACTCTTCCGTGGCTATTGATAAAAGCCAACGCACCATTAAAAGTTTACAACTGACTTATCTGCCCCCCATTCCATCAGAAGAAAAAACAGAGAAGCCAGAAGAGATTGCTAAAGCAGAAAAGGCAAACAAAGCAGTGCTAATCAGCTATATGAGCGCATTTATCAATTTGTTTGAACCCACATTATCAGCAGAAAAGTGCCAAAAGAAATCCATTGAACTGCTGGAAAAGGGCAAAGGAGCGTCCTTCTATCAACAAACTGAAGGGACATTGCGTTTTGTTATAGCCGATCATCGTGAAAAAGGTATAACATTCGCTATTGAACCGATTAAGCTGTCGCTATCTGACAAGTAATTCATAGAAAATAAGATACGCCGCTAACAACGAATAAAAGCTAAACCCTAAGCATTAAGTCGTTCTATACTATGGAACAAATTGATATTGGCACTAACGCACTATCAAATGCTTTAAGTCACTAACTCACTGTAATGAAAGTTATTACCGTATAATCTGATTGGAGAAAAAACATGCGTCATCCATTAGTTATGGGAAACTGGAAACTCAACGGCAGCAGACATATGGTCAACGAACTGATCGATGGCCTGCGTAAAGAAGTCAGCAGTGTAGATGGTTGTGATATTGCGATTGCTCCACCATTTATTTATCTGGATCAGGCAAAACACCAGGCTTCTGGTAGTCATATTATGCTGGGTGCTCAAAACGTTGATATCAACCTTTCAGGTGCATTCACCGGCGAAACGTCAGCCAATATGCTAAAAGACATTGGCATGAAATACGTCATTATCGGTCACTCAGAGCGTCGTACTTATCACAAAGAAAGCGACGAAGTGATAGCTGAGAAATTTGCCGTTGTAAAAGAAGCTGGCTTAATTCCTGTGCTGTGCATCGGTGAAACTGAAGCAGAAAACGAAGCCGGTCAAACCGAAGCCGTTTGTGCGAAACAACTGGATGCCGTATTGAAAACTATGGGTGCGCCAGCGTTTGGAAACAGCGTGATTGCTTATGAACCTGTTTGGGCAATTGGCACCGGTAAATCAGCAACACCTGCTCAGGCACAAGCCGTTCACAAATTCATCCGTGATCATATTGCCAAGCATGATGCCAAAGTGGCTGCTCAAGTGATTATCCAGTACGGCGGTTCTGTTAATGCCAGCAACGCTGCGGAATTATTCTCTCAGCCGGACATTGATGGAGCTCTGGTTGGCGGTGCATCATTAAAAGCCGATGCTTTTGCGGTAATCGTTAAAGCGGCGGCGGCAGCTAAAAAAGCATAACCTCTTTTTTATTCATAAAAAAACCCGGATATTCCGGGTTTTTTTGTCACGATAAATATGCTCAGACGGAATTAGAACAGCTCTTTTGCCGTCTTCAACCAGTCGCTCTTAAACGGACGCTTCATATTTTCAATAGCATCAATAATATCGTGATGAACCATCTTCTCATTCTGAATGCCCACGCAGCGACCACCATGACCTTCCAGCAGTAAGTCAATGGCATAAGCGCCCATACGGGAAGCTAAAATACGATCGTAAGGCACCGGCGACCCACCACGTTGAATGTGGCCCAGCACGGTGGCACGCGTATCACGATGGGTTTTTTCCTGAATATATCTGGCCAGTTCATCGATATCACAAATGTGTTCGGTGATAGCCACGATTGCATGTTTCTTACCTTTGCCAATACCGGCCATGATCTCTTTTACCAGCTCATCGCGATCGAATTCAATTTCAGGTAAAACGATAAATTCACAACCACCAGCAATGGCCGCAGCCAGAGTCAAATCACCGCAGTGACGGCCCATGACTTCAACAATCGAGATACGTTGGTGAGATGAAGAGGTATCACGCAGGCGGTCAATAGCTTCAACCACAGTACCCAGCGCAGTAAAGAAACCGATGGTGTAGTCGGTACCGGCTACGTCGTTATCGATAGTTCCTGGTAAACCAATACATGGGAAACCACGCTCTGTCAGCAATTTCGCTCCCATATAGGAACCATCACCACCAATAACCACCAGCGCGTCGATATTTCTGCGTCTCAGGTTCTCTATCGCAACTTCACGAATGGCAGGATCTCTAAATTCCGGATAACGAACAGAACCCAGGAAGGTACCACCACGGTTAATAACGTCAGATACACTATAGCGATCTAACTGTTCCATGCGATCTTCACACAGCCCCTGATAGCCATCGTAAATACCAACAACTTCCAATCCCTGAGAAAGAGCAGCACGTACAACACCACGGATTGCCGCATTCATTCCCGGTGCATCACCACCACTCGTTAAAACGCCGATTCTTTTGATCATGACCACCTCTAAACTGACAGATGTTATTTTAGATATCGTTCCACGAAATGCCATGCCTTGCATGACGGTGAAACATAGTGAGCCGTCAGGCTCGTGGTTATCAATTAAATGCACCGGGCGAATTATGTAGGGTAATCCCCGGGCTTTAATCCTGTTGACTACATTTCAGACTAATGTCTGCTGACTTTGATGTATCAGTATAGCAAACATGATTTGCTGAATTGATTCAGTTTAAGTTAAAAACGGTAATAATTAATATAGATAAAAGAATTATTTTTTTATCGTCCCGAAATAAGTTTCTGCTAATGGGTAATCTGACTCATTCTCAAGCGGAGATCACCTTCAGGATACCATCACGGAACAAGGGTCCTGATGGATAATAACCTCTGAGTTGGGAAAACGTTTTAATATATCCTGCTCTACATCATCGGCAATTTTATGCGCATCAATCAGTGGTAGCTCGTCTGCCATTTCCACATGCAGTTGAATAAAACGAGTGGGGCCTGATTGGCGGGTACGGAGATCGTGAGCCCCCATGATACCCGGCTTCGACAGTGCAATATCCATAATCTCCTGCCGTTCTTCGTCCGGTAATGCTCTGTCCAACAGTGTTTGCACCGCATCATAGGCCATCGTTAATGCACTATATAAAATGTAGCAGCCGATACCTAAAGCAAAGATCGCATCCGCATGCAAGAAGCCATAAAGGCTCAAACCTAATGCCGCCAGAATAGCCCCATTCATAAAGATATCTGACTGATAATGTAGCATATCAGCACGAATCGCCTGACTTTGCGTTTTTCTTACCACCCAACGCTGAAAAGTCACTAAACCAATGGTACTCATTAATGAAATAACGGTAACCACAATACCAATACCGGCAGATTTTATCGGTTGAGGATTGAGCAGATGTTGGAAACCGGTCAAAAACAGGAAAATAGCCGAGCCGCTAATAAACATACTTTGGGCTAATGCAGCTAAAGACTCCGCTTTACCATGGCCAAATGTGTGCTGATGGTCAGCAGGCTGTAAAGCATAACGCACGACCAGCAGGTTAGTGACAGAAGCGGCAATATCTACCATGGAATCAACCAACGCCGCCAGCAAACTGACAGATCCGGTAAGCCACCAGGCTGCAATTTTTACTAACAGTAACACTGATGCCACACTTGCCGCGCAGATTGCTGCTGTTTTAACTAGTCGTCCATACTGATCGCTCACGTTCTGTTGCTCCTGAATACTATCAGTCAAAGCAGTTAGTATAGCGATTTTTGGGCAAAAAAAACCCCGCCGTCTATGGCGGGGAAGACATGGATGGTGTCTAAGGCAAGGAAAAACATACATCATAGGATTTACTACATACGACTACTTACAACTACATACTCTTACTACTGGGGATCCGATTCATCATATTTGCGCATCTGGTCTAAGTGATGCTGCATCATCTCCATCCTTTCAGAATGGTTATGATTGAATATCTTTTGCTGCTCTGGCGTTAACAAACTATAAAACTGGTGGTTAACCCGGGCTAAAGCAACCTGTCTTTCAACCTGTGCTTTAGCAATAACCTCAGCCTGTGCACGCGCTACATCTTCATCAAATTTGTCGGCAATGATTAACTTATGCATTGCTTCCATGTTATCCCGGTACATCTGTGGCATAACATCATGGTAATTTTGTCTTATCAGGTCTCGCATCTGCTGGCGTTGTTTAGCGGTTAACTTCAACCCTTCAAACAAACCGTGCTGGCGCATAACCTCAGTCTTCATCACTTCGCCGCTATTCGCGGGAGAAACCGAACTAAAACAAGCTTCCGTCTCTGTACAATTTACTGGTTCAGTTGGAGCTTCAGCGTTTTTTGTGTCTGCGGCCAACACTGTTGATGTACTCAGTGCTAACATTGATGCCATAATTAATACATTAGCTTTATGCATCACCTTCTCCGCAAACTTCACCGTATTGAACCGATGTAGAGAAGTCTACCCGAGCGGATGAAAACTAGCGTCAGTGCTTGTAAATGTGTGTAAAGTCATGGATTAGCGCCACCTATTCGAGTAATTTTGCTTCCGGAGGAAACACTATGAGTAAAATATTGCTTGTTGATGACGATCGTGAAATCACGTCATTGCTGGAAGAGTTACTGGAGCTGGAAGGGTTTGACGTTGTTGTTGCTTATGATGGCGAACAAGCAATAAACATGATGGATGACACGATTGACCTGCTTCTGCTGGATATCATGATGCCAAAGAAAAATGGTATCGATACGCTAAAAGAGCTACGCCAGAATTATCAAACACCGGTGATAATGCTCACTGCCCGCGGTAGCGAGCTGGATAGAGTATTAGGGCTGGAGCTGGGTGCAGATGACTATCTGCCTAAGCCATTTAACGATCGCGAGCTGATAGCGCGTATCCGCGCTATTTTACGACGTTCCAACTGGAGCGAACAACAGCAAGAACCTGAAGTCAGTTCCAATACGCTACAGGTGGATAAACTGCGTTTAAATCCTGGACGTCAGGAAGCCAGCTTCGATGGGCAAACCCTCGATCTGACCGGTACTGAGTTCACTCTGCTTTACTTATTAGCTCAACGTTTGGGCCAAGTGGTTTCCCGCGAATATTTAAGTCAGGAAGTACTGGGTAAACGCTTAACGCCATTCGATCGCGCTATCGATATGCATATCTCCAACCTCAGACGTAAATTGCCAGAACGTCACGACGGCTTACCCTGGTTTAAAACTCTGCGTGGTCGCGGTTATCTGATGGTCACTGCGACATGATTACTTTCAATAGCCTGACAACCCGCATTTTCGCCATATTCTGGCTCACTCTGACCTTAGTGGTCATGGTGGTCCTGATGGTTCCTAAACTTGACTCCCGTCAGCTAGCCGCTCTGCTGGACAGTGAGCGGCGTCAGGGAACCATGCTGGAGCAACACGTTGAAGCTGAACTGGCCAGTACGCCTAACAGCGATTTGATGTGGTGGCGCAGGCTATTGCAGGCTATTGAAAAGTGGTCCCCCCCTGGTCAGCGTATGTTGCTGGTCACCAGCGAAGGCCGAATTGTCGGCATCCTGAAACGCAATGAAATGCAGATGGTGCGAAACTTTATTGGTCAGGCTGACAATGCTGACTATCCGATGAAGAAGAAATACGGCCTGCTGGAGATGGTTGGCCCTTTTTCTGTTCGCGATAGAGAAGAGCACTATCAGTTGTATTTAATGCGCCCGGCAACCAGCCCACAGTCAGACTTTATCAACCTGCTATTTGACCGTCCGCTGTTGTTGCTCGCCGTTACCATGGTTATCAGTATACCGCTGTTGCTCTGGCTGGCCTGGAGTCTGGCTAAGCCCGCTCGCAAGCTAAAACGGGCCGCTGATGAAGTGGCCAGAGGCAACCTGAAGGAATCGCCCGAACTTGAGTTTGGTCCACTGGAGTTCCGCGCAGCGGGTGCCAGCTTTAACCAAATGGTGAATGGGCTGGACCGTATGGTAAAAGCCCAGCAGAGATTAATCTCCGATATTTCTCATGAATTAAGAACACCGCTAACACGTCTGCAGCTGGCGACGGCATTAATGAGACGCCGCCATGGTGAGTCTAAAGAGTTGGTTCGAATAGAAACCGAAGCACAGCGGCTGGACCATATGATCAACCATCTGCTGGATCTGTCACGTAATCAATATAAAAGCGAAATCGCCAGAGAGCGCCTGTTGGCAAATGAACTTTGGGCTGATGTTCTCGATAACGCTAAATTTGAAGCTGAACATACCGATAAAAAGCTGGAAATTGCCGTTCCCCCTGGCCCATGGCCAATTTTTGGTAATCGGGCAGCACTGGACAGTGCATTAGAGAACGTGATTCGTAACGCTTTTCGATACTCCAACAACCATATCGTTGTGACTTTCAACTGTAACGAGCAGGGCGTTGAAATTCATGTCGATGACGACGGTCCGGGTGTAGCAGAAGAGGATCGTGAACAAATTTTCCGACCGTTTTATCGTACTGATGAAGCACGAGATCGTAATTCCGGCGGCTCTGGCCTCGGTTTAGCCATTGTAGAATCGGCAATTAGCCAACATGGCGGCTGGGCTAAAGCAGAAAAGAGTCCATTAGGCGGGCTACGCCTGATAATTTGGCTACCTCTTTACGTTCGCTAGTTCTAGCGAGATTCAATATCTGCTATTCTGCGCCTCTCTGAATTGGGGGGCGCATGCTAAATATCGTTTTATTTGAACCAGAAATACCACCAAACACTGGCAATATTATCCGCCTGTGTGCAAATACCGGATTCCAGTTACATCTGATAGAACCCCTGGGTTTTACCTGGGATGATAAACGTCTGCGCCGCGCTGGTCTGGATTATCATGAGTTTACCGCTATCAAACGCCATAAAAATTATCAGGCATTTGTAGCTAACGAAAATCCTGCCCGATTATTTGCTTTGACCACTAAAGGAACGCCGGCCCACAGCGCGGTTTCCTATCAGCCTGGTGACTACTTACTCTTTGGTCCGGAAACCCGCGGCTTACCCACAGAAATACTGGATAGTCTGCCAAAAGAGCAAAAAATTCGCATTCCTATGCAACCAGACAGCCGCAGTATGAACCTGTCAAATGCCGTATCGGTGGTGGTGTATGAAGCCTGGAGACAATTAGGTTATCAGGGAGCGCTGCATCGGGAGTAGAAACTGACCGGAAAAGTCCGGTCAGCTAAAATAAACGTTTGAACAGTTCTGATGGAAATGGCTAATCATCAACCGGGAGATCGATATCCCCCTTCAAGCCATTAAAGCTTTGATCCATTTCCATTGAAGGCTTATCGCAGCCTGAGCGCCCAACAATTCGGGCCGGTACACCCGCTACAGTGGTATAAGGCGGTACTGCTTGTAGCACTACAGAGCCCGCACCAATTTTGGCACCTCTTCCCACTTCAATATTGCCAAGAATTTTAGCGCCTGCACCAATCATCACCCCCTCACGGATCTTAGGATGACGATCGCCCCCTTCTTTCCCGGTACCACCCAGCGTAACGGATTGAAGAATAGACACATCATTATCCACAACGGCGGTTTCGCCAATCACAATGCCGGTTGCGTGGTCCAACATAATACCGTGGCCAATACGGGCCGCCGGATGAATATCAACGCCAAACACCACAGAGACCTGATTTTGCAGATAAATCGCCAGCGCTTTACGATTTTGCTGCCATAACCAATGACCCACGCGATAGGCCTGCAACGCATGGAAACCTTTAAGATAAAGTAGCGGAGTTGAGTATTTATCAACGGCAGGGTCACGCTGACGCACCGCCAAAATATCACGAGCAGCAGATTCAACAATAGAATTGTCAGACTGAATTGCCGCTTCAATAATTTCCCGCACGGAAATAGCCGGCATGGTGGCACTGGCCAATTTATTAGCCAGAATATAGCTCAGGGCATTCCCCAGAAACTCATGGTTCAACAGTGTCGAATGAAAGAAACTGGCAAGGATAGGTTCACAATCAACCAGTTTTCGCGCTTCAACTTTTATCTCATTCCAGACCTGCATTGACTCTGATGACATTTTCCAGCTCCTGCTTACACCTCTGGTTCCAATAAAAACAATGGATACTGATGGTAATTAGACTTTTATTTTCTCATCTTTGCTGGTTCGGCTGAGTAGAGTAATAGCCGCTTCCCGGGCATCTTTACCGGCATAAAGTACCTGATAAATCTGTTCAGTAATTGGCATCTCTACGCCATGGCGCTGAGCCAGTACCCACACTTCTTTGGTATTACGATAGCCTTCAACCACCTGACCAATCAGGTTTTGGGCTTCTTCAACATTTTTTCCTTCGCCCAGCATAATGCCAAAACGACGGTTACGGGATTGGTTATCCGTACAGGTCAATACCAGATCCCCTAATCCAGCCATACCCATAAAGGTGGCAGGATCTGCGCCCAAAGCGGCACCTAAACGGCTCATTTCTGCCAGGCCCCGGGTTATTAATGCCGTTCTGGCATTGGCGCCAAAGCCAATGCCGTCAGACATACCGGCTCCGATAGCAATAACGTTTTTAACCGCACCGCCTAACTGAACGCCAATAAAATCCGGATTACTGTAAACTCTGAAGCTCTTCCCACAGTGTAATAACTTTTGCAAATCATCAGTGAATTGAGGATCCGATGAAGCCACTGCGATTGCAGTAGGTAAGCCAGCAGCGAGCTCTTTGGCAAATGTCGGCCCGGAGATAACCGCCAGTGGAATATCATCCCCTAACGCTTCTCTGGCCACTTCAGCCAGTAAACGCCCGGTTTCGGCTTCCAGTCCTTTGGTTGCCCAAACAATACGAGCATTTGGCTGTAAAAACGGCTTTATCTGGCGAAGAACATCACCAAAAACATGACTGGGTACAACGACCAGAATATCCCGGCTAGCACTAATCGCCTGCTGAAGATCCGCCTGCAACTGTAATGTATCAGGGAATGGGACATCAGGGAGAAACGCCTGATTTTTTCTGTCCTGCTGCAGTTGTGCAATATGTTGAGGGTCGTGGCCCCACAACACTACCGAGTGGCCATTACGCGCCAGCGTAATGGCTAAAGCGGTGCCGTACGAGCCGGCACCGATAACAGTCATATCGACCTGATTCATTACGCGTCCTGATGCGGCGCAGCGCCTTGCTCAGCTTCGGCTTGCTGCTGCAGATAGTTCATGAACAGCGCATCAAAGTTTACTGGCGCCAAATTCAATTGAGGGAAACTACCGCGAGAAACCAGTGCAGAAACACATTCGCGAGCATAAGGGAACAGAATGTTCGGGCAGTATGCACCCAGACAGTGAGCCATCTGAGAATCATCCAGACCAGTGATGCTAAAGATACCTGCTTGCTGAACTTCACATAAGAATGCCGTATCTTCACCCAGCATAGCTGTAGCAGTAACGCGTAAAACAACTTCAAATACACCATCACCCAGTTGGCTGGAAGCCGTATCTAAATCCAGTTTAACCTGAGGATCCCACTCCTGTTGAAAAATCAGTGGTGCTGCAGGTGCTTCAAAAGAGACGTCTTTGGTATAAATGCGTTGAATTTGAAACGCCATTTCTGGGTTGCTTTGCTCTGACATAAAAAATTACCTTTAAGTTAAATGTCCTTCTCATGCTGAAATAAAGCAATAATCGGGAGTTTTGAGATAAACAGTAAAGTGGGGCTCATCCCGTTTTACCGACTATTACTTACCGCGAACCAATGGCAGGTTTTCACCGCTCCAGCCAGACAATCCATTTTTCAGAGTGAATACCTGTGTGAAACCCTCTTTAACTAAGGTTTCTGCCGGTTCTTTTGAACTGGTGCCATTAGCACAAAGTACCACCACCGGGCGCTCTTTATGTTTGTCCAAAACGGCAAGGGTGCCATTTTTAATGTCTGTTGGCGTTAAGTTGATAGCACCAACAATATGCCCTTTACGGAAATCATCGATAGTACGGGTATCAACAACAACCGCACCTTCTGAGTTGATCAGTCGGGTCAAATCCGAATTGCTGATATCTTTAACTTTAGATGTTGCTGTTTTTAGCGTCATAAAAATGACAGCGACCAGTAACCCAACCCAGGCAATACTTAATACCGGATGGTTACTAACAAATTGCATAACTTGTTCCATGGAGGATAACAACTCCCGCTGTTTGGGATTAAATAATCAAGGTTATGGAGTATACCTTTGCACTGCATCAAATACAGCCAAAATACGGTTAGCAATGCAGAAAATACGGCATATCTCTAAAAATTTTATCAAGAGTCCACGGCGAAACATATTGAAAAAGAGTAAAAACAGGTATCAAAGTTTGATTTTTCCGCTTATTTGCCTTCGACTGTAGTAAAATTCTTTCCCAAATGACGATGCGGGTTGTACCTATCGTTACCTCTAAGTTCTCAATGTGGTATAAAAAGCACATTGGATATGAAATGAATACCGCAAAATTTCAATGTTATTTACGAGGTTATTTGAATGTCGAGCACAAAAAAACCCATGGTTCTGGTGATTCTTGATGGTTATGGCTATCGGGAAGAGCAACAGGATAACGCTATCATTAACGCTAAAAAACCAGTGATGGATAAGTTGTGGAAGAACTATCCGCATACGCTGATTGCAGCTTCTGGTCTGGATGTAGGTTTACCCGATGGTCAAATGGGTAACTCTGAAGTTGGTCACGTGAATCTGGGTGCCGGACGCATCGTGTATCAGGATCTCACCCGTCTGGACAAAGAGATCAAAGAAGGCGATTTCTTTACCAACCCGGTATTAACGTCTGCTGTTGATAAAGCCGTTGCAGCCAATAAAGCCGTTCACATTATGGGATTGATGTCCCCAGGTGGCGTTCACAGCCATGAAGACCATATTCTGGCAATGATTGAGTTAGCGGCAAAGCGTGGCGCAAAAGCTGTCTATCTTCACGCATTCCTGGATGGTCGCGACACCCCACCCCGTAGTGCGCAATCAACACTGAAACGATTCACCCAAGAGTTTGAGAAACTGGGCTGTGGTCGTATCGCTTCCATCGTTGGCCGTTACTATGCAATGGACCGCGATAACCGCTGGGATCGAGTACAGCTCGCTTATGACCTGATGACTGATGCTAAAGGCGAATTCACTGCAGAAGATGCGGTTTCAGGATTACAGGCCGCATACAGCCGCGATGAAAATGACGAGTTTGTTAAACCTACGGTTATTCAAAAAGCGGGTGAACCCACTGCTGCCATGCAGGATGGTGATGCGTTAATTTTTATGAATTTCCGCGCTGACCGTGCTCGTCAAATTACTCGTACTTTTATCAATCCTGATTTTGACGGATTTAAGCGTAACAAAGTAGTTAAGTTCAGCGAGTTTGTGATGCTGACGGAATACGCTGCGGATATTAAAGCGGCATGTGCTTATCCACCTGATTCACTGACCAATACCTTTGGTGAGTGGTTGATGAAGCATGATAAAACTCAGCTACGCATCTCTGAAACTGAGAAATATGCTCACGTAACCTTTTTCTATAATGGTGGTGTAGAAGATCCATTTACCGGTGAAGACCGTATTCTGGTGAATTCGCCGAAGGTTGCCACCTATGATTTACAACCAGAAATGAGTTCAGAAGAGCTGACCGAAAAGCTAGTTGCAGCGATCGAAAGTGGTAAATATGACGCCATCATCTGTAACTACCCTAACGGTGATATGGTTGGTCACACCGGCGTATATGAAGCAGCCATCAAAGCGGTAGAAACGCTGGATGCTTGCGTTGGCCAAGTGGTTGCCGCCGTTGAAAAAGTAGGCGGACAGTTACTGGTTACTGCCGATCACGGTAATGCTGAACAAATGCGCGATCCGGCAACAGGTCAGGCTCATACCGCACATACCAGCCTACCGGTGCCATTGATTTATGTAGGAAAGTCAGCACAAGTGGTCGAGGGTGGCAAACTGTCCGATCTGGCACCAACCATGCTTAGCCTGATGGGAATGGAAATTCCAAAAGAGATGACTGGTAAGCCACTGTTCATCGTGAAATAATCGCCTTCCATGAAGGAAGCGACTATTTTTCACCATTCACAAGCTATCAGGGGGTCGATTGTGCGGATACCAAAACAGGACTCTGCATCAGGTGTATCGACCCACCGTTTCAGTTTGAGTGTTATTTGCGCCAGCCTGCTCTGTGCTGGCGCACTTCTCTATCCTTATTCTGGCTATGCTGACGAAAATAATAAGCAACAACTCAATTCCGTTTTGCAAGACATTGCTGAAAAAGAAAAAAACGTCAAGCTACAGCAAAAACAGCGTGAAGACCTTAATGTACAGCTTAAAGAGCAGGAGAAATCCATTGCTCAGTCCAGTCTGATATTGCGAAAAACTCAGGGAGCGCTAACGACTTTAGGTAGTGAAATCGGCACCCTTAACAGCAATATAAAACGACTGCAAAAACAACAAAATACTCAGCAGGACTATCTGGCTAAACAGTTGGATGCTGCTTTTCGGCTGGGAAAAAGCTCTGAGCTTCAGCTCATTCTGGAAAGCGAAGAGAGTCAACGTAGCGAGAGGATCCTCGCGTATTATGGCTATCTGAATCAGGCTCGCCAAAAAACCATTGATGAACTTAAAGAGACACAAACCGACCTGAAGCAGGAAAAAACCAAGTTACAAACAAAACAGGTTGAGCAGAAAACCCTACTTGGCCAGCAAAAAGACGAACAGACAAAACTGGAATCTGCGCGCCAGGCCCGAAAGAAAACCTTAAGTGAGCTGGATGTTTCTATTCAGGCCGATCAGCAGAAACTGGCTGAACTGAAGAAAAACGAATCCCGGTTAAGAGATCAAATAGCCAAAGCCGAACGTGAAGCCAAGGCCCGAGCGGCTCGTGAACAGCGGGAAGCCGAAAAACTAAGAGCCCGTCAACAACAGGCTCAAAAATCGGGTTCAGTGTATAAAGCAACAGAAGAAGAGCGTTCTCTGATGGCTCGCACCGGTGGACTCGGCCGCCCGGCGGCTCAGGCTCTATGGCCAGTCAGAGGACAAATAAGCCATCGATTTGGTGAAGCGCTACAAGGTGAACTTCGCTGGAAAGGTATGGTTATCAATGCGCCGGAAGGCAGTGAAGTCCGGGCCATTGCTGATGGCAGGGTATTGTTGGCTGACTGGTTACAGGGCTATGGCTTGGTTGTTGTTGTCGAACATGGCAAAAGCGATATGAGCCTGTATGGCTATAACCAGAGTGCGCTGGTTAGCGTTGGTAGTCAGGTTAAAGCGGGGCAACCAATAGCACTGGTTGGCACCAGTGGCGGTCAGGGAGAACCTTCGCTGTACTTTGAGATTCGCCGTCAGGGACAAGCAGTTAACCCACAACCATGGCTTGGAAAATAGTAGTGACTTTATTAAAACATCTTATCCATCCTGTACTCGGCTTACTCTGTCTGAGTTTTGCACTTTCTGCCGCCCCCGCCCGGCTGGCAATTGTTATCGATGATTTTGGCTATCGTAAACATAACGAAGAGCAAATTCTGAAAATGCCTGCGGCCATTTCTGTTGCCGTATTGCCCAATGCTCCGTTATCTCAGGAGATGGCGCAAAAAGCCTACCAGTCAGGACATGAAATTCTTATCCATATGCCAATGGCACCAATAAGTAAGCAGCCTCTGGAACGGGATACGCTACGTCCGGGCATGAGTGTGGAAGAGATTCGGCGTATTATTGCCCAGGCCATACGCAACGTTCCTCATGCAAAAGGAATGAATAACCATATGGGAAGTGCCATGACGTCTGATTTAGGCGCCATGCAACTGGTAATGAAAACCCTCAGCCACTACCAACTTTATTTTCTCGATAGTGTGACCATTGGCAGCACTAAATCAATACAGGCAGCAGAAGGCACTTCCGTTCAGGTGGTCAAAAGAAAAGTCTTTCTGGATGATGACCAAAGCGAAGCGGCAGTAAGAAAACAATTTAATCTGGCGGTGAAGATGGCGCAAAAAAATGGTTCAGCGATTGCTATCGGCCATCCTCACCCTTCGACGATTAGCGTGTTGCAACAGATGCTCCCACAATTACCACCAGATGTAGTATTGGTGCCTGTCAGTCACTTATTACCATCGGCACCACATCGAACCTATCCCTCTCGCGAACCTAAGCCGGTTGAAGTAGAGACACCAGAAAAACCTGTGGCGATCCCTGTCGATCTGACTCATCGTTGCCCGGCACCTGAATCGATTGAGAAAATCAATCCGCAAGCCACTTATAGCACTATCAAAAATATTTTCGGAACCTCGCCGGCAATATGGTCAATCTACTCTTATCTGACCTATTGTAGCGTTGCTCCACAAATTTCCGCTTCCTCATTACCATCGGCCCCAAATCGCCCATGAGAAAACGGTATCTAAGCATATGAATTATCCTTAATTGAACAAAAATAGCGGCTACGTTACTATTTATTTTTTGAGTCCAATGGCGGTCAGGTTATGTTTCCTTTATCAGTGTGCGTACTAACATTTAATTCCGCACGATTACTAAAAGATGTACTTTTGCCCCTGAAAGAAATCGCCGATGAGTTAATTATTGTAGATTCAGGAAGCAGCGATGAAACTCTGGATATCTGTCAGCAGTTTGGTGTAACCCCTGTCTATCGGGCCTATACCACACATGGTGAACAGATGAATTATGCAATCTCATTGGTCAGCAACCAGTGGGTACTCTGTATGGACAGCGATGAGATCATCGACCAGAAAACCGTTGAAGAGATAAAGAAGATTAAGAGCGGTAGTATGCCAGCGCCCGATATGGCGTTTCGTATTTCTCGTCACTGGTTTGTTTTAGGCAAAGAAGTCCACAATATTTACCCCGTCACCTCACCCGACTATCCGGTCAGATTATTTAATCGTGAATGTGTTGGTTTTAACAGCCGTCCGGTTGATGATGCAGCAGAAGGTTACAAAAATACCGCAGTGATTGCCGGTTTTGTTAAGCACGATACCTTTTTCTCTATTCATGAAGTGTTTAATAAACTGAATGGATATACCACCCGACTGGTAAAATATAAGCGAGTTAAGCCTTCTTTAGCCAGAGGGCTATTTAGTGCCTTTGGTTCTTTCTGGAAATGGTATATTTTCAAAAATGGCTGGAAAGATGGCAAAGTGGGTGTTGTTACCGGCACTTATGCTGTTGCCTACAGCTTTATGAAATATCTGAAAGCCTGGTATCAACACGATGATAAAAAGCATTAATTATCTACAATGGAACTGAGAATAAAATCCAGTGTCTACCTGCCAGATAGCCATATTGATGCAGTCGGCATAAAATAACCCGGGGTGCTGTTTAACACAGACAGCATCCCAATAAATTTATCTTGGAACAAGTGGTGAAACCATGATTATCGTAACCGGCGGTGCTGGATTTATCGGCAGCAATATTATCAAAGCATTAAACAAAACCGGATATCAAGACATCCTGGTGGTCGATAACCTGAAGGATGGTACTAAATTCGCCAATCTGGTTGATTTAGAAATTGCTGATTATATTGATAAAGAAGATTTTCTGGCCCATATTCTCGCCGGTGACGATTTAGGCGATATTGATGCGATTTTCCATCAGGGAGCCTGCTCATCCACCACCGAGTGGGATGGCAAGTATATGATGGACAATAACTATCAATACTCCAAAGATTTGCTTCACTTCTGTCTGGATCGCCACATTCCATTCCTTTATGCGTCATCTGCTGCCACCTATGGTGGGCGTAGCGATAACTTCGTTGAAGACCGTCAATTTGAACAGCCTCTTAATGTATACGGCTATTCTAAATTCCTGTTTGATCAATATGTTCGTCAAATCTTGCCTCAGGCCGAATCGCAGATTTGCGGATTCCGTTATTTCAACGTGTATGGCCCACGGGAAAATCATAAGGGCAGCATGGCCAGCGTTGCTTTTCATCTGAATAATCAGATTAATAAAGGTGAAAATCCAAAGCTATTTTCAGGTAGCGAACAGTTTAAACGCGACTTTATCTATGTCGGTGACGTAGCCAATATGAACCTCTGGTTCTGGAAAAATGGCGCCTCGGGTATCTTTAACTGTGGAACGGGTCGCTCTGAATCCTTTCAGGAAGTTGCTGATGCGGTATTGGCTTTCCATAAAAAAGGGCATGTTGAATACATTCCCTTCCCTGAACATTTAAAAGGACGCTATCAGTCCTATACTCAAGCGGACCTTACTAAATTGAAAGCAACAGGTTATGATCTACCCTTCAAAACTGTTGCAGAAGGCGTGGCAGAATATATGGCCTGGCTGAATCAGGATAAATTATAAAGTTGAAATAACACAGTCACTCAATACGAAAGCCCTGTGTTAATAACCCCGGGCTTTTATTTTAACTATGTAGTAGCCGTGTCGTTTTACAACTGGAGCAGAATTGAGCATGAAAACGCTGATTATCGGGCCATCCTGGGTCGGTGATATGATGATGTCACAAAGCCTTTATCGCACTTTAAAGGCAGAAAACCCGGCAGTGGAAATAGACGTAATGGCACCAGCCTGGTGCCGTCCGCTACTAGCCCGAATGCCTGAAGTCAGTAAAGCGTTACCAATGCCTTTAGGTCATGGTGCACTGGCTATTGGAGAACGTCGCCAATTAGGTAAGCAATTACGTCAGGAGCAATATCAGCAAGCGATTGTTCTGCCAAACTCATTTAAATCAGCCCTGGTTCCTTTTTTTGCCCGGATACCCATTCGCACCGGATGGCGTGGAGAGATGCGATACGGCCTGCTAAACGACCTTCGCGTCTTGAATAAAGCAGCATTTCCCCTGATGGTTCAACGTTACGTGGCTTTAGCCTATAGCAAACAGCGTATTTCATGTGCCGAGGATATTCCTCAGCCTATTCTCTGGCCTCAGCTTCACGTTAGCCAGACCGAAATTGATACCACCACTGCCGAATTCAGCCTTAATAATAACCGACCTGTTATCGGATTTTGTCCCGGAGCTGAATTTGGCCCGGCAAAGCGTTGGCCTCACTATCACTATGCAACGTTGGCTAATAGTCTGATTCAGCAAGGATTCCAAATTGTGCTGTTTGGCTCAGAGAAAGACAGAGAAGCAGGAGAGGAGATTGTTCATGCACTTCCTGCGGAACTGCAGCCCCACTGTCATAACCTTGCCGGCAGCACAAAGCTGGATCAAGCCGTCATTCTGATCGCTGCCTGTCATGCTATTGTCAGTAACGATTCCGGTTTAATGCACATTGCGGCGGCGCTTAACAGACCTCTAGTTGCTCTTTATGGCCCAAGCAGCCCGGATTTTACACCACCACTCACCCATGATGCCAAAGTGATCCGCCTGATTACCGGTTACCATAAAGTACGCAAAGGTGATGCTCAACAGGGCTACCACCAGAGTTTAATTGATATTCAACCAGAACAGGTTTTAGCTGAACTCCAATTACTGTTAACCAGTAAGGAGAGCCGGTAATGAGGGTTCTGATAGTTAAAACTTCTTCCATGGGGGATGTTTTACATACTCTGCCAGCTCTCACTGATGCACAAAATGCGATCCCAAATATTCAGTTTGACTGGGTGGTTGAAGAGGGATTCGCACAGATTCCAGGCTGGCATAGCGCAGTTGACCAGGTTATTCCCGTAGCCATACGCCGCTGGAGAAAATCCTGGTTTAGTGCAGATACTCGTAAGGAAAGAGCTGAATTCATTGCTCAATTGCAACGACGCCATTACGACGCAGTCATTGATGCACAAGGGCTAATCAAAAGCGCCTTTCTGATTACTCGCAAAGCTAAAGGTATCAAACACGGGCAAGACCGCCATAGTGCCAGAGAACCTCTGGCCAGTTGGTTCTACGATGTAAAACACCCGATAGCTAAAAATCAGCATGCCGTTGAACGAACCCGACAGTTGTTTGCCCTCAGCCTTGGTTACTCAATACCAGACAACAAAGGTGATTATGGTATTGCCCGGCGTTTTCTGGCAACTCCTCCTGCAGATGCTAATCGTTATCTGGTTTTTCTTCATGCCACAACCCGCGACGATAAACACTGGCCCGAGCAGCATTGGCGCGAGTTGATTGCCCTTACCGCAGACTCTGGGTTTAAAATTAAGCTCCCCTGGGGGGCTCCTCATGAGCAGGAAAGAGCAAAACGTTTAGCGAAAGGCTTTCAACATGTTGAAGTTTTACCTAAACTACCCTTGGAAGAAATCGCAAATGTGTTGGCTGGAGCGAAAGCCGTTGTTTCTGTAGATACCGGACTGAGTCATCTTACTGCTGCACTGGACCGCCCCAACATAACCCTGTATGGACCAACAGATCCAGGGTTGATTGGGGGATATGGAAAAAATCAGAGTGAACTATGCGCCTCTGATAAAAATTTATTATCGCTGACGGCATCTTCAGTACAAGAAAAACTAAAAAGGTTTATGGGATGAAAACACTACATGTTATCAACTTAGGTAAAATGGGTGGTGTCGAGCGACTTTTTATTGAGTATATCAACAGCGACAATGCGAAAGATGACGAAATTCTCTGCATCGGTGACCACATTGGCGAAGAGATATTTACTCAGTTAAAAAATAGAAATATCAATTTTGCTAATCGGATCTCTTCGGGTTTTTCCGGTTCAAAGCTGAAGTACCCTTCATTTATCAGAAAATACATTCTGAAAAGAAAAATTGAACAAGCAAATGCCGATCTGGTTATTGTCTGGGATCTGGTTCCCAGCCTGCCTGGTAAGCCATCAAAAGGTAAGATGGTTTACTATGATCACGGTTGTTCATGGCGATACAAACATAATGAAAAAACATTGCGCTTCTTTTCTATGTTAAGCGGCTGCATATCTGCCTCTCATGCCTCTAAACGTGTTTTACAACTAAGATTCAATTTACCTTGCCCAATAGATGTTGTCGTAGACCGAATTTTACCCCCAAAAAATATCGACCATAACTCAAAAACAATGGGTGAATGTATCCATATTGGTACCGCCTCACGATTAGTTGGTCTTAAGGGAGTGAGCGTATCGATTCTGATGATAGCAGAGCTTGTTAAGCGCGGTATGAACGTAAAATTTCATATTGCAGGAAAAGGTCCTGAAGAACAAAATCTGAAAAATTTAGTATCCCGACTGGGATTGGATAACCACATTGAGTTTTTGGGTTTTAAGCAGGATCTTTCAGATTTTTTTAACCATATTCATATCTATATGAGTACGCCAGTGACTGAACCATTCGGCTTATCCTGTATGGAGGCACTGTATTATGGCGTTCCGGTTGTGTTCCCGATGATCGATGGACAACCTGAAGTGATTAAACATGGTTACTGTGGTACCGGGTTAATTCCTTGCATTACACCGCAAACACATTATGATCAAACGCAAATTAATGTCGATTTTCCTCATCAAATCTATGACCCAATAAATGATTGTTTATCTGATGCGCTTGTTTTATCACACATTGAATGCGCTGATGCCGTTGAAGACATAGTAAAAAACCATTATCAGGAATACCGAAATAATGCATTTCAGTATGTTCATGATAAATTTCAACACGATAAATTTAGAGAGGAATTAGATAATTCCCTGTTGTCTATAGCGAAAAATGAAAAAAATTGACATAAAAATCAGTAAATTGAACAACATTGCTACATTCATTATTGCTATTGGCTGTTTATTGTCGTTATTGATGATCCCATTGGATATTCCTGTCGGCCGCAAAATTTTCTATGCGTGCGGCTATTTATCCATCATTGGCGTACTGGTCAAATGGATCTATATTAAGCATTCATTTAAGAAACAGGACCTGCTGGTAGCATCGAGCCTTTTATTGTTTGGGCTGGTAAATATATTGTGGGTAGTGATTTTTAAGCCAGCGGAAAATTATAGCCCAATATATTCTGTATTTATGAATATCGGTAAACTATTAATCTTATCTTCATTTTTGTATTTATTTATTTCAGATAGCAAACAAAAAAACAATATTATTATTAGCGCAGTGATAATAATTTCTCTTGTAATGGATGCCTGTGTCTACTACCAACATTTTAAACTGGGCTATATAAGAGCAGATCTGGGTACAGAAAAAGCAACTATTGCTGCCTATATTATCAGTCTAATTAGTTCATTAGGTTTGTCTGCTGCTCTGGAAATAAAACACAAACTAAAGTTTTACTTGTCTTTCCTCCTGTTTATGATGGGATTTTCTGCTATTATATTGACTCAAACCAGAGCCGCTATTCTATTTTTTCCATTAATTTCATTATTTAGCATAGCAATTAATAAAAATATATCTAAAGCAGCGATCATGAAAGCCATTGGGGTTTTTATTGTTATCATTATAGCATTTGGATTTATCTTTAAAGATAAGTTAACTAGCCGTTATCATGATATAACTAACGATTGGTCTCAATATCAAAAAAGTAACAGTGATACCTCTATTGGAGCAAGATTTGCAATGGCAATTGTTGGCCTGAAGTCAGGAATTGATTCACCATTAGGGCAATCTGCAGAAGACAGAGCTGAAAGAGTCATGAAAATAGTTACATTAGATCAAACGCTTTTTGGTGCAAATCAGTATGTAAATATTCATCTACATAATGAAGTCATTGATAACTTCTCTCTAAAAGGGATATTGGGAGTAGCTCTTTTACTATTTATTTATATATCTATAATATATAAATCTATACGCCCAGAATTAAATATCCTGGCATTAGGCATAATATTTAACACAATCGTTTATGGAATCAGCGACGTTCTATTCTTCAGTAAGGAATTTACTGCAACATTTATCTTATGCCTTGTCATTAGCATATTGATCAATAACTCTAAAGATAATATCGTTAATCATGAAAAAGAATAACTTTATACTTAGCGTCATAATTCCTTGCTATAACAGCGAGGAATTCATTACTCAGTGTCTTTTATCTATTACTGAGCAAACTCCTGCGGATAAAGTTCAAATCATTATTATTAATGATGGTTCCAAAGACCAGTCCGATGGTGTTATTAAAGATTTTCTTTCTTCATATAATAATCAGAACATTATATATCAATACCGAAGCAATGCCGGGGTATCCGCAGCCAGAAACGCCGGACTGGATCTTGCTGAAGGTAATTACATTACTTTTATCGACTCTGACGACCTGCTAAGAAATAACTATTGGTCCGTGATTGAGCCACTGATTCTTTCTGAGCAATACGACTTGATTGATTTTAAATACGATCGTTTTTATCAGAATAATAACGATGAGATTAAGATTTTATCTCATCCTAACTCATACCAAAGCACCTCTGAATATAATCTGGCGCAAACTTTCAAAACGTCGGCCTGGCACGTCTGGACCAGAGTGATTAAAAGAGAGCTGGCAACGGCAGAGTATTTTGAAGTAGGAAAGCGTTATGAAGATATGCTGTATACCCCTTATCTGTATCTAAAGGCCCAAAAGATACTGCATTTAGATCACTCGCTTTATTTATACAGAGATAATCCTAATAGTATTACCCGCAATATCAGGGCAGAAGATATACAAGATATCTCTCTTTCCGTAAAGAAAATGGTCCGCTATATCAAAGAGACTCATCAGGAAAATGACGAACAGTTGAAAGAATTAACCACCTATATGATCGTTAATTTTATTCAGGAAGTTCGTAAGATGTATAAAAAAATATACGGTTATTACAACTATAACGACACAACCATTGAGGAGATCAAAGAGTTTCTGTCATATTGTGACAGAAAGCATATTAGTCTTCGAACCTATCTGCGTATGAGATTTCCTCAGGTAGACAGAATACTCTCGCGCTTAAGATACAAACGATGTAAACCCTCAAAATAATCAGGCTAAATATCTTATGCCCTGATCATAATGCTAGTTTTTAGCTTGAACTTCAGACTGATAAAACTCCGCCATTGTCATTCCCTGAGTACGTTCACTCAACCATACAAATAACTCTTCAAGATCGCGATATAATTGTTCTATTGAAGCTTCATCTTTAAACGTTGGGCTTCCTCCCGGCATAAACTCTGAAGAATGGAGCATAAATTCCACATAATTTTTGCCTTCGTTCAGACATTGCTGAGCTACGTGCTTCATTTCTTGGACATTATTGCCTTTTGGGCGAAGCCAGCGGGTTGACGGTGGACGTTTTTTACCGCGCAAACCATCATAAAATTGCTTAAAGGAGTTTTGCAATGAACCATATTTTAAACGTGTACTCATCGGAACCTGCAGCAAACTCGAGGTACCAGGTTTAGAAATATCGCTCAGATCCATAAAGTAAGCGCTATCAGGGAATTGACTGTAGTTTGTTCCGCCCTCAGCGTGTGGATTCCCCTTTACCGAACTCCAGTCAACATAAGGAGTAACAGAGCAATCAACCTGATAGCCAAACTCATGTAATAACTGAGCATATTGTTCATTAAAAACCCAACGCCCCGCACGATGGCTTACCATCTTAGTACTGAAGGTATCTTCTAATAATTTAGTCATAGCGATCACTTTCTCGCGCATAACCTTTTCAGGATACTCAATCAGGTAAGGCTTATAACGATCGTCATCATCAGTCAAAGCGTAAAGAGGAGGACTATTCCAGGCATGCAGATGCATACCAACTTCCCCTTGTTTACTCGCAATAACCTCTTTGGCAAAAGCAATATAATTGGGTGAAACTGCCATTTCATAGTTTGTAAGGTAAGTCGGTTTAAAACCATATTTCTCACACAATTGCTGAAAGCGCTCCAAATAGTTAGCGTTGTGAGTAGAAATATTCCTGGTATTAACCCAAAGATTATCGCCTTCAGTATCAATAGAAATCAGGAAAGCAGGTTTCTGTACCATATAACAAACGTCTTCTCTTCTATGCTCTGGATAAACTAATGCTACTCACTCTGGCCAGCGGGTGCAAATGAAGTCTGCTCCATCACTAAATTTTACTCATATCGACTAACACGATCGATCGCTAAAGTGATGTTATACTGACGCGATTGATGACCCTAAGTCCTCTTTTTCGCAAGGAATACCGGTATGAACCCAATCCGTCTTGCTATCGTCCGGCAAAAATACCGTCCGGATGGCGGCGCTGAACGCTTTATCTCCCGAGCACTGGAAGCGTTAAAAGATCATAACCTTTCACTGAATGTTATTACGCGGGAATGGCAAGGCGAACAAAATCCTGACTGGCATATTTTTCACTGTAATCCAACCAAATGGGGAAGGATCAGCAGAGAAAAAGGGTTTGCTCAGGCTGCGCGACAAATTTGGCAGAAAGAACATTTCGATTTAGTTCAAAGTCATGAACGTATTCCGGGCTGTGATATTTACCGGGCAGGAGATGGGGTCCATCAACGCTGGCTACAGCAACGAGCCAGAATACTGCCAGCCTGGCGTCAAAAACTCCTGTTTAATGACCGTTATCATCGCTATGTTATGAATGCAGAGAAAGAGATGTATTCTGCACCAGAATTGCGAGCCGTTATCTGTAATGCAAACATGATTAAACAAGAGATCATGGAAGATTTTGGCGTACCTGAAGATAAAATTAACGTTATCTATAACGCTATTGATAGCCAGCGCTTTATTCCTGTAGATGAACAACAAAGACACCAAATCCGCACCCAGTTAAATATCGACGCCAATGTCTCCTGTCTGATTTATGTCGGTTCCGGCTTTGAACGTAAGGGATTAGAAGCGGCTATCAGGGCAATTACCCCTACTCAACGTCACCTGATGGTTGTCGGCAAAGACAAAGAAGAAAAGCGCTATAAACATCTGGCAGCCAGCTTAGGCTGCCAAAATCGCGTGCATTTTGTTGGTGTACAAAATAACGTATTACCCTATTACCAGATTGCTGATGGCTTACTGTTACCGTCATTATACGATCCATTTCCTAACGTTATTTTAGAAGCTATGGCTTGTGGATTACCTGTTATCACCAGTAATACCTGCGGTGGTGCAGAATTCATTGAGTCCGGAATCAATGGCTTTGTTTGCGATGCCTTGGATATTAATGCCTTAACAACGTCAATTAACCAACTGCCGCAACATGCATTAGGCTCTTCAATGGGGCTGGCAGCCAGAGAAAGAGTCTTGCATCAGAATGCCAGCCTGCTTTCACAGCAATTAGTGAGTCTGTATCAACGCCTGATGAGTAACTAAATGAGAATTCTATTTATTATTGATGGACTTCCCGGCGGCGGCGCCGAAAAAGTGGTACTGACGCTGGCCGAAGGGATAAAAAATTTGGGGCACCAGGTTTCATTAATCTCTCTGCGTGATGTCTGTGATTACCCTATTCCGGCAGGAATTGAATATACGGTGCTATCTGACGATTCTCGTGTTTTCTGGCGAAAACTAACCGAAATTAATCGCCGTGCCAGACAGCTGGATCAAGAAATTATCAATCGTCAAAACGGTGATGGTCAATTCGATCTGGTATTTTCTAACTTGCATAAAACGGACCGCATTGTCAGCCAGTGCCGAAGCCTCAACTGGTCAAAAGTCTGGTTTTGTATTCATGGCGTCTTTTCTACTTCCTATTTGGGAAACAAGCAGGGTTTCAGCCATTGGCTGAAAAAACAAAAAATCAGCCGGGTTTACCAACATAAAAATATTGTTGGAGTTTCTCAGGCAGCGCTCAACGATCTGATTCAACAATTTGATATTACTACGAAAAAAACGGCCCATATTGCCAACCCATTTGATATTGATATGATCCGTTCCCTTGCTTCAGAGCCTTGTGAACTGGCCGGAACCGATTATTTGATTCACGTTGGTCGTTTACATCCCAATAAACGTCATGACCGTCTGCTAAAAGCCTATGCTAAAACCCAGCTTTCTTATCCTTTAGTATTAATTGGTAAAGGCAGTAATGAATATACTGAAAAACTGAAGAATCTGACAAAAGAGCTCAATATTGAGAATAGAGTGAGATTTATGGGTTTTTGTTCTAACCCGTACCCCTATATCAAACATGCTAAAACACTGATATTGAGTTCAGACAGCGAAGGCTTTGGCAATGTGTTGGTTGAGGCTCTCATCTGCAACACTCCGGTCGTTAGCACTAACTGCCCTGGGGGGCCCGCAAGTATACTCACGGGTAATTTAGCGGTTGGTCTGTCTGAATTAAATGAAGATGATTTGGCAAAAAAGATCATTTTAGTTACGAATCAGCCACCAACAATAGAAGAAAAACCACTTCTGGACTATGGTATTATTCCAACCAGTTCAAAGTACCTCGCTCTCGCGAACGATTAATTAGTTTAAAATATTACCGGACGCCATCTGACGTCCGGTAATTGTGGATATATTATGTTGCGGTTGATTTACTCATTTCTGCTGTACTTACTACAACCTCTGATATGGCTTCGCTTGTTTCTGCGTGGCCGTAAAGCACCAGCCTATAAAAAACGCTGGGCAGAACGATATGGATTTTGCAAAGGTAAAGTTAAACCTGATGGCATCATGCTGCATTCTGTTTCCGTGGGTGAAACATTAACGGCCATCCCTCTGGTCAGAGCATTACGTTACCGTTACCCAACATTGCCGATTACCGTAACCACCATGACACCAACGGGCTCAGAGCGGGTCTTGTCCGCATTTGGCGATGACGTTCATCATGTTTACCTGCCTTATGATTTACCGGGTTCAGTGAACCGCTTTCTGAATCAGGTCAGGCCCAAGTTAGTTATCATCATGGAAACCGAACTTTGGCCAAATTTAATCCATCAGTTAAATAAACGTCACGTTCCCTTGGTTATTGCCAATGCTCGCCTGTCAGAACGCTCTGCTAATGGTTATAGTAAGCTGGGTAGTACCATACGAACCATGCTGCAAAAAATTACGCTAATCGCCGCACAGAATCAGGAAGATGGTGAACGATTCATTCAACTGGGTTTGAAACGTTCGCATCTGGCGGTAACCGGTAGCCTTAAGTTTGATATTTCCGTTACCCCAGAACTTTCCGCCAGAGCGTTAAGTTTAAGACGCCAATGGGCCCCCCATCGCCCTGTATGGATTGCGGCCAGTACTCATGATGGAGAAGAAGGTATTTTGCTGGCAGCCCATGCCAACCTTCTCAAACGCTTTCCCGACCTATTACTGATTTTAGTTCCCCGTCATCCGGAACGCTTCCCGATTGCTCAACAGCTAACGTCGCAGGCTGGACTGAAGTTTATTACCCGTAGCAGTGGCGATGTGCCGACAGCGGATACGCAGGTAGTCATAGGTGATACTATGGGAGAACTCATGTTGCTGTATGGTATTGCTGACCTGGCTTTTGTTGGTGGTAGTCTGGTGGAGCGTGGCGGTCACAACCCTCTGGAACCTGCTGCCCACGGTATTCCGGTATTGATGGGGCCACATATTTTCAACTTTAAAGATATCTGTAACAAACTGGAACAAGCCGAAGGTCTGATAACGATTAAAGATGCAGACACTTTAGTTGACGCTATTGAGCCGCTGCTGACAGATGAAGAGTACCGTAGCTATCGCGGACAAAGAGCCGTTAATGTACTGTTGCAAAATCAGGGGGCGCTGGAAAAACTCCTGACGCTTTTAGAACCCTATTTACCAGCCCGGAGCCATTAACTCGTGGATAAAAAACGTCTTTCGGTGGTGATAATTGCAAAAAATGAAGCCGAATTGTTGGCTGATTGTCTGCAATCTGCTCAATGGGCCGATGAAATTATTTTGCTGGATAGCGGTAGTACCGATAACACCCTGCAAATCGCACAACAACATAATGCTAAAATTTTCTCCCACTCTGAGTGGCTGGGCTATGGTAAACAACGTCAGCTAGCTCAAAGCCATGCCAGTGGCGATTACATTTTTATGATTGATGCCGATGAGCGTATAACACCTGAATTGCGCGCCTCTATCGAGCACATTATTCATAGTGAAGTTCATCATCCTGAACAGGTATATAGCTGCCCACGTCGTAACTACTTTTTAGGCCGATTTATGCGCCACAGCGGTTGGTATCCCGACCGTGTTATTCGGCTATATCAAAATAGTCTTTATCGCTATAACAACAACCTGGTTCACGAATCGGTAGACTATGGTAATGCGCAGGTCATTTCTCTGAATGGTGATCTGTTGCACTTAACCTGCCGGGATTATTTTGTCTTTCAGAGAAAGCAATTCAACTATGCAGAAGGCTGGGCCAGACAAAGCTATCAGCGCGGAAAAAGAGCCTCAATGTTCTCTGCAGTGACCCATTCTGCCGGGGCATTTTTTAAAACGTGGCTGTTGCGGCGCGGCTTTATGGATGGAAAACACGGTTTCCTTCTTGCTTGTATCAATGCTCAATATACATTTAATAAATATGCAGCTCTCTGGGCAATCCACCAACAGGAGAACATCAGCCAATGACCTTACGCAGAGCTGAATTCACTAAAGCGATCTATCCGGGTACCTTTGATCCCATGACCAATGGTCATTTGGATATCATCACCCGCAGCGTAAATATGTTTGATCACTTAGTCCTTGCCATTGCCCGTAGTCCCGGTAAAAACACACTTTTTTCTCTGGAAGAGCGGGTTGAACTGGCCAAAGCCGTTACCGCTCATCTTCCCAGCGTTGAAGTCGTTGGGTTTGGTGAACTCATGGCCCATTTTGCTCAAAAACAAAAAGCTAATGTCCTGATTCGTGGGTTACGGGCAATATCTGATTTTGAATATGAACTTCAGCTGGCCAGTATGAACCGTCACCTTATGGCTGATTTAGAAAGTATTTTTCTGATGCCTTCAGAGAAATGGTCGTTCGTCTCCTCTTCTCTGGTGAAAGAGGTTGCCCGCCACGGCGGCGATGTAAGTTCATTTTTACCGCCCGTGGTTGCAGAGGCTTTACTGAAAAAACTGGGTTGATTAACGCTGGCAGTGGCGACAGAAAAAGGTCGTTCGCTGCCCGTGCTTTTCACTTTCAATCAAGGTACCACAAGCTTTGCACGGTTCCCCTGCCCGGCCATAAACCTGCAATTCCTGAGCAAAATAACCGGGTTTACCGTCAGCCTGTAGAAAATCCTTCAGGGTTGTTCCCCCTTGCTCAATGGATCGTTGTAAAACTTTCTTGATCGTTACAGCCAGCTGCTGTGCCTCAGATTCCGTTAATGAACCCGCCGGACGTTGTGGCAATATTTTTGCCTCAAACAGTGATTCGCTGGCGTAGATATTGCCCACACCAACCACCAATTTATTATCCATCAGCCACGGTTTGATAAGCGTTTTTTTGTTACGTGAGCGAGTAAACAGATATTCTCCACTAAACGCATCGCTTAGCGGTTCTGGCCCCAGATGTTTAAGTACATTACTGGTGGCCAAATCTTCTTCCCACAGCCAGGCACCAAAACGTCTTGGATCGGTATAACGCAATACTTGCCCCGTAGACAGAATGAAATCCACATGGTCATGCTTACCCGGCTCAATAAATTCCGGCAGAATTCTGACGCTACCCGACATCCCCAGATGACCGATAATCCAACCGTTGGGCAGTTCAATCAGCAGATATTTGGCTCGTCGCTGAACGCTTATAACAGGTGCATTTTCTAACGCCATAATTTGCCCGGAAACTGGCCAGCGTAATTTAGGCTGGCGAACAACGGCTTTGACAATATGATGCCCAACCATATAGGGCTCTATTCCGCGACGGCTGGTTTCTATTTCCGGTAATTCTGGCATTGACGACCTTCCTGTTTTTACTTTTATGCCACAAAATACCGATCATACACATAAGCGGATATGACATAAAGTTACCCCGACGTTTCATCAACAGATAATCTTCAGGCAATAAAAAACCCGACCAAAGTCGGGTTTTGATATACGTTATACAACGAAAATAAAATTACTTAATTTTAGCTTCTTTGTACAGAACGTGTTGACGGACAACTGGATCGAATTTCTTCAATTCCAATTTTTCCGGCTTAGTACGCTTGTTCTTCGTGGTGGTATAGTAGTGACCTGTACCAGCTGAAGAAACCAGCTTGATCTTCTCGCGAATACCTTTAGCCATGGTTCAGTTCCTTAAAACTTCTCACCGCGGGCACGAAGATCGGCTAACACCGCATCGATACCCTTTTTATCAATTACACGCATACCTTTAGCAGATACACGCAAAGTTACAAAGCGCTTTTCACTCTCAATCCAAAAACGATGTGAGTGCAGGTTAGGCAGAAAACGACGCTTGGTCGCATTCAGTGCGTGAGAGCGGTTGTTACCACTCATTGGGCGCTTGCCGGTAACTTGGCAGACTCGTGACATGTCAAAATTCTCCAAAAATCAAATCAGCTCGAGCTTCGTTAGGATGTTGGCTGCCTCGTCAGGCCTTAGAGCCAATCTCAGCAAATTCAGCCGAGATGAGACGTTAAGTCAGGTCGGAACCTGCTGAGATAGGCTCTCATACCACATCCGTGATCCTCAAAGGTGGCGTAGTATACGCCCTTAGCCGGCAGGGCTCAAGTACTGAACGGACAAAGATCCCATAAGATCGCAAAAAATACCTTAAATCCACCCTCTTTCGGCGAATGAAACGTACTCTCCACGCCCAATAACAATGTGATCAAGCACTTGAATATCCAGTAACAAGCAGGCTTCCCTCACTTTTTCAGTGACGTAACGATCCGCCTGACTGGGTTCTGCCATTCCGGAGGGGTGATTATGCGCTAATATGACCGCCGCTGCATTTGATTTTAACGCCTCGCGCACAATCTCTCTGGGGTGTACTTCAACACTGTTTAGCGTGCCGGTGAACATCTCCTTATGATAAAGCACCCTATTCTGGTTATTCAAAAACATCACAATAAAAATTTCACGATCCCGCTGGGCCAGTAAACTTTGCAAATAACGCCGGGTAATCTGTGGATTATTAATTGAACACTCTTTGGCCAGTTGATGCCCTAAAAAACGCCGAGAGAGTTCAACGGATGCTTGCAACTGAGAATATTTAGCCAGTCCCAACCCCCTGATATCACAAAATCGAACATAATCTGCAGAGATCAGTCCATATAAAGAACCGAATTCTTTTAATAATTGCCGTGCAAAATCCAGCACATGAACCCCGGAAACTCCCGTACGTAAAAAAATCGCCAGTAATTCATCATCAGAAAGCGATGAAGCACCATTCTGTAATAATTTTTCTCTGGGAGCACCTTGAGCACTCCATACCTTCACTGTCGTATTTATCATCCTATCCTCCCGCTATCAACATTCTGATAGTGAAGAGAAAACAATACGAACCTGAAAAATAATTTCTGGAAGCTTTATCCAAAAATAAAATCGCGGGAATCATTCTGTTCGCATTTATTCTGAAGGCATCGCACAGATTATTCATCAATACCGCCTTAAACAGGCGATAAACAAGACTCGGAGCTGGCAAAACGGTTATGATTTTTTGTTATAGCATCTTACAATTACTGTATATATAATCAGTAAAAGATGTTCGTTTTATGCTCATCTCGTCGATATTGGTATATAAAGGTATTCATACAGCAGAAACATGCTGCCTGTAATCTGTCACGCTAGCGGTGATAAAGTTGCTTCAGACAGATAGTCCTCCTTCGACGGGGTTATGATAAAATCCTCAACACGCTTTTAATCATCAGGGGCAATGACCCTGACAATCTATAGGGCAGTTATCATGGCAATGTTGAACGGTAAAAAAATTGTGCTGGGTATCAGCGGTGGTATTGCTGCTTATAAATGCCCGGAAATAGTACGCCGCCTGAAAGATCAGGGGGCGGACGTACGCGTTGTCATGACGCCAGCGGCAAAAGCATTTATTACCCCACTCACGTTGCAGGCTGTTTCTGGTTATCCGGTTTCTGATGATTTACTTGATCCCGCGGCAGAAGCCTCTATGGGCCATATAGAGCTGGGCAAATGGGCCGATCTGGTGGTTATTGCCCCCGCCACTGCAGATATACTGGCCCGTATTGCTGCCGGAATGGCAAACGACCTGTTAACCACGATCTGTCTGGCTACCAGTGCTCCTGTTGCTGCGGTTCCCGCCATGAACCAGCAAATGTATCGGGCTCAGGCAACTCAACATAATTTACAAGTTTTGGCTTCGCGTAATCTCCTTTTATGGGGACCTGACAGCGGTTCACAGGCATGTGGTGATGTCGGCCCTGGAAGAATGCTGGATCCACTTTGTATTGTTAAACACTGCGTCGATTTTTTTAATCCCGTTCAGGATCTTGCTGGCATCAACATCATGCTTACCGCAGGTCCTACCCGGGAAGCACTGGACCCCGTTCGCTTCATCAGCAACCACAGCTCCGGAAAAATGGGTTATGCTATTGCAAAAGCCGCTGCTGAGCGAGGTGCTACCGTCACGCTGGTCAGTGGTCCGGTCCAATTACCCACTCCTGTGAACGTTACTCGCATTAATGTCACCAGTGCGCTGGAAATGCGTGAGGCCGTTATGCAGTTGGCGGGGTCTCAAAACATTTTTATTGCCTGTGCTGCCGTTGCCGACTACCGTGCTGAGCATATCGCCGATGAGAAAATTAAAAAACAGGGCGACGATTTGGTCTTAAAAATGGTAAAAAATCCCGATATTGTCGCCGAGGTAGCGGCGATGACCGCTAACCGCCCTTTTGTTGTAGGGTTTGCGGCTGAAACCCAAAATGTGGAAGAATACGCGCGGCTCAAACTGGCCCGCAAAAATCTTGATCTTATTTGCGCGAATAATGTATCGCTGTCTGGTCAAGGTTTTAACAGTGATACCAATGCATTACACCTGTACTGGTCAAACGGCGAGATGAGTCTGCCCCTGAGCGACAAATCTTCGCTTGGTCAAAAACTGATGGACGAGATAGTCAAACGTTATGATGAAAAAAATTGACGTAAAAATTCTGGATCCCCGTATTGGCAGCACCTTTCCACTGCCAACCTATGCGACCGTTGGCTCTGCCGGATTAGACCTGCGAGCCTGTCTGGACGCGGCAATGACGCTGAATCCGGGAGAAACCCAGCTATTACCAACCGGTCTGGCGATTCATATTGCCGATCCTTCACTCGCTGCGGTGATCTTACCTCGTTCGGGTCTTGGTCATAAGCATGGTGTGGTATTAGGCAATCTGGTTGGTTTAATTGACTCTGACTATCAGGGGCAACTTATGGTTTCCGTCTGGAACCGTGGTCAAACGCCATTTGTTGTTGAACCTGGCGAGCGTATTGCCCAAATGGTTTTCGTACCTGTGGTACAGGCCGAATTCAATATTGTTGAAGACTTTGAAAGCAGTGAACGCGGTGAAGGTGGTTTTGGCCACTCTGGTCGCCAGTAATTATTTCCGTTTTGAATGCCATAATAAAATAGTGTAACTCAACACTATCGTTAGTTGTTTGGAAGTGGGCGGAACCCCACTTCTTATTAGGATGTCACTGGACATGGTCGAAAAAGTAACAAAGAAAAATCGCAAGGAAGACATACTGCAAGCGCTGGCTCAAATGCTCGAGTCAAGCGACGGTAGTCAGCGAATTACTACAGCAAAACTTGCTGCCACTGTTGGTGTTTCAGAGGCGGCTTTGTATCGCCATTTTCCCAGTAAAATGCGCATGTTCGATAGTCTGATTGAGTTTATCGAAGATAGCCTCAATAGCCGTATTAACCTAATCTTGCAGGATGAGAAAGATACCTATAATCGCATCCGCTTAATCATATTATTAGTGCTTGGTTTTGCAGAAAAAAATCCGGGGTTAACCCGAATTATGACCGGGCACGCCTTAATGTTTGAGCAAGACCGGCTTCAGGGACGAATTAACCAGCTATTTGAACGGATAGAAACCCAGTTACGTCAGGTTCTACGGGAGAGGAAACTGCGTGAAGGGCAGTCGTTTAGTTATGATGAAGGGCTGATTGCCAGCCAGTTACTCGCTTTCTGTGAAGGGATGATGTCACGCTTTGTTCGCTCAGAATTTCGTTATCGCCCAACGGAAGAGTTTGAACTGCGTTGGCCAATGCTGGTTCTGCAATTGCAGTAATCTAAATAGCACGACTGAACGCTTGAATAGAAAAACCCCCGAAGCGATAACCTTCGGGGGTTTTCTTTTAGTCAGATACAAACAGAGAGTAAATACGCTGTTCTCACCGGTTATTTCTGGCTGTTTTCAGGTTTTGCTACTGCGCCATACTTTTCGGCTTTCACCTCTTCCCGTACTTTCGCCACATCACTTTCCGTCACTGTAGATGCCTTATTACCCCAACTATTGCGAATAAAGTTAACCACATCCGCAATTTGTTTATCTGTCAGTCGGACATCAAAAGCCGGCATATCATAAGATGTTGGTGCTTTTATGGTTGCTGGTACCACGCCACCTTTCAGAACGATATGGATCAGAGAGGTTGCATCGCTGGTCGCCAGTACCGGATTTCCTGCCAGCGCCGGGAACACTTCTGCATAACCTTTACCATCAGTTCGGTGGCAAGCTGCGCAGTTATCAACATATACACTCCCGCCAACCATACTGTCATCGCCGTTAAATAGCGCTTTAGATACCGTTTCATCGTACTTAAACGGCTGTTGTTCAGCAGATTTTGGCGGCAACGTTTTCAGATAACGAGCAATCGCGGTTAAATCTTCATTGCTCATATACTGCATGCTTTGAACAACCACATCACTCATCCCACCAAACACGGCAGTGTGGGCAGTACGACCGGTGCTGAGGAATTGAACCAGTTGTTCTTCCGTCCAACTACCTAAACCGTCTCGCTGATCGCCACGTAGATTCTTAGGAACCCATCCATCCATCGGCTCACCGCCGGACAGATAAAGATCGCCCTCTTCACTGGTTAAGGCTTTTTCCTGCATACCAAAACCGCGAGGGCTATGACATGCACCGCAGTGCCCTAATCCTTCAACCAGATAAGCACCGCGTGCAACCACAGCGTCCTGATGCTCTGTCGCTTTAAATGCTTTAACCTCTGGTGCGAAAGTCCAGCGCCATACAGAGAGTGGCCAACGCATAGAGAGCGGCCAGGTGATATCAGTATCTTTATTCGCCTGATTAACCGGCTGTACACCATGCATAAAGTAGGCATACAATGCCTGCATATCCTCATCCGTTACCCGAGCATAAGAAGGGTAAGGCATGGCAGGATACAGCGTATGATCCTTACCAATACCGTGACGCACGGCATTATCAAAATCGGTAAAGCTGTACTCACCAATACCGGTCTGTTTATCCGGAGTTATATTGGTAGAAAAGATGGTTCCGATCGGAGATTCAATAGGCAGTCCCCCGGCAAACGGCTGACCACCTGATGCCGTATGGCATGCCACACAATCACCAGCACGAGCAAGGTATTCCCCCTGCTTAATCAGTTTGGCATCCGTATAATCAATATTTTCCGCAGCCCAGGCAGACGTTACTAAGCCCATGGTTAAACTGGCGGCAAGAAGCAGTTTTTTCATTTTTCCGTCTCCTGTTATGCCTGCACCAGTGGGCCAGGGTTCTTCAGATATTGCTCACGTATGGCATGTGCTGACCAGTAGGTTAATGCCCCCACCAACCCGGTTGGGTTATAACCAAAGTTTTGTGGAAATACGCAAGCCCCCATAACAAAGACATTTGGTACATCCCAGCTTTGCAGATAACGGTTTACTACGCTGGTTTTAGGGTCGCTGCCCATAATGGCGCCCCCGGTATTATGGGTTGTCTGATAAGGTCGGGTGTCATACTGTGCGCCCAATTTTTTGGCATTCACCTTATAAGATTCAGGGTTCATTGCTTTGGCAATTTCCCCGGCTTTGTTGGTCGTAAACTGCGCCATCTTGATCTCATTGTCATGCCAGTTAAAGGTCATACGTAACAACGGCTGACCATTGCTATCAGTATAGTTGGGATCGAGATCCAGATAGCTGTCGCGATACGACATCACCGAACCGGATGAACTGATGCTCATTGCCCGCTGATAGCTATCCTGAACTGCACCCTTCCATTCAGAACCCCAGGAAGGCGTACCGGCAGGAACCGTTGCTTGCTTAATAGGACGTCCACCTGAACGGTGATGGTTTATATTCGCACCACCAACAAACCCAAGTGGGCCATGGTCAAAGTTATCACCATTGAAATCATCAATTGCTTGTCCACCGGCGCCAGTACCAATAAATGGGTTCAGCGTTGTGCCTTTAGGCATCATTAGGCTAACGGAATTCAACATTTGATAAGCATAGTTTTTTCCCACTACCCCTTCATTAGTCATTGGGTTATAGGGTTGACCAATTTTGGACAGCAGCAGTAAACGCACATTGTGCATCTGGAAGGCGCTTAGAATCACGATACTGGCAGGCTGTTCTACTTCCCGCCCTTGTGGATCGATATAGGTTACACCGGTGGCTTTTTTGCCGGTAGAGTCCAGATTAACCCGAATCACCTGAGACTGAGTACGCAACTCAAAGTTAGGCTTTCTTAATAACACCGGAAGAATAGTGGTTTGTGGCGATGCCTTAGAATAGAGATAGCAGGTATAGTGTTCACAGTAACCACAGAAATTACAGGGTCCTAACCTGACACCATAAGGATTGGTATAGGCTTCTGAAGCGTTGGATGCCGGGATCGGGAATGGTTTATAACCCAACTCACTGGCCGCTTTAGCAAACAGCTGAGCGCTGTATACGTCTTTTAGTGGCGGCAGAGGATAAGGTTTACTGCGCGACGCTTCAAACCGGTTGCCGCCCTCCAGCTTTTCACCATTGACATTACCGGCTAACCCGGAAACACCGCACACATATTCAAACTGGGTAAAATAGGGTTCAAGCTCTTCATAGCTGACACCAAAATCCTGAATCGTCATCCCTTCCGGAATGAAATCTTTACCGTATCGTTCTTCATAGTGGCTACGAATTTTTAGCTCTTCCGGCAAAGCACGCCAGTGTAAGCCATTCCAGTGAAGGCCCGCACCACCCACGCCGGTACCTAATAAAAACGAGCCGTGCTGACGATAGGGAACTGCCTGCTCACTCACACTGTGACGAATAGTCACGGTCTCTTTGGAAAGATCCTGAAATAGCTTACCACGTACCGAATAAGCCAGTTCATCCGCCACATTTGGATATTTACCATCCGTTGGCGTATCGCGCATTTCTCCACGTTCCAGCGCCAGTACGTTCAAACCCGCTTCGGTTAACTCCTGGCCCATAATGGCGCCCGTCCAGCCAAAACCGACCAGAACAACATCAACGGCTTCTTTTTTGATCGACATATTGATTATCCCCGCTCGCCTGATATTGATACTGGCCCTAATGGATAAGGCCGCTCAGAATGTTCTACCCAATCCATAAAATCAGCCCGGGCACCAGGGAAACCAACCATTTTCCATCCCACCAAATGACGGTTACCACCATATTGAGGATCGGCGAAATAGCCCTCTTTGGTATTGGTCAGTAAATAAGAAAAGAAGGTTTTTGCCGGTACGTCACCCAGTTCAATTTTTCCTGCTTCCAACTGTTTAAGTACCGCAATCTGAGTCTCTTTATCCAGCTCGGCAAAGGTTTTCTTGTACTGCTGTTGGCACCATTTGTCACAACCGCTGATGCCCAGGTGGTAAAGATCCCGGGGTACCAGCTTTAGCTGATAGCCAAACTCGGGGGTCGCATCCGGATGAAAAGGCCCTTTCATATACCAGAGTTCACCACGGCCGTAGGGGGTATCCATCTGGCGGTCGATAAATTCCGGTACACAGGCTTTAATCGCACCAGCACCGTATTGATCTTCAGGGATCAATAAATCACAGGCTGCCAGAACAAAGGCCCATTCAGCCTGATTAAAGAATGTTGGCTTATAGTCGCTGGATGGTGAAGGGGAATCCGCCTGAGCGATATTAGAAACTAATCCGCTGCTGGCAATGGCGACCACGGGAATAACACCAAATCCTTTACGCAAGAAATCGCGCCGGGAATTGGAATGTTTGATATCAGACATTGGCTTCCTCGCTTATCCTATTTTTATCGCTTTTTTTGATTTTGATCATATTTTGTTAACATGAACGCTCAAATAGAATAACTCTTCATTTACAACTCAAACGAACATATCGTGCCTAATAACAGAAAATAACCAGAATAATGATAAGGGGATATTGGGAAAGGAAAGTGGAACCAGCCGCGAGACTAAAATCAATTTATCTATTTGAATTTTTTACTTATTAATAAAAAAGCCCTGAGCAATACTCAGGGCCTTGAGACGGACTAAATAGCAGACTTAGTGCTTATTTAAATTTCTGGAAGAAATCATTACCTTTATCATCCACCAGGATGAACACAGGGAAGTTTTCTACCTCAATTTTCCAGATAGCTTCCATATCCAGCTCAGGATAAGCTATGCATTCCAGGCTCTTGATACTGTTCTGCGCCAGAATAGCCGCTGGTCCACCGATACTCCCCAGATAGAAACCACCATGCTTCTTACAAGCATCCGTTACCTGCTGGCTGCGGTTACCTTTTGATAACATAATCAGGCTACCACCGCGAGACTGGAAAGCATCGACATAGGAGTCCATACGGCCCGCCGTGGTTGGGCCCAGTGAACCGGAAGCATAGCCCTCTGGTTTCTTCGCCGGACCTGCATAATAGATTGGGTGGTCTTTAATGTACTGTGGCAGATCTTCGCCTTTATCCAGCATAGCCTGCAAGCGTGCGTGAGCGATGTCACGACCAACGATAATCGTGCCCGTCAGAGAAACGCGAGTTGAAACCGGATACTTCGACAGTTCGGCAAGAATCTCAGGCATCGGACGGTTAAGGTTAATATGTACCGCTTCACCTTCGCCAGCTTCTCTGTATGACTGTGGAATATATTTACCCGGATTGTCTTCCAGCTTCTCAATCCAGATACCTTCTTTGTTAATTTTCGCTTTAATATTACGATCTGCAGAGCAGGAAACCCCCATGCCGATTGGGCAAGAAGCACCGTGACGAGGCAGACGGATCACGCGAATATCATGAGCAAAATATTTACCGCCAAACTGCGCACCAATACCCAGGTTTTGCGCCGCCTTCAGCAGTTTGGCTTCCATATCTAAATCACGGAATGCCTGACCGCCTTCATTGCCGGTCGTTGGCAGCTCATCATAGTATTTGGCAGAGGCCAGCTTCACGACTTTCAGGTTGGTTTCAGCAGAGGTACCACCAATAACGAAAGCTACATGGTAAGGAGGACAAGCTGCCGTACCCAAGCTCTTCATTTTTTCGATCAGGTATTTTTCCAGTTTTTCTGGCGTCAGCAGCGCTTTAGTTTCCTGATACAACATGGTTTTGTTTGCAGAACCACCGCCTTTAACAATGCACAGGAACTTATACTCAGAACCCTCGGTGCTATAAATATCGATTTGTGCAGGCAGGTTGCAACCCGTATTCACTTCATCGTACATATTCAGCGGAGCATTTTGAGAGTAGCGCAGGTTATCTTCCACGAAGGTATTAAACACGCCGCGAGATAATGCCTCTTCATCATTACAGCCGGTCCAGACGTTCTGGCCCTTTTTCCCCATAATAATGGCGGTGCCGGTGTCCTGACAGAAAGGCAAAATGCCTTTGGCCGCAATTTCAGCATTGCGCAGGAATGTCAGAGCAACATACTTATCGTTTTCACTGGCTTCCGGATCTTCAAGAATTTGGGCTACCTGAGCCTGATGAGCGGGGCGCAGTAAGAAAGAGGTATCATGCAATGCATGCTGTGCCAGCAGTGTCAGAGCTTCAGGTTCAACTTTAAGGACCTCGTTTCCTTCAAACTCTGCTACTGAAACGTGATCTTTTGTCAGTAAATAATATTCTGTATCGTCTTTTCCTAGTGGAAAGGACTCCTGATATTTAAATTCAATCGTTGACATGTGCTTCCAGCCTTTTATAAGTTTTTTGAAAAAATCAACACGATATATCGTGACTGATGCCTGAGCGACGCCGACACCATAAAGTAAGGAGACTCTTTATACAACTGTTTGTGAACCCATTTGGCTCATAAATTTAAAGCGTTTTTATTCTGCTGATTTTATAAGAGTTTTATTTATTTTTATTATGATTTTAATGAACAGAATCGCACTGAAAGGGCTACAAAATATCCAGTAGATATTCCTGAAAGCGGTGCGCTATATCCTTTTACCACTGCTTTTTTATTGCAGATATAGCGCACGCTAATTACATCACAGGAATCCGTACGCTGCGGCGAATATCCAGCCGAATACGCAAGAGACACCCACACCGATTAATCCCGGCAGAATGAAGCTGTGGTTAATAACAAAACGACCGATACGGGTAGTACCAGAGCGGTCAAACTGGATAGCCGCCAGATCGCTTGGGTAAGTTGGCAGAATGTAGTAACCATAACACGCCGGTGCAGAAGCAACGATGTATGCAGGGTCAACACCAATGGCCAGTGCCACTGGAACAATCGCCGCCAGCGCAGCCGCCTGAGAGTTAACAAACTTAGAGACCAGCAGTAACACAATAGCGTATGCCCACGGGTACTTGGTGACTAAGTCGCCCAGTACAGATTTGATTTCAGACATATGCGCGCCGAACATGGTTTCTGCCATCCAGGCGATACCATATACCGCCACGATAGCAATCATCCCCGAACGGAACACCTCATTCTTGGAAATCAATGCCGGATTGGTTTTGGTAATAATGATGATCAATGCCCCTGACAGCAACATGAACATCTGGATAACCAGTACCATTGACAGCGCTTTGCCATCAAAGGAAGGACGCAGGTTAGAGAAGGCACCCAGCAGAGCAACAACCGCAATAGAAGCCAGGAAGATCCACATGGCAATCCAGTTACTGGTTGGCAGTTTTTTGTCTAACAGCGTAGCGGTCTCGCCATAAACATAATGTTTGTTTTCCGGAACAGAGATAAATTTCTGGAAATCTTCATCCTTATCCAGGTCTTTACCACGGAACCAGCTGAAAATACCAATCGCCAGAATACCAATCAGGGTTGATGGGATGGTAATTGACAGCAGGTCTAAAAACTCCAGATGCTTACCGTTAAAGGTAAAGTTCCCCAACATCGCTACCAGAGAAACTACCGCTACGGATACCGGGCTGGCAATGATACCCATTTGGGCACCAATGGAGCTGGCCGCCATTGGGCGTTCAGGACGAATATTATTCTTAATCGCCACGTCATAAATAATGGGGAGAATGGTGTACACCACGTGACCAGTACCGCAGAGGATCGTCAGTATACAGGTCACAAAAGGTGCCACAATAGAGACATACTTTGGATTTTTACGCAGCAGCTTTTCCGCTATCTGCAGCATCACATCTAAGCCACCGGAGGCTTGCAACGTCGCCGACGCGGCCACCACCGCAATGATTACCAGCATTACATCAACAGGAGGTTTACCCGGCTGAAGATGGAACACAAACACCAAAATAACTAAACCCACACCGCCCAGTAAACCGAGCGCAATACCACCTTTACGTGCCCCATAGAACAGACAGATCAAGATGATAAGAAGTTGTATAGCAAAATCCATGTATACCCCCGAACATACCAATTAATAATCAAAAAAAGTGAATCTGTTATCTGAAATTTAATTGTTTTGTTATTTCTAATTTGTCAGTGATTTTCATCAATTATTAAGACTTACTCGAAACGATGAGCAGCCTTGCCAAAACATATGAAATTATAAAATTAATAATTATCCCAAAAATCTCATTATTAATTTTCCCTGCTCTACTCCCATATGGTTATTCGACTATATATGGTTTAATCCATCCATTTTTTGATGCAGATATAATTTTTAACTAATAGTTTGCGCTCAGACGATATATAAAAGGGAAATTAAAATGAAATAACGGAAAACAAGATAGCCCAGCGATACCAATGGTTAACGACCTGTGAATTGTTCTCTAAATATATACATCAATATATATTCATTTTATTAACCAATAAATAACAATTTAATATTATATGGATTAATCAGGCAGGCATTTAATTAATATAAGAGGAATTATAAAATAGCCAGGATAAATCTGAAGTATTAAATGAAAAAAAGAGCAGACTACTAATCCCCCATGTTACTATCAATTAAAAATATAAAAGCCACACGATGGTGGCTTTTATCAAATGGCTAAAGATTATATTTTGCAGCCTTCACAGTCATCTTGATCTTGAATAATTTCAGGAAGTTCATTTACTTTCTGTTCGGCTTTCTTCTCTGCTTTCTCTAATTCAGCATCGATATCAAAATCAAAAATATCATCACTCATATACAATTCTCCATTCGGTCAGAAACAAATTATAGCCTACTCCTGAGTCGTCCAGTACCACATTCTGCCGCCTTATCACCCCGGTCAGTAAACAACAAACATATTGCGCTGATTTACCACACATTTCGGTTGGTAACTTCTGATGGGGAGGCATATAGTATTGATACACATCGTTTCTCATCCGGACAGGAAGCAAGCATTTTAATGGCACTGTTACTTAAATCACTCATCGGCGCTGCTGTCGTCATTTTGATTTCTCTGCTTTCTAAATCAAAATATTACTATATCGCCGGGCTGGCTCCGCTATTCCCTACCTTTGCCCTGATAGCCCATTACAGCGTTGGGTCTACCCGTTCAACATCAGATTTACGGGAAACCATACTATTTAGCGGATTCGCCACCCTACCGATGCTCAGCTATCTGGTGGCGCTCTATTGTCTGGTCGGTTATTTTCGGCTGGTACCCTCACTGCTGATGGCCTGTGTGGCTTGGGGTATTGCCGCCTGGATTCTGGTCACACTATGGGGCTATGCGCACGGGCATTAATTTCTCTTTTTAGCTTTAGCCATATCACATACTGCATAAGGCGTAGGATTATTATGCTGTTCAATGGCCTGCCTAATCAATGGAACATACTGTTCAGGGAACTCATCCTGATACCTGTTCACTCGCGTCTGATAATCATAATTATGGCCGGAGAAAGTTCCGTCGCTATAAACCGATAGACCATACTGCTTATGCTTTGAAAGATGCGGAGTTTTAGACCCACGAACCTTGTCCGGATCGTGTTCGGGCTCCTGCTCTGTTTTACTGATAACAAATTCATCGACGTCAAAAAAGGCCACTGACTGAATGCCATCACAAGGTTTATCCGTGCTCTCACAGTGATAATCTCTTTTATGCATATATTTAACCACGTATAACTTCTCATCATTCACAATGATGGCGAAATCTCTCGACATATGCATATGGCTTCCTGAGCCACCAATGCCATAAGGCAATCCAGAAAAACTGTTACCACCATCAACGGAATAACTCAGGAAAGATTCCCAACATACACCACGATTATTGCAATGGTATTGCCTGAGTGCTTTTGGTAGTACCACAATATCCGGATCGCTATTTTCAAAGAAAACTTTACCCTGATAGTAAAGAATATCTTCACTTAGCTCATGGCGCAGCGCTTTGCCGGTGTCGTTATACCAAACTTTTCCACCTTCACAGTTTTCATAGTTCTCTAATGTCAGAAACCTGTCATTATCCAGCTGAAAAATAACCTGAGGTAAATACTTCCCATGCTCTTTCTTATCGGTATCAGACTGGTCGCACCCAAGCAATAAAAAAGATAGAAAAATGGTCGCTAACCCAGACCATAATTGCCTTTTCTTAACTATCCCTGTCATCAATACACCTTAAATATCCATTACCATTTCATGCCACGACATCCCGCCGTGATCGGATTCTGATTGCTTCACATAAACAAAACCAAATTTTTCATACAACCCGATATGGCGCTGTTTGCACATCAGATGAATCGTTTTTTTACCCAGCTTCTGCATATGTTTGATAAATGCCTTCATTAAAACTGCAGAATAGCCTTTGCCCTGAAAATCAGGATCAACGACCACTGACATTATCACGACGTTTGGCGCATCAGGATCGTGACCGATGAGCTCTTTAAACTCCTCATCAGACATCACCACATCATAAGCGCAGCCACAGTTAATAAAGCCCGCGATGCCTTCCGGCGTTTCCAGAACCAGAAAGCCCTCAGGATAAGTTTCTATGCGTTTGGCTATGTTCGCTTCCGTCGCGGCTTCATCACCTTCATAGGCGGTTATTTCAATCTGATAGCAGCGGGCGGTATCTTGCGGTTGGGCCGTTCTAATTTTCATGGATTCCACTATTCTATTGTCCTTAACTTTTCACGATATTCCTGGTGCCAGACTCAGGCAAACTCGAAGACTTTCCCGACACCCACTTCATTAACATTAGTGGTTCGGGCCAGCGCAATTTTGGCGTTCAGATCGGTACAGTGGCAGGGATATAAACGCTCCGGCTGTATCCGACCTAAATGCTCAGCAGTACGGGACATCAGGGTTTCACTGGCATTTTGTAGATGAAAGCCGCCAATCACTGCCAGCACTCGTTGCTCTCCGGTTACGCTGATAGCGTAATCCACAATGTTACAGATACCAGAATGAGAACAGCCAGAAATCACGACCAGACCTTCGGGGCTGATATACACCAATGCACTATCATCCAGCATATAATCACCCACCAGATTGCCACAACAATCTTTAGTTTGGCCTACCGGCCGCTGAGCTTCAAAGTCATTAGTTCGCTCTATTTCACCAAGAAACAGTAAGTTGTCAGTAATGTAATAAGGCTGCTTAGTTTCCACCTTGTCCAGATAATTGCTGTAGCAATCCTGTGGGTAGTTTGCGCCAATAATCTTCTCGCCGTGGAACTTGGGCGCAAAGGCATCAGGATGGGCAACCAGTTGAATGCGCCGGTCCGTTGCGCGATCGGTACGATCAAAGTACTGCATCAGGTGACCTAATCCCCAGGTATGGTCGTTATGCCCGTGGGACAAAACAATGGTATCCACCTGTTTCAGATCGATACCCAAAATATCGGCATTTTGCATAAACACATCAGAGTAACCGGTATCCAGCAAAATTTGCCGACCATCAATATCAATGTGGTAGCACACCCCCGGCTCACCCACCAGATAACGGTCGATAAGCGTATTATTATCCAGCAAGACGGTTAATCGCATAACGTTCCTTATTGGTTTCCCGCACTCTCACCTGTAAAAAGCGACTCTCGTCTTATCAGGCAGACATCCGTGCAATATAAAAACTCTGCTGAATAAGCACAAGCAATATCCGGTGATTAAAGCAACAAAAAACCCCGCCATCAGAGTGCGGGGTTGGATTAATCCATTCGATAATTACTTCACGACCTTCACATCCTTCACGCTAAAAGCTTCATTTTTATATTGCAGATTAATCACCTGAATACCGTCGCTTTCCGGTAAGCGGTAGTCAGGAACCCGTTTATTCAGGAAGGCTTTTACAATCAGCGGATGAGTAAACACCGCCACATGACCTTTACTGAACTCATACTGGTAACCGATCCCGGATAATAACGAATCTAAGCGGAAAGCAGCGATATCACCATTTTCACCATCATCCGGCGACAGAAAGTGGATAACGCGATCGGCGGAGAACAGATCTTTTGCTGCCTGAGAATCACTGGCTTTAATCGTCTCTATCTTTTCTGCTTCCCAGTGGCCAAGGAACATTTCGTCCAGATTTTTATCTTTGATTAAGGTTTGCTGATGTCCGGCAAGCACGGCTTCTGCCGTCTTATACCCACGCCCCAGTTCACTGCTGTATGCGGCAGTAAAATGGGTATTTTTTAAATCACTCTTCAATTGTTGATTGGCTTTTATTCCCTGAGCAGTAAAGTCTGAATCTGAAGTTCCTTCCATTACGCCGACCTTATTCAAAATAGTCATCGGATTGATCACCAGCGTGATGTCTAACGGAGGCAGTTGCTTCTCTTTGGCATAGCCAGATTTCAGGTATTCAGTGTTATTAAAGTCCACCAGCGAGAATGTCCCATCCTTTAGCTCTAATACTGACACGCTGGTATTGGATAGTCCGGAAAGGGGTTTATCTCCCCGATATTTTTGCAGGTAGAAAGCCATGGATGAGTGGGCCGTGACTAAAATATTCCCACTTTGTCCCTGATGTTGGCGGGCGATCTGTTTTAACGCACCTTCAAATCGCTCAGAAAACTGATACATATTTTCCGCATTCACCGGCGACTTAAAGTCCGGATCGTTAAACTTGCCAAAGTAGAACTCAAAATCATTACCGGAATGACCAAATTTACCGGTTAAATCATCAATGCGCCCACCTTCAGCATCGCCCCATGAGATATCTTTCAGATTCTCAATCTGCGTTACCTGCATGTTTCTGCCCCGCAGAATCTGATTGGCGGTTTCATAGGCGCGACCCAGAGTACTGCTGTAACCGGCAACAAAGGGGACATCAGCCAAGCCTAACCCAAGGCTGCTGGCATCATAACGTCCTTTTTGCGTTAGCTGAGCGTTACCTCCGCCGCCAATGGTCATCTCTTTAATATTTGAATAAGTCTGACCATGCCTGACCAGATAAAAGCGTAATACCTTGGCTTCATCGGTCTTCGATACCGAGGCTGCAAATGCAGAAATCGGCCCCCATGTCATGGCCGTTACCAGAAACAGCGTAGCCAGAGATTTTATTGTATTCTTCATCGATTACTCCTTTTGGCACATAGTTGGCCGGAGTAGGTGTGCCGTTCAGCGTTTTGGGATTTAGCACGCTGAATGTCACACCATTCACCGGCCCTAAATATCATCGCGGGAATATCTGGTGATATCCCCGCGAATCTGAGAAAAGGAAAAACTAAGAAGCCATACCCATACCAACAATGTTTGCCGCCAGAATAATCACCAGACAGCCAATACACAGGATACGTACCGGCTTGCGGCCAACACCCAACCACTCTTTAAGCAGCAGGCCAACAATGCCACCGCACAGCACATAGAAGCTCATATGCAGCATCCAGCTCATATAGCCATAATGTTCCGGAACGTTGGCATGTCCCCAGGCATAAAAGAAGAATTGCAGATACCACATCACACCGCCCAGAATGGAGAACAGCGCGTTGGTTATCAGTAGCTTTTTAGCCACAGAGAGGTCAGCTTTAACAGAAAGCTCTGGTTTGATTGCCAGACGAATAAAACAGAAGCCCAGGTTAACAATGGCTCCACCACCCATAATCACCACGTAGCTTGGCAGTGCCACATACAGCGGGCTGATACCTATCTGCTCTGCCGCCTGATGCATTGGTTTTGCCGCATCCATAGCAAATGACATACCGGCAGAGAAAATGCCGCACATGATCGCCAGAATCAGACCTTTTCTCAGGTTGAACTCTTCAGCCTGAATTCCGAGCGCCCGCTCTTTTAACAAACCGGCGTAACTAACAATCGCGACTCCAATAACCGCGACAAACACCCCCAGCAGCGTCATCTGCCCGCCAGAGGTATTGAGCAACAGGCCAAACTTGCCCTGTAATACTGGCGTCATCAGGGTTCCGATGATGAGCGTCACCCCAATAGCAATACCTATCCCTAACGACATGCCGAGAAAACGCATGGTTAAGCCATAGTTAATATTGCCTATCCCCCACATCGCACCGAACAAAAATATGGGCAGCAGCGTTGCAATGGAGAACGATCCAAAGTAAGCCCAAAAATCAAGTAACAGCAGATAACTAACGGTCCAGGGAAGGATAATCCATGAAAAAAAGCCACCGAGAGACCACATAGTTTCCCATGACCATTTTTTAACCTGTTTAAATGGCGCATAAAAACATGCGGCGCTGGCGGCGCCAACGAAATGCCAGAAAATACCCAGAAGAATAGAACCACTCATACCGGTAACCCTTTATTATTAAACATTATTAACCGCAGGGGGCCGCAATCCGTATCGCGGCATTATGAATGAATGAGGAATACCTCATCACTACAATGCCTTCATTCTAAAAATGAATCTGTCCGCCAGCCTTTATGCCAGTGCCACTGTCTTACGGGTATTGGCAAAAAACAAAAGATGAAGGTGAGCGGAGTCACAAAATAGTGAATTAAAACAGGATGTCTCATTTGATGACCACTGATTCAGTGGTTTTAACAAACTGTCAGAACGAACAAAAACAAGGAGTATAAAAGGCGTGGAAATAAAAAAGCCGGAACCAGAGAAACCCCCTCCGATTCCGGCTGCCAGCGCGCTGGCAAAAACAGACGAATACTTAGTCCAGATAGAAAACCTGACGCAGCTCAGCACTCACCGGGCTATTATCCGGATTAGAAGGCATAACATCAGACATATACTTCCACCAGCGTTGGCAAACATCGGTTTTTGCTACCGCATTCCAACGCTCTTCTGATTCAATCTCAACATAGCCAAACAGTTGATGACCACGTTCATCGAGAAAAATACTGTAATGGTGCGCCCCATGGGCTTTCAACACCTGTTCCAGCTCTTCCCATATCGGGCTATGCCGCTGCTGATACTCTTTATGTGAGTCAGGATTTACCTGCATTAAGAAGGCTTTACGAATCATAATAATTAACTCCATTCACTACCTGACAAAAGACTACCAATGTCTTGCAGTCTCAGATTCATGACAAAATCTGATTTGTTCAGTTTGTGTTTTGAAATGGTCAATTGTCGGGAGGGGCTCCCGTGGGGGTCGACTTGGCGTGAGCCAACGACAAACAGGCAAAGCCTGTTTGAACAGCGCTTGCGCTGGCCCGTCAGGGTGAAACACCGCAAGGTGTTTCATAACTGCCCGTAGGGAGACCAGGCCCGACACGCTCTGAAGCCAAATACAGGCGGTCTTCCGGTCGAGCACAACGTCAATATAATCACTTTCGATGTTACGACCGGAATATTCATTGAGGCCAATTTATTTGGTTTGTCAGCAGCCTGATACGCTACAGTTTAACCGCCGACGCCATCGGCGTAACACCAAACCGCTTAGCTAAAGCCACCAGTTCCTCCGAAGAGATGGTCTGTTTTTTACCGCCCATGGATCGAACTTTCACCATGATTTCTGCCGATTTCTCCGCGGTATCGATTAATCCAAATGCATCATCCAGCGTTGGTCCAGTGCCGAAAATACCGTGGAACGGCCAGAGCACCAGCGGGTGGTGCTGCATCTGTTCTGCGGTGCTAACGCCAATGCCATCGGTACCCGGCACCATCCATGGGACAATCCCTACCCCATCAGGGAAAACCACCAGACACTCGGTGCTACCTTCCCACAATTCGCGGGTAAACACTTCGTTTTTCAACTCCAGCACATAGCTAAGAGCAATCAGGTTAGTGGCATGACAGTGCATGATGACGCGATCTTTGCCTGCGCTGACACCCATACGCACAATGTGTGACTGGAAATGAGCCGCCAGTTCAGAGGTCGGTAAACCGCCTTTATCCAGCCCCCACAGAATACGATATCCGCTCCCTTCTCCGTTCACCTGCAGAACCACCAGATTCTCCGCCGGATTTAACTGCACATTGCGGAAGAACTTGCCCGATCCGGTCACAATAAAGTAGTGATTTGCCAACTGTGGCATCGCCTGACTAAGCGCCTCGTAACGAGGTTCGGCATAAAAATCTTTTTGATAAGGGGCGATGTCTTCAGGCAGCAAACGCAGGCTGATATTGCCGCCGTTGCGTTCATCCCAACCTTTAAGCCACATATCGCTGGTCGCTTTGACCATACCCTGAACAAACCAAGAAGAAATAATGTGTTGCATAATAGAGAGCCCTTAACGTTTGCTGAGTACGGATTGTTCATATTGGCGAACGGTTTGTAACCACTCACTGCCCGCCGGTACGTTATGACGCTGGCAGTAGGTTTCCCATACGGCCTGCCACGGTAAACTTTTTTGCTCTTCGAGCATTGCCAGTCGGGCGGTGTAATCACCGTCAGCTTCCAATTTGCGCAACATATCGGTAGGTTCCAGCAGCGCCCGCAGCAGTGCTTTCTTCATATTGCGGGTACCGATTACCCAGGCAGCAATCCGGTTAATCGAGGCATCAAAGAAATCCAGACCGATGTGTACACGATCAAACAGGCGGTTACGGATAATTTCATGGGCAATGGCCTGAGTTTCGTCGTCCAGCAGTACCACATGGTCGCTGTCCCAGCGCACCGGACGGCTGACGTGTAGCAGCAGATGTTGCACATACAGCATGGCGGTAGAGATCTTGTCGGAGATAACTTCGGTCGGGTGGAAATGTCCGGCATCCAGACAAAGTGCAGTTTTACGGGTGGTGGCATAACCCAGATAGAATTCATTAGAACCCACGGTAAAGCTTTCAGCACCGATACCAAACAGCTTACTTTCTACTGCATCAAGGTGATATTTCTCATCAATCTTCTCGCTAATCACTTCATCCAGTGCAGTCATCAGACGCTCGCGGAAGGCAAAGCGGTCAACGGTCAGATCTTTCATGCCATCCGGAACCCAAATGTTCATCACTGAAGCGGTGCCCAGCTCACGTCCAAAGTAGGCAGAGATACGACGACTGGCCTGACAGTGTTCAATCCAGAATTTGCGGATCTCCGGATTCGCGTGGGATAGCGTAAAGCCATCGGCACTAAGAGGATGAGAGAAGCAGCTTGGGTTAAAGTCCAGTCCCATGCCTTTCTGGCGCGCCCACTCAACCCAGTTGGCAAAGTGTTTTGGCTCAATTTCGTTACGCTCAACGGCGGTATCGGATTCCAGATAGATAGCATGCAGATTCAGGCGTTTCGGCCCCGGAATTAACGCCAGCGCCTGCTCCAGATCCGAACGCAGTTCTGCCGCGTTGCGGGCTTTTCCGGGATAGTTTCCCGTCGCCTGAATACCGCCCGTCAGAGCGCCACCGGTATTCTCAAAACCAGCAACGTCATCCCCCTGCCAACAGTGCATAGAAACGGGTAAGGTATCCAGCAGCTTCAGTGCGGATTCCACATCCACATCAAATTCGGCATAGCGGGCTTTGGCCAGATTCCAGGCCTGGTCAATTGATGTTGTCATAGTACAAATTCCTCATAAGAGTGGCTGAGTGCCTGAAAGCGGCACCAGTGTTGTGCAAAATCAAAAACAGGATTTGGGGTATAGCAGCGCAGCGGGAAGCTTTCGGTTAGCAGCTTGCGGTAGCTGGCAACGCTGTCGATTTCTCCCAGCCCCATCAGTTGGCAACCAATATTTCCCAGCGTGGAAGCTTCAACCGGTCCGGCTAATACCGTCAGTTGGCAAACATCGGCGCAAAGTTGGTTCAGGAAGGCGTTCTGACAGCCGCCACCCACGATATGCAGTTGCTTAATCGGCTGCCCCTGTAAGGCAGAAAGCTCCAGCATCACCTGACGGTAGAGCATGGCCAGACTGTCAAAAATACAGCGAGCCAATTCTTCCGGCACTTGTGGCACCGGTTGCTGATGTTCAGCGCAGGCCTGACGGATCTCTTCCACCATGGAGGAAGGATTGATAAACCGCTCATCATTGGGATTAATCAGGCTGGTAAAAGGCGGCAGCTTCTCTGTTTTAGCAATCAGCTGCGGTAGGTCGGTTATCTTCAGCTCACAGCAGATGCGCTGCAACAGCCACAGACCCATAATATTTTTTAACACACGGTAAGTACCGTTAATGCCGCCTTCGTTGGTGATATTAGCGGCCATCGCCTTCAGGTCATTAAACGGATTGACGCTTTCAATTCCCATCAGCGACCAGGTTCCTGAACTCAGGTAGGCACAATGGTGTCCGGTTAACGGCGCGGCAATCACCGCGCTGGCGGTATCATGGGTGGCAACAGAAACCACCGGAACCGAACGGCCTGACGGCGCCTGCCACTCACCAATTGGCGTTCCCGGCTGGGATGGTTTAGTCAGCCATTGAGCGGGAATGCCCAGATAATCCAGCAGCTCCTTATCCCAGTCACCGCTGCTCAAGTTGAGCATTTGCGTGGTGCTGGCATTGGTATATTCATGGTTAATTTTGCCGGTGAGGCGATAGTGCAAATAGTCAGGTATCAGCAGCAAATGCTTAACCTGCTCAATCAATTCCGGCTGTTGCTCGCTGAAGGCTTTCAGTTGATACAACGTATTAAAGGGCAAAAACTGAATACCGGTTTTCCAGTACAGGTTTTTCTGGCCCAGTTCGTTCATCACTCGGGTCATCACGCCATCGGTACGATGATCCCGATAGGCATACGGCAACCCAACGCGTTCGCCACGCTTATCCAACAAAACGTAATCAACGCCCCAGGTATCAATACCGATACTGGCGATCCGCACACCATTATTATCAATGGTGGTCAGTCCGGTGAGAATTTCGCGCTCAAGCGCCGCCAGATCCCAGGTATCATGACCGTCCACCGGCGTCAGACAATTAGTAAACCGATGGATCTCTTTAAGCGTTAAGCGTTGAGTTGAAGCACTCCAGGTTGCCAGCATCACCCGCCCACTGGATGCGCCTAAATCAATGGCGACAATATTGCGTACGCTCATAGTAACCTTCCCCTTATTCATCTATAGCGGGAAGTCTACGGAGAGTAAGTCGCCTCTACCTTCGGGCCACTGCCATGCCACCAGCAGGTTTGGCAAAATAACAAAGACTGATGTGAAACCGATCACAAAATGGCAAAACCGCACTGAATTATCGGGCCAAAAATGTAATGTGACCTTCTGCACAAACTAATCAATAAACTCGTCAATCTTAAAAAAATGGTCATTTTTGGCCGATGTCACGTCTGATTTCTAAGGCGAAGCGCCCCGATCTTCCTCTAAGCTTTGAGCTACACGATGTTGAAAGGAGTCACAAAAATGACCTTACTAAAAAGTGATGGCTTTTTTGCATCCGATGCCTCAACGGTTGCAATTGAGAACCGGGCACCACAATGTGTTTTTCCTGAACACAGCCATGATTTCTATGAAATCGTTCTTGTGGAGCACGGTTCCGGCGTGCATATCTTTAACGACACTCCCTATGCACTATGCAGCGGCACCGTTTGCTTTGTTCGCGACAGAGATCATCATCAGTTTGAAAACGTGGATAACCTGCATTTAACCAATGTGCTGTACCGTTCACCGAAGAATTTTCGTTTTCTGACGGATATCGAAGCCTGGTTACCCGGTTCTCATGCCCAGCAGCAATCACACTGGCAAATCAACTCATCTGCATTAAAAAAAGCGAAAAACTGCATTGATTGTCTGCAAACGAGTACCAACAGCAGCGAACTGGAAGATATTGCGTCCAGCGAAGGTTTATTCTTACAACTGTTGATGTTGCTACGTCAAAGCTGCTTCGAAACCGCCAGACAAGACAGTCGGGAAGCCTGCGTTGGCGCACTGCTTAACTGGCTACGCAATAACTACAATGAAGAGGTGAACTGGGAAGAGCTGGCAGAGCGTTTTTCGCTGGCCCTGCGCACCATGCACCGTCAGGTGAAACAGGCCACCGGTATGACGCCACAGCGCTATCTTAACCGACTCCGGCTGCTGGAGGCCCGACGGCGTCTGTTTCAAAGCGATGACAGTATTACCGATATTGCCTATGCCTGCGGGTTTAGTGACAGTAATAATTTCTCGGTTCAGTTTCGGCGAGAATTCTCGCTGTCGCCACTACAAATGAGAAACGCTACCAGCCAGTAATAACAAACCGTTACTTTAATCAAGGTGACTAATGACGACCAGATTAAGACCTCCATCACCGTAAAGCTGACGGTGATATGTCACACTGAATACCAGAAGTGCCGGCAGGGAAACAGATCGCATGTCATTACTGAAACTTCACACTCATGATTTCTTTTTTAGCGAGAAAAATACGGTAACCGTTGCCGAACGGTTACCCCAACCGGTTTTCCCTATTCATACCCATGACTTTTATGAACTGGTGATTGTCCGACGCGGCAATGGCCTGCATATCGTCAATGACGTGCCCTACTATATTACCTGCGGCGATTTGTTCTATATCAACGCCAGCGACCATCATGGCTATGAGTCGGTTAACGATCTGGAGCTGAACAATATTCTCTATTGCCGCTCGCGATTAAACCTGTCCGCAGACTGGGAGACACTGATCCCCGGCGATAATGACAGTCAGGAAAAGCGTTACTGGCGACTGGGCATTCAGGGAATATCCACCATTCAGACGGTAATTGATGCGCTGGCAAAAGAGTGTATTAAATCTGATGCCCTCTCTGTTCAGCTAAGTGAGTCCCTGTTTCTACAATTAATTTTACTGTTACAGCGTTATCGCCACCCGCCGGACAGTCATCAACTGGCAGATGCGCAGTTGCTCGACCGTCTGATGCTGGATTTGCATGCGGGTATCGGTAACGCCTTCCGGCTGGAGGATTTCTGCCACCGCCACCAGCTATCGCCGAGAAGTATACAGGCGCTATTTAAGCAGCATACCGGAGTCAGTATCAGCCATTACCTGCGCCAGCTCAGGCTGTGTAAGGCGATGGCATTGCTGCGGCAAAAACAAATACAAATTAGTGAAATATCATCAGAATGTGGCTTTGAAGACAGCAACTACTTCTCTGCCGTCTTCAGTCGGGCTCTGGGCATATCCCCCAGCGAATACCGCCAGCGTTTCCGTTAAAATGCCCTATCTGTATCCCAATTTTACCTCTGTCAGGAGAAACCATCATGGGAAAACTACTGGAACAACTAAAAGCCGTATTACCTGAAAAACTTTGGGTTCCGGATGAACTGGCACAGCTTTATCAATGGATTGAGCAGCAAGGCTATTATGAAGACTACGACGATGGTCATCGCACCGGATTTTTATATCCCACCGATAAGCTGGAAGAGAGCTGGACAGACGAGGAACGACAAGGGGGAACCATCATTTTGTTTAACGCGAACAGAAATGATGGATTACGCTACTGGTTCGGGCTGGAGGAAGATAAGCCGGAAATTTGCCAACGCCTGTGCGTTTTTGCCCGCACCGGAGCGGAGGGTTCTGAAGCGGCACTGTGGCTGGACGATGATGGAAAGCTCAAAATAGTGCATATGGGTTCAGGTTCCGGCTCTATTCTCAGCTGTATTCTGGCTGATAATATGGTGGACTTTCTGCGATTACTGGCCATTGGATATGATGAGATATGCTGGAATGAAGAGTTCCCTTATCCACCCAATCACGCACAATCTGACAGTGGTATGCATATTCACCCTAACGTGGAATTTCAGCAGTGGGTGCAAAAGACCTTTAATACCACTATTCCAGCCACGGCTTTGGAAATTGTTAAGCATCCGGCGGAGATGGGCGATCGGGACAGTGAAGATGCGTTTTGCCGTTGGGCAGAAAAGCATAGTAATTAGGTTATGATTAATCTATGGCAAACAACAGTAACAGGACAGAACATGCCGCACATTAAGACCGGGCTAATCGCCTGCATTTTGCTGGGTATAACGGCGGGTACTTCGGTAGCTGCAAGCACTATGGTGCTGTCGGGAGAATACACCTTTTATACCGACGAAATGAGCCTGGAGATGATCGGGCAAAATATCTGTATATTCCCGGATGCCCAAAGCGGTAAACAGATCCCCCGCAGTAAGGGTGATGAGCGGGATCTTTGGTTCTGTTTTAGTGATTTCCAGCAGGCCAGAAAAGCATTAGATGTTCCCGCCGCCCCGCCCAGACAGGGTTGTGGCTATAGCGGTAAGCTAACGGTAGAGGTGGCGGATTACCGTATTAATGAGCAACAAAATGATGACTTTGATGTGGCGAGGTTGGTGAAGGTCATCAGCCATGATAAGCCGGAAGTGATTGAGTGCCAGCCGTAGCTGAGTCATTAATATGATGCAGGCCAGTAATGGAGAATTCATTCAATGCCAGAGGTGAAACGTCGGGCGATTCAGGAGATGTTTGGTTCTTTAGTTTTTATTAATTGAGATTGGATAACTTCAGAAAAGTTAGTACTTCACACTTTATCTTCTGGAGCGATATTTTAATTGACTATCTATTATTACCTTGTCCAGTCCCATACGTTGACTTTCATCACCTTTGATCATCTAATTCCAACATAGCCGCAACGGATGACATTCATTATTGCGGCTAGCCACATACAACAACTGAGCTTAACTGTTATCGTGAAAGGTTATACTAAGGGTTCATATAGAGCCTGATTAGTTGCTTATCTACAAAATTAAATTTATAGGATTTATCAATGAGAGAATTATTTTCTATTATTTTAGTTTTTCTTTCATTAAATTCATTTGCTACCAGCAAAGACAATTTGATTGGTATCTGGGCTATGTATCCGTTGAAAAATGGCATTGCCAATGTAATTGAATTTAAATCAAATGGAACATCTCTATTACACCCTTTTAATTGCGCAAAACCTAATGAAAAAAATGAGTTAGAAATATTTACATATTCAATTAATGAAAAAAATAACATAATCCAATTAAAATCTCCTTCGTATAGCTTCGACTTAAAAATATTAGAATTGAAGCTATCTACAATGAGACTAGAACAAAAAATCAATGATGATATCAATCTCTCATTCGATTATTTGAAAATGGATAATGTGCATCCTTTGTGCAAACTCTACATCGGACCTGTAAATGCCCCACCTAAGACTGAATATAAAGAAAGTGATTTTATTCCATCTCCGATGATACCATCAGATAAAAACATTAATGACTACATAGGAAAATGGGCTAATAATGAGGGTGTTACACAAATTGAAATTTCTCAAAATGAGAATGGTCACGCTTATTTAAAGACAGATAGTAATGAAAATTGGACTTTCCTCTACAATAATGTCCATTGGGTCAATAATGAATTACATTACGAATCCTATGCATATTCAAAAAAAGAAACTCTATATGAACATCCATTCCACAAGTCACAACATAGTTCAATAATCAAGATTATATCCAACAATAAAATGCTATATTCGTTTTTCATTGGAAAAGAACGTTACGATATTGAATTAACAAGAGAATAATGCCCTTTCATAAAACTTTAGGAACAAGCAGGAAAGTATTAGTATTTTGTTGAACAAAAACGGTGCCAATGTGCATTACAGGTGCACATTGGCACCTGTAAGCCTCAAAGAACAACCTCAAACCTGAACTTAGCCGTTACTGGCATATAACACGGCAAACAATGCCGTCATCTTCTCTTGCAGAATAAACTGTAGCGACTCTTTTGTCGGCGTGTCATCAAGATTCACTACCGCGCTAATCAGCGCAAGGCATTGCTCCGCCAGTTCCAGTGGGTCATTTGAGGTCACTTCAACAGGATTAATCATCGATACGCCCTCCAGTTTTCAGGTAACAAACTGCAATGGAGGAGCGTTTTTCCGATCCCGATCTGAAATTGGATGGGGGGCGAGCTATAAATTCAGGGTGAGTTTGGGTATGCTTCACGACAGCCATGAGGTTACTCCAGTAACGTTGTGGTTAGAAACCCCGTTAGTGTTCCCGCACTACGGGGTTTTGCCTTTTAGCAGGCATATTGACCTGCACCGCCACAGTATATTTATACAGCAAAGGGGTCAATTGAATGGCCGGGGTTTTGATGGGAAAATTTGGGATTTTGGGGGAGTATCGCAAAAATGGAATGATTTATTTCACTGAAGCGTTCACTACGAACCTATATATTTACCAGAGTCATCTCGCCATAAAATAGCGGGCATTTCATAAAAATACATATTCAGCTCTTCATCATTTTCATCGGTTACGTTATCCGGCCAATTTTCCTGAAGATAATTAATGATGGTGTCACTATCTGTTTTCCAATATGGTTCTTTCTTACCTAAAGGATCGTCTGGTCTACAAAATCGTACAGCCCCATCATCAAGTAATACTTTGATAATATTAAAAAACATATTTTTATATGTAGATAGAGCATGATCAGGATTCCAGCCAATAGTGGAACCAAATAGCCCGGATAGCCATAACCCTTTTGAATCTTTAATTATTTTCTCAGTGTTAGGTACAATGTTCATTTTTCCTCCTTGATGCAAAATTCATTGCAGTCATCATTACTTTTGGTAGCTAAAGTAGTGATTATCATATGAATCTAAATACAAAAGATCAGAACTAATCTTAATCAGTAATTAATGTTAGATCATGAAAATACCCAATCATTTTGCAGAGTGATTTTACGTTAATAAAACCCATCATAATTTCTGTACTAAATTCATCAGACTCGAAGTTAATTATTTTATTTGAGCCTGACTTATTATCATTCAATATAGATAATTTACATAACGACGATATATAATCGCCATTTTTAGATTGCATTTTTATAAAGTACTCACCCTGATTTATATAAGATATCTCCCTAATAAATTTAACATCTCTATTATCAAACTCTGGTGTACTCACTATTCTGGCTCCAATACATATCACTCATTGACTGATGATTGAAATAGATATTCAACTTTAACCTTCTACATCAGGTCCACACCAAAGTACCATTCTTATGAAGCCATACTGCCCCTCCCGGACAGTCTTCATCAAAAAACCAAAGTCCCTCTTCCATTTCAACTTCTGTCTTAGGAAATTTTTGTTTAAAAAGCTCAATTTATTCAGATATCGTTCCTTCTAAAAAAATACCCTTCTTCGCTAATTTTATTAAATTATTTTCCAATAGCCTTTCAAACAGTATGAAAAACACTTTTTTTCTTAACTCAAATGTTTTAGCTAATGATTCTGTTGACCACCAAACAGACTGTAAATTTCGACCTTCTAACGCATTACAGTACTCAACAAAATCAAATTTGAAACCATCTGGTAATTTCATTATTGATATCCCCTAAATTTAACCATTATTTGTTATTTATGTAATTTGATTATTAAGTAAAGGAAACATCTGAAGCAGATTCATCAAAACAAACATTTCTTTCCCTTCAGGAGCCCAAACACGGATACCTTCGTCACCAAGATCAAGATAGTTAAAAGTCATTTTCGATTCTTTGCCTTGTTTAACCAATGATGGAACTTTTATTTTCTTATTAATATCATCAAGATGAATACGATGAACTAAGCCACTGTGCATACTAACGACTTCTAATCCACTAATAAAAGTCCATAACTCTTTACCGTTCCAAAATACAATTACAGGGATGGTCTCTATACCCGCATACTCTAACAAATGCTGCTTGATAGAATCATGCAACCCTGTGAACACTAACTTATCAGAAGAACTTAACTTATTTCTCTGGAGCCTCCAAAGTAGTTTCTCTTCATAAAAACTTTTCTTATTCATCAAATAATCTCTGCTTCATTTTAAGTCCACTCCAAATAGCCATCTTCAAGTATCCAGACTGCTCCCCCAGGGCAAGACTCATCAAAAAACTAAAGGCCATTCTTTGAGCCGTTCAGATATTCACCTTCCTCTGTTTTTGTACCGTGAGAATCCCAATATTCCCACCGGCCATTAAGTTGCCCCTGCTGATAGCTCATTCTCTCTGACAGCCGACCATTCGGATGCCATGCCAGCCAGACGCCCTCGCGCTTTCCTTTTCGATAAATACCGGAGAGGCGCTCCAGATGTCGCGTTGACCAGTAGTCTATCCACATACCTTCCTGCAGACCGCGCTTATAATGGCCAGACTGGCTTATCTGACCATTAAAATCCCACCGCAGCCATTCTCCATCCTTTTTACCATTCAGATAACCACCTTCAGCTGCCTTTTGTCCATTTTGATGCCACCCACGCTCAATACCGATTGGTTCACCATGTTGATAAACCGTTTCTGATAATTTCTGGCCGTTTTCATACCAACGTGAACTCACGCCATCGGGCTTATCATTGTGATAAAAAGTTTCCTGATATTTTTGCCCATTACTATGCCAGGAGGTTGATACCCCATGCCGTTTACCATCCTGATAGTGAATGACCCAGTTCAGTTGCCCTTCTTCAGTCCAGCCGCGCCAGACGCCATCTCGCTTAAGATTTTTATAATAGGTAATCGTGCGCTTCTGACCACTTTTATACCAATAGGTCCATTCGCCTTCTGGCTGATTTGATTGATAAGTCCCTTCCGCAATTTTTTGACCATCTTTATCCCACTGAGTCCAGCGTCCGTTTCTCACGCCATTAACGTAAGTTACCTGCTCTTTTTGCCCCTCATCATTCCACTGGGTAACGACGCCGTTATGCGTACTGTTACGTGCAGCAGAATTCGGCCCGTCATTGGTCTGAACATGTTGAGATGATTGTGAGAGGGGGCTGGCACAGGCAGTGACAAGCGGTAAAAGCAAACATCCGATAACTGCAGAATATTTTATGGGTAGCATTCGCTACACTCCTTACTTCCCTGACAGGCTTGAAATCGTCATTTTATACAGGACCGCAGGCAGAAAATGCCGCCTTTACCATGCCTGATGCACAGCTGCTATTACATCCTGGTTCACAGCCCTTATTGCATCCTGCAAGGAGAATACCGCAAAACGCCATAGTCATAATTAGCTTAATCATAGCAATTTCTCATTATTCGTTATTCAACGTTGATAACTGTATTGCTACAACGTGAAGCCAGAATGAAGTGGTTTACCGATGATTTAATAATCTTGAATATAAATAACACCCCCCCAAAAAAAAGCCCCTCAGCGAGGGGCTCAACCAAATGAGGTCTTAAATACGCTTACTATTATGTGTGTACAGGTAACACACATTACCTTCAAATTTAGTCACCCATTCGTATGATTTCAAATGCCAACAAACATATTATTAATAATATCTACTAACTGTTTTATATATCGAAGAAAATAGATATGGCCTGTATTTAATAGGGATATAGCATAGCTTTACAACTATTTCTGCTTATTCACCCCTGATTAAATTGAACTATTCCTCAACCACAGGAGAAGATGTCGATTTATAGCCTTTTAACTTATGTTTTGACCCACCAATACACTGCTTTCAGCGATACTGCCGATAAACTGACGGCGTCTCATCAAATAGCTTTTTAAATGCGCGAGTAAAGCTCTGGTGAGAATCAAACTGATACTGATAGGCGATATCGGCGATAGTTCTCTCACTCTGCTTTAACTCGAATGCCGCTTCCTGTAAGCGTTTTTTACGAATGTAATTAGCCACAGAATCGCCGGTCACTTCACGAAAGATCCGCTGCAAATGCCATTGGGAATAACCTGATTTATAGGCAACGCGATCAAGGGATAACGGCTCCTCCAAATGTTCTTCAATCCAGTCAACTAATTCATGGACAACGATGGATCGATACATAATTTATCTCCTGTAACTCACTCAGATGACCTCAACGTTATGGCCATCTGATAACCTGCTTGCTTTAATACAAACTAAAAAGTGTAAGCCACCATCAATCCGGCACCCGGTTCGGTTTTGCGCCTTATCAGCGGCCCTTTTGATGCGTCTCTCAGCAGTTGAGCGACCCCGGCTTTGGTCGTGAGCGACCAGCCGTCAGTTCCACCATATCGCCAGCTCAACTCGGTACTAACGGCATAGATACCGGCTCTGGGCTTATAATCTTTTAGGCCAGTCTTTTCCGACTGTCGTGAAGTGACGCCATAGTAAGTTTGCATGTACTTACTATCGGCAAAGTGAGTGGCAATATTCCAGCCAATTTGATGTTGGTCAGTCTGTAGCAACGATGCATCCATACCAAGCTGCATGGAATTACCATTTTTATCTTCCGTCAGGGGAAGATTCATTTGGGCATTAACACTCAGGTAGTCGGTTAACCTGTAACCCAGCCCCACATCGGCAACCATAGAGGCTTTAACATTCCCCATTCCTTTCAGGGTGCCTTTTTTATCCTGACTATCACGCAGATCTTTGCTTTTACGCTCTGGCCGATAGTTAAGTGAAGCGCTGTAGTCAAAATTGCCAATGTCGCCCCGATAACCAATGCCTCTCAACGTGCTGGCAAACAGACCGTTTTCCATCTGATAGTCAAATACCGGCAATACGATTGGCATGAATCTCCATCTCAGCAATAACTGAGATGGGTTCATTCATTAAATCCAGGGGGTTAATCTTGAAAAAATAGGCCAGGTTATATACTCGGGTAATGAGTGAAGTTACGTCCCCGAGCCCGTAAAAAAAGGAATTACCGCCATACAGATAGCTGTGATATCAGGTGGATCCAGTTGATCTACCGCAGATGGCGGTATTCCTGCTAACGCAGGTAAATAGTTTAATACCGCGTTGGCATTAATAGACATCGCCCCGTCAGTTTGAAATATCAGAGGTATACCATTTTTACGGATATCCGGTACGGATGGAGCCTTTAAATTCAATTCGTTAAGCTCTTCACCATGTGCTTTAATTGGTTTACTAAGAGGAACAGTAATCATTGATAAAACCCTTCTTGTCCGTGAAATTCCATATCAACTGTACCTTCTTCCGCATTATGGTTTGCTTCACCATGCAGCCAGGCATTTGATAAAACGTAAACCCGACCAGTTGCCAGCTCTGATGTAATCGTCATCGCATCAGAGCTGGTCAGCTTATCAATCGGAAAATCTTCGGGAACTTTAAACGTCCCCTTGGTGTATGGGGCCCGGTGTGTTTCTTTATAATCAACAGAGCCATCTAAACCAACTACATCATCTTTAACAGAGGTATTCATGGGCACTTCAATACCGCCAGTTAAAGAAAGCTGGTATCCATCCACTTTAAAATAAGTCGTACCGCCAATCTTAGCCATTATGCGGCCTCCTTATACTGCAGTCGGAATTGGTTAATCAGCGCAAACACCCGCAACTGATTGACATAATCAGGCGGGAACAAAACATCAAGACGGTTTGGGTTGTCAGCATTACGCTCAACAATCAGGTATTGTTTAAACAATTCAAAATTTTCAACAATCCCTGCCCGTTCCAGCTCTTTATATACCGCGCACAGTTCACCTTTGATAACCTTGGGTGTCACTATCGCCTGACCGGGACCAAAACGGGTACCGTCATTTGCTAACTTATGCCGTCCATATTTTGAAGTAATCACTGATTTCAGGCGGCGTAAAACATAAGCGCTGGTATGTAAGGTTTCACTATCAAAATAGCTGTTGTCGGATACACCATAGGCGTTACGCTGATAGGTTGTGATATCGCGCTGAATACGCAATGTATTTCCTTCTGCATACGCCGTACCAATGCCATGAGTTAACAGTGATTGTTGTTCCGGCAACGCAAAGCACTTCCCTTTCACGGCAGGTAAAGCACCGTTTAACACCCCCGTCTGTGTTGGTCTGGCGGGATCATTGCGAATAAATACCGCATTACGAGCCACACGAATAGCGGTCAATTCATCCGCAGCCGTTTGAATATCAGACTCATAGCCTGCCACACTCAGGTGCGGATCATTGAGTGTTGAACCAAATGCGACAAGGTTTGAAAGATCGCTAATTCTGGCAGTATAGACATGACCATAAAGTTGGCGGGCATAACTCCAGCGCCCGGTGTCATCGTTCATTTCTGCGCCCATTAGTGCCAACGTTGCAGCATCATTGAATGGTAACCCAATAAAATCAAAGGGTTCATCACCCATGGTGGCAATGACCGCCGTTAAGTCCGGAACGCCCACGCCACCAGACATCACCTGAATGGCGATATTGACGCCTGATGGCGTTTCTTCTCCACCGACCGTACCACGGTAGTTGACAGAAACCGGTAATTCATTACCACTAATGCCTTTATTTTTAGCCGTTAACGTTACTTTTCCGGCCTCTGCCTGTGCCGTTACAGCCACATCTAAATTCGCATTCACTGTCGCAGCAATAGAAGCAGCAACCGCTGTTGCCTCATCCTGAGCCACCACCGGAACACTAACGCGGACAGAACTGATATAAAGCGAAATAACGCCCGCGCTAAGCGCTGTCCCGGTAATGGTTATTTCACCCGTAGCAGCTTCTTCTGATGCTGTTTCAGGTACAGCAATCACCCATACCTCGCCGAACGGATCAACATTACGGTACCCTTCAACCATCCGTGCTAACTGGCTACCGCGACCAGCCAGCTTCTTGGCACGATCAGCGGATGGCATGATGGTTAATGTATTTGGTTCAATGCTTGAGTCAGACAAAGCATGACCGATAAGAAGAACTGGACTGCTATCCTGACTGGTATTTGCCGCGCTGTTGTCCATTTCTGCAAAAAACAACGGCACCTGAATATCAGCTGGAACGGTATTAAAGCTCATTGACATGCTTTTTCACCTTTACTTTTTTTTCAATAACATCACCCGCCGCGATCCGACGGTACCAATATCCATTCGGGGTCACATTCCGCCCTTTTTCAGGCAAAAGATCCCCCAGGGCAGGATCGGGAACCGACCGCCCTTTTACAGGAATTACATGCATGTTTTTACTCGTTTAATAGAATTTGAAGAGGAAAATCAATATGTCCATCGGGCTGTTGATCTTCATGAACAATCAAATCAATGCCCCCCAGCACTTCACTAAATTCTTTTAGTTGCTGCAGGTCATCCCATTGTCGGGTTTCTTCTGCTGATATTTCACGGCGAGCTGAAAACTCAAACTGGTAATACAACATGCTACGATTCATATCCAGCAAATTACCGCCGTCATACTGAATAGGATCGTAACAATCATCTACCTGCCAGCCTAGTAACGCCTTCCATAGCTCATTGCGGATGTCATGAACAGCATCATGGCTGGACTTTTGCCCGCGCTCATCAGACTGATTATCAATAATGACAATAACAGCAAAGCCATCTGTTATATTCTGCCAATAGTCAGTTTGAGATTTATTATCTTCGGCATTGTCATCCAGAGGGATAACATAAGCTGCTGGCAACTTCATTTTTGCAGTGTCGGGAAGGGGTTTAAATTCAGCTGCGCCTGAAACCCGGCTTTCAAACACAGGACAACGCAGCCGAAGTGCGGCGATAATTAATGAAAGTTTCATTTTTTAACTGGCCTCAATGAATCTTGAAGAGCTTTAAATAACACCGCCTCGACCCATGCCCGGCGATTTAACAGCGCCACTTCCATAAAATTCTTACGCGGTTCAATCTTCCACCCCTGACCACCACTCGCCCCTTTGTGATGCTTGCGGCGGCGTTTAGCGCCACGACGAACACCGTAATAAAGAAACGCAGGATAGAAATCACCTTTAATGGGGCGACTGGCCTTCCCATTTTTCTGATTAGGCGCAACCTTAGCCATAAATCCCAGTCGTCGGGATGAGGCTCGGGGTACATAGTACCCAATAGATTTAGATAATTTACCCGTTCTAAATCCAGGTATTTCCCCAGCACGTGAGACGGCACGACGAGCCAGTTGCCTGCGTGCCTCTTTCATTACACTTTGACCAGAAGCAATAAATGCTTTCCTGACTCTTGCCCTGATAAATCTGAACTCAGGATCTTTAGGGAAATCAACGTGCAGATAAAGACCCGTATTAGAATCCTCTATCGCCATATAACTCCTCCACGTTCACGACAAGAAATCGCTTTTTTCCGTTCAAATCAGTCACACCTTTAACCCGATAGCTAACACCACCGATCACGGCCTCACTGTCTGTATCGATATCCGTTCTGAACCGGATTAATATCTTATGGGTAATCGCGTTATCTATCTGAGTAGAGCCAATACGAACAGACTCACCAACCGGAGCCAGTCTCCCCCATGTACTACAAATATCCTGATAAACAGCAGTCGTACCAAAATCATCAGCAGGGAGGTCTTCTCGGTTCCGGAAAGTAATCCACTTATCCAGCTCCCCTATCTTTGGGTTTCTGAAATTCCCGGTTATCTCCATTAAACGTCTTTTCATAATGGAATAAACCTGTAAGGATCGATGATAAAATTAAACCCCATAGGAACTTCGGTTTGATCAAAATCCCCGACAGCGGTTCTGTTTTCATACCAATGACCGACTAACAGAAGAGCAGCTAATTTAATGTCTTCCTGAAACAACAATCCATCCAGATCGGTTTCCGGTACTTCTGTTTTGTAGAGGTGACGATTAGTCCGTGTTTCGATACGTTTTATCGCCGCCTTTCCTATCAGTTCCAGAAAATCATCCTCAACGGTATAGTCTGCATCAATACGGCACTGAATCTTTATTTCTTTGAGTGTCAGCATTGGTGCTCCTCAAAGTAAAAGCCCGCAACACTGAATTACGGGCATAAAAAAACCGCTTACGCGGCATCACTGGCTACATGAAAAAGTTATTTACTGGCCGGACCTACCAGAGCTTTAATGGCCGCAACATCTTCCAACACACAGTCAAAGCGGTGGAATGCTAAAAACGCCGTCTGATCAAAGTCAGCATAACGCTCAACCAAGCGTTTTAATGTCATATAGGCAATACGTCGCAAAATAAAGCGGTTAAAATCACCACAATACATAAACTTATTGCCGGCACCGATATCAGCAATGGCCTGATCAATGACATAAGGAGTATGTAACACCGATGCTGGAGCAGCACCAACTATATCGGGTAACCACAATGGGCGCCCCTGAGCATCAACCATTTCACTAATGACCTTCAGAGTGGAATCATTAAATGCCAGTCTGAAGTTTGGTCCATTACGATACGCAGGATCAATACTATGTTTTAAAGCATTAATATCCAGCCATGATAATGTTAATGCCTTTGCTGTAGTAGCTCCGGTTACCGATGCCGCCAGTCCTTTTGGTTGCAATGGTGTTCCTGCCCCTGTTCCATTAACAAGATACTTAGCTTCCCCACGCCCGATACGCTGGGCAATTCGACCTGCAAGATAGGCTTCAATATCAATGCCGCTATCTTGTAAAAGTTCGTTAGACACCCGAATAATTTTAGACGATAACTTTTTGGCACCTAAAGTTGCGCCACCAAATTCAACATCTTCTTCCGTTGTTTGAGTGTTTTCACCCAGCAACTCACCTTCTTCTGCCGTACCGTCAGACGTTGCCCAGGGAATATCCTGACCATTTGAAGTTGTTAAAATTTGCGCTACTGATGCAATTCCACCGTAGGCTTTCATTGAATCAATAACTTTATTCAACATTTGAGTTGGCACAGTGTAACCACCAGCCTCGTTAGGCGATACGCCTTGAGCTCGTAACTCTTTGACAGCGTTACGCTCTTCATTGGTTAGCTCCCCCATACCGTGACGCAGAAACTTATCAAAAGCTGCAGCTCTAACTTCCTGCTCATTGTTTTGCTGACGCTGTTCCGGCTCTTGTTTCTTAACAGCGATATCATCCAGCTGCCTTAACTCTTCCTCTCGCTGGATCTGTTCATCAAGTTGATCAAGTTGAGTTTTGGCATCATTCCAACTTTTACGCTGTTCTTCTGTCCAGACACTTTCACCAATAGAATCGTGAAGCGCTCGCATTTCTTTGGCGATCGTCTGGCGTTTTTGCTGCATTTCATGAAATTTTAATGACATCTTAAATCCTTACTTATTAATAAGTTGTAACAAGCGCTCACGCGCCATTCTTTGATTAATGGCTTGTTGAATAGCTCCACTATCGCGAGCTTCTTGCCATGCTTTCATTGAACGCACACCAGAATCAGCCTCCTGGTATGCGGGATAAGTCACCGGTGATACATCAAATAGACGGGAAACCTTGGTAATCTCCCGAATAACAATCCCTTCATCATCTTCATACCAATGCTCACCATCGCGACCAACACGAAAAGCAAAAGATGACTGGTTGATATCACCGCGGATCATTGGTGCAATCACTAAATCGCGTATAGTTTGAGTATCCGGTGCCGTTATGTCATAACGTAAACCATGCTCATCAACAGATAGTGATAAGGTTCCAGCAGCACGGCGACCTAAGATAAAATTAGGGTCATGGTTAAATAACCCGCGCACATCATCATTCAGCACGTTATCAAAAGCGCCAGGCTTAATAATTTCACGAAAACCCCACATCGCTTCAGAGCGGGAATTAAAAACGGAGCCATATCCGATAATTCGTGTAGGCTCCGCTTCTCGCTGCTCTGCTCTTACTTCCCCGCTATAACATCGGGTTTCTCTTTCACTCATCAGGCTCCCCTTCTTCTTTATCACCTTTAATCGGTGTCGCTGCATTAACGCTCACCAGCATTTTGTCCAGGCCTTCTACCGGATTCATATCTTCGAATGCTCTGACTTCATTTCGGCTCATCCAGCCATCGGTAACAGCATAATGATAAAACTCAGCCCGTTCCTTTGGCGTTCCGCGTAAAAGCCCGGCAAGATTAAAACGCACATAATACCCGGCAGCCAACTTTGCTCTGGTGAACAATCGCCGGTTTAGCTCTTGTTCCCAATTTGCCACCCAGGGCATGATGGTATATCTGACAAACTGAATGGCCTGCTCTGAAATATTACTGAATGTCGCTTTTTCCAGATCGTTAATCATATGAGCCGGCACATTAAAAATACCGGCAATCATTGACCTGTTCAGTTTCAGCATATCGATCAGTTGAGCATCGACCGGTGATACCGTCAGAGCCTTATAATCAAGTTCAGCAGGAAGCAATAACGTTTTATTCTCTTCACCCCGTAAAGCTAATGAAGCCTTCTGCCACATCTTTTTAAGACGTTCCCAGCCATCAGATTTAATTTCACCTTTAACAGAAACAATTCCTGCCGGACGAGCGTTACCACTAAAAAAGGTATTCGTGTATTTTTGCCCGCTCATCCCCATGCCAATTGTCTCAGCATGCTGGAGTATCGGGCTTAACCCCATCTTTTGGGTGTTCCCAAGCGCCCGAATATGAATCATGTCATCAACCGGAATGGAAAACGCCCCCTCATCGTTATATACACCGTAGGTATAACGGTTAGCCGTTTTTATTAGTGTGGTTTCCCATGGCATGCAGGCATCAAGCCCCGTAACTTCTCCACGCTTAGATCTTACAACTTTCGTATAGCCATTCCCCCAGCCTAATATGTGTCGCTGTTTAAGTTCTCGCCATTTGTAACTGGTCTGCCACATATTAGGTTCATCATGGATCAAATAGAAAACAGGGTGATCACGAGCTACGTTAACCCTATCTCCATCCTTTCTCATTACATGCAACGGCATCTGCGCAACGTTGGATGAAAGAACATAAATACAGGCATATACCGCTGCCAGCTTCATTGATGTTTCTGGCGTTACATAAACATCACTTTTAAATACGCCATCAGAATCAAAAGAATCAGCTGTAATAGGAACAGAAGGATTCTCCAGTGGATCGCTACGAAAAATAGCTTCAAGCACGTTTACCCCTCCACGCAGCCAGTAATGCAAATGCAAGCAAACCACTACCAGCAATCTGCAATGCTGTAGCCAGCCCAAATTGGAGGTAGATACCAGTCACCAGCAGACTGAAACCAGCCAACACAATTAAATCAATTAGTAGTGTTTTCATAAGAAAAGAATATCTTCATCAGGATCCAGACTGGAAAGGAAGTCATTAGGCTCATTTAGCATAGCCCGCCCTATCGCCATAATAAGAGCAACCGCCCCATCAATTTTACTGGATGATTGCTCCTTAATAGGTTTGACAACATCGTCATTACCGGGCAGATACTTACCGATCACATTACCAATGCACCAGGTCATAATAGGATTACCATCATGATGAAAGCGGCCAGACTCAATTGCTGCTTCTAACTCCTTCATTGGGTCACTCATGTTGGTATAGTTTTGAATGATGGTAATGGGATTCATCTCTTCATCATCTAACTCATGAGAAATGCCCGTTGCTCCAAATGGGTCAATGGGTGAATCAGAAACTGGATTTAATCGGTTTGCGGCTTTGGCTTCTTCCAGAATGTAACGGTAATCAACTTCAGCCCCATCGGTAACAGTGAGAAAACCTAATTCAACCCATTTCTGAAAACGTTCTGCTGTACGGCGGTCTTCATTTTTTTCAACGCTATATACGGTGTCATACGGCACCCAGAATTTTGGGCAAACACAGTAGTAATGACGTTTACCTTCAATCTCACGGGTAAACAGGCGAGGCATACTGTTCATATCCAGCTTTCTGGCTAAGTCAAAAGCCAAAATGCATGGTTGCCCTTCGAACTTTTCCAGCGTTAATGTTTTATCTTCACAATTACGCCAGCTCACCATATTGTAAAAAGCAGAACGTGAAGAAACCCATATATTTAAATGTTTAGTTTTAAATACACCGGCTTGTCTGGCGTTATTAATAGCTCTTTGCTGCTGACTTAATAAGAATTCGGTATAAACAGATACCCCCATGTTGGGGTTAGCTTTTGCCAGAATCTTTGGATCGGTCCAGTCATCGCCCTCATCAACCGTATAGATAACACCAAATAGCTCATCATTTGGTACCATTCCAGTAAGCATTTCGACTACTTCGCGGCGTTTGTCATAACACGGTCCTTCAATGTTATAACCTGCGGTTGTAATAGCCCACATCAACGGCTGACGCCTTGCCCCCATGCCCGTTATCATGGTGGTATACAACGCGTCAGTTTCATGCTCGTGATATTCATCAACAACAGCACAATGCGGTGACTGCCCATCGCCAGGGTTGCCAATTAATGGTTCAAATCGGGCGCCATCTTCTGGCCTATTTAGATTAGACGCATTAACCTCAATACCAAAAGCTTCTACCATCATCGGTGTGCGTTTACACATTAGACGCGCAGGTCTGAAAACTTCCCATGCTTGCTTCTCTGTTGTCGCCCCTGAATAAACTTCTGCCCCAAACTCCGCATCACAAGTAAAACAGAATAAAGCCACGCCAGCAGATATGGCTGATTTTCCATTCTTACGGGGAATTTCTGTATATACCTCCCGAAATCGCCGTAACTTTGTTCCTTTATGTACCCAGCCGAACACAGAACAAATAATAAATAGTTGCCACGGTTCCAAAGTTATTGGCATTCGTTTGAATGCCCACTCCCCTTTTGTATGGGGTAACAGTTGAATGAACCTAGCCGCTTTTTCCGCCAGGTCTTTATCAAATCTGTATTTAAATTTCTTCGTTTTTTCTACGGTCAGATCATCTATATGGCGCTGGCAAGCATCAATCACATATCGGCATGCGACAATCTTCCCGCGTACAACATCACGAGCATATTGATTTGCCGCATTAACATTCGGGTAAGATTTTCTGCTCATGAGGTGATCATCTTAATAAATGGGTTATTTTCTTTTTGCTTTCCGGCCAAACCGATGAGCCGTTGGCGACTACTGGGATCCAGTCCAAGCATTGCCCCCCGTTGAATTCATTTCAGACTCTTGTTCTTTTTTAGCTGTAAGCTCAGGGTTTTTTATTGTTCCCCCTGTTGCTCCAGGTACTGTATTACCCTGGATAGCAATTTTTTTAACAGCCCGACGCCAGAACTCATAAGCAACGCACCAACGCTCAAGAACTGCAAGATCCGTAATACACAAGATCCCCTGCCCACACAGCTCTTTTGTGGTCATCGCCCACATAATGGAAGCCAGAGAAAGATCACATTCTGCGAACCACTCCGGAGGTGCTACACCCTTAATTGGTGTAAATACAGGCTCATCTTTATTTAATGCCCGTTTGCCGGGATTTCCAGCCAGTTCCTTTCGCGCTGTTGGCTTAGCGCGGCGACCAGACCGGCCCACCGTTCCAGCCATAAGCTATCTCCGTTATAAATGAGACTATTTCTCATCTGGGTTAAATTTCATTTTTCGCGGGTATAAAAATGTAAGGAGGCGGGCAGTACGGGAAAGAGAGGTTTTCAGAGATTTTTACCCCCCCCAACATGCGTTATAATTTCACTTGAAACTATTTTATTCTTTCTCTCGCCGTTTTTCTGCGGTGACAAGGCACGCATAACAATTCAAGATTACACAGTTCGTCACTACCGCCACGGGCTTTAGGTATAATATGGTCAACGGTAGTACCCGATATCACAATGTCATTTCTTAAACAGTTTTGACAAAGATAGCGATCGCGCTTCATAACAATCGGTTTTAGTCGGTCCCATGATGAACCATATCCACGCTCATGGCGGCTCTTGCCTTGCTGATAACTATTCCAGCCATCGCCTTTATGGTTATCACAATAACCCGATCTATCCGTTGTAGTCTTAGGGCACCCACGTTTACGACAGGCTTTTGGTATTCTCGCTGGCATCAGTTAATACTCATTCCAATATTCTCCAGACATAAAAAACCAGCACTTGGCTGGTTAAATTTAATATTTGCGCGATGTATCGAAATATTTAATCCGTCATTTGCTCAACGAATAAAACTATATAATCATTACAGCGCCTCTTATAAAGCACCAATAGTAAAACTAAAGAACCCTGCGCTTGTCCCGTGGGGCTCTTATTTTTCGCTCTCCAAACATAAAAAATAGCTCAATATCTGGATATATGAAATATTCTAAACTAAAATCAACGACCTGATGTTGGGTGGAGAGGCGTAATACAATACCTGCAAGGGGAATATGCCCGGTCTTTTATATAGGGTCCAGTTGACACCCGGCAACCAATCAGCAATAGATGATTATTTAATCACTCTATGACATAATCAAAGCATAACGTAAAATCATATATGTTTAATTCCTTTCCTTCCCCTCTTCGTGAGGGGATTTTTTATGAGCAAATGTAAGCTCACCTTGTTCTTCGTTGAATACCAACTACCCTTAGATAGCATGTTACCTACCTGTACATGCCTTTAGAACCGCCTTGCTTTAAACCATCTTGGTAGCCCCTTCTTGGGGCTTTTTTAACAGTACAATCCTTCTCTATTACTTCGGGGGTGTTATGAAACTGACTATTAGCCAGATATCAAAAAGTAATAAGCCATTAAATAACCCTAAAGTCGTCTTTGTTCGAGCTAATTCCCCTGATTCGCCTAACCTGATTTATCTTATTGCAATGACCAACTGCAATCCCTCAGTGGAAGATTCTCTTGAGTTGCCTGATGAGTTTGAACTAGAAAGACCGACAAAAAAGAAAGTTAAACTTAATGGTATTCCAGTCCGACTAACTACAGTGGTTGAGACTGGTAATGAATCAAAGATTATTGGCGCTGAAATACTTCATTTAGAACTATGAATAAAATCCATTGTGAAAGAGATTGAAATGAAAAAACCCCAGCAGATGCTGGGGCTAATAATTATTCGCATTTTAATATCAAGATATCCTTACCGATGAATGACGAATAACCCCCTACAATGCGGGCAACATAACACAAGCTCCTGAGAAATTTTCAGCGTCGATTGCTTTGAATTTTCCTTACATAAAGGGCACTCTACTGTAGAAGTACGTTCCTTCATCTTCTGCATCATTTCATGAAGATAAGACATAATATTCTACCTCTTTGGCGAATGAGTCTTATTGTATCACACTCTCACTTTTGATAGTTTTTTATACAATGAATGAACTATCATATTGTGCTATATTTGGTGCCCTATTCAGGAGTATCAAATGAAATCATCAGAAACTTTAGCCTGGTATCCATCTCAATTACCCTCAGTCAAACTAATACTCGGGACTGCTATCATCGCAGTCGTAAGGCAAGGCCGTCCAATCAACACCAGAACCCTGATTGAATATTTATATGTCGTTCAGGCCGCTAAAAAAATGAAGCTCAACGACAGGATTGCTATGCAAACTGCAATCGCAGTTTTAAAGGATAATCAGAATGTACATGGGCACATATAAATAAAACAACCAAAACTCGTTATTTGGATTTTTTACTAAAAAATAAAAAAGTTGCATAAATCGCAAATAAGTAGAGTATATAACTATTAATGCAATCCTAATTCTTGCATTAATGTATAACACTTTAGAACTATTTCCCCCATAAACTATTGGGGGCTCTTTTTAATCATCATTACACATTCCCACTCAATTTCCACGCATCTAACTAAATCAAAACACTTAAAATTATCAGGAGATTATTATGAAGATATTCAATAAATATATAGGGACCTCTTTAATGGCTCTTGTACTAGTTACAATGCTCGGTTGTGCACCAACAGCAAAACATGAAGGTACTGGTGAATATTTCGATGACACAGTGATTACAACAAAAGTAAAGGCCGCTATCTTCAATGAACCATCGTTAAAATCATCTGAAATTAATGTTGAAACTTTTAAAGGAAATGTACAACTAAGCGGTTTCGTTAATTCCAAAAATGATATTTACAAGGCAATTGATATTACATCTAAAATTAGTGGTGTTAAGACGATTAAAAATGACATGCAAATGAAATAATTATCCTAATGGCAAAGAGGTGAGATTAGCATCCCTTACCTCTACGCCTGTGTTGGAAGCCGTCATACTACTTTTGTATGAAGTTCCTGTGACTCGACTGTTTCAATTAAGTCATTAATCGAGTATATTTATTGAGCACCCCAAGGATGGGACATTCAAGATTAATACAATAATTATATGTTTCATTTCTTTCCTTCCCCTCTTCGCGAGGGGATTTTTTTGGACGCACTCGCAAATTCACCTTGCTCTTCACTGAATATCAACTAACTTTAAAGAACATGTTATTTACATGTACATATTCTAATAAATACCTTGCTTTATACCTATTGGACGCCCCTTCTCGGGGCTTTTTTTGTTTGACGCAGAGTAAAAGCCGTTGTGAAAGAGGCTTAAATGAAAAACCCACCGAAGTAGGTTTATGGCATCTCACGGCTATGGCATCGGGCAAAAGCCCATTGCGCTAGTCGTTTTAGGCACCCACTGAGTAGTACAGAACTTTGTGTAAAATGGTCTGCGCCATTTACACGTAACAAAAATTCCATTTGACGATGACGACAAGTATTGCCAGTTTCCCCACCTTTCAGAACATCCTGTCTGGTAAGCATTTGCTGGTAACACCATAAATATAAATCCAGATGTGCATAATAATAATATTTTCCTAACCATAATACGCTCCCTTTTTCCCTGCTGATATTCAAAATAAATATCTACAAGCAGTATTATAATAATGAACATGTTAGAGGATATTTTAACTGCTATTTATACTAGCATGGTATTCTTTGTGATATTGATCACATTATTGATTTGCATTCAATAAGTTAAAAATATTAGGAATTTATTAGGAGAAAACTTTCGAATTTAATGTATTTACAACGCTTAGATTTTATTTAATTAGCACTATTGTTTAGCGTGAAGCTAATTCTTTCTATCGTCTTCAGTGCTGATATCTGACTATTACACTGCTCGATGACTGCGAAGAGTTCCGCAATATAACCGGGATAATCACCGTAATTCTGAACCTGATAATCAGGTACTTGGCACGACTTAAATAGGCTACTTGGCACCGGTAGTGGCAGCGTTGATTTCGGCGGCGCGCTCACGCAACTGCTGAGTAACAGAGTCAGGCACAGGAACGCTAAAGCACTTGCTGTTGGCCTGCGCTGCGACAAGCTGTTTTTGCAGCTCTTTGGCCCGACTCTCACTAGCCTGCTTTTGTTCTGCGACTCCATCCATAACCTCTTGAATCTGTAGGTACTGCGTTCTGATTTTGGCTGAATAGGCGCGTTCTTCTGCTAACGCCACGGCTGCCTGTTGCTTCTCATTTTTCAACTGATTTAGTTGATGACTTAACCAGCGGCAATAAAGAAGCAACATCACAACGCATAGAGTACCTAAAGCAGCAGTAATCCACTTATTAACGAAGCTCATAGCAAGCTAAACGCTTTTTCAAACATCTCATCTGGATAGGGTTGAGAACCGTTCTCGTGCCGGACAATAGCTTTAGCCAGCGCAATAGCTGTTTTCTTATCGCTTACACTGATTTCCTGCACCGGTGATACACCAAGGTCTTTAGTTACATCGTTAACGTACGCAGACGTGTTATTTTCGTTAGTCGGTGCCCAGCGGTTAATTAGTGCAGCTACTGTCCTTAATTTGTACTTCCGTTGATATGTTCCCAGTAATGACATTAATGCCCTGATACCATATTCAGCAGACTGGAACCGGCAGAAGCGTTTTTCTAATACCGGATCAAATGGCAACTGACCTTTCCAGTTATTTTCCGGGTTGTAGTCGATATTGCCAGGATTGTTATTTCTAATACCGCGTGATTGATTAGCTGCCATTTGTGTTTGCCGCTCCTGATTTATTACTAATTAGTTTTTTCAGAACTGAGCCAATAAAATCAGTTCCCAGATACCCAATAAATACACTTGTTATTAATGCCCAGTCTGGCTCGACATTAATTATCATCAGGATATCTCTAATGAACCACGCGATTACTGAACACATAGCAGCATCAAGCATTACCTTTGCCTTTCCGCCACCTGCATAAGCCCCACGTAACAAAGCCATAAGAGCTGCTAATACAGCACTCAGTAATTCGCCTCGATGTTCAGCAATCCACGCGATGATGGTTCCGTAAATATCTGGTTGTTTATACATACGCATATCCACCTCCGTTGGAAGTGTCCATTATTCGTTAAATTTAAAGAGAAATGATTATTCTCTAACGTTTGATGGCTTTCTTGATAATGAGTGGGCTCCTGGGGAAAGCTCAGCTTTCCTTCATGATATTCAGGTTGATAATCACTTATAATCAAGTCAAGCTCTCCGAGCCGTTCTATCAGTGCGGCTCTTTCTTTTTTCAATTTTATATAGTAGGACAAAGCTATATGCTGCCGCTTCAACCATTCAACTAACTTATCTTCGGTTAAATCGCCAATACAAATGTACTGCTGAATATTTTAATACGAATGCCTCTAATAGAATTAGCCATCAGTCGTTTTCTGATAGATGAGGGAGTGTTGGTTTTGGCTGGGGCTGAATACGCCCTTATTTACGAGTCTTGAATTATTTCGATTTGAAACTATAACATTAGATAATCACTATAGAATGGCGAAAGAACATGAAAATAAGTAACTTTGAAAAAGCGTTTATTCTAATGACACTTGTCATCTTATGCCTATGTGCCATATCGGGCATTCTTGTTTTTAGCGTATATTAAAACTAGGTAGCTATTAGATCTTGGCTTGAGAAACTTAAGGGTTTTAAGAGTTGCCGGTGACTCAGCTTAATTAAAAACACACTTAATGTTAAAAAATAAGTGACATTGTTAAAATTATGTAATTAAATATAACCAGTATTTTTCGATGAGGATATATTTATGAACATGTCACTTTCTGCTATTACCTTAGTTATTGCCATGTGTGCAGTATCAGTTACAACAGGGTGGATGCTGAATGACTTAGGTAAAGAAAAAACATACTTCACGCTGAAGCAATGCCCAATCAGATAACAAAAAGCCCCGCACAAGGCGAGGCTATATTTGATTGATCCGCCATCGAGGTATCGAACCCCGACTCTCAACTTCCGCTACAAAATTGACTACTCTACCGGTTAAGCTAATGGCGTAATTGGTTTTTAAGATTTCAGCCTAATCACAATAACATAGGCTAAAAATTTAGCTCCATAACTTTGACTACTTTACAATCATCAGTTACAACAAAAAAACCGCTATTCAAACAGATTCTCTCTTGCTTGATTCTTAATGGATAGCAATGCTTTTACGATCGTAAAGTGTTCCCTCTACAAATCCTCAATAAAACTGTATGCCAGTTAGTATCTCAAATTTGACTGAGGTGAGGTTCTATTCTTCTCGTTTCCCTAACCAGAATATATTTAATATTAGCCCACAGCCGTTAGTCACTATGTGCAGAGTCTGTGTGGAGTGGTTGACGTTTGGTTGTGGGCTAAAATAAAGAAGCAGCTATTAGATCTTGGCCTAGGAAACTAAGGGTCTAATAACTGCCGGTGACTCATTTAGATACGAGAAGCCCTGCACGATGGCGAGGCTCTCGATTTGGCGTTCCTTAATGATATTTAAATAGAAAAATCGTGCATCACGTTATTTCATAATTTATTATTTAATCTCTTTTTTATTTTTTTAATATAAGCAAGGATAAAGATGAATTTATTTGAACAAACACCAAAAACACGGAGACGTTATGGTCTTGCTGCGTTTATAGGGGTGATCGCTGGTATCGTTTCTGCATTTGTAAAATGGGGTGCAGAAGTTCCTCTCCCTCCTCGCAGCCCTGTAGATATGTTTACTAGCGCTTGTGGGCCAGAATCATTAATCCGAGTCGCGGGGCAAATAGATTGCTCTAGAAATTTTCTCAATCCCCCATACATTTTTCTTCGTGATTGGCTTGGATTAGCGGATCCTAATGCGGTAGTTTATACGTTTGCTGGTCACGTATTTAACTGGGTTGGTGTAACGCATATTATATTCTCAATTGTCTTTGCGGTTGGGTATTGTATTGTTGCTGAGGTGTTTCCTAAAATCAAATTATGGCAGGGATTGTTTGCAGGAGCATTAGCACAATTATTTGTTCATATGATTTCATTCCCTATTATGGGATTAACACCACCGCTTTTCGATCTTCCTTGGTATGAAAATGTCTCGGAGATATTTGGTCACTTGATTTGGTTTTGGTCTATTGAAATTATTCGTCGTGATTTACGGAATAGAATAACTCGTGAGCCAGACCCAGAAGTGCCTTTAAACCAACCTTCCAGATAGCAAAAAACAACTCGATGGACTGCCCCCGAAAAATGGATTCAAAATCCAATCTAGGGGGAGCAGTTCGGGAGCCGGTACCAGCGAACTACCTCAAATTCTTGGATAGTTCAAATTGGCGGAAGATTGAGGAGTCGAAACTATTCCCTGCTATGTAAGGCGGGAGTTTTATAGCCCATCAGGTCATGATGTAGCATGGCATGAATTACAGCAATAATAACAACCATTGACTCGCGAATATCCTAAGCGTTTTGCTTCTGTTACTGCAGCCTTACAATTACTAAATTCACCAAGATCATGACATCTGAGCTTACCTGGTAAATGAACACACGTTTCAACATGCACTGTATGATGACCACGATCATCTGCTTCTGTATGAACAAAGTATTTCATACTACCTCCGCTTTTTGTACACACACAGAAAGTATATGACCTAATTTAGAAATATTGCCAACTTTCAGAGAATAACTACACTTAATTTGAGAGCAAAGCAAACAGGAGGTAATATGTATCACACGATTCTAGTACCCATAGATATTTCCACACCTGAGTTAACCCAGCTAGTTGTTCCTCATGTTAAAGCTCAGGTTAGCCTTAATGACAACGCTCGCGTTCATTTTCTAACAGTTATTCCCATTTTTCCTTATTATGCTTCGTTAGGGTTAGCCTACTCACCAGAGGCGCCTGATAATGAAATGATAAGAAGTGAAGCGTTATCACAACTGACTGAAGCAATAAAACCATTTAATATTCCAAAAAGCAGAATGGAAACGCATTTAGCTACAGGCTCCCCTAAAGATCGGATATTAGGACTTGCAGAATCTATTCAAGCAGACATTATCATTGTCGCTTCACATCGCCCAAGCATGGCCACTTATCTTCTTGGTTCAAATGCTGCTGCGATAGTTCGTTATGCAAAGTGCCCTGTTTTGGTAATTCGATAATTACCATATAGCCTAAAAAATGCGTAGTTTCACATAAAAACTGCCCCTTTATTAACAGAACAACAAGTGGCGCTAAGGCATTTTACCCGACGCGCCATAAAGCCCCGTTCTACGGGGTGTGGAAGATCTCACTCAGACGTTTTCTCTTGCCGATCCGGCGCAGAAAAAGCTAATTCTTTTAACCAATCACCAATAAGTAGATGCGTCTTTTTAGACTCCAGGATCGACCGCTCTTCTTTTGTTAACCGTATGACTATAAATTCTGTTTTCAATTGATATGACATGAGGATATCCATTAGTTAAATCACGGGTCATGCAAAATAACAAAAAAAACAGCCAAATAAAAAACCCCGTCATTTCTGACAGGGCTCTGTTTGTTTGGTAGGACAACAAGTAGTGTTAAGACGTCATTTAATCAGATGTAGTCTTAACTGCATTTATCCTTAATTCTTATCAGTGGCATATAGTTAAAAATTCCCACTATCTAGATAAATTACGCCACTTTCGGACAAAATGCAAGTTTGTGATAAAAATATTGTATCCGTCTCTATCACTATTTCGTTATTTTCTGAAATTCATCTGCCGCCACACCTTCTTCTATGTCGCACTTAGTCACTAATAGGTCATAAAGTGGTTTCCAGTTTCTGCGCCATGTCCTTTCATTCAGGTCTGGCAATAATGCGGTAATCGCCCTGTAAGCTACCGATGACGGCATCCGGCTATATCCCTTTCCTCCACAACGTTCACACCCTTTAATAACCGGCGCACCAGTAGCTTTTGTCGCATCTCTATCAATCGCTTTCCCTGTGCCTTTACAGTTACGGCAACGTTTATATATTACTCCTTTCCCGTTGCAGGGCTGGCAGAGTTCACGAACTATCTCACGTTCAATGACTGGTGGTATTTTCTCTTCACCATCAGCACCGATATACCCGGGATACTTCACAACATCCCGCCAAACTTCTACAGTCCCTTTTCCATAACAACTGTGACATGTCACACTGGCACCTGCTGAGTGAGAATATTCCTCATAAGCGAGAGTGGACAGAATCTGCATACAACGAGCCATTCGACGTCCGGCAACTTTACCCACCAGCTTTGGAGCTTTCTGGTAAGCGTATTGAATTAGCTCATGAATGGCCTTTTCCTTATCTTCAGCGCTAATCCCTGTTTTACCCAGGAATGCAGATATACCGAAACTCGCCTTTGCTTTTGTCATCCCAATAGCAGCCATGACATCAGTTCCCGTAAGACGATCTGCTGACGTTCCATTAGGAGTGTCAGTGATAGTCATCCCTTGTGGGCTAAAATGCTTAAGTGCTGATTCGAGTTTCATCTCATTACCCCAGACTTAATATATAAAGGATAATTATCCCATAAAATGAAATAATATTAATTTCATTGCGTATAATGAAACAATGCATTAACACCAATATTCCTCGATGATTAAAATGGGATTCCATCTTCCATTTCATCCAATGATTGCTGGGATGTCGCTCTCTTACTACGGCCACCTCTAACCGTCTTTGAACTGATGACAGAATCAGCTAATATTTGATATCCCGTATTCATTTTCCCATCTCCACCTGTCCATTGGTTGGCGTTCATCGAACCAGAGACACTAATCAGGTCTCCTTTGGCGTGTCGGGCCAGAAAGTCAGCTTGCTTACCAAAGGCCGTAATGGCCAGCCAGAGAGTGACTTGTCCCTACTTCTGCTCTATGGCAAGGTAATGCTGCTGCCATTCTCCCTAAAGCCATCTGATTACCGTTACTGGTTGTCTTTATCTGAACATCAGCGACTAATCGTCCATGTGCTGCAATATGTACTGTCATAATTTGATACTCCATAAGGATAATATTGAAATATGCTCTACTCAGATAAAGCTCTATTCATCGTTATTTTCTGGTGATTCAATTATTGTCATCACATAGAAATGGCATTGCTTTCCATTGTGCGTGAGTGTTTTTTTCGTGAATCCTTTTTTCGGTTTATCCAGCATGCCGGCATTGGCCAACGCCTGGGCAAAAGCAGCAGGGTTAGCGCCAACGGCTATTTCATCCCGAAAAACGGCTGGCCACGTATGGAATACAACCGTCTCAGTCGTTTTATTGGAAACACGGTACCCGGCTAAATCTTTTATTGGTAAATCTCGGGGATCCGAGTCTGGGTAAGGTAGGTATCGGCTATACCCAAATCGCTGGAGGAATGACTCAGCTTGTTCTACCCACGCCTTTCCCTCCCGATTACCCGTGCCGAATTCATCTGCCCACGCATTAAAGCTATGTTGAAGCGCATCACGGCATAGCTCAGACGTCCACCCCGTCAACGGTAAGGATAATTGAAGTGCTGCCTCTAGAATGGCAAACCGGGAAGCAACCCGCCTGACCTGCTCGCTGGCTTCCACCTGGGGTAAGGTCAGCCAACGCCGCTCAGCATCCCGCACTGCCGTAACAGCTTCGCTATAATGTCCACACAGGTACTTAATCCAGGCCCGTCCAACAACACCGTAATGATTCTGATATGCATCTTTCATTGCATCAGCATGAGCTTTACCATCGATAAAACCATGAAACTCTGTCGCCTTTGAGATGGGAATATTTAACAACCGGACTAACTGGCCTGCGTTAATCTTTCCTCCATCCGCACGGATGTAGCTCTCAAGGTCAATCTCTCCTGTACTGAAAGCCATCGCCCGCCAACGTTTCAACTCCCGATTACCGCCATCTTTAGCACCCTGAATTTTGCCGACACCGTTAAATAAAGCATAGGCAGACTCTGCAACGGCTCTCCGGTTGCTTCCCTGTCCAATTTCATCCAGAGGCATAAATCCGTCGTTATGGGCAGCAGCCTCGTTAACCAGCCCTAACGCCGTTGAATACCAGGTTAGTTTTAAAGTCTCTGGCTCACCATAGACACTAGTAGCTGCATTGCCTGTGGTCGTTTTACCTGCCGATGAACCACCAAACAGATGAACTCCGAATCCATCAGCACCAACAAGACCAATCAGCGGCGCGGCAAAAGCACACGCAATGCCCAGCATCATCGAAGGATTGCCTGAGGCCAACAGACCGACATTCTCGCGCCAGCTTTCCGGCGTTCCCTTCACGATATAGCCCTTTGCTGCTGATGAGCGACCGTTGAATAACACCGGATGCTCAGGCTGACCGATAATTTCCCCGTCTGGCATGATGTAAGCCCCATACTGCCACCCGGTTGCACTCGATACATGCCATAACCCACGCTCACCACTGCGCTGGAGGTGATCGGCAAGAATAGCTTTGAGTGCTGTTTTAGATGTCACCAGCAATCCCCCTGCCTTCATCCGTGACCAGCCTTCGCGCTCACCAATATCCTTTAATGGGATCGCTTCTGTCTTCACGGTCTTATCGCCCTCTGGTGTCCATGACAGCACCAGATAACGCTCAGATTCATCTTCTCCGACACCTACAACAGAAACGGATGTTGAAAGCCATGACTCCCGGTCGTTAATCTCACCCGTATCTTTATCCAACTTTGGCTCTATCCAATACAGGCCGCCATGACGGTCATCCACATAGGGTTTTAGGTCATCCTTACGCTTTACCCCGGACTGAACATGAACGGGCTGCACTTTGGGTTGATAAAGTCCATTTTCGAAAGCCTGTTTTGCACTCAATACGTCAGACTGTTGACGGTAATCATCCCAGTCTGATTTGTGGTCTGTTGGTGGTAGAGTGACCCAACCCGAAACAGAGGCGGCTGCTTTCTCTGCTGATTCTTTTCCTACATTTTTGTGATCAGGTTTCACATCGTTATCAGCGGCAATAATAATTTTTGCCTCCGGATAGCGGTTTCTCATCACCTTAGCCACATGAATAAGGTTGCCAGCATCGATAGCTACTACAGTCAGCGCATCAGGGAACATAAGATGAACAGATAACGCCGTGGCTAATCCCTCCGCCAAGGTGACGGTCTCTGCATTAATCAATGGGTTAACAACAAAGAATGAGTCTTTCTTGGTGCTGTCGGCTAATAGTCGTTTACTACCATCAGGTTTAATCACCTGTGCGCCGGTAGTCTCTCCATCGCCGTTCGCCAGTACCACCAGCAACGATCCGTCAGAAAGCAACGGCATAGGGTATTGAAGCCCCTTAGCAGTCAGATAAGCAGATTGTCCCAGTTCAGATTTTGTCAGCAACGCTGCGACTTTATCGGCTATAGGCTGAGCCTCTGATTTCGGAGCCTCCTTTCTGGCTGGTTCGACATGGATTGAGGACATGACTTTCATTGAGCGGATATCCATATTTAACACATTCGCCACACGTTCTACCGCTTCATAAATAGATGCCTGATTAACGCGAGCAACCAAATCCAAACCATCACCGTAATTCGGTTCTGTACACTGACGGCAATGCCATTCGCCGTTGTCGTTATCATCGATAAAATGGAAGCGATCGGTACCGCCACAGATGGGGCAAGGCCCATGTTTCCCTTTTGCCGGAACATCCACACCACAAGCAGAGAGCACATAATCCCAACGGCCTGAAGCCTGTTTTTTTACTGACCGGATAATTTCAATAATTTTCATGCTATTTCCCTCAGTGAGCAGTTGGCGCTTCCGGCATGCCGGATTCATTCAGTTGTTGAAGGAAACCATCATGCATTTCAGTAAGAACTTCCCATCCAAAGTCAGATAATCCGCCATCCTCGCTTCTCATCATGATGTAAAACTGAGTTGCATTGCGTGTGCCCTGCTCTACCCCAAACCGTTCAATTAATGCAGCTTCGATATTATTTGCCATTGCAAAACGTTCCGTGGACAAATAGATATTCATTGCCCCCTGATTACTCCGATACACAGCGCAATCAACAAACTCATCAGGACAGCGTTCAACCCGAACAACTCCATTCTTCTCCCGCAACTCCCGCTCGAACGTCGAAGCAATTAACCAGCGCCAGGTTAAAAGCACGTCTGTATCAGAAAGTTGGTTAATTGTATTACCCCATATGGTGATGATTTTTAGCGCCAGTGCAGGTTTATCATCCCACGCGCCCTCATCAAGACGTCTGGCAACATCAGCGAAAGGAATTGCTTCCTGTTCGTGATACTTATTGTCAGACTGCAATTGATAGATTTTTATCACCTCAGATTTAGCTTCGACGTAGTACCCTTCAAGAACAGTATTTCTTTTAAACTGAATGACGTTATTCATCAGTACATCTCCAGTCCGAAGGTATTATCTTTGGGATTCTTCAGTGCGATTTCGACACTATTAGTCATAACCAAATTCATAAACTCAATTCCTTCTGGCATTAGTTTGGTATTGTCCTTATTTAACATTCCAGAATATGTCGCCATTAATTGCGGCATGGCTTTATCTCTTCCTAACTTTTGAAAACACTTCACCTCAAAACAATCCGTCAAGCAGCGGCTGATCGCATCTACAGTTAAATCACTGAGGATAATTTTCTGACTTCCTACGGTTACAGCCATTACTGAATGACCACCGTTTCTACACCGACAATAATCAAGAAAAGCCTGTGCAATATGCTTACGATTTAATTTAATTTGAGTGCTCATAAATATATTCTTCTTCCCAGATTTTGGCCGAGCGATCCCCCGGTGGGGGAACCGTAATAAAAATTAAAATAGCTAATTAGTTATAAATGAATTTTATTTAGTTAATTAAATATTCTCTCTGATATTCAAATAATCTTTTAAAGTATCTATTCACACCTTTTGGGTACTTATTAAGTAGTCCCATTTCAAGCACTGACTCAATCTCACTTTCAATAAAAGAAATATCTTCATGCCAATAATTTCCTTTTCTAATAAGAATCTGGTATTCAACCCCATTATCAGATACATCCCATGTATAAATTTTTGCTAAGGAATCGCCATCCATAGGATGGACAGCCATAACGCATTGTGAATTATTCATGTCTTACTCCTGTAACTTTTTCAATACCATTCACAGTTAAACCCACCATTACTTGTAGCTCTTGAGTAAGTGACCACATACGTGCCGCTGTAGCTATATCGGCCTTCCTTAATGGCGTATCCAATAACCCGATATAAAGTTCTCTAATCTGTTTAGCATATGTCTTTGCAGCATTTGCGTAATAAGCAAGTCGTTCTACATCATTGAATTCACTAATACAGCGAAAATCTCTCTTTTCAATTAACGGTTTCTCTGAAAAAGACTCTTTATGAACAATTGGTAGATTACACATAGCTTGTCCCCTTATTAAAATCCCACTCTTGGCATCGAGTTATAATGTAAATACTATCAATCCAATAATGTATTTCAGTCTTTTTCTGTTCATCTTCAATTTGTGGGATTATCTCAGTCAGTAAATGAAGCAAGCCCTTTTGTACTCTGAACAATCTGTCACGAGAAAGATTATCGACCGTATTTACTATTGATGTCTCAGCATTGCCGATAATAGTATTAATACGATCCATAGCGTTGTAGTAACTATCAAGAGAATATTCATGCATGACAAACCACCTTACTTCTATGAGCAAATTCATAATCACCGGAAATTGGATCGGAATAGATACAAACAAAATTGCCATTGATATCACCAATATTTGGCACAGGTGGTTCATCAAAGATTCCATAAGCCTCTTTCAGCTTATGATTAGCTAGTCTCCATCCCCATTCGTTTGGAATAACTTTTATACAAAACCTAGCTTTTTTAACTAACGCCTTATCTGCTAACATATTGACCTCCTGTTGTTTTTCCAAAGATCACTATGGGCAGATAAAAACTATCCTGTAAAATTAATACAGGTTTGGTACTATTATTTAATGCCATAGTGTGACCTCTAACTACATTATGTGTTTAGATGCCTCAGATGTGTTGCAGCACTCTGGGGCATTGTTCATTATAAGACCTAACACCCAAATTGTGCGCACAGATTAGCCTTATGTGTGCGCACATGTCAATACTTACATTTCTATTATTTTTATTGTATTTTGTGCGCACATAGCTATAGCAATACTGAGGAGCTAGCATGCCTAGTGGTAATACAAACAATAAATCTGCAAAAAAGAATATCCGTTTTCCACATGAGCTAATTGAGGAAATAGATGCCTGCGTTGAACGAGAAAAAAAAGATAATCCGAATGCTAATTTTTCTGCATGGGTACTAGATGCTTGCGGACAAAAACTGAAGTCAGAACAAGATAAAGAATAAACATTACGGGTAGTACTCTTCTCGCTACCCCTTTTCATATCCTTCACTTGATTAGCTAAGTGGGCTAATCCAACATTAGCTGAAATAGCTAAAATTAATATCAAGCAATCCATAATTAAACCTCTAGAGCCTGGTAATTTACTTTAGGGAAGTCCTCAAGCCCTAAGCTGTATTGAATAAACTGTTTCACCAGTAATTCCGCTTTCTTGATGGCTTTCTTTTCACGTTTACGCAAATGCATTAGAGAACTACCGTGTTGTCCATGTCGTTCGAATGAAAATCTCTCAGCCAAAACGACTCTATTCTGCATTTCTATAATTGCCATATCGGTTAGCCCGGAAAAATCTAGCAGGTTAATATCTTTGCTACCTTCCAAGGTTGTCATATGATCGAATACTTGAGCTTGCAATTCATAGCTGTAACTCATTGCCATCAGACAAGCTTCACGTTTCGGAAATTGATAAATACTACGGGTACTCACAGCCCCATTTCCTACAACATAAGAATCATCGGCTAAAAATTTAGCTGATGTTTCCCCAAGGACTTTCGGCACCTTTGCCATAAAGTTTTTATGAGATAACTTACGATATTTCTTAGAAGGAAAATGAAGCCCTTCCATCACTGCTTTTTCTTTACGATCAGCATTGATGTAATCAACCATCTCGAGACTGCTCATAGTTGGCGTGGGGCTTACAGAAATACCATAATGCATAAATTCAGATTGAGTTTGGCCGCTGGCAATTAAGCCAGAATTTTTCATTTTCATGATTTATTTCCCGTTAAATAAGGTTATTGCGTAATAACTAATACTGAAGATATAGCTCATAAAATTAAGCAACCTCCTTACGAGACTCAGCGATACGCTGATTAATCCATTCGTCAATTTCGCTCTCAACGAAAGCAATAGAACGGATGCCAATCTTGACGGATTGAGGAAAGCGTTTCTGACTAATAAGGCGATAAATCCATGCCTTACTATAACCAGTACGGCGGCGGACTTCTGATAAGCGAATGAGTGATTGTGACATGTATTCTCCTGTTTCTGTTTATTGTCGCGGGTGGACGTTGAGATAACAGGGTGAATATAGTTATTGAAAGATAATCTCGTCATTGCATGCAAAATTAATTAATTGATTTTAAATGTTTATTTGCATTTGCAAAGACACCATTTATAACTCTCTCGCTAAGATTTGCCATCTTTTTATCATCTATACGAGAAGCAAGGTCGCCCTGAGTCCACTTCCTGGCTTCTGATGTTGTTATCTCTTTAAGAACTGCTCCTATAACAGTTAAAAGCTGAGATTCAGAAAACGCGGATTCGTCCTCTGATAACCTTGCTTCAAATTTTGACATGTTAGCCGGAGACATTCCTATTTCACATCCAGAAGGGAGTCCACCAGCAGGAAAATAATGACTCCCATTCAATTTGAATATCTTATTTAATTTATCTAATGGGTCTAATGCTTCATCATCACGATTTTTATTAATATACTTTTCATCAAATTTTTCTTGCAAATTATAAAGAATACCATCGTTATCCCTTAAGATAACTCCATCAAGGTTTGTCAGCTCGTCCATTTCCTTATTTTTATTTGCTTGAATTAACCACATAATATCAATGGATTCAGAACCTAACATCGATAGTTCATATATTTGTTCTTCTAAATAATCAATTTCGCCATATTTCCATTCAACCATTTGTACACTATTACAATAGTAATCAAATGTTTTTTGTTCCTCAGATAACTCACAGCCATGGCTTTTCTCTAAAAATTCTTTATGTTTCGCTATTAAATATTCATTTTCTTTTTCGATATAATTAACATCATTTTCATCTTTGCCAGAAAAGAAACAGGAAAATGAAAATAACTTTCTCATCCTCTCACCCATAGGGGTGTGTATCTCCCACATTTTTTTAGCAACATATTTTTTGTCAAAAGGGAATTTAACGGATAAAACCAACTCGCCATCAAGAGCAAGTTCCAACAAGTCTAAAGCGTTAACTGGTTCATTAAGAGCGATAGATAATCTTGATGCGGCTTCATTTAAATCAACCCATTTTTTTACTTTTAACAATTTACTTTTAACCACACACCACCTCTTGCCCTCTATCATTCAGTAGAGATTATGCCAGCCAGTAGAGGTGTACTGGTTTTCGGTAGCGAACCTAGGCATAACCTTGTTCTTTCAATTCATTATACATATAAATCAACGTCTACTATAGTTTACCACTGTCTATATATCCAGCTTAAGTCCGATTGCCTAATGTGCCATAAATCACATTATCGCTACCTCATGAATGATGACACCACGGAGTTACCTACCAGAAAGTGCGATTTAAGTTAATAGGTCGGGTAAATGGCCCCTAAGTCGGGTATAGGTCGGGTAAATGGCCCCTAAGTCGGGTATAGGTCGGGTAACTTGAAAGATATAATTAACTGATATAGATACCTTTTATTTTATTTACCCGACTACCCGACTTACCCGACCTGTTTTCTCGCGCGTATAGAAAAATTATTTACCGTCACATTCCAATCTATCCAGATAGTCCGCGTACCACTGGAGCATTTCTCTTCGCCCATCCAGATACTGAGCGTGGTTATAAGTCCCGCGGGTGCTATTCTTATCGACGTGAGCAAGCTGTATTTCAATCCAATCAGAGTTATAGCCTTGCTCATTTAGAATTGTGCTCATGGTATGCCTAAAGCCGTGTCCAGTAGTTCGGCCTTTATATCCTAAAAGCTCGATAACCTGATTAACACTCTCTTTGCTGATGGGTTTGCGATGGTCATTTCTACCAATAAAGACCAGAGGGTAACGGCCAGTAATAGGCTGTAACTGGTGAAGTACATCAATAGCCTGGCATGATAATGGAACCGTATGAGGGCGACGCTTCTTCATTATTTCAACCTGAACATGCCAAATACCATGTTCAAAATCGATATCTTCCCATCGCGTAAAACGCATCTCTTGCGTTCTGACTGCTGTTAGCATCAGGAACTTTGTTGCCAATTTAGTAATGACACTACCTGTATAGCCGGATAGGTCACGGAGAAAATGAGGGAGCTCATCAGCTTTTAAGAATGGAAAGTGATTCTTTTTATGAGGAGTTAATGCAGTAGCGAGATCGGGAGCTGGATTATATTCAGCCCTTCCGGTAACAATGGCATAGCGAAATACTTCACCACAACGCTGACGAACCTTACGCAGCTTTTCCAGAGCCCCACGTTTCTCCATTCGTCTTAACGTCTCTAGCAACTCCATAGGCTTTATATCCGCAATAGGGCGCTTACCAATAAACGGAAATATATCACCCTCAAAAGTACTAATAATCTCGTCACGATAGCGAATAGACCAACGATCAGCTTTGGATTTATGCCATTCTCTGGCAATAGCTTCGAATGTGTTCTCTACTGATACTTTCTGTGCCTGTTTTTCTGCCTTCCTCTGTTCACTGGGATCTTCACCAGCAGCAATCAGTTTTCGAGCTTCTTCACGTTTTAACCTGGCATCAGCCAAAGAGGTATCTGGATACACCCCTACAGCAAGTAATTTTTCTTTGCCCGCAATTCGATACTTCAACCGCCAATATTTAGAACCATTCGCTTTAACCAATAAATACAGACCTCCTCCATCAGTGAGCTTATAGTCTTTCTCTTTCGGCTTGCTAGTCTCCACCTGGCGGGCATTTAGCTTCATTTGGGGGTATCTCTTTTTGGGGGTATAAAATGTACCCCCAAATGTACCCCCAGATGACCGTAGATTTCAATAGACTATAAAATACATCAAGATACTAAGGCGGGTCTTTAACACTGATTAAATAAGGGTTTTGTAGACTTTGTGAGATGTAAAAAGACATGAAGTGGCGGAAAGTCACAGGAGTCGAACCTGCCAGGGACCGCTGGCGGCCCCATCTGGATTTGAAGTCCAGCCGCCCCACCGGGGACGATGACCTTCCGTTTTAGAAGCAACAGAAGTGCTGTAACAGATGAGCCCGTCGATTATACCGTTAAACGAATGGGATGGAACTGCTAATTTTTCTCGTAACTTGCGGTTTTTGCGCGTGCTCACAACCACCGCAAACCGCAATCAATACACCAGCTCGCCGAACTTATCCCGATACTCTTTTGGCGTGATGCCGTACTCTTTCTTAAATACCGAATAGAAATACTGTAACGATGGATAACCGCACATCTGGGAAATCTCGTTAATCGACAGGGTACTGGCAGCCAGAAACTCGCTGGCCCGATTCAACTTCTCCTGATGGATCAGGCCATGAATAGTATTGCCGGTTTCATCACGAAAGCGCTTTTCAAGATTAGAGCGGGAAATACCGACTGCATCCAGCACTTGCTCCACTTTAATGCCCTTACAGGCATGGTAGCGGATAAAATGCATCGCCTGAATCACTGCCGGATCGTGCAGCGAACGGTAATCCGTTGAGCGGCGCTCCACCACTTTCACTGGTGGTACCAAAATGCGCTGAACCGGAAAATCACCCTGCTTCAGCAGCTTATGCAACAGCTTGGCCGCCTGATAGCCCATCTGACGAGAACCCTGCGCCACCGAAGAGAGTGCCACCCGCGACAAATAGCGGGTCAGCTCTTCATTATCAATGCCAATAACGCACATCTTTTCTGGTACCGCGATATCCATATGTTCACACACCTGTAGCAAATGACGAGCGCGGGCATCGGTAACCGCAATAATTCCCGTATGGGCTGGCAGGTTCTGTAACCAATCCGCCAGGCGGTTCTGAGCGTGCTTCCAGTTTTCCGGCGCGGTTTCCATTCCCTGAAAAATAGAGTGACGGTAATTTCCTTCAGTAACCAACTGACGGAAAGCATGCTCCCGCTCCGTTGCCCAGCGATGAGAGATATGGTGTGGTAGTCCGTAAAAGGCAAAGTGGTTTAGTCCCTTCTCCTTTAAGTGCATAAAGGCGGTGCTGACCAGAGCATGGTTGTCGGTAGCAATATAATGAACCGGAGGATAATCCTCGGGTCGATGATAAGAACCGCCAACGCCCACTACCGGTATATTGGCCTGGCTTAGCGCCTGCTCGATTTCCGGATCGTCAAAATCGGCAATCACCCCATCACCCAGCCAGTCTTTAACGCTGTCTATGCGGCAGCGAAAATCTTCTTCGATAAAGATATCCCAATCGCATTGAGAAGCCTGTAAGTACTCGCCAACACCTTCAATAATCTGCCGGTCATAAACCTTATTGGCATTAAACAACAGCGTAATACGGAAGCGTTTTTCAAACATGGCGTTCAATTTCCCGATCAACACAAGATAAATCACCACTGCCGCTGGGTCGGCAACCCTCTGTTCAGGTTGAATGGAGTAACACAATTATCCATAGCCTGTCAGGTCACACTGCTGAAAATACAACGCTCCGCACACTTTTCAGCTAACCAATAAACCCATAGCTGAAAATATGTACGGAGCCGCCAGACCAATCTATCAGGCGCGTTTTTTAGTGGCAGAATCCATCCACACGGCCAACAGTAAAATGGCACCTTTAACGATGTACTGCCAGAAGGTCGGAACATCCAGCATACTCATGCCGTTATCCAGTGATGCCATAATAAATGCCCCCATCACCGCCCCGGCAACGCTGCCCACACCACCTGCCAGACTGGTTCCGCCAATAACGCAGGCAGCAATGGCATCCAGCTCGGCAATGTTACCCGCCGAAGGTGACCCCGCCCCTAAACGAGAACTGAGGATCAAACCAGCAATCGCCACCATAAGTCCATTAATCGCAAACACCGCCAGCTTGGTCCGTTCAACGTTAATACCTGACAGTCGGGCCGCATCAATATTGCCACCAATGGCATAAATACGACGGCCAAATGCAGTGCGGGTTGCCATAAAGATACCCACCATCATCAGCGCAGCCAGAATCAGTACCGGCGTTGGTACACCACGATAATCATTCAGCAGGTAAATAGCCCCTAACAGGATCACGGCGGTGATGGCCTGACGCCCCACATCGCTGCCTTTACCCGGCACCGGCAATCCCAGTGCTTCACGGTGCGCCCGCTGACGCCATTGCCAGATAACAAACAGCACCATCACGCCGATACCAATACCAAAACCCAGGCTGTCCGGTAGATAGCTTTGACCAATTTGCGACATGGCATTACTGGTTGGGGAAACCGTAGTACCGTTGGTGATCCCGACCAAAATTCCGCGGAAGGCCAGCATTCCTGCCAGCGTAACGATAAATGACGGCACTTTGCGATAGGCAACCCACCAGCCGTTCCATGCGCCTAATAACAGCCCCATCACCAGCGTGACAACAATCGTCAGCGGCAAAGGCCAACCAAACCAAACATCAAAAATCGCCGCTGCTCCGCCGAGCAGCCCCATCATCGAGCCAACCGACAGGTCAATCTCCGCCGAAATAATGACAAACACCATCCCTACCGCCAGAATGCCGGTAATCGCCGTCTGGCGCAGCAGGTTAGAGATATTACGTGCGCTGATGTAGGCGCCATCCGTTGCTACGCTGAAAAACAGAATGATCACCACAATGGCGGCCAGCATCACGAAAACCTGCAGGTTCACGCGCTTAGGCTGAGCCGGACCGGCGGCTTTTCCGCCGGTATTTCCCGTGGTTGATAATGTTTCATTAGACATGTTGTTCACTCCTGAGTGCCGCTTCCATAATCTGTTCTTGTGTCAAAGACCGGTTGGCTAAATCCGCTTTAATACAGCCTTCGTGCATCACTAATACCCGGTCGCTAAGGCCCAGCACTTCGGGTAATTCTGAAGAGATAACAATCAGGGCAATACCCTGCTCAACCAGTTGATTAATCAGCTTATAAATTTCATATTTGGCACCGATATCAATGCCCCGGGTTGGTTCATCCAGAATCAGAATTTTAGGATTAAGTAACAGACACTTAGCCAGAATGGCTTTTTGCTGATTACCGCCGCTCAGGCGGGCAATGGCTAATTCCGGCGATGAGGTTTTGACCTTCAACCGCTCAATAGATTGCTGAATGGTGGACTGCTCTTTGGCATCGTCCAGTATGCTCAGCCAGCCGCTAAAATCGTCCAGCGCTGCCAGCGTCATATTGGCACCAACGCCCATCACCGGGATAATTCCATCTTTCTTACGATCTTCCGGCACCATGGCGATACCGTGGCTGATGGCGTCCTGACAGTTGCGAATTTTTACCGCTTTGCCACCAACTTTAATTTCCCCTTCCCAGCGCCCGCGATAGGCACCAAACAGGCACTGAACGGTTTCGGTTCTTCCTGCGCCCACCAATCCGGCAATGCCCAGAATCTCCCCTTTATGCAGCGAGAAAGTGACATTATTCACCCGACGAATATGGCGGTTAATCGGATGCCAGGCGGTCAGGTTATCCACCCGCAGCACCTCTTCACCAATAGTGTGTTCTGATTGAGGGTAGAGTTCTTTTAGCTCACGACCTACCATCATGGCAATAATGTCGTCTTCGCTCATCTCACTGGCCTGACGGGTGCCAATATGTTTGCCATCGCGAATGACGCAAATCAGATCGGAGATGGCTTTCACTTCGTTCAGTTTGTGAGAGATGTAGATACAGGCAATGTCATGACTTTGCAGATCGCGAATGATATTCAGCAGAATTTCAGTTTCGCTTTCCGTCAGTGATGCGGTGGGCTCATCCAGTACCAGCAGGCGAACTTGCTTATTCAGCGCTTTGGCGATTTCCACCAGTTGCTGTTGGCCTAACCCCAACTCACCCACTTTGGTATCCGGACTGACCGCCAGCTTCACCTGCTGTAACAGACGCTGACAGCGTAAAAACATGCTGTCGTAATCCATGATGCCAAAACGCCCGCGTTCCGAACCAAGGAAAATATTCTCCAGCACGGTCATCTCTTTCACCAGAGCCAGTTCCTGGTGAATGATGGCAATGCCTTTCTGTTCGGTATCGCGAATGGTTTTTGCCTGTATGACGTCACCAGAAAACAGAATATCACCCTGATACTGACCGTAAGGATAGATACCGCACAACACCTTCATTAGCGTTGATTTACCGGAGCCATTCTCCCCGCACAAGGAGAGCACCTGCCCGGCATCTAACGTTAAAGAGATGTCATCGACGGCTTTGATATCACCAAAAGCCTTGGTGATATTTTTCATTTCTAACAGATGTGGCATCACATGTACTCCACAAAGCGATAACGACCATTAAGCTGATGCTGGGTGCCACTTGTGCGGCACCCGATTGCAGGAAAATCAGTTATAGATGCTCTCTTTGCTGTGGAAGCCATCGGCCACAACCGTTGAATCGATGTTGGATTTATCCACCTGAATTGGCGTCAGCAGATAAGATGGCACATCCTTTTTACCGTTATTCAGGGTGGCGTTGGCTTTTGGCGTCTCGCCTTTACCCATTTCTACCGCAATCTCTGCCGCATCATTTGCCAGCTTGCTGATTGGCTTATACACCGTCATGGTTTGAGTGCCGGCAACGATACGCTTGATACCGGCAAGGTCGGCATCCTGACCGGAGATAGCCACTTTCCCCGACAGTCCTTGTGCTACCAGTGCCTGAATCGCACCACCGGCGGTGGCGTCATTGGAGGCAACCACTGCATCAATTTTGTTATTGTTAGCGGTTAAGGCGTTTTCCATAATTTTCAACGCGTTTTCTGCTAACCATGCATCAACCCACTGGTCGCCAACTATCTTGATTTTCCCTTCTTTAATCAGAGGATTAAGCACGTTCATCTGCCCCTGACGGAACAGCTTGGCGTTGTTATCCACCGGTGAGCCGCCCATCAGGAAGTAGTTCCCCTGAGGTACACGCTCAACCAGACTCTGAGCCTGTAACTCACCCACTTTTTCATTGTTAAAGGAGATATAAAAATCGATATCCGCATCGTTAATCATGCGGTCATAAGCCAGTACTTTGATGCCTTCGCGTTTAGCTTCTGCAATAACGTTGCTTAGTACCTGACCGTTGTAAGGAATGATCACCAGTACATCTACGCCACGGTTAATCATGTTTTCAATCTGCGACATTTGGGTCTCTTCGTTACCGTTGGCAGACTGTACAAAGACTTTGGCCCCTAGCGACTCGGCTTTTTTGACAAAGATATCGCGATCTTTCTGCCAGCGTTCTAAACGCAGATCGTCAATCGCCATACCTATTTTGACTTCTTTGGCATTTACCATGTGTCCTGATAGCGCCAGCGATGCACAAACGGCAAGTAAAACATGCTTTAATTTCATTTGATAACATCCTATTTTGGTTAAGCTATTTCAGTGAAACTGGGTATTTCCCCGTTTCTATTTATTACCGATAAATATTTAACCACTATAGTGTTATCAGTTATAACCAGAGTATCAATTACAGATTCTTACCCCGTTATTACGTTTTTTAGTTTATTTTCATTTTTTTGAGAGAGGTCATGTTTTACTAATAAAATAAAAAAACAAATGAATGTTTTGATTTTAAAAATAAAACATAACCAATTGTATATAAATACAATATTCTTATAAAACCATAAAAACAAACACCCCACAAAATAATCATCTTACCGTTTCATGGCTTATTATTGTGAGCATAATCACAGTAGTTAAATTTCGTAATTCACTATTCAAATCTAGGAATAACCCTCCTTTTTTTAAAGTTCTATGATTCCCTCCATATAAAACTAATAGCGCTAAAACTGCGTCCATTTATATTTTTAAAAAAATGTAATAACGCAATTTTATTATTTATTCAGCTTGTTGTTTCAATAAAAAATAAATTGCGCTTAATGCACTTGACCGAATGACCTAAATACATCGCTTAAAGGAAACCACCATGACTCAGTATTTCGATAAACTTGACCAGGTGCGCTACGAAGGCACCGCCAGTAACAATCCACTGGCCTTCCGCCACTATAACCCGGATGAGTTGGTTCTGGGTAAGCGTATGGCTGACCATCTGCGCTTTGCCGCCTGTTACTGGCACACCTTCTGCTGGAATGGTGCCGATATGTTTGGCGTAGGTTCATTCGATCGCCCATGGCAATCAGCAGGTGATGCTATCAAACTGGCAAAAGCCAAAGCCGACGTTGCTTTCGAGTTTTTCCATAAGCTAAATGTTCCTTTCTACTGCTTCCACGATGTGGACGTATCGCCTGAAGGCAGTACGGTTAAAGAGTATCTGAACAATCTGGCGATAATGACCGATGTACTGGCAGAAAAGCAGCAGGCAACCGGCGTAAAACTGTTATGGGGCACGGCTAACTGCTTCACCAACCCGCGCTATGCTGCCGGTGCAGCGACTAACCCGGATCCGGAAGTATTTGCCTACGCCGCCACTCAGGTAGTCAGTGCCATGCAGGCCACTCAACGTCTGGGCGGTGAGAACTATGTGCTGTGGGGTGGCCGCGAAGGTTATGAAACGCTGTTAAATACCGACCTGCGTCAGGAGCGCGAGCAGCTAGGTCGCTTTATGCAAATGGTGGTGGAGCATAAACATAAAATTGGTTTTAACGGCACCCTGTTGATTGAACCAAAACCACAGGAACCAACCAAGCATCAGTATGATTACGACGTAGCAACCGTGTACGGCTTCCTGAAGCAGTTTGGTCTGGAAAAAGAGATTAAGGTTAATATCGAAGCTAACCACGCTACGCTGGCGGGCCACAGCTTCCACCATGAGATCGCTTCTGCCATTGCATTGGGTATTTTTGGCTCAGTGGATGCCAACCGTGGCGATGCTCAGCTTGGCTGGGACACCGACCAGTTCCCGAACAGCGTAGAAGAAAACGCGCTAATTATGTATGAAATCATCAAAGCGGGCGGTTTCACCACCGGTGGCCTGAACTATGATGCCAAAGTACGCCGCCAGAGCACCGATAAATATGACCTGTTCTATGGCCATGTTGGTGCCATGGACACCATGGCGCTGGCGCTGAAAATTGCCGCTAAAATGGTACAAGACGGTAAACTGGACCAAAAAGTCTCCGAGCGCTACGCTGGCTGGAATGGCAAACTGGGTCAACAAATCCTGGAAGGCGAAAGCTCACTGGATTCACTGGCGAAGTATGTGGAAAGCAATAACCTGCAGCCACAGCATAAGTCAGGGCAGCAGGAGCTGCTGGAGAATATGGTGAACCGGTATTTGTTTGGTTAAGCTCTTGATCTTTCGGTTGACCTTGACGTTATTTTTTTGAGCACTTGAACTCAGCCAACGACTGAGAGAGGGTAGCACGACCCGCATGGACGCGGGTCGAGGCACTGATTCGCTCCAGGCGAAGCAGTGCCGGTGCGTAAGCCCGAACGAAGAAGGAGGGAAGTCGCGTCAGCGACCTGAGTTCCTGTGCGAAAGGCGCGGGGTACAGGGGCATTCGCCCTAATGCCCCTGCTCGCCGGTAGCACAATGCCGATATAGACACTGAACGATTAACGGCGAAACTAACACCATTCTGGACAAACATCCTGAACAACAAGGATCACTCACTATGTACATCGGTATCGACCTCGGTACTTCCGGCGTAAAGGTTATCCTCCTCAGCGAGCAGCAGCAGGTTATTGCCACTCACTCTGAAGCACTTTCTATTTCCCGTCCTCATCCCCTTTGGTCAGAACAGAACCCTGATGACTGGTGGCAAGCCACCGATCGGGCAATGTTAGCGCTGGCAGCACAGCATGATTTGAGTTCGGTTAAAGCCATGGGGCTGACCGGACAAATGCATGGAGCTACCTTGCTGGACAAGCAGATGAAGGTATTGCGCCCGGCCATTTTATGGAACGATGGCCGCAGTGCTGCCGAATGTGCGGAATTGGAAAAACAGGTTCCTCAGTCAAGAGCCATTACCGGCAACCTGATGATGCCGGGATTTACCGCCCCTAAACTAAAGTGGGTGGAAAAACATGAACCCACAATCTTTCAGGCAATAGATAAAGTTCTGTTGCCAAAAGATTACCTGCGTTTGCTGATTACCGGCGAACTGGCCAGCGATATGTCTGATGCAGCTGGCACCATGTGGATGGACGTTGGTAAACGTGACTGGAGCGATGAGATCCTCTCTGCCTGCCATCTCAGCCGCAATAATATGCCGAAGCTGTTTGAAGGCTGTCAGATTACCGGCAATGTTAAAGCGGATATCGCTGCTCGCTGGAAGATTGGCCAAATCCCGGTAGCGGCCGGTGGTGGTGATAACGCAGCCGGTGCTATTGGCATTGGGCTGTATCGTGCAGGTCAGGCGATGCTTTCGCTGGGAACTTCCGGCGTCTATTTTGCCGTCAGCGATGGTTTTTTAAGTAATCCGGAAAGCGCGGTTCACAGCTTCTGCCATGCGTTGCCAAATACCTGGCACTTAATGTCGGTGATCCTCAGTGCTGCTTCCTGTCTTGACTGGGCCTGTAAATTAACCAATATTTCCAGCGTACCGGAACTGTTGAAAGCCATTGAGCAAACCCCTGCTGCCGATACGCCAGTGTGGTTCCTGCCCTACCTTTCCGGGGAACGCACACCGCACAATAACCCGGCAGCTAAAGGCGCATTCTGGGGGTTAACTCATCAACATAACGCCACCGATCTGGCCAGAGCGGTGCTGGAAGGGGTGAGCTTCGCACTGGCCGATGGTATGGACGTATTACACGCTACTGGCTTGAAACCAACTCAAATCGCACTGATTGGCGGTGGTGCCCGTAGCCCATACTGGCGTCAGCTTCTGGCGGATATCAGCGGCCAAACGCTGGAATACCGTACCGGTGGCGACGTTGGTCCGGCACTGGGTGCTGCACGACTGGCGCAAATTGCCATGAACCCTGGCGTTGCGCTGGCAGATCTCTGTCCGGAATTACCGTTAGAACAGCGCCATCAGCCAAATCCTGCGCTTTATGCCCGCTATCAGGAAAGAAGAGCGACGTTTAAAACGCTTTACCAGCAACTCCTGCCATTGTGTTAATCAAACCCAAACCTGTTCATTAAATCCACATAATGAACAGGTTTAATCAACCACTTGAATTATAAGTGATTACCTCTGATTTTTCGATCGTCACATCGGTAAATTTTTTGCCTCTCGGTGTCACTTTATTACGACAAGGTCTATGCTTATCACGATTTCCACTATTTGAAGGGAGTAACCATGATGCGTATTTCTTCTGTTTTACCTGTTGTACTAAGCCTTTGTTTTTTATCCGGCGCGGCGATGGCTGCGGACACAACGGCAAAAGAGCCAACCAAAGCTCAAACCGCCCAGCGCGATAAAATGAGCAGCTGTAATAAAGAAGCAACAGACAAAGATCTTAAAGGTGATGAGCGCAAAGCTTTCATGAGTAACTGTCTGAAAGCCAAACCTGCAGAAAGCGAAAAGAAAATGACTGCTCAGCAGCAAAAGATGGCTGACTGTAATAAAGAAGCCGGTGAAAAAGCCCTGAAAGGCGACGATCGTAAAGCCTTTATGAGCAGCTGTTTGAAAGGTAAAGCGGATACAGCTGAAAAGGCCGTAACGCCACAGCAACAAAAAATGGCCGATTGTAATAAAGAAGCCGGTGATAAAGCGCTGAAAGGCGACGACCGTAAAACCTTTATGAACACCTGCCTGAAAAAAGCGGCCTGATTCTTCCCTCCATAACAAAAATATCCCGCCATCAGGCGGGATATTTCAAGTCTGATGGTTCTTAAGATTGTCAATCGACGGCAAGGACGGGTGTTGGGATCGACTTGGCATAAGCGCTCCATAGCTAACTACTGACGGTTTCCCGACCGCACTCCGTGCAGATATAAGCACCGTGTTTTTACGGTCGGAATATTCAGTGAGGCCAATTTATCGGGTTTGTTAGCAGTCTCATATATCTCGCCTGACATCTTTATTTCCGCTAATCATCACATCATTTTTTATCACCAACCAATTGACCCTACCCCAAGGTAAGTGCATACTTGCAATTGTTATATTATAACATATCAATTAAGAGGTGATCATGCAGGTATTAAGTTCTCTACGTTCCGCCAAACAGCGCCACCCGGACTGTAAAGTGGTGCGCCGCCGGGGCAAGATTTACGTAATATGCAAAACCAATCCACGATTTAAAGCGGTACAGGGTGGAAAGAAAAAGCGTTAACCCTTATTCAAAGCAATTTAGTCACAAGCACTCTCCCAGTGAGTGCTTACTAACAATTCATCTTGATTGATTTGCTTTTCAGATTATCGGCATCAAATACCGGGAAAAATAAATATCCTTAATAATCATTCAAATATCTTTATCCCCTTTTATTAAGTTAGTGACTACTAACATATTCAGTGTCTACACCACCGCTTATTGCTCATTTATTAACCTCACTCAACACAATTCGTGTTTAATCTGTTCACATAACGCTCTATTGTTAATGCCAACAGGCTATTTACAATGCTTAAAAACGATCTGTTAGCGGGAGGATGTCGCAATGTTGGCTGGATTAGAACAAAGAAAATGCAAAGTTAATCATATAGATATTAGTTATCGCACCACCGGTCAGGGGCCTGCATTGTTGATGCTTCATGGCCATCCCCAAACCCATATGATGTGGCATAAAGTGGCTCCGGCTCTGGCACAGCACTTTACCATTGTAACGGCCGATCTGCGTGGATACGGAGACAGCGATAAGCCGGTGTCTCCACCGGGTCAGAGCCTCTATTCCAAGCGCCTGATGGCTCAGGACATGCGTGAACTGATGAATCAACTGGGGTTCTCACAATTCTATGTGCTGGCACATGACAGAGGTGCGCGTGTAGCCCACCGTCTGGCACTGGATCACGCAGATGCGGTATCAGGAATGGTTCTGCTGGATATTGCCCCAACGCTGGCCATGTACCGCCAAACCAATGAAAAATTTGCCCGCGCCTATTGGCACTGGTTTACGCTGATTCGCCCTACCCCTTTCCCGGAAAAATTAATCGAAAGCGATCCCTTACTTTATCTGCACAGCGTAATGGGGGTTCGCAGCGCGGGTATGGCGCCATTTACCCCACAAGCACTGGCTGAATATCAACGCTGCCTGAGCCTTCCCGGTGGGGCCTACGGCGTTTGTGAAGACTATCGGGCCAGCGCCGGTATCGATCTGGAGCACGACCAGCACGATCTGGATCGAGGGCACCACGTTACCTGTCCGATGCTGGCACTGTGGGGACAACATGGCGCAATAGAGCAATGTTTTGATGCGCTGACGGAATGGAAGAAAGTCGCCACCAATGTTCAGGGAAAAGCCATGCCATCCGGCCATTATATAGCTGAAGAGGTGCCTGAGCTGCTCACCAGAGAAGTAATGGATTTTTTTACCTCCATTCGCTAATGCCAACCAGACAACGAACCAAGAGAATAACATCATGGCTTGTGCAAAAACCTTATATCGAAAACTGATTGATTCCCATACCGTCCGTGAGCTGGACGATCAGGGCAATGTGCTGCTGTATATTGACCGTTCCATACTGAATGAATACACCAGTCCGCAGGCATTCAGCGGACTAAGAGAGAAAAACCGCAAGGCATGGCGACCTGAAAGCGTCTTGCTGAATGTAGACCACGTAAACCCTACCCGCCCGGTGCGCGATAACAAAATGACCGATCCCGGCGGTCAGTTACAGGTGGACTATTTTCGCGAAAACAGTCGCGATTTTGGTATCGAACTGTTTGATGTTTTAGATACCCGTCAGGGTATCGAGCATGTGGTCGCCCCCGAACAGGGATTTATATTGCCGGGTATGGTGATCGCTGCCGGAGACAGCCACACCACCACCTACGGAGCCCTTGGCGCCTTTGGCTTTGGTATCGGTACTTCTGAGATTGAACATTTTCTGGCAACCCAAACGTTGGTTTACAAACGTCTGAAAACCATGCGGGTTAAGGTTATCGGTAAACTCGGTTCGTCAGTCACCGCCAAAGATATCATTATGTTACTGATTCAGAAGATTGGGGCTTCCGGCGCTACCGGTTTTGCCATCGAATTTACCGGCCCGGTGATTACTCAACTCAGCGTTGAAGGTCGAATGACCATCTGTAATATGGCGGTGGAAGCCGGTGCTCGCGGGGCCTTTATGGCGCCGGATGAAAAGGTGTATCACTATTTGCAGGATAAGCCCCGCGCGCCAAAAGGCGAAATGTGGGAGCTGGCGCTGCAATCATGGCAAAACTTATCTACCGATGAGGGAGCAGAATTCGACCGGGAAGTAGAACTGAATTGCGATACCCTCGAACCTATGGTGACCTGGGGTATCAGCCCGGATCAGGCCGATAATATCAGCGGCAAACTGCCCGACCCTGTAAACGAAAAAGATCCTCAGAAGCGTCTGGCACAGGAAAAAGCCCTGGCCTATATGGCGCTGAAACCCGGTATGCGTTTAACCGATATTCAAATTTCTCACGCCTTTATTGGTTCCTGCACTAACGGGAGAATTGAAGACCTGCGTCTGGCGGCAGAAGTGCTGAAAGGTAAGAAAATCGCTTCACACGTCAGAGGGATGATAATTCCCGGCTCAACCCTGGTACGGCAGCAGGCGGAGCAGGAAGGCCTGGCGAAGATCTTTATCGATGCAGGATTTGAGTGGCGTCAGTCCGGCTGTTCCATGTGTCTGGCAATGAATGAAGACGTACTGGAACCCGGCGATCGCTGTGCCTCCAGTACCAACCGTAACTTTGCCGGTCGGCAGGGTGCCGGCTCCCGTACCCATTTAATGAGCCCGGCTATGGTCGCCGCGGCAGCTATCGCCGGGCATCTGACGGATGTGCGCTCAATCAACGGTGGAGAACAATAATGCAAACGTTCACAGTGGTTACAGGGAAAGTGGCACCGATGATGGATGCCAATATCGATACCGATGTCATTATGCCAAAGCAGTTTTTAAAAGGCATCGATCGTCAAAATCTGGATCGTGGCCTGTTTTTCGATCTGCGCCTGCTATCAGACGGTCAACCCAATCCTGAGTTCATTCTTAACCGTCCGCCGTGGCGCGACAGCGCATTTATGGTGGTTGGCCCTAACTTTGGCTGTGGTTCCAGCCGTGAGCATGCGGTGTGGGGCTTACAGCAAACCGGCATTCGCGCCCTGATTGGCACCTCATTTGCCGGAATCTTTGCGGATAACTGCCAGCGCAACGGCGTATTACTGATTTGCCTGACGCCCGAACAGGTTGCAGAAGTGGCCGCCGTCGCCGCTCAGCCGCATCACAACACCGTCAGCATTGATTTATCGCTACAGCAAATTCAGTTGGACGATGGACGCACTATTGGCTTTCAACTGGATGAACGCAACAGACAGGCACTCATGAAAGGATTGGATGCCATTGGGGTAACAATGGAATATGAGGGAGAAATCAGGGAGTTCGAAGAACAATACAGGGAAAGAAATCTTTGGGTGCAAATACCCCGCCCTGAAAATTAGTCATTAATATATTATTAAATATTGATCCCATTTCAATGACTAACCATATAACGTTTACGCTGAAGAATGGTAGAGAGGCGTTAAAATAAACGCCTCTCTATTCCCCACTTCCTGCACTTCCTGCACTTCCTGCACTTCCTGCACTTCCTGCACTTCCTGCATTGAAGCCTAATCATGTTGAGCTTGAAGGCGAGCTTTGACGTTTCAAACACAGCAATCCAACCCCCCCCTTTGTACCTTGATTAGAATAACTACGGCCTTTACCTGCTGATTTTCATTTCTGCCCGATGAAGCAAAAGCATTGCATTTTCATATATTATATATTATATATGATTTGCCGATGCCAATCAGAGGATAAAAAAATGAGAGAGTTGGGCATTACCTATGAAGAGGTTTATGACCTCCTTCACCAAGCCTGTACCACGATTTCTCCTGATGTGCTCTACCTCATGAGAAATGCGGTGGAGCAAGAAAGCTACCCGGAAGCCAAAGTATTTTTACAAACGATGATAGATAACGTCGCTCAGGCAACTGAAAAAGATAAGCCTGTGTGTCAGTCTCCTGGCTACCCCACCGTTTGGATCCGTTTTGGTGAAGCATTCGATATGGATCCGTTATTAAGCTATCTGCCCAAGGCGTTAACCGAAGCGACCAAAGCAGGCTTAATTCGCCCCAGTATTGTTCATCCACTGACTCGTCATAATCCTGGCGACAGTACCGGTGAAGGGGTGCCAAATATTGAACTGCAACATGTATCTGGTCAGGAATATGTAGAAATCATCATGAGTGCCAAAGGATGCGGTGCCGAGCTGGGTAACGTATCAAAAATTTTGACGCCAGCGACGCTGGGTAAAAACTACAGTGGATTAAAACGACTGGTGTTGGATACGGTCATTAATGCCGGTGGATTCCCCTGCCCACCTTCCGCTATTGGTATTGGTCTCGGTGGACAAATGGATGTTAGCGCCAAACTGAGCCGCGAAGCAATTAGTACCCGTAGCTGGCTGGATCACAACCCCGACCCATTGCTGGATCAACTGGAACAAGAATTACTGGAAGATATCAACCAGCTGGGCATTGGCCCTGCGGGAATTGGTGGAAAAACAACAACGTTGGCAGTGAAAATAGCCGGTGCCGCCACTCACACCGCTATTTGCCCGGTCACTATCAATTTTCACTGCTGGGTCGCCCGTCGATTTGGCGTTCGTATTTACCCGGACGGCAAACGTGAAATGCTCTTTCAGGTGAAGGAATAATTATGGCCATTTATGAACTAACCATACCCTTACAAGATACTGACATTGAGCAGCTTAATGTTGGTGATGCAGTGTACCTGACCGGCACTGTTTGTACCGCCAGAGATATGGCCCATCTTAACATGCGTGAACTGGTTGATAATCACCATCCGCTGCCAGAAAACCTTCAGGGCGGAGTTATCTTTCACGCAGGGCCGGTGATGGTGAAAGATGCACAAGACCATTGGCAGCTTCGGGTCATTGGTCCCACAACCTCAATTCGCATGGAGCCTCACGCTGAGTTTATCGGTCAGCAGGGTATTAAACTGATTATCGGTAAAGGTGGAATGGCAGAAGGTAGCTTAGCGGCCTTTAAAAAACACAAACAGGCGTATTTACAAGCCGCTCCTGGTTGTGCCGTCGTGCTGGCCGAAGGCGTCAGCAAGGTTAAAGCCGTTCATTGGCTGGAAAATGGAATGCCGGAAGCGATGTGGGTCATGGAGACTGAGCGTTTCGGGCCATTTATCGTCACGATGGACTGTAAAGGCAACAGCCGTTATGACACAGTGAAGGCTCACGCTAAAGAAAAAGCGGACGCCATCATGAAAGAAAAAAGCTAAATTCGTTAAGTCTGGTTCTTCAGCCATAACAAAGACAGCGTGAACGCCTTTGTTATGGCTGGTCGTTATCTTGCTCTTTAAGCAGATTAGAAAAATAATTGTTAAGTTTATCGTAAGAGCGGCTCTTGTGTTTAAGCATCAGCTCTGCCATCTCTTTTCCTTTCTTTTCCGCAATCAGCTGAATCATCTCCCGATGCTCTTGTAATGACATGTCAACAACGTCAGGGAACAGATCGAAGATGGTCTTAGTACGTCGCTCATTGCTCAAAAGCTCACTCAGTAGCTTTTTTAAATAAGTATTATCGCTTGCTTCAACGATCAGTTGGTGAAACTCACGGTTAGCATTAGAGTAATCGGTGTAATTATGTTCCTGCGCCATATGTACGCTTTTCTCATATACTTTCTCGAGCTCATCAACTAACTCTGGCGTCGAATTTTCTGCGGCCAGTCTGGCGGCCAGAGGCTCAAGGGTTTTGCGGATTTCCAACATATCCTGCATTTCCTTAACGGAAAGCCTCTTCACCCGAGACCCCTTATGAGGACTCATTTCAATCAGATCTTCAGCGGCCAATTCCTTTAACGCTTCGCGAACAGGAATATCACTGCTGTCATACATACCTGCCAGTTGGTGAATAACCAGACGGGTATCTGCCTTCAGCTCACCTGACAGAATCCGATGTTTTAGATCAAAGTAGATCGTCTTCGCTTTTGTTTTCATTTTTATTGAGACCAAACGTCAAGTGTCAAACAGCGAAAACCGCTGTGTATAAGCATGATTTTACTCAATAGACGGGGAAAAGAGTAGAATACTTTTTCTTTTATGAGGTTAGCGCATGTGATGAATGCGTCAAGAAATACTTTCGGCCTCATATTTCTGACACGACCCTGCAATAGCATCCATTTATATCTTATATATTAAGCATGATTATCAACGCATAACCTGTTTACAGGCGTTCTTGTGAACAGGTTATAAGTTTGAGTGAAAACGAGATTTTTGTTACTGAAGGGATAGCGGAATATCAGCAAAACAGTGCTCAATACAATAAATCATTCTTTTTATATTGAGCACCTGATGGATTAACGCTGGTTAAATTTTTCTCAAATAACTCAACAGCGGTACAATTTCCGCGCTTTGGTCCATGTGTTTAATGAACGCCAGCACCTCTTCCGACGCCTGCCGATCTACGTTATGCGTCAAGTTGAGAAACTTTTTCTCCAACATTGCGAAATCCGCAACATCAGTGGAGTCCATGACTTCGCATTGATAGACTTGCCCATCCTCCATAAAGACAGTGACATGCGCCTGTCGTTTAGGGAAGCGTGCCGTCGCCAGCTCAGATTCAACAACCTCAATTTTTTTCGCCAATTCCAGCACATCCGGGGCTTGTAATACTTCGGGTTGGAATTCGGCTAACGAGACCTGACCAAACAGCATGGCTACCGCCATACAGTATGGTAGCGAAAACTTGGCTTCATCCTCATTTTTCACTTTCAGCGCCGCCGTCAGGGATACTGAAATACGGTAAGTTTCTACCTTAATACCGATTATTTTTTTCACATCGGGCGCATATTCTTTCATCAGGCTAAATATGGCGTCCAACGGCGAGTTCGTGTGACCACAGGACGCGTAGACCTTATAAAATGCCGTATCGGACAGCAGTTCTGACGCAGAGAGGCGATCAAAGTAGGCTAAAGAGTCCGCATCGCTGGTCGCCATTACATATCCTTTTTCTCCCATCATTGCCGACGGTGATCCGGTAAATCCTTCTTTCGCCAACAGCGCAGCATAAACACCATTTTGGCAGGCATGTCCCACATTTAACGCTTTGGCGTGTGAACCAAATGATGCCACCAATCCACTGGCTAACGTTGCTGAGATACCCAACGCGTTACAGGTTTGCTCTGGCGTGAGCTGCATTAATGATGCCGCCGTGGCGGTAGCCGCAAAGGTCCCGCAGGTACCCGTGGTGTGCCAATAAGCATAATGTGAAGGATTGACTGTCTGCCCCAGGCGAATATAAACATCGTAGCCAATAATCAGCGCTTTCAGAAACGCCTGGCCGCTGACATTCAGTGATTCACCTAATGCCAACGCAACGGGTAAGGTTACTGAACCCGGATGACCTATCGCCTTACGATGACCATCATCCAGTTCAGATACATGACCAATGACACCGTTTACCATCGCCGCCATCGCTGCGGGATAACGCGCTCCAGTGCCGATAACCGTCGCCTCTTCCAATCCGCCAGAACCCGTAAAAACACGACGAGCGATGTCGGATTGCGGATAGTGCACTCCTGCCACCGCACAACCCAGCCAGTCAATTACTCGATACTTCATGTCCGTCATCAGCCGCTCTGCTATCGATTCGTCACGACAATCAACAATAAAATCGGCTAATTTTTTCTGAACATCTTTTCCCATGATCTCCCCCCTTGATCAGGAGGCTACGACGCGTTTAACGCGCCGCGGCCTCCTGAGTGGTGGTATTAATGAAACGTGGTTCAAGGCAACACGACAGTAAAGGTCAATATAAAATTGACTAACATACATAAGATGAGCTGAATCGCGTTGCGTTTGACAATTTGAAACGGCGAAACACCGGCAATACCAGCAACAGCCACAATCGCACCGGTTACCGGTGATAATGTGCGACCAAAACCCGTCATGGTTTGCAGTGGCAACAACATAGCGGCAGATGGCACACCCATTTTCGCGGCAATAGCGGGAATCAGCGAAGCAAATGAAAAGAATGGGGCATTACCTGAACCCATCAGGAAAGCAACGGCACCGATGATCAGACTCATCAGAATAATCATAAAGCCAGCACCCAGTCCTGCACCTTCTACACCCGTAATCAGTGATTCGACAGCACCGATAGCGATAAGCCCCTCACCGAACACCTGACCGGCAATAATCAGCGCCACAACGATGGTCAACTGTTTTCCCAGACCTTCAAAGAAAGACTTCATGCCGTTAAGCACTTCAAGCGTGTTACGGTTACGGATGAACTCAAATAGCATGGCAACCAGCGTACTGAGCACAATCGCTGAAGGCACACCGACTTTGATATCGATACCGAACTGACCAAGCACCACTGGATTGAAAAGCAACAGAATAACCAGCGGTACGATCGGCAGCAGCGCGTAAATCTTCGGTACTTGGGCCACCTGCCCTTCCTGCTCCTGACGAAACCGCGCCTGCAAGATCAAATCCTCTGGGTCTGGCCCTTCACGACGTTCCCAGAAGCGCTGTACGAAGTAGTGAGAAACCAGCATCGTCGCCAACAGGGGAAAGTAGATCATCATTTGCCAGCTAAGGAAATACTCCGCCCACTCAATACCTGAGATCTTGGCCGCCAGCAGACAGTTGGCCGATCCGGGTCCTAAATCAAAGAATCGACTAGAGCCAATGATAGCCACCGCAGTCAGTCGAGACACGCCTGCGCGGATCATGACGGGATACAACGTCACCATCAGCATCAACGCTAATCCTGATGCACTCGGGATAGCCATACCGATGATTTGAGAAACAACAAACCCCATACATGCCAGTAAATAAGGCGATTTGATATACTTCAACGGGCCACCAACAACGGCATATAGCGCCTGACCCGCATTCAGCGTATCCATGTAGCGAGAAAATCCCCCCATCGCCATAATGGCTAACCCCAACCCACCGAGGTTACTGGACATAATATTTTGAACGACCTGAAAAATATCAAAAAAACCACTACCCGTTGATTTTTTCAGCGTTAATCCCGGGCCGAGATCGAGCATTACTGATGTTCCTAACAAGAACACGCCGGCGATCAACAGCACCGCCGTCGCATATCCTTTTCTTGCTATCATCCAGGCGACCCACCCGATAACAACAAGTGATATTGTTAATCCCATACTTTGACTCCTCACGAAACCAATGGCTTCGCGCAAATAACCCACTATCAATATTCGGGAGGTATTAACACCCTGGACTTTGCCTCCCTCATCAGGGCTACCGCTGTTCTTTTATTATTTATTCATGATGAAGCACTGACCTGAATGTGTTGTTGTTAATCGTCAAACTTGCTGGCGAATGTCATAACAACGACATATCGCCAATCGACATTTTTCTTACTCACATCAGGTATGTTCAACACTCACTAAAGGCGGTGCCCTTCGGTAATAGTTGCTGATTACTTCACGGTCTCTTTTGGTGACTCAGCAATTGATTTATCTGTCAATTCCTGACCAATTCCCGGCAGATCGGGAACACTGTACTGACCATTTTCCGGTAAATAGTCGTACTTACAGGTCGCACGATTGCCATCTAACAAGGAGTAGCGGTGCAGCTCGTGAATACCGAAATTAGGGATCGCACACTCCAGTTGAAGCGACGCCGCCGTCATAATCGGACCGCCGCAAACATGGATTTGGCAGGTGGTATCGTAGATATGGCCCATATCACAAATCTTCTTCGCTTCACTGAAGCCACCACAAGTACCGAGATCGGGCTGAATCAAATCAATAATGTGTTCTTCAAAGAAGGGACGGAAGCCCCAGCGAGTATAAATACGCTCACCGGCAGCGATAGGAATATTGACGTTTTGCTTCACTTCTTTCAGCTGCCCCGGATTCAGGTTCATCACAGGTTCTTCATAGGCAGAAATGCGGAGCTCTTCAATCATCCGACCAAAGCGAATTGCAGAAGCCGTATCAGTTAATGCGTGAGCTTCTACGATGATATCAATATCATCACCAATCGCGTCACGGATAGCCTTAAGGCGCTTATAACCTACCTTCAGTTCACGGTCGCTAAATACACCGTACAGGTTACTTTTCTTCACGCCGCCCTGTTCGTTAATCTCATTAACATCAACTTTAATCGCATCATAACCATCAGCCACTGCCTGTTCTGCCGCCGCCGCATACTGTTCCGGCGTGGTCAGGATCTCTTTCTTCTCTGCATCTCCCCAGCCAAACTGTAACTGACTGGCGTAGGTACGCAGTGTGTCGCGACATTTCCCGCCCAATAGCTGATAACAGGGCACATTAAGCGCTTTCCCTTTGATATCCCACAACGCAACATCAATAGCGCTCATCCCGGCCGAAACGACGGTTCCTCCGCCTTGTCCCCAGAAGGTTTTCTTCTGCATCTTGTCCCAAATTTTTTCCGTTTCCATGGGATCCATACCGATGATAATACTGGCAAGATCTTTAGCCATGCCAAACCCGGCCGAAGCCCCCACACCGTAAGCCATGCCCACTTCACCGAAGCCAGAAATGCCTTCATCGGTATTAATACGAACCACAATCGGGCGCCACTTAGCAACAGCAGACTGAAGTGGGTTTTTCACATCAATAATATCGACACTAACGATTTTCATCTTAATTCTCCTTAAGGCACAAAAACATAACCACATGAAAAATAAAGCGATACAAGCATCACTTACTCGACTCTTAAAAATAATATATAATATATAATATATAATGAGTAGAAATTAATCATGTTTCATGCAGAAAAGTGAGCAAGATCTCAAACGACATCCCTTCCGGTGAATAAAAAGCGTCCCTTGAAAGAGAAGAAGCTATAGCTCATAGCCCTTAATCCCCTGCTCAGGGAGAGTCTCAATATGCTGATACCCGGCATTGTCGGGCGTTGAACTCAGGAGTTAGACGATGATGACTATCGACCGAATGGTCTTACATGAATGGATTGAAAAAATTAAAAGGTATTCGACACTTTGGTCGATTAAGCAAAAGATGAGGATGAGAGCAATAACACAACGGCTTAGGGATAAATCCTACTCCTCTATATCTGCCCACTTAAAATAGAGCTGTAAGAATTCGACACAGACCTTCAGCTTGGCCGAGTTTGATAGTCTCATTGGGTATACCGCCCAGATGTCAGCACTCTGGCTGTATTCCGGCAGTACGTTGATCAGTTTGCCTTCATCGATATAGCGTTTGGCATCCCACATGGAGCGCAGGAAGATGCCGTGCCCTTCGAGACCCCATTGCAATACAATGGCACCACTGTTAGAGGAGAGACGACCGTCAACCCGAACGGTTTGTGGTTTTTCATCTTTGCCGCTCAGTAGCCAACTGCCAAAAGGGGTATCCCGCTCTTTGATCACCAGACAGTCGTGCCGGGCTAAATCATCCAGAGTTTCAGGCTGACCTTTAGCCGCCAGATAGGCGGGTGAGGCACAAAGTACCCGCTGGTTATCCAGCAGCTTTTTCGCCATATAGTGATTTGGCAGGTCGCTGCCAACACGGATTTCTAAATCGAAACCTTCGGCAACCAGATCAATAACGTGGTCCGAAGTAACCAGTTGAATGGCCAGATTAGGATACTGTTTTGCCAGTTGAGAGATGGCCGGGGCAACAAACTGTCGTCCAAAGCCAAACGAGCTGACAATGCGCAATGTGCCCTGAGGTTCATGACGTGCTTCTGAAACATCGCTGATAAAGTCATCGAGATCTCCCAGAATTCTGTCTGCCCAGACTCTGGCTTTCTCTCCGTCTTCGGTTAATACAATGCTGCGCGTACTGCGATGAAACAATTTTATATCCAGTACCTTTTCCAGTGCATTAATCCGTTTGCTGATGTAAGCAGGAGAAACCCCCAACTCAACGGCGGCTTTAGCAAAACTATGCTTTCTGACTACGGTAAGGAAAACCCGTAAATCTTCATTTAACGGCAAGGAAGAACGGCTAATCGACATAAAAATGGCCCTGAAGTAAAACGATACACCTTAAAGCAAACTGTCTGACAGGCTTTCCGGTTTATTATTGTTTAAAGTTCTATGATTTTATAAACAGAAACCCCGATTAATTCAGGAATGTCCTGATATCTGACTATATTTTAACCCTGCTAACAATGCTATGGGAGCACCCGATTAAAGTGTGATAAACTTCACATTAATTAGTGACTGAAACAGCCATTCCCTAAATGACCTGATCAAGAGTATCTCTGAACCAACCCGAGTGATGCGATTCACTTCTCACGTTTTATTATCTGCAAAAAAATAACAGTATTTTCTGTAAGGATATTTTGGTCATGACATTTTATTGGGCTGCGCAGGCCGTGGGCGGCGTGGCATTTCTGGTAGGCATTACCATGTTTTTTAACCGCAACGAGCGCGGTTTTAAATATCAACTGTCGGCCTACTCAACCATCATGAGCTGTCACTTCTTTATGATGGGTGCCAATGCAGCTGCAATGAGCGTACTGCTTAGCGCAATACGGACTATCACCTCCATCTGGTGGCGCAATCTTTGGGTAATGATGATCTTCATTACTCTGACGCTGATATTAGCCACCATGAAAATTCAGCACCCAATTGAAGCCCTGCCGATTGCCGGTACTATCGCCAGTACCTGGGCGATGTTTCGTACTCATGGTTTGAAAATGCGCAGCATTATGTGGTGCTCAACCGCCTGTTGGGTTACCCACAATATTTGGGCTGGCTCCATCGGCGGAACCCTGATTGAAGGGAGTTTTCTGCTGATGAACGGCTTTAATATTATTCGTTTCTATCGCATGCAAAAACGTGGCATCGACCCGTTTGCCATTGAAAGCAAAGTGGTTAAAGCAGCGGAAGAAGAAAAGGCCCTAGAAGAAAAAACACCTGAAGAACAAAAGTAAGCCCGCGCTTTATACCGCGGGCTTAATATTTTAATCCAGAAACAGCCCCTGATCGCGAAGCAAGTGGTCATTGCCACGTCGGCGGGTAAAGCCGCTGCGGTCAAAGAACTCCAGAACCTGAATCGCCAGTTTACGCCCAACCCCCAACCGATCGCGAAAATCAGCGGCGCAGGTACTTCCCTGAGTGGTATGCATGGTGCGAATCAAATCGGCAAACTGGCGAATACGACCGCTCAGATAATAGCGATCGCGAACTACCGCAGTAACGTGACCCAGCTGCGCCGCTTTACGCAATACGCCTCTCACCAGTTGCTCATCCAGCCCCAGCTCGGTGGCTAAATCCCGCACCCAGTAGGGATCATCACCAAATTTCTCTTCTATACGTTGCCATATCGCCTGTTCATCTGGGGTGAATGCCAGACTGAATTCCGGCAGATGCAGCCAACCCCGGCTATTGCTCAGGCGTTTTTCGGCCAGCAGCATATCAATCAATGAGAACACCAATGCTTCCGGCTCAGCAGGTAATGCCATCCGGCGCAGTCTGGCCCGTCCAACCCCCAGTTGATCTAAATGCTGCTCATGAAAATCTTTCAGGGTATCAACTAATCGCTGCTGAAACTCCTGCACTTTTTCCTGCTGCAGGGCAGTATCACCCACGACTTTACAACCTGATGCCGTTAACAACATTTGCAGGCCATCATCAGTTAACTGACGCGCCCAACCGAACGCTTTAAGGGATAAACTTCCTTCCGCCAGACGCAGCTGTAACACCTGCATATCGTTTTGTGCCTGACTGAGCAGGTTGAGTTTTTCAAGATATTCCGGCTGGCGTTTGCCCCTGCGCGGAGGTTGAAGTAATAGCACTCGCGCACCACCCAGCGTTTCCCGGGCACTGATATCGCGCACAATGATGCGGTCGTTCTCCGCCAGCAATAAAGCGTCATCCAGCACCAGTTCCACTAAAACGTCACTGCCAGCGCTAACCGCCCCTTCCTGTAACAGAGAAATGCGTCCGGTAATATGGTTAACCGAATGGTGTAAATGTACCGACTGCCAGTGACGAATTGGCTTATCACAATGGAGAAGCGCAAGCACTCTGTCCCCGGCTTCTGGTGGCGTTTGCTGTAATAGCCAGTCTCCACGATTTACATCCTGCTTTCCCATATCGCCGGTAATGTTTAATGCAATACGCTCACCGGCTCCCGCCCGTTCTGCCGGTTGATTTTGGGCATGAATACTTCTTACCCGGACCGGTCGGTTAACACCCGTCAGCCACAGGGTATCCCCTACGCTAACCTGCCCGCTAAATGCGGTTCCGGTGACCACCAGGCCGCTGCCTTTGATGGTAAAACTACGGTCAACTGCCAGACGAAAGCGGTGTATTGCTGCTTCACGATCTTCAATTCGGCGCTGATATAAATTGATTAAATGCTCGCGTAACTCCGCTATGCCGGTTCCCTGTGGAGCGGCAGTGATAAAGATTGGGCAATCATTCCAGCCCTGAGCGTTTAACTCATCGGTAATCTGACTTTTGACGCTGGCAACCCGCTCCGGCGTGACGCGATCCGTCTTGGTTAAGGCAACGGTAATGGCAGGAATGCCCACCAGACGTAAAATCGCCAGATGCTCGCGGGTTTGCGCCATAATGCCGTCGTCACAGGCCACCACCAGTAGCGCATGCTGGACACCATCCACCCCTGCCAGCATATTGGCTAAAAACTTTTCATGACCCGGAACGTCAATAAAACCAAGTACCTGACCATCTTCCAGCGGCAAAAAAACATAGCCTAAATCAATGGTCATTCCCCGGCGTTTTTCTTCCGGCAGGCGGTCAGTGCTGCCTGCACCGGTCAGCGCTTGCAGCAGGGTAGATTTTCCGTGGTCAACGTGTCCGGCGGTGGCAATAATCATGCTAACAGCATCTCCAGCAATTCTGATTCATCTTCAAGGCAGCGCAAATCCAGCCATAGCTTTCCTTCCTGTATCCGGCCAATCACCGGTTTGGGCAAGGCGCGCCATTTTTCCGCCAGTGCTTCCAGCGTTCGGCCTCGGCCATCTTTTGGCTCGAAAGTCACGGCATAGCTGGGAAGACGGTCTACCGGTAATGAACCGCTGCCAATCTGCGACAGGCAAGGCTCTGCCTGTACGGTAAAATGCCCACCGTAACAGGCTTGCAATGGCGATAATAACTGTGAGGCCATCCCTTTCATTTCAGCGGCATCACGGCTTAACAGACGTAAAGTCGGCAGGGAGTAAGCTAAACGTTCTGGCTGTTGGTAAAGGCGTAAGGTGGCTTCTAACGCCGCCAGCGTCAGTTTTCCGGCGCGCAGCGCGCGTTTTAATGGGTGACGCTGGATTTTTTCGATCCACTTTTTCGAGCCAAGAATAATTCCCGCCTGTGGGCCCCCCAGCAGTTTATCGCCGGAGAAGGTGACTAAATCAACGCCGGCCGCAATCAGGTTTTGCGGCATTGGCTCAGCGGGTAGGTCATACTGTTGTAAATCGATTAATGAACCGCTACCAAGGTCAGTAGCTACCGGTAAATTCAACTCGCGCCCCAGCGCCACCAGTTCCTGCTCATCAACCGCAGCGGTAAAGCCCTGAATGCTGTAATTGCTGGTATGCACTTTCATTAACAGTCCGGTGTTTTCACTCACCGCATCACGGTAATCACGCAGATGTGTGCGGTTGGTCGTCCCCACCTCCACCAGCTGACATCCCGCCTGACGCATCACGTCCGGCACCCGAAATGCACCGCCAATTTCCACCAGCTCACCGCGAGAAACGATAACCTCTTGATCGGCAGCGACCGCAGCCAGCATCAGCATCACCGCGGCGGCGTTGTTATTCACGATACAGGCCGCTTCTGCACCGGTTAATTCACTCAGCAACTCGGAAATCACATTATCCCGATGGCCACGCCCGGCACCGTCCAGATCGTACTCCAGCGTCACCGCATGGCGCATAGCGCTGGCAACCTCATCAATCGCTTCTTCCGCCAACAGCGCCCGCCCAAGGTTAGTATGCAGTACGGTTCCACTCAGGTTAAATACCGGCTGTAAACCGCTGCGCTGTTTTTGCATCAGATGGCTGCTAACTGCCTCAATCCAGTTGCGGCTCCACTCGGGTAATCGATTGAACTGGCTAATCTCCTGTCTGGCCTGCTGCTGCAAATGGCGCAGCGACGCCACTACCAGATGTTGACCGAATTGAACCAACAGCGGCTCCATATCCGGCTCATTAAGTAAGCGATCTACCGAAGGAAGCTGGCTGTACAGGGATTGAGTTTGATTATTCATGAGTGCGGCCTGTTAAAAATCAATGACGCTAATATATCGGCTCAGCGCCATAACGTGAAGCGTAAGCTTATCAGGGCGTGAATGATATCGATGAAATGGTGAAATCAGTCAATGGCGGCTACGCTTAATAGCAGTCAGCATAATTTTTATGCTGTATGGATGCGGCACGCTTTACTTCCGCTCATCCCTCTTTTTATTCCGTCAGCGTTACAAGGTGATAATCACTATGACTATGAATATTCGCAGCTTTGCTGCCACTTCCGCTACGTCTCCCGTTGCTCTTCACGCCATTATTCGTCGTGATCCGCGAGAAGACGATGTCGTAATCAAGATTTTATACTGTGGCGTTTGTCACTCTGATATCCATCAGGCCCGTAATGAATGGCATAACACCATTTATCCGGTGGTTCCCGGCCATGAGATTATTGGTCAGGTCACGTCCGTCGGTAAGAACGTCAATCACTATAAGCCGGGAGACTGGGTTGGCGTTGGCTGTATGGTGGATTCCTGCCAGCACTGCGCCTCCTGTCAGGATGGCCTTGAGCAGTTCTGTGAAAACGTCGCCACGTTTACCTACAACGGTAAAGATCGCCATGACGGCACCATTACTTACGGTGGTTATTCAGAATCTATCGTGGTTTCCGAGAAGTTCGTCCTGCGCCTGCCGGAAAAACTCGATCCTAAATCCGCCGCGCCTTTGCTGTGTGCAGGTATCACGACTTACTCACCGTTACGCTACTGGAAGATTGGTAAAGGCCATAAAGTGGCGGTGGTCGGTTTAGGGGGCTTAGGTCATATGGCACTGAAGTTCGCTAAAGCACTGGGCGCTGACGTCACCCTGTTCACCCGCTCCATGAGCAAAGCCCCGGAAGCCACCCGACTGGGCGCCGATCACGTGGTGCTATCCACCGATGCCGATCAGATGAAAGCGGTAAGCAATCACTTCGATTTCATTCTGGACACCGTACCTCAACAGCACGACCTTAACCCTTACCTCGCCACCCTGAAACGCGACGGCACCTGCGTACTGGTCGGCCTGCTGGAACCAGTAGAACCCCCAATGAACAGCGGCCTACTGGTGATGGGCCGTAAAAGCCTGGCCGGTTCACTGATCGGCGGCATCGCCGAAACGCAGGAAATGCTCAACTTCTGCGCCCAACACAACATCACCTGCGACGTAGAAATGATCAACATCCAGGAAATCAACCAGGCCTACACCCGAATGCTAAAAAGCGACGTCAAATACCGGTTTGTTATTGATATGAAATCAATTGAAACGGAAAGCTTATAATTTCCAGTCTTTATCTTTTGACCTTTAGGCCTTTGTCCGTTGACCTTTATCCTTTGACCTTCAAAGGAGCACTGGAATTCAGCCGACAACTGAGAGAGGGTAGCACGCCAAACAGGGATGTTTGGCGAGGCACTGCTTCGCCTGGAGCGAATCAGTGCCGGTGCGTAAGCCCGAATGAAGGCGGAGGGAAGTCGCCTAAGCGACCTGGATTCGGGTGCGAAGGCGCGGGATTGTTAAGGGGGTTCGCCAACCCCCTTGACTCGGCCACGTGCACAACAGCACATTCAGACACCGCGCTCTTAGTGGACGAAACCTTCTCCATGCGTCCCTAACAAAATCTTTTCTATCAAACAGTTAAATAAAAAACCTTAATTAACTCCATAAAAACCACTCCCACCAACTCCAAAAACCCTCTCCCATCACCCCCCAATGCAAAAATTAACAACTCAACAACAATAACTTGAATCTCATCACATTTAATTAACATTCACCTACCATCACCTTGTCATCCCCCCCTTTCCACCCATACTTAATTTTGTCTATAACCTGATAAATAATGGGAATACTAGCATGTCCAAGAAATCAAATTTATTCATCGTCAGTATGCTAACCCTGTCCGTTGGTTCCGCTCTGGCTGCCCCTGAAAACTACCCTGCCGACTATCAAAAAATCATCGATGCCGCCAATAAAGAGGGCAAAGTGGTGATCTATTCCACCACCGATACTGCTGCCGCCGCACCGATTATTAAAGGGTTCGAAACGCTCTATCCGAATATCACCGTTGAATATAACGATATGAACAGTACCGAGCTGTATAACCGCTATATCAGCGAGCAAGCCTCATCCAGCGGCAGCGGTGATGTGGTCTGGAGCTCCGCAATGGATACCGGCCTGAAACTGGCTACCGACTACGCATTAACCTATAAATCACCGGAAGCCGGTAAGATCCCAACCTGGGCAGTGTGGAAAGATACTGCCTACGGCACCACCTATGAGCCGTTGGTATTTATCTATAACAAGCGTCTGATTAAAGAAGATGAAATTCCTAAATCCCACGCCGCTCTGGGTGAATTAGTGAAAAGTCAGCCGGACAGATTCAAAAACAAAGTCACCACTTATGATATTGAGAAATCTGCCCTTGGCTTTATGCTCTCGGTTGAAGACATGAAGAACGATGCTAAATACTGGGATCATCTGAAAGACATCTCCAGTGCAGGTATGGTGGTTCAGTCATCTACCGGTACTATGCTGGAGCGCGTCTCTTCCGGAGAGAACCTGATCGGTTACAACATTCTGGAACCTTATGCAAAAACCCGTGCGGCTAAAGACCCATCGCTGGGTATCGCTTACCCATCGGATTACACCCTGGTGCTTTCCCGCGTGACCTTTATCAGCAAACAGGCGAAAAACGTTAACGCTGCCAAGCTATGGCTGGATTATCTGCTGTCACAAAAAGGTCAGGATATTGTCGCTAATCAGGCCAATATCACCTCCATTCGTGACGATATCAACGGTGATAACGACGTAGCAGGCACCACTAAATTGCTGGGAAATTCACTGAAGCCGATTCCGGTTAATGAAACGCTGCTGGAGTATCTGGAGCAGAATAAGCGTCTGGACTATCTGAAAAAATGGCGTTCTGTCACCGGTAAATAATAAAAAAGACTCTAACGGCAAGCGCTGCTGTGTGCACACTTGCCGTTAACCCTTCTCTTTTCTACAGGGTTTTATCATGTACTCGTTGCGCAAAATAAAGCAGAGTTTGCCGCGCGGTGTAGTAGTGATGCTAACGGCACTGTTTATCTACGGCCCCTTAGCGCTTATTGTCACCCAAAGCTTTCTGTCTGCTCCTTTTTTTGTTCCTGACAAAACCTTCAGCCTCGATGCCTACCGCTTCGTGTTTGACGATCCGGACTTTTATAAAGCGCTGAAAAGCGGGTTTATTCTGGCTATCGGGCTGGTGGTTATTGTTATTCCTCTGGGCGGTATTCTGGCGTTCCTGATTGTCAGAAGCGATCTGCCGGGTCGCCGTTGGATAGAACCGATGATTCTGGTGCCGGTGTTTGTCTCGCCAATGGTATTGGGGTTTGGCTACGTGGTTGCCGCCGGTCCGGTGGGGTTTTTCTCGCTGTGGATGCAGGATCTGTTCGGGTTTGTGCCGTGGAACATCTACTCCATGACCAGCATTATCATTATTGCCGGTCTGATGCATGTGCCACACGCCTATCTGTATATCGCCTCCGCGTTACGTAATATGGGTTCCGATGTGGAAGAGGCGGCGCGCATCTCTGGTGCTTCACCGTTTCGCGTGATGGTTTCCGTTAGCCTGCCAATGGTCAGGCCAGCGATTCTGTACGCCACCGTGTTGCTGTTCTTCCTCGGACTGGAAGTATTTGGCCTGATGTTAGTACTGGGAGATCCGGAAGGTAACCTGGTGCTGGCAACCTACTTATACAAACTGACCAACAAGCTGGGCATCCCCTCTTACCATCTGATGGCGGTGGTGGCGGTAGTACTGATCAACATTACCATTCCGCTGATCATGCTACAGCGCCGCTTAATGCGTACCGCTAACCGCTTCGTCACGGTAAAAGGCAAAGCCTCACAGGCTCACGTGTTGCCGTTAGGCAAATGGCGTTGGGTGTCTGCGGCCGTGGTTATCTTATGGCTGATTGTGACTATTTTTGTGCCACTCACCGGCATACTGCTGCGGGCGTTTGTCTCTAACTGGGGGGTAGGTGTTTCGCTATTTGATCAGCTTTCGCTGGATACCTTCCGCACGGTGTTCTCACAGCCTAACCTGATTCGGGCCATTGTTAACTCGGTGGCGATTGGCGTATTCGGCGGAGCGCTGGCGGTAATTTGCTACACCTTTATTGGCCTGGCGATGCACCGTAAGCCGGACCGTACCACGCGTTTTCTCGACTATAGCGTGCTGATCCCTCGGGCGGTACCGGGAATCCTGGCGGGTCTGGCCTTCTTATGGGTATTCCTGTTCACCCCGATGTGGATGGACAGGTCGCTGGAGAATGGCTATATGTCGGTTCTGCCCGGCGCTCAGTGGATGCGGGATAACGTTATCGTCTGGATGCGGGCAACCCGCAATACCATCTTTAGCGTCTGGTTAGCCTATACCGTGGTATGGCTGGCCTATGGCCTGCGGCTAATCTCCTCAGCCCTGTTGCAGGTAGGAGCAGAGCTGGAAGAAGCGGCTCGCAGTACCGGCGCACAGCGCAGTCAGGTTACCCGACAGATTACCGTGCCGCTGGCCCGTTATGGCCTGATTGGCTCCTGGCTGTTGATGTTCCTGATCTTTGAGCGGGAATATTCAACTGGCGTATACCTGCTGTCACCGGGCACAGAAACCATCGGTTCAATGTTGGTTTCCCTGTGGGCTACCGGTGCCGTCGATATCGTCGCCGCCCTGTCATTTATCAATATTGTTTTAGTCATGTTCGGCTTAGGCATCGCACTGCGTTTTGGAGTAAAACTCAATGACTGAACTCACAGTAGAGAGTCTGCATTTAAATTACGGCACTAACCCGGTATTAAAAGGGGTTTCGATGCAGCTGAAAAAAGGCGAAGTTGTTACGCTGCTCGGTCCATCGGGCAGTGGAAAAACGACGCTGTTACGTGCCGTTGCCGGATTAGAAGCCCCCTGCAAGGGTCGTATTATCATTGGGGATCGGGTGGTGTACGACGGCAACACCAATCAGGAAATCTCGGTGGAAGAGCGTAATCTGGGGCTGGTTTTCCAGTCTTATGCGCTGTGGCCCCATATGACCATTTTCGACAATATCGCCTATCCACTTAAACTACGCAAAACCCCAACCGCTGAAATAAAACAGCGGGTTCAGGCGGTATTAGATCAGCTGGGATTGGGCCATTTAGGCCAGCGCTACCCTCATCAGCTATCCGGTGGGCAACAACAGCGGGTGGCGATTGGTCGGGGGCTGGTTTATAACCCGCCGGTGCTGCTGCTGGACGAACCACTCTCCAACCTGGATGCCAAGCTACGCGAAGAAGCGCGGGTGTTCCTGCGCAGTCTGATTGTTGATTTGGGGCTATCAGCACTGATGGTGACTCACGATCAGAATGAAGCGATGGCAATCTCCGATCGTATTCTGCTGCTGAATAACGGTGTGATTGAGCAACAGGGCACGCCTCAGGAGATGTACTCTACTCCCACCACCCTGTTCAGTGCCGAATTTATGGGCAGCAACAATCGGCTTTATGGCCATGTTGCTGAACTTGCCGGTGACTACGCCTGTATTCAGGGAAATAGCTGGAAGCTGTGGGGAAAGCCGGGAGGTGCGCTGAAAGTCGGGCAAAACGTCACGGCGGTGATCCGCGTTGAGCAGGTGAAACTCAATGACGCGGCCGAACAGAACAGTCTGGAACTGCCGCTGCTTACCGGTATGTACCTCGGTAGCCACTGGGAGTACCTGTTCCGTGAGTCTAATGAAGACTCTCCGGTACTGAGGGCTTTCGGCACCACCAAACCTGCCAGCGGCAGCCACTGTCGGCTCTCGATGCCGGCGGATCAGGTGTGGATATTCCCTGGTTAATCGTTTTTCGGGTTAACTAATACCTTGATAAGCGCTCTTATGCCAGGCAGTAACGGGATAAGGGCGCTCACTTCTTCAAGCGGGTAAACCCATCCGAACGAATGGGTTGGGATTAAATTTCATATCCCTTCTCCACCATTCTGTCTTAATATGCATTCGGTGTGAGTTTAGCTAATCAATGGAATGAACTATGATCATAGCGATCTTCGCAAGTATCGTTTTTATTATTATCGCCCGCGCATTTATTAAATCGGTACGGAAAAATCTGAATAAGCTCAATACGGATAAGCTGATGCAGCAACGAAATGAGCATACTCCGGCTGAGCTTAAGCTGGTTGCCTGCGCACAACCCCTGCGCTGTTTAGAGTTTTTCTTTAATAATCAATTTACCCCAGAAAATCATATGCCGGGTTATTACTCCGAAGAGCAGAAGAGGTCGTTAAGAGAAATATTAGCCGATGATTTTGCCATTAACGGTGCGAAAGATTTGAATCACTACCGGGCAGTTGTTCTGTTCAAACTGCTGTTAATCTACCTGACCCCCAAGCAGTTTGTTGAATTATTCAAGATATCGCCTCCGCTGCTGATTGCTATTAAACACAATCATTCGGCAACGGAATACCAGAATTTGCTGGCTGACATTGATATTCACACCATTAACGACGCGTTACAGGCCATTGCGCAGGTTCATCCTAAAAAAATGGCTCCGCTGCTTGCCGATAAGCATTTAGCTGACCACCTCAGGCATATTGAGATCCTGTATAAGGCCCATGTTTATACACTGGCCTGTGAAGTTGGCTATCTGGATAAAGTGCAAATGACGCCGCTTACGGCGGACATCGTCGCGCAAAAAATTAACTGGAAACAGTACGACCAATCCTTTGCTTTCCTCAACCGAATGATGAAGACCGGCCTTTTTACTAACTATATGATTGAACGGAAAAAAGAAAAGGTATGCTGGAATGAGTGCGGGGTCTGGACGTTACAGCAGCAACAGATGTTTCAACAGGGGTCTCACGCCGGAGCAGCGTCTTCCCATCTTCAATAAACGATGAAACCGTTATCCCGATAAAAAGCCGGGATAACGGTTAAAATACAGCGGCGTTAAACTACTCTCCCGAAGGGAACAGGAACGGATTCACCGCACTGCGGGCAAAACCTTCTTCTTCTACCTTGGCGTCCAGCACCAGCGAGGCTAAATCATCGGCCACCGGCTCAACGTACTGATCTTTCTCCTGATACAGAATCTTCAGGTAGCTTCCACAGTCGCCGCAGCTTTCCGCTCTGACCGGGGCACTTTCGCTGTCCAGCGACCAGTAATTCAACTTACCTGTTTGTTCACAGTTGGAACACTTCACCCGTACCATATGCCATTCGCTTTCGCACAGGCTGCAATGCAGGTAGCGTAAGCCCGCTTCCGTACCGATATGAACCATGCTGGCTACCGGTGCGCTGTCGCAGATTGGGCAGTTATGACGGCCTTCGCCATAGTCAGCGCGAGCCTTGCCCGGTATTTGAGTCGCCATTTGCGCCCAGTAAACCGACAGCGCCGCCCACAGGAATGGCGCTTTATCGCTGCCTACTTTACCGATTTCGCCGGTCAGCAGGTCAGTGGCCAGATTTTCCAGCTCCTGAGTGCCCATCTTCTTCAGCGATTCCAGAACCGGTAATACATGCTCCGGCGCTTCCGGCTCCAGCTCGGCGATAATCGCCGACAGCAGCTGTTGCCAGTGCTGAGTGCGTGGGAAATACTTCACCGACAGCGGTGGATTTCCGGTGGCCGCCGAGGTTTTCAGCGTCTCGGAGAGGTCAATGTTTAACGGATGATCGTGTTGAGCATGGCTCTGGGCATCCACCACCGTCGCGACAAACTTCAGGTAGTCACCTAACGGATGGTTTTCAGCCAGCTGGCGCAGGCGCTCAGCACGACGGGAATAGAGACTCTTTAAATTGGCAAATAACAACGGCGGGATTGCTCCCGCCGTTTTTGCCACTTCGTCCGGGGAGACGATGCGGATACTACTCATTCTTTTTTTCTTCCTCGGCTACAACTTCACGATACCAACGAGGATGATGCTTGGCGGCCCACTTGCGGCTGACCTTGCCTTCTATCATCCCGGTTATAGAACCTTTCACCCAGAATGCCATATAAATATGGATAAGGATAGCGTGAATCAGCACGATAGCCGCTACGGCATGGATCATTAAACCTAAGCGGATAGCCCATATCGGGAAGAACTCAGCAAAGTAAGGACGCCAGATAATCACGCCGCTCACCAGCAAAACAAGGATTAACCCCATAATGCTCCAGAACATCGCCTTCTGACCCGGGTTATATTTACCCACGTCAGCCACTTCATGCTCTTTGCCTTTCAGTACGTCAACAATATGGACGAACCAACTGATATCCTCTTTCTTCGGGATGTTGTGTTTCACAAAGCGGAAAAACATCAGTACCAGCACACAGAAAATCAGTACGCCAAAGAAGGGGTGTAAAATACGCCCCATCTGCGGTGTACCAAACGTCTGGGTTAACCAGCTCAGAGTCGGGAAGAACATCGCAATACCGGACAACGCCACCAGAAAGAAACAGATGACCACTGTCCAGTGACACGCTCGATCGATAAACGAGACTCGTTTAATCATCTTACTTTTCTTCATGATCCTCCTCCTCGTCATCGTCTTCATCTACTTTGTTCGGCCCAACGCCGATGTAGTGATAAATCAGGCCTGCGAAGCTGGCAACAAATGCGGCTGCTGACAGCGGTTTCAGAACACCTTTCCAGAAGCCAACCACCGGGCTGATGACCGGATCTTTCGGTAAGCCGTGATACAGCTCAGGACGATCAGCATGGTGCAGCACATACATTACGTGTGTACCACCAACCCCTGCCGGGTTGTACAGACCTGCGTTCTCATATCCGCGAGTGTGCAGCTCGGCAACACGCTCTTCTGCCAGCTGAATCATTGCCTCTTTGGTGCCAAAGTGAATGGCGCCGGTCGGACAGGTTTTCACACAGGCTGGTTCCTGACCTACGGTTACCCGATCGACACACAGGGTACATTTGTACACCCGGTTATCCTCTTTATTCAGACGAGGAACGTTGAACGGACAACCGGCGATGCAATAGCCACAACCGATACAGTGTTCTGACTGGAAGTCGACGATACCGTTAGCATACTGAATGATCGCACCCGCAGACGGGCACGCTTTCAGACAGCCAGGGTCGCTACAGTGCATACAACCGTCTTTACGGATCAGCCACTCCAGCTTGCCATTTTCTTCCACTTCAGAAAAACGCATGACAGTCCATGATTTGGCGCTCAGGTCTGCCGGGTTGTCGTAGACACCCACGTTATGACCGATTTCATCACGAATGTCGTTCCACTCTGAACAGGCCACCTGACAGGCTTTACAGCCGATACAGGTGGTGACGTCAATCAGCTTCGCCACTTCTTCCTGGTGATGACGCACCTGTGGAGGCGGCGTCAAAGCGTTGGTGGCGGAACGCTTAATAATGTCTTGAGATTGCATTGACATATTTTCTCTCCGTTACACCTTTTCCACGTTAACCAGGAACGCCTTGTACTCTGGCGTTTGCGTATTGGCATCACCGACGAACGGTGTCAGGGTGTTAGCCAGATAGCCTTTTTTGGCTGCACCGACAAAGCCCCAGTGAATCGGAATACCGACGGTTTCCACATCCTGACCGTTAACTTTCAGGGTGCGAATACGTTTAGTCACTACCGCTTTGGCTTCAATATAGCCACGCTGAGAGCTGACTTTCACCGTATCACCGTGCTGAATACCTTTCGCCTGAGCCAGACCTTCACCGATTTCAACAAACTGCTCCGGCTGAGTAATGGCGTTCAGTACGGAGTGCTTGGTCCAGTAGTGGAAGTGCTCCGTTAAGCGATAGGTGGTACCCACGTATGGGAAGTCTTTCGCCGATCCCATATTCGCCAGATCCGCTTTAAATACGCGGGCTGCCGGGTTAGAGATCACGTCTTTATGCAGCGGGTTAGTGCTGATTGGTGTTTCAAACGGCTCGTAGTGCTCAGGGAACGGACCTTCGGCCATTTTATCGGTGGCAAACAGACGGCCCATGCCTTCGTTTTGCATGATAAACGGACCAACATCACTGCCCGGAGGTGCCGCGCTGTAGTCAGGAACATCAATCCCTGTCCATTTAGCGCCATCCCACTCTATCAGCTTACGTTTTGGATCCCATGGTTTGCCCTGAACATCCGCTGATGCACGGTTGTACAGAATACGGCGGTTAAGCGGCCACGCCCATGACCATGCCAGCGTGTTACCCAGACCGGATGGGTCAGAGTTATCGCGACGGGCCATTTGGTTACCTGCTTCAGTCCAGCTACCGGTGTAAATCCAGCAGGCGCTGGAGGTGGTACCGTCATCCCGCAGTTGAGCAAAGCTGTCGAGCAGTTGGCCTTTCTTGAGGATCACTTTGCCGGTGGCATCGGTGATATCTGCCAGGGCACGACCGTTAGACTCTTTCGCCATCTCTTCAGACTGAGGATGCATTGGCTCCAGATAGTTCCAGGTCATATTCATCAGTGGCTCAGCACCGACGGCGTTAGCGCCATCCTGTGCATACAGCTCACGGATTTTGAATAACAGACCGGCCAGGATTTCACCATCAGTTCTGGCTTCTCCCGGTGGTTCGCCGCCCTTCCAGTGCCACTGTAACCAGCGACCGGAGTTAACGATAGAACCATCTTCTTCAGCAAAACAGGTACAAGGCAGACGGAACACTTCGGTTTGGATTTCCGCTGGTTTCACGTCGTTTTGCATACCATGATTTTGCCAGAACTCTGCCGTTTCGGTGTTCAGCGGGTCAATGGTGACCAGATACTTCAGTTTCGACAGTGAGCGAACAACTTTATTTTTATCCGGGAACGAAGCAACCGGGTTAAAGCCCTGGCAGACATAGCCATTCACTTTGCCCTGATCCATCATTTCGAAATACTTCAGAACGTCGTAGCCCTGATCCCATTTTGGCAACCAGTCATAGCCCCAATCGTTGTCTTTCTGGGCTTTATCACCATAGAAGCTCTTCATCATGCTGATAAAGAATTTCGGATAGTTGCCCCAGTAGTTCACCTGATCCGCCAGCGCTTTTTTCGGCGTGTTGGCATCCAGGTAAGTTTGCAATGTTGGCTGCTTTTCTGACGGTAAGGTCAGGTAGCCCGGCAGAGACTGTGACAGTAAGCCAAGGTCAGTCAGACCCTGAATGTTGGAGTGACCACGTAAGGCGTTAACCCCACCACCGGCCATACCCATGTTACCCAGCAGCAGCTGAATCATAGCCATGGTACGGATGTTCTGAGCACCAACGGAGTGCTGGGTCCAGCCCAGGGCATACAGGAACGACGTGGTTTTATCGACGGCGCTGGTTTCAGCAATCAGTTCACACACTTTGATAAAGTCATCCTGCGGCGTACCACAGATATTACTGACCACTTCAGGGGTGTAGCGACTGACGTGTTTTTTCAGCAGGTTCCATACGCAGTTTGGATCGGTCAGCGTCGGGTCGCGCTTGGCGAAGCCGTCTTCACCAACCTGATAGTTCCAGGTGGTTTTATCATACTGACGTTTTTCTGCGTCATAGCCGCTGAACAGCCCGTCTTCAAAGGTAAAGTCTTCACGCACCAGCAGGCTGGCGTTGGTGTAAGCCTTCACATATTCAGCATTGATCTTGTTGTTTTCCATCAGGTAAAGGATAACCCCTGACAGGAACGCAATATCAGTACCGGAACGAATAGGCGTGTAGAAATCGGCAACGGAGGCCGTACGGGTAAAGCGTGGATCGATGACGATCAGCTTAGCGTTGTTATGGATTTTCGCTTCCATCGCCCAGCGGAATCCTACCGGGTGCGCTTCGGCTGCGTTACCGCCCATCACGACGACGAGGTTTGCGTTTTTGATGTCAACCCAGTGGTTGGTCATCGCACCGCGACCAAATGTTGGAGCAAGACTTGCTACCGTTGGTCCGTGTCAGACGCGTGCCTGGTTATCGACAGCGAGCATACCGAGCGCCCGCGAAAATTTCTGAGTCAGTAAACCATTTTCATTGCTGGAAGCAGAGGCAGCGAGTAATCCGGTGGTTAACCAACGGTTGACGGTTACGCCACTTTCCGAAGTTTGCTGGAAGTTTGCGTCACGGTCTGCCTTCATTAATTTGGCAATACGGGTAAAAGCGTCATCCCAACTGATTCTCTGCCATTTGTCAGAGCCCGGAGCACGATATTCCGGATATTTCAGACGACTTGCGCTGTTAACATAATCAATCAGCCCTGCCCCTTTAGGACAAAGCGCACCGCGGTTGACCGGATGATCCGGATCTCCCTCTATGTGGAAAATGCTGGCTTTGGCATTTTTGGCACTATCACCCATGCTGTACATTAACAGCCCACATCCCACCGAACAGTAGGTACAGGTATTACGTGTTTCCTGAGCGCGTAACAGCTTATAACTACGCGTCTCTGCCAGCGCCATCGAAGGGGCAAACCCCAGCGCTGCTGCCGTTGTACCTGCCATACCGCCAGCGCAGATTTTGAAAAACTGCCTTCTGCTGACCTGCATGGTTTTCTCCTTTTTTCTTATTACTGTTACATTGCTCGAATAAATTCACGTACAAACACTTTGCCGGTTACTGGCTTGCTTAAGGATTATTTAGCAATTTGTTATTGCTTTCTTAGCAAATCGAACCAAAAAAGAAAAAATATAACCAATAGACTGTCTTCTTCACCAGATGCGCCAGTTGTTCCAACTAACCAATTAAAGACATTATTATTGTACGAAGATAGAATAGTGATTAACTTGATCCATCTCGTAAATGTTACAAAAATTAACTTTTTGTTGGCTATTTTCGTTGCATTTGTACCTCTAATGTTAACCCGAAAATAATATTCATCAAGTCCCCAATATTCGAAGGCCTATACGTGAAAACCGATATCCCTGTGCAAAACGACTGTTCTCAATCTGTTGTTGGTGTGAAGCAGCTTACCGTGCGCCGACACAACGCTTTAAACGCACCCGAGCCAGACTGGGTTGCAGAGGAGGTTCCGGTTGCTCTGAGCTATAACGGTATCTCTCATGTGGTGATGATGGCTACGCCAAAAGAGCTGGAAGAATTCGCTATTGGTTTTTCTCTGGCGGAGGGAATTATTGAGTCGCCGCAGGAAATTTACGGTATCGATATCAACAACGGTTGTAACGGTATTGAGGTAGAGATTGAGCTGGCTACCCGTCGTTTTGTCGGGTTGAAGGAGAGGCGTCGTGCCATGGCCGGTCGCACCGGTTGTGGTGTATGCGGGGTTGAGCAGTTGGGTGAGGTTTTACGCCCACTTAAGCCGCTGCCGTTTACTCAAACCTTCGATCTGGGTCTGTTGGATGGTGTGTTGCCGCAGTTGAATAAGGTGCAAATCGTGGGTCAGTTGACCGGTTGTACTCATGCTGCGGGTTGGGTCTCTTCTGAAGGGCAGATGCTGGGCGGCTGTGAGGATGTGGGTCGTCATGTGGCGTTGGATAAGCTGTTGGGCGTGCGGGCGAAGCAGGGCTGGCAGCAGGGTGCGGTGTTAGTTTCCAGCCGTGCCAGTTATGAGATGGTGCAGAAAGCGGCGATGTGTGGGGTGGAGATTTTGTTTGCGGTTTCGGCGACTACGTCGCTGGCGGTGAAGGTGGCGGAGGAGTGTAATTTGACGTTGGTGGGGTTTAGTAAGCCGGGGCGGGCGACGGTTTATACCTGTCCGGAGAGGATTATTGTTAGTTAGATTCTGTGGGTGTTCCGGCCGTAATGACAATGTGAGTATATAACCGTTGTGCCCGGCCGGGAGACCATCTGTATTTAGGTGCGGAGTGCGTCGGCTCGGGATTTAATCTTGTGGATATTCCGGCCGTAATGGCAATGTGAGTATATAACCGTTGTGCTCGGCCGGTAGACCATCTGTACTTGAGTACGGAGTGCATCGGCTCGAGATTGGGGTTTGGTTTGCTCTTGTGGATGTTCCGGCCGTAAATAGCAATGTAAGTATATAACCGTTGTGCTCGGCCGGTAGACCATCTGTACTTGAGTGCGGAGTGCTCCGGGCCTAGCCGGGCTACGGGCACTTCGTTGGCTTACGCCAAGTCGACCCCCACGCCCGTCTCTCCCTCCGTTTAGCTGCGTTTATGTTTAGTTGGTTTAGTTGGTTTAGTTGGTTTAGTTGGTTTAGTTGGTTTAGTTGGTTTAGTTGGTTTGGGTGTTTTGGGTGTTTGGCTGTTTGGCTGTTTGGCTGTTTGGCTGTTTGGCTGTTTGGCTGTTTGGCTGTTTGGCTGTTTGGCTGTTTGGCTGTTTGGCTGTTTGGCTGTTTGGCTGTTTGGCTGTTTGGCTGTTTGGCTGTTTGGCTGTTTGGCTGTTTGGCACTATCGGACTTTATTTGTAGTTTAAGAGATAGCTGGAATGAATATATTTAAGGAACAAACCGTGAATAAAGTAAGGGTGTTATGGATAGGGTTATTGGTTTGTATACTTAGCGGTTGTAATGATAAATCGATAAACCATGTGCTGATTAGTCAGGATAGTCCAAGGGTGTCGGTACAAGGTTCCATACCCCCGAATACCGCATTAAATTTTCATTCCAGCTACAGCTCAACACAATGTTCAGAGACCAGGCTGATTACACCCGGTGGGGATTTTCTGCATCCTAAATGGATAGAACAAGATATCTCTTCAAGTATTAATAAAGTGTACCGGGCGTCATCCGTCAGTCAAAAATACGATATCTCTGTACCTACCGGGCCAATAGGAAGCTGTAAATGGCGTTTAGATAGCATTAAGGCCACATTCGTTTATACAGATAACACTTCCCCCCAAAAGGATGATAAAGGATTATCCTATTCTTATACGTTTACAGACAGTGCTAATGTTGATGAAGACGCTAACAGGCTTGCTTTAAATCCAACGATTTATCCTATCGATATTAATTCGCTGAATAATGGTGTCAGCACTCAGGAACGGCGGCTTGTCACCAGTGACAGTAGAGCCAGTGAATGGTTTCAGGCCAACCGAACTGACTACTCTCTTAATTTTTCTGCCGCCAAAAATATCGCTATTACGCTGACGCCGGTTATGGATTCGGATTATCGGGTACAAATTGATACCTTTTTTGAATCCAGTACTAAGGACTTAAAAAAATATTCCAGCAGAACAATAAAATACCCTGATGGTACAACCTATTTTTATAGTACTGAAAAGAGGCAGGATGCGCCAAAAGGAGCCATTGCCTGGTATAAGAATAGGCCCAGAGAATTTTATACATCCGTTATGCCTGAATCCCGGATTCATTCTTTGATGCAGAGTAATGATCCTGCTGCACAAAGGTTATTAGCTCAAATATATGAATCAGGCAACGCTATTCCTGAAAGTAAACAGGAAGCAAAAGCACATTATTTAATAGCCGCAAAAGGTGGGGATATAGCGGCTATGTTATGGATGTTATCGCAGGCGAAATATAGCCAGAATAATCAGGACATTGAATTTTGGAAAAATAAGCTGGCAAAAATTGGCAGTAATCATTCGTTATTTGAGCAGGCTACACATCATCTTTGCATTGGTGAGAATACGGAAACGGCATTAAATATAATAGATAACCTTGCCGATATGGCTATCTGGAGTGAAGAAGCGCGAAGCTTTAATAACTTTTGGCGGGGTGCTGGTCTTGCTGAAAGGCAGAAGTGGCTTAATGGGTGTCGGGATTTGAAGGCGGATAGAGTTAATTAATGAAGGGGTGGTGTTTGGCATCTCTTTTGGCGTCACTAACGTCTATTTACATTCTGCCAGTTGGTTGTTTGATTACTCGCACAGCCTCGATTAAGGGATAATATATTCGATACTATTGTCTGTATCGACTCGCTATCTTTCTTGAGGTGTGCAGAATTCGAAGTATCCGAACTTCACCGGGTTCTATCACATACACAATAATAAAAGGAAATCTGGCAACCGTCAGTTTACGATGCTTTCCAAACTTTCCCGCCACGACACCAGCTTGTGGATTATCTTCCAACAGCCCAGCCAGCATAATGAATTTCTCATCTGCAGCACTAGCTACTGGTAGCCCAGCCTCTCTGTACAAATAGAGGAAGATATTTTTTCTGTCTATTTGCGCCTGAGTTTCCCACAACACAATAGTCATAGTTTGCCTTGTGATGCCAATTTTTTCAGAGTATCTATTTGTTGGGTCATCTCATCATTGCTGACAAACTCCCCCTTTCCTTCATCGTAGCGACTGAATGCCTGATTTATCTGCTGTTCCAGCCATTCATCGTTTGCACTGTTTTGATATGCTCTTTCTTCTGCAGCCAGTTCCTCTGCCCGCTGACGCATTAATTCAGTCAGACTTTGCTTATGGCGTTCTGCCGCTTTCATTGCCAGACGCTTGGTTTCTTCATCTATGCGAAAATGGATTGTGGTCATAACCCGCCCTCTTTTGTGGTGTCATTTGTGTTGTCATTATAGTTCGTTACTGTACACCTGTCAGTTTTATGATTGTTTTCGTTCTGGCTCATGTTTGTTCAGCATTTTAGTATTTCTACATTCTACAAGGGATGGCATCCGCCATCCCTTTCCTGTTCCATTAACTTCTGTTCACGTTTTGCATCTGAAATAGCTGGGTGGTTGATTGTTCGTATAGCTCAAGCAGTATGGGGATGATATGGGCGGAGGCTTTTAACCATGCGCCGAGTTGTCCGAGGTTTTGTGGTTGGGGTTGAATTCCGTTTTCCAGTGACTCTCCTGTGTATAGCAGCCCGTGGCATAGCCCTTCGATGGATTCGGCGGCGATGCTGCTGAGATCGTGTAGTTCGATGTCGCTGAGTTGGGTGTATTGCAGATCGGCGATTAGGGTGCGGAGGATGGTGATTGAGGTGTCGGGGGTGGTTTCGGTAAAGGTGTTAGTCATTTTAATACTCCGAGTAAAAATATTTGATAACACTCGAGACGCTAAACTCGGGTGGTAGCTCAGGCGGGGTTAGCGTTACCGGACTCGGAAACCGGCGCTTCTTTCGAAGCCCCTACCTGAGCCACCATAGTTCTGGATGGATCAAGGCATGCGGCATTATGCCACAGAATAACCGAGTATATCTGATACGGAACGCTAATTTCCGGCTACGGATTTTGCCGCAGCAAGGTGACTATATGCTTGAGGTTTTGTTAATGAAATAGGCTGGGGGGATTTACATGGAGTTGTATGTGGATATGGAATGTGTATCGCAGGAAATGGGGGTTTACTCGTCAATTCACTGGGATAGTTAAACAGGTATTGGTTGTATTGGCGCATACTTGAGCTAATTCCTTTACTACGCTGAATCCAGCCAGAGTTAATAATTAGCTTAGTGTCAAAAGCGAACACTTAAGAAAATCAAGTTTAGCTCTCCTTTTCAGCTGTATAAATCATGATTCATATAGCTCTACATCATTCCATACGCATCTAAAAAAATAAAGGTCAAACTAATGAGGCGACAAAATGCATGATGGCTAGAATAATAACCATAAACTTAATTCATTATTTTTCTCTAAACGAGTTAATTATTTTTTTTGATGCTTTCAACCCTGATAAAAACCTAGTTTCCAATATTGGCTCATTATATAGCTCATCAATTTTATCAAGAGTAATTTTATTTGTTATTTTTTCTTTTGAAAACTCTTTTTCATAATGGTGGAGTAATCCCCATATTATTTCTTCAATTTTATTTATTTTTTTAATGGATATAGTACTGACTAAAAAATCACTTTTAGCATTTTTATCGTACAATCTTAAAGCAGCCATAATATTCCCTGGGATATCGTTTATATTATTCATTGGTCTAACAATTGCATGATCGCTTTTACCATAACATGCATAAATAATTTTAGCTTCTCTAGGTATTAATCGATTTATTAATATTGTTTTCTTTAGTGTGTCAGTTATCCCCAAGGAGTCCAATTGCTTATGTGAAACGGAGGTATAATCACCATCACATACTTTATAAATAGTACTTATAATAGTTATTATTTCTTTAAGATCAGGAAAAATAGCAGGGGTAAAAAAATAACCCCAATATTCCTGTTGCACATTGTAACTTCTAAGTATTTTTAGCTCGGAAGAGTATTTGATATTAATATAATCTAAATCAGCATCAAGTTTGGTTTTATTTGATTTTTCAACTGGATGATTGATAAAATTAAATAATGAAAGAAGATAACTATCGAGTTGATGAGGTTCATAGTGGCTAGAAAATTCATTTTCAATCGATTTTTTAAGTTCTTTCAAATTCTTAAAGAAATCGAGATTTGCTAAAATAAATGCGTAAAAATTAACATATGCCGAAAGTGCGCTTTGTAATGTAACGTAAGCGCTAACCCTATCATCAATTTTAGCGTTACTTTCATTCGTAAATACTCTATTTTGATTAAGTTTATCCTCAACGTTCAATTCATATTTATTTTTAATTATAATTTTCAAATCATCTAATTTTTTACTTCCTCGATAAATAATCCGTTTATCACTAAATCCCGCATTATTCGATCTAAGGTGTTTTTGAAAAAAATTTTCATAATAAGCTTCCTTAGAAATAGTATGTTTTCTTTTTTCCTGATTAAAAGATAATGCCATTAAAATACCACCATGATTTTTTAAATTATTTGAAGATATTGCTTCTTTCAAAAAATCAAGGCCATCCTTTCCTGCAGAGTTATCATATGCGAATACAAGAGATTGGCGGAATGAAGTTCTTAACTCATCATACAATATATGTATGGTTCCAGTTTCACTATTTCTGTATAAATCAACCCTATACTTAAAGAAGGTATTTTTTTTCCTAAGTAACTCTAGTATTGATAATCTTATTATTACTGGAGCCAAATTCTTCTCATCAAAAACTTTGAATCCATCAGTGATATTATAAACATTAAAATACTCATCTAATAAAGTTTCAGGCTGTAACTTGTCTCGTATTTTTTTATTTAAAATACTTAACTCCCAAGTAAGATTCAACTTCAACTTAGTATTATTGACAGCAGAAACCAATCTAGGATTTGATGTCAATATATTAATCTTTCTAAGAAATTCATTTTCTTGCTTTGGATTTTTTTCTAAATGGTAATGAGAGATGAGAGACAATATCCTTTCTTGAATTTCAGAAGGACAATTTAATACGATTCCCTCTAGCTCATCCACGAGCTGTATTTGGTCGTAATAGAGATCAATTGCAGTATTGTAGAAAATGCCTGTCTCAAAAATACTTGTTAATCGAGATACCACATCAGAACTCATCTGTTATGTCCTCAGCAATGAATCGCTTAGCCCTCTTGGGATTGAAAATCAAGAGTAGTTCGTTACCATAATTATTCACTAATAACAATAGCAAATCAAAAAAAAAACCATTGTATTTCATGTTTTTTCATCGCTGATTACCATTGATTCTGAAAACCGACTGAGTAATAGCTCAGATATCTTTTACTAACAGATGGAGTTAATATGCAAAACAATGATCTTTTAGGCAACATTCCGGTCATTTCCTCTTTGGAAGGTGAGTTAATTCCCACATCAAGTACAGATGGAGGCTACGTACAAGGGTTCCGTGATGGACTGTCCGTAGGTGTAACGGTGGGGTATGGGGAGGCTATTGCACAAATTCAGAATATTTTACCTGAATTGATTCGTCAGGCGATTATGAATTTACCTGATGTTAAAACGGCTTTATCCGACGGTCTAAGACATGGGAGCCCTAGCTGTGGTAAAGCCTTGGTAGAAATTTATCGCTATGGTAACCAGCTTAAATAACTCTTACTTGCAGTAGTTTAACGTACAGCCATTGTGATTTTTAGCTCGCAATGGCTTTTTATGAGAAGCCCACACAAAATCATTAATTAGTAGCAAGGTATTATATGTTTTATCCCACATGTTTTTCGGACAACTTAATCGAATATTAAATGTAAGTTCTGGCGAGAAGATAAACGATGACCTCCGCTTTTCACTCTTAACTGACATATGTTGCTGAAGCTTTTCTCAAGCAACACATCACTTACAAAGCCGAAGTAAATTTTGTCGACGTAGTTCCACAAGCTAAGCGCCTACGACTCTCACTAAATATGCCTTTTGCAGAAATCAACGACCCACACGGATTATGCAAAGACGTTTCTAACGTTGGTCGTTGGGGTAATGGTGATGTTGAAGTCGGCTTTGAAAATCTGGAAGACCTGCCGCAGGTAATGGCATTAGTCACTCAGGCTTTTGAACGGCAAATGGACAACTAACATCCTGAAAGCAAACTACTGGCGTGGTATAAACCTCCAACCGCGCCAGCCATAAAACACCAAAACCACTACGGCAATCTAATACAAGAATCCGGCGTTTTATCACAATCAATAACCTGCTCAATCGTATGCCCCCCTCCCTTCTCCAGTTCAACTATCCACGGAGCAGGAACAGGCCTATCGCTCGTATCCTAATCACTAATAAGAAGATCAGCCTAGACAGTACGTTTAGCCAGTTTCTTTTGAAGTATGATGACCATTATGGGAAATCCAGATGCGGCTAATGCACTGACAACCAACAGTCTGTTTAGATTTTGCGTTGTTATTCCCTGGTCAGGTAGTAATAAGGAAGACAGAAAGAATGCGAGAGTTGTTATCAGGTACATCATTGCTGTCTGTAGTGAAGAAAAACTGGCTCGTTTTTCATCCTCAGGATACTGGACAGCAATTGCCGAAACGGAAACAAGTCGGCTATATGAGGCCCCTAGAAATAAGGTTATAAATAGAGTTGCATTATGATAGCTCATCGCAGGGATCAGCAAACTTGCTACAAAGAACAGGGTTGAAATTGTTGCCAACATCAGAGCGGATAAATGCGATGTTAGAACACCTGTTATTTTTGTAGACAGATAACCTGCAATCCCTCCACTTAAGAACAATAAGGGTAATAGGTTTTGTTGTGCTCCCATATACTGCATCATTAATGGAGTCAAAATGGGAATAATCAGCATTGGACTAAATTGTACTAGTCCAGCACAAGAGGCGAAAAGTAAGGTTTGAGTATCAATAGACAGGTTAGCCTTCACGCCTGACGTGGCCGTATCCTTGGGAATAATAAAGACTATCAACGGTAAAGATAACAGGCAAAGTGAGCTGATTAGCCACAGCGCGGTATGCCAACCATAGTGCGTGCACAAAAATAATACAGCAGGCATTCCGACAATACTGACCATCGAAAATGATGCAATCACCGTTGCCAGCATTTTTCCACGTAAGTTTGCTGGGGCATAATTTATCAAAATACTCATCCCCACTCCCATTGTTGTACCACCAACCAACCCCGCGCAAAATCGTAGTGCCAGAAGAATGTCAAAATCAGTAGTGAGTGTGGACAAAAATGTTAGTACTCCCAACAGCACCATATTCTTGATCAAGAATTGTTTTTTATTAAACCGGTCAATCCAATAAAAAGCGACAATTCCAGAAAGAACAGCCCCCAGAGTGTACATACCAGAGACATAGCCAGAAAATGATACCGGAACCGAAAACCCGTTTGCCATAAAAGCAAAAACGGGCGTTAACGCCATGTACTCCAGCGCATTAGTGAACTGGATAAAAGCCATTACGATGGCTATCCGCATGAGGGCTTTATGATTAAACGTCTGTGTGACCAGTGGCATAGCAAGCAACCTATGGATGAAAGATATCCTGAGTTTAACTGCTATCAATGATGTTAATTATATGGTAAAAATGGCTTTTATTATTATCATATGTGGGATAATTGATGCGTTCGGCTCTTGATTTTAATACCCTGAGAGTGTTCATTGCTGTGGTTGAAAGAGAAAGCTTTGTTGGGGCATCGAAAGTCCTTGAAATGCCGACATCAAATGTTAGTCGTTGCATTTCTCAGTTAGAAGAAAAACTGAATCTTCAGCTTATTGAGCGCAGCACCCGACATATGAAACTCACTCAGGCGGGGCACCTACTCTATACCCGAGCGAAACCATTACTGGAGGCGCTTGAGCAAACCGAGACAGAATTAACGTTGCGGCAAATGCAACTCAAGGGCCCATTACGCATCTGTATTCCCAATGAAATAGGTCCTGCATTGCTGGGTTCTGTTATTGCTGATTTCGCCTGTCAGTACCCGGACCTGGAGATCAGCTGTGTCACAAACTTGTCAGGTTTCGAATCCCTGCGAGACGATCTGGATTTAGCTATCATTATTACCCGTGGCCAAATGGATGACAGTGACTACATCGCCCGCCATCTGATGACTATCCCTTGCACTATTGTTGCAGCCCCCTCCATCATTCAGCGTTATGGTACCCCTTCTCATATCCAGCAATTTGAAGAATTACCCTGCATTACAACGGTAAGTGCACTGAAAGGTGCTCCCTGGCAGTTTGTCAATATCAAGGGGGGATTCGAGACAATTAAGGTTAAGGGGCATTATCGGGTAAACAGCGGAGAGATGGCAGGACGAGCTGCGGTATCCGGTGTTGGTTTTGCAATTCTATCGAAACAAACCTGCCAACCCTATATTAACGATGGACGGTTAATCGAGGTTAAGTTTGAACAATCGGCAGCCCCATTGCAATTGTTCGCACTTTATTCAAATCGGCGTTACTTGCCTGCTAAAACAAGAGCGCTCATTGATTTCATTCATCAGGAATTGAGCAATATATCCTTAGCAACATAACACTCGCCCCCGACAAACCTCCAACACCACCCCCCTCAACCAACGATGCCCCGGATCCACCTCTGCCCGGGGATGCCACATCTGCGACACTGTGATGCCTTTGGTTTTTACCGGCAGCTCAAAAGCCCTGAGTGTGGCGGTCGCGCCAGTCATTGACTGATTAATCAGAAAAGAAGCCGGAACCAACGCCACCAGATCCGATGCCTTAGCCACTGCCAGCGCCGCAGGAAAACTGGGAACCACAGCAGCAACCTTACGCTTTAAACCTGACTCCGCCAGCGCTTCATCTACCGGCCCGCTGATATGTTCACGGCGGGAAGCAACCACATGCCCGAAAGCCACATATTGCTCAACGGTAACTTCTGCTTCCCCGTCAAGAGGGTGCCCTTTTCTGACCACCCCCACAAACCTGTCTCTGAATAGCGCCTGCAAACGAATCTCCGGTCCCATCGCCCCTAAAACGCCGATTTCAAGATCCACCAGCCCTTCACGCAAATATCGGGAACTCTTCTCTGGCTTGGCGACAAACCGCAAACACACCAGAGGAGCCACCAGAGCAGCAGCGGCAATCAGCGCTGCGCCAAAAGCCTCCACAAAGCCATCGTTCGCCCGAATGGTAAAGGTGCGTTCCAGCGTGGATAAATCCAGTTCCGTTGACGAGGGGCGAAGCAACACCCGCGCTTCAAACACCGCGTTTTGAGTTCGCCCGCGTATCTGTTCAGCATAAGGGGTTAGCACCATATGGCGCCCGGCCCGAACCAACAGTGGATCGCCGGTGGCGGCGCGAAGGCGGCTGAGGGTTCGGCTCATTGCCGAAGCGCTTAACCCCAAACGACGGGCAGCACCGGCCACGCTCCCTTCAGCAAGAAGCACATCAAGCGCAATGAGTAAATTGAGGTCAGGTTCAGTCATACTGGCATAGTACTCCTGGCGAATGAATATGAGAAGGCGTCTGATGCAGGTTATAAGTGCAAATGCTGCGTCTTCCGCCATATCTCCAACAGGGTTATATTCCCTGAACTAATCTAAACTAACCAGCCAGAATGGCATTAACAAGAGCAACTTCCGTATGGAACTATTTTCTGACCTGCCTGGCGATGAAGGGCTTCCCGGCCGGGAACGCTGTTTAGCCATGGTGGCAGTAATGACCATGACCACCATGGCCGTATTCGACGGCTCGATGATTAATATCGCCCTGCCGCAAATCGCGCAGGCTTTAGGCGTTTCCTCCAGCGATGCGGTCTGGGTTTCTAACGGCTATCTGCTGTCGGCGGCGATGACGCTGGCAATATTTGCCGCCATTGCCAGCCAGATTGGCTTTCGGACACTGTTTGCCATCGGTTTAAGCGTATTTACGCTGGCCTCGGTGGGCTGTGCTTTTTCGTCATCGCTGGAAATGCTGGTGATAATGCGCATACTGCAAGGCATTGGCGGTGCGGCAACATTAAGTATTGGCCCGGCAATCCTGCGATCTATTTTCCCCAATCGCCTGCTGGGGCGAATACTGGGGCTGAATGCCTTACTGGTTGCTGCCAGCACCGCCATTGCGCCGGTGCTTGGCGGGACTATTTTATCCACCCTGAGCTGGCAGTGGCTGTTTGCCATTAATATTCCGTTGGGCATTATCGCCATAGTACTCGCGCTGCGGGTTATTCCCGGTAAACGAACCACCACCCGGGAGCCATTCGATATCCCCGGAGCGGTGCTGTCTGCGGTGATGTTAGGGGCGCTTATCATGGCGGCAGGCGCTTTTTCTCGCCCTGAGGGGGTAGAATATTCATTTGGCCCACTGATAACCTCTGTGGGCTATGGGCTAACCGCCATCGCTGCCGGGCTGGCCTTTGTCTGGCGTCAACAGCGTGCGCCAAAGCCGCTGCTTCCCCTTGGTATGTTTGCCTCTTCCCGATTTTCACTGGCGGCGCTAACCTCGCTGGCCTCTTTTGTCAGTCAGGGGATTACCTTTGTTGCGCTGCCGTTCTTATTCCAGAGCGTTTATGGTTACAGCGCGTTTGTCTCCGCGCTGCTTTTTACCCCTTGGCCAATCGGTATTATTCTGGCGGCACCCTATGCCGGACGACTGGCGGATCGCTATCCGGCAGCCATTATCTCTACCGTGGGGCTGTGTCTGTTCGCTGTCGGGCTGGTGCTGCTGGCATTGCTACCCGCTCACCCGCAGGAATGGGATATTGGCGCTCGCAGTTTGCTGTGTGGTATCGGCTTTGGTTGCTTTCAAAGCCCGAATAATCGGGAGATGCTGTCGAATGCATCCCGTGAGAACAGTGGTTATGCATCTGGGGTGCTGGCGATCATGCGCACTTTCGGCCAGTGTCTGGGGGCGGCGTTTGTCGGGGCCATCTTATCGGCTTATGCTCAATCCGGCAGTGAACCGCTAAAGCTGGCGTTACAGGAGGCGCAAGCAGTCAGGCTGAGCCTGTGGGTTGCCGTGGCGGCTACCCTGTTAGCCATGACGATCAGCTATATGCGTAATATTAATCGCGATGAGAAGAAAGCCTGAGTTAAGGCGAGGGAACCGGCATCTGGCTTTATGACGTTCAATAAAGCCAGATGCGCAGATAAATCACTAATCCCCTAACAGCACCGAATCCATGGCTATTTCCACCATCTGATTAAACGATGTCTGACGCAGTTCAGATGACAGCGCTTCACCACGACGGATATGGTCGGATACGGTACAGATACACAGCGCTTTAGCGCCATACTCGGCGGCTACACCGTAAATACCTGCGGCCTCCATCTCGATACCCAGAATGTTATATTTTTCCATTACGTCGAACATCTGCGGGTCCGGGTTATAGAACAGATCGGCAGAAAACATATTGCCAACGTGAACCGGAATCTTCTTTGCTTCTGCCGCCGCCACCGCATGGCGTAATAAATCAAAATCGGCGATGGCAGCAAAGTCGTAGCCCTTAAAGCGGGTGCGATTAACGCCGGAATCGGTACAGGCTCCCATTCCGATCACAATATCCCGTACTTTTACCTGCGGTAGCAGCGCGCCGCAGGAGCCAATACGAATAATCTTATCTACCTGATATTCGGTAATCAGCTCTTTGGTATAGATAGAACAGGAAGGGATCCCCATGCCATGCCCCATCACAGAAACCCGCCGCCCTTTATAGGTGCCGGTATAACCGAGCATATTTCTGACATCGGTAACTAATCGCGCATCCTGCAGCATGGTTTCTGCAATATGTTTAGCTCTGAGCGGGTCGCCGGGCATCAATACAACATCAGCAAAATCACCCGGTTCAGCATTAATATGTGGCGTCGCCATATTCGTTTCCTTTCACAAAGTGGTTAACTGGTTAAGATGATTAAAATAGTGGTTTGCCGTAATCCATCGCCGACAGGTTCAGGTGTTTCGCTACCGTTTGCCCGATATCGGCAAAGGTATGTCGCAACCCCAGCGGGCCGGGCTTCACTTTCGGGCCATAGACCAATACCGGAATATGCTCCCGGGTATGGTCGCTGCCGGTCCAGGTAGGATCACATCCGTGATCGGCTGTCAGAATCAGTAAGTCATCCTCACCAATCAGCGACAGCATCTCCGGCAGGCGACGGTCGAAATGTTCCAGTGCAGCGGCGTAACCGGCAACGTCGCGGCGATGGCCGTAAGAAGAGTCGAAATCAACGAAGTTAGTAAACACAATGGTGTTATCACCCGCCTGTTTGATCTCTCTTAGTGAGGCGTCAAACAGCTCATCAATGCCGGTGGCTTTGACCTTTTTGGTAATGCCTTCATCAGCATAAATATCAGCAATCTTACCAATCGATACAACCTGCCCTTGCTTCTCTTCTACCAGTTTGTTCAGTACGGTGGGTGACGGTGGTTTTACCGCATAGTCATGGCGGTTGCCGGTACGTTTAAAGTTCTCTGGTTTATCACCAGCGAAAGGACGGGCAATAACCCGACCAATGTTATAGCCACCTTGCGTAAGCTCTTCACGCACCAGAGCACACAGTTGATAGAGGTTTTCCAGACCATAGGTCTCTTCATGGCAGGCGATTTGGAATACGGAATCCGCAGAAGTATAGAAAATCGGTTTACTGGTTTTCATGTGCTCAACGCCCAGCTGTTCCAAAATGGCGGTGCCGGAGGCATGACAGTTGCCCAAATAACCCGGCAACTTTGCCCGTTCTACCAACCGCTGTAATAGCGCCGGCGGGAAGCTATTGTTCACATCACTAAAATAGCCCCAGTCAAACAATACCGGCACACCGGCGATCTCCCAATGGCCGGATGGCGTGTCTTTACCGGAAGAGAGCTCTTTCGCGTAGCCATAGGCTCCGATAATTTCTGCCTGTGGATCAAGACCGGCAGGAAACTCACCGGAAGCCTGTTGATTCGCCTTCCCCAACCCCAACTGACTTAAGTTCGGTAAGGTTAACGGGCCACTGCGGCCAATATCCGCACGCCCCTGCTGACAAGCCTGCGCAATATGGCCCAGGGTGTTTGAACCCACATCACCAAATTTATCCGCATCTCGCGTAGCGCCAATACCGAACGAATCGAGAACCATAATAAAAACACGTTTCATGCTCACATCCTTCAGATAGTCGTCACTGGCGTTTTGGCAAAAACCAGCCGTATGGCAGAGGGCCCCGTGTTAGTACAGGAGTCTGGTTCCCTGCTGTTTAAAATAGTGTTGCCAGCTGCTGTCAGGCTGACGGTCGGTTACCACGCAGGTAAACGCCTCCAGAGAGGCAAAACGCCCCACTCTTACCTGTTCAAATTTATTGTGATCGGCAACCAGAATACTTTGCGAAGCCACCGCCATGGCCTGAGCTTTTAAAGCGATCTCATCAACAATAAAGGTGGTCACTCCCTGAGTTAATGAAACGCCCGCGGCAGAAATAAAGGCCTTATCAGGGCGTAAATAATTCAGTTCGTTATGGCCGCCAACGGCGGTAAATATATGGGTGCTGGTTTTAAATTCGCCCCCACACAAGATAACCTTACAATGCGGCTTTTCCTGTAGGGCCATAAAGGTATTCAGTGAGTAGCAGACGCCGGTAAAACGGCGTTCATCAGGAATACTTTCAATGATAAAAGGGACGGTGGTGCCCGAATCGAAAAGTATCACTTCATCATCATTAATCAGTTGAGCGGCCAACTGACCAATATGGCGCTTCTCATCAATATTCTTAAATTGTTGTTCACAAAAGAAGTATTGATTAGCGCCATTCACCTTCGGATCGGTAACAATATATCCACCCAGTAATATCAGCGATGAAGGTTCTGCATTCAGGTCGCGGCGAATGGTCATTTCCGACACATTCAACTGTTGAGCCGCATCACGCACATACACCTTATCGGTATCTTTTAATATCTGGGTAAGTTTATATATTCGCTCCGTCCGACGACTGCTCATGTGTACTCCGGTTAGTAATCTTTCTGTTCGCCAGCCTGCCCCGACACAATACTAACGCCCGAGCTGGTACCGATCCGAGTGGCGCCAGCATTGATCATCTGAGTGGCCGTTTCTCGTGAACGTATACCACCGGATGCTTTAACGCCCATCGTCTTACCGACAGTGTTACGCATCAGTGACACATGTTCAACTGTTGCACCACCGGTGCTGAATCCGGTCGATGTTTTAACAAAATCCACCTGCAAATCACGACAAATTTCGCAAACTTTAACGATTTCGTCATCAGTAAGCAGGCAGGTTTCCAGAATCACTTTTAACGTAACCTCGCCACAGGCCCGCTTAACCGCACCGATATCTGTGGTGACGTCATCAATCCAGCCACTTTTAAGCCAGCCCACATTGATAACCATATCGATTTCCTGCGCCCCGACTTCAATCGCCGCCAGAGCTTCACTGACTTTCACGCTGGTCAGACAGGTGCCTAATGGGAAACCAATGACGCTACATACTTTTACCGGACTTCCGGCTAATTCACTGAACACTAATGGCACATAGCCGGAATTAACACACACCGCCGCAAAGTTATATTTCAGCGCTTCGCGACAAACCTGAATAATTTGTTCCGCCGTCGCATTCATTGCCAGCAATGTATGATCAATATATTGCTCATAACGTATTGATTGACTCATTATTTTACCTTTTTTATTCAGCCCGACAGGAAAGTCCCGCTAATATAACAACAAAAATGTTATTTAAATAACATCACACAAAATCATTAAAATCAATAATATTGATATTTTCATATTGAGATAAATGTCACAGTAAAAACATTTATGAATAATTAATGTTACTCCGCAAACAATAGACCATATTAATACTGATATCTCAATTTTCAATCGCCTTGAAAATGTGTCTCAGTGCTTATTCTATCCGCTGTATTGGCTATCGTGAATTACGGAGTTTTCTGTGAAATATCTTATTGGAATAGCAGGTATTATTGTTATTTTAGCGCTGGCACTCTTAGCCAGTAATAATCGAAAGAAAGTCAGATACCCTTATATTTTTATTATGCTTGGCCTGCAATGCTTATTGGCCTTTTTACTGCTGAATACGACCGGTGGCAGTACGCTTATTGGGGGAATTGCCAGCGTTTTTGATAAGTTATTAAAATACGCGGCAGAAGGGGCGAATTTCGTTTTTGGCGGTTTGCTAAACGAAAATAAGTTTTCTTTTTTTATCATGGTATTAATGCCTATAGTTTTTATTTCAGCACTGATTGGAATAATGCAATATATCCATCTGCCGAGCCGGTTCATTATTATTCTCAGTACGTTATTAAGAAAGATTGGATTAATTAACAACAATGAGTCGGCCTCTTTTTTAGGTCAGTCATTTTTGACCATGATTATTAAAGGTATCGGTATTTTATTAAGTAAAGTGAACGGCATGGGCAAGCTGGAATCTTATAATGCTGTCGCGTCTGCCATTCTTGGTCAGTCTGAAGTTTTTATTTCCGTGAAAAAATCACTGGGCTTTCTTCCTCAGCATCGTCTTTACACCCTTTGTACTTCGGCCATGTCGACGATTTCCATGTCCATCGTGGGTGCTTATATGACGCTGTTAGATCCGGTGTATGTGGTTACCGCTATTGTCTTAAACCTGTTTGGTGGATTTATTATTGCTTCCATGATTAACCCTTATCGGGTCGATCCTGAGGAAGATGTTCTGGAGGTGGTAGCTGAAGAAAAACAGAGCTTCTTTGAGATGCTGGGGGAATATATCCTCGATGGATTCAAAGTTGCCATTATCGTGGGCGCAATGCTGATTGGTTTTATCGCTATCATCGCCATGATCAACGCTATCTTCAGCTATTTGTTTGGTATCTCTTTCCAGGATTTCCTGGGCTATGTGTTCTCACCTTTGGCCTTTTTAGTGGGTATTCCGTGGGATGAAGCGATTAGCGCCGGTAGCCTGATGGGCACCAAATTGGTGAGTAACGAGTTTGTTGCGATGGACCAGCTAAAACAGGGATTAGATAACGGTACCTTCCTGTTTTCAGAACATACCAAAGCCATTATTTCAGTGTTTCTGGTCTCTTTTGCTAATTTCTCCTCTATTGGCATTATCAGCGGCGCCATTAAAGCGCTAAACCCTCAACAGGGCAATGTCGCATCACGCTTTGGTTTGAAATTGCTGTATGGTGCAACATTAGTTAGCTTTCTGAGCGCTGCCGTTGTCGGGCTGATTCATCATTAACATACGGTATTTTTTGCCGGTCTGACGATCGGCAATGGGATCATTTAAAACCGGCGTCATTAGCCGTTTTACTCAATAAGAAGGTAAATACTATGAGAATCGTTGACCTAATTGCCAAAAAGCGTGATGGCAAAGAACTCTCTGCACAAGAAATCGAATTCTTCGTTAAAGGCTATACCGATGGCGCTATCCCTGACTATCAGGCCAGCGCCATGATGATGGCCATTTACTTTCAGGACATGACCGACCGCGAATGCGCGGACCTGACCATGGCGATGGTGAATTCCGGCGATACCATTGATCTATCGGCCATTGACGGTATCAAAGTGGATAAGCACTCTACCGGCGGCGTGGGTGATACCACCACGTTAGTGCTGGCACCGTTAGTGGCTGCTCTTGATATTCCGGTAGCCAAGATGTCAGGCCGTGGTCTGGGGCACACCGGCGGAACGCTGGACAAGCTGGAGTCGGTCAAAGGTTTCCATATTGAAATCAATAAAGATGAATTTATCGATTTGGTGAATCGCCACAAGGTAGCGGTTATCGGTCAGTCGGGTAATTTAACACCCGCGGATAAAAAGATGTACGCCCTGCGCGACGTGACCGGCACCGTCAACTCTATCCCCCTTATCGCCAGCTCAATTATGAGCAAGAAAATTGCCGCAGGTTCTGACGCCATCGTATTAGATGTTAAAACCGGCGCTGGCGCGTTTATGAAAACCGATGAAGATGCCATTGAGTTAGCCAAATCGATGGTGCGCATTGGTAACAATGTGGGGCGACATACCATGGCGGTGATTTCCGATATGTCACAGCCGCTTGGCTTTGCCATTGGTAACGCGCTGGAAGTACAGGAAGCCATTGATACCCTAAAAGGCAAAGGCCCGGCGGACCTGACGGAACTGACTCTGGTATTAGGCAGCCAAATGGTGGTATTAGCCAAAAAGGCCAAAAACCTGGAAGAAGCACGTCAGATGCTGCTTGAAGTGATTAACAACGGTAAGGCGCTGGACAAATTTAGAGAGTTTCTGGCCAATCAGGGCGGCGATGCTTCCGTTGTCGACCATCCGGAAAGATTACCTCAGGCAAAATTCAAAATTGAAGTACCCGCCAAAACCTCTGGCGTCGTGGCAAACATTATCGCCGATGAAATTGGCGTTGCTGCCATGCTGTTGGGCGCAGGCCGAGCCACCAAAGAAGACGATATCGATTTAGCCGTTGGGCTGATGCTGCATAAGAAAGTGGGCGATAGCGTTCAGCTCGGTGATGCACTGGTCACCATTTACGCGAATCGGGAAGAGGTCTCCAGCGTGATGGAGAAGATCTATAGCAGCATAGAAATTGCCGAACGCGGACAGGCTCCTAAACTGATTCATACGGTCATTACTCAGTAATCCAATGCGTTATCTGCCACTTTTTATCACAAGGAAATTGCCATGACTGATAATGAACTGATTGAACAGGCCAAAAAAGCCCGTCAATCCTCCTACAGCCCCTACTCTAATTTCGCCGTTGGCGCAGCCCTGCTTGCAGATAACAATCAGGTTTTTCTCGGCTGTAACGTTGAAAATGCCTCCTACGGTTTAACCAACTGCGCGGAACGAACCGCTATCTTTAAAGCCGTATCAGAAGGTCAACGCCAGTTCAAAAAACTGGTGATTATCGGCGATACCGAAGGCCCAATCTCCCCTTGCGGCGCTTGCCGTCAGGTGATTAACGAATTCTGCGCCCCGGATATGCCGGTTTTGATGGTCAATATGAAGGGTGAAGTAAAGCATACATCGATAGCCGAGCTACTACCTTACTCGTTTGGGCCAGAAGACCTAAGTTAACGCAGTGCCCTTGGCAGTTAGCCGTTGACCTTATTTTTTGCCCTTCTATAGAGCACTGGAATTCAGCCGACAACTGAGAGATGGTAGCACGACTGGCATGGAGGCCAGTCGAGACGCTGCTTCGCCGGGAGCGAATCAGCGCCGGTGCGTAAACCCGAACGAAGGCGGAGGGAAGTCGCCATCAGGCGACCTGGATTCGGGTGCGAAGGCGCGGGGGTGCAGGGGGCGTTCGCCTTTTAACGCCCCTTGCTCGGCCACTCGCACAGTAGCCAATTCAGACTCAGCACGATTAGTGGACGAAACTAACTCAGAGTCCAATCCCCTTCAAACAACGCCTATCAAATTGATAGACAATAACCCCACAAACGATAATGATTATCAATTCATATTCAGTGCTATACTGATAACCCACCATGAAATTGAAATGAGCTGTCTTATAAACAGCGTAAACCACCTTTGAGGAGTGATACGATGAGTTATACCCTTCCAACCCTGCCTTATGCCTACGATGCGCTGGAACCTCACTTTGATAAACAAACCATGGAAATCCACCACAGTAAGCACCATCAGGCTTATGTAAACAATGCTAACGCTGCGCTGGAAACGCTGTCTGACGATCTGAAAAAACTTTCTGCTGAAGAGCTGATCGCTCAGTTAGATAAAGTACCTGCGGAGAAACGCACCGTATTAAGAAATAACGCTGGCGGTCACGCTAACCACAGCCTGTTCTGGAAAGGCCTGAAAAAAGGCACTACCTTGCAGGGCGATCTGAAAGCGGCAATCGAGCGTGATTTTGGTAGCGTTGAGAGCTTTAAAGAGAAGTTTGAACAGGCTGCCGCTACCCGTTTTGGTTCAGGCTGGGCCTGGCTGGTATTAAAAGATGGCAAACTGGCTGTGGTTTCTACCGCTAATCAGGACAGTCCCCTGATGGGTGAAAGCGTATCTGGTGCGTCAGGCTTCCCGATTGTGAGCCTGGACGTTTGGGAACATGCTTACTATCTGAAATTCCAAAACCGTCGTCCTGATTACATTAAAGAATTCTGGAACGTGGTGAACTGGGACGAAGCTGCCAAGCGTTTTGCTGAAGCAAAATAATAAGCTAATCCTTTAAGTTTCATATGAATAATGGGGATAATAGCGGGCGTTCCGCTATTGTCTCCTTAATAAACCTTACGTTATCCGCCTCTTAATGAGATTTTCGTGTCTGCGTCCTGAAAAGATAAATATTCTTTCAATAAAAGCAGAATTTTCACGATGAAAAATTAATTTTCCGTTTCGCCTCTCCCCTTCACCCGCTATCACCTTCATAAGCCGATGGTTTATCCATGTGATAAAAGTGGTCATTTGTAGTAGAATAGCGCCCTGATTTTATTCACATTCTATTTTTAGGGAAATTGACATGAATTCTATTCCAGCCTGCCCGGTCTGCTCATCAGAAAATACCTATCCGGACGGAGCCATGTTCATCTGCCCTGATTGTGCTCACGAGTGGAACCCTTCAGAGCCAGAGTCAGCAGATGGTGATGCGAGAGTGGTGAAAGACAGTAACGGTAACGTATTAGCCGATGGTGACTGCGTAACCCTGATTAAAGACCTGAAATTAAAAGGCTCTTCAACCGTACTGAAAGTGGGTAGCAAATCTAAACCTATTCGTCTGGTTGATGGTGACCATGAAATCGACTGCAAAATCGATAACACCAGCATTATGCTCAAGGCCTGCTTCGTTAAGAAGGTCTGATAAGCAGCAATAAAAGCCACCGCTTTTTTAAAAGCCGTGGCTTTATTTTTTCCTCTTTTACGCCCGCGAAAAACACTGTCCCTATATCAAAAACTGGATATGGCCTGTAACAGCCAGTATGCTGAAATAAATTAGTTATTCAGTAAAACCGGCGGTTACCATGCACTCTCCCCTTGTCTATATTGGCAAAATTAAACCCTATTATGACCATTCACCCAGCGCTATCGATAAGCGCGCGGTTGACGGTGAGTTGATACTCACACCGCTGGGTTTTGAAGGCGATCAACAGGCAGATAATCGCCATCATGGCGGAGCAGATCGCGCTCTATGCCACTACCCGCGGGAACATTACGACTATTGGAAAATGCGTTTTCCACAACAGGCAGAACAGTTTGTTGCACCGCTGTTTGGAGAAAACCTCTCCACCCAAAATCTGACTGAAGAAACGGTCTTTATCGGAGATATCTTCCGCTGGGGACAAACCCTCATTCAGGTTACACAGCCCCGTTCACCCTGCTATAAGCTAAATTATCACTGCAAAATTAAGGGGTTCGCCCGCATCATGCAAGACAGCGGCCTCTGTGGCTGGCTCTATCGCGTGGTTTCAGCGGGTAGAGTCAATCCCAATCAACCGCTGGAGCTGGTAAGCCGTAATAGCGATGTCTCCGTCGACGAAGCTATCTCCATTGCGTTTAATTCCCCCTTTGATGAAGAGCAGTATCGTCGTTTGCTGTCTGCCAGTGGTCTGTCCGCCAGTTGGAGCAAGAATATGCAAATGAGAATTCTGACTAAGCGAATTGAGGATATGGATCGTCGACTGGTGGGTGTTTCTGCTGATTAATGATTGCTTAATCCGTGTTAGGATAGAGAGTATGGTCATACTGCCAACAGGCTTTGGCAGCTCCCTGTCTCTTTATAACTGATGATGGATATGTTGATGACGAAAACCACTGCACCTTCGATGGCTGAATCCCTGACGCGCGACCTTGCTATTCGCATTATGCGCGGTGATTTATCACAAGTGCCGTCTCTGCCGGGCGAAAACGAGCTGGCACTGCAATATCAGGTTTCACGTACCACCATCCGGAATGCACTGCAGGTTCTTTCGGCCAAGGGTATGGTCTCTATTCAGCCCAAGCGTCGCAGCGTTGTCACTCCCCGCGAACAGTGGAACTTCCTCGATTCTGAAGTTTTACTCTGGTTAACGGAAGGTGGAATGAAGCAGGGGATGGTTGAACAGTTGATGGTCACCCGTCTGATTTTCGAACCCAACGTTGCTGCACTGGCGGCGGCTAACGCCACCGGCAGAGATTTAGCCGCCATGGAAGATGCCTGCCATTTGATGTCTGAAGGGCAGCAGCAGAATTCCCGTGAGTTATTTGAACAAGGTGATTTAGCCTTCCACCTTGCGTTGCTACGCGCCAGCCATAACCCCTTTCTGCTATCCCTCAGTAATGCTCTCTCTTCTGCTATGTCGCTCTCTTTTAAACAGACTCTGGAAGAAGATGTTCGCCTGACCAAAGAGGCTGTTACTCAACATGTCGCTTTACTGGATGCTATTCGCCTTAAGCAGGTGGATACCGCTAAGCTGCGGATGCGCGATATTCTGCTAAAAGCGGCACAAAAACGATTGCAGAGCCACCAGCCAGAAATCTTTACCCATATCGACTAATTGCTGATTTTTTCCACAATACGATCTGCTTCACAGATCGCAATATCTTTTTGCTCTACGCTTCTTGTATTACAAGATTATAAAGGTTGTAATACTAATGAACAAATGGATTGCTGTTGATTGGGGTACCACCAATTTTCGTGCATTTTTAATGCAGGGTAACGACTGTATCGATCGCTGTACTCAGGGACCAGGCTTGCTGCAAATTGAACCGGGAAACTTCGAGGCAGAGCTATTACGTCTGTTACAACGCTGGTTTGCAGAAGCACCCTATCCGATCGTTATGGCCGGTATGGTCGGTTCGCAGCAGGGCTGGCATGAAGTGCCTTACGTAGAGGCTCCCTGTAGTTTCTCTTCTCTGACCAGGCAGGCTTATGCATTCACCACCCGCTGGTCGAGCCCGGTCTGGATCATTCCCGGCATTTGTTGCCACAGCCCTTATCAACAGCCGGACGTGATGCGTGGTGAAGAGGTACAGCTTGCTGGGCTTTCCGCCATTAATGGACCTGCTGAATATCGGGTCATTTTACCCGGCACCCACAGCAAGCATGTATTAATGGATAACCAGTCGGTCTCCCATTTCTCTACCTATATGACGGGTGAGCTGTTTGCTTTACTAAGCCAGCACTCAATTCTTGGCAAAGCACTCCCCCCACAAGAGCATAATCTGGCGGTGTTCCATTCCGCTATCGAAACCGCCCAGCATAAAACACCACTCAGTCATCTGCTGTTCTCTGCCCGTACTTATCGGTTAAACAAGCAGATCGCAGAGCAACATATTCACAGCTATCTGTCCGGCTTGTTGATTGGCGCTGAACTGGCTACCTGTACCACAACTCAGCCGATATGGTGCGTTGGCTCAACCAAACTGACAGAAAACTACTCACAGGCGGCTCAATATCTGGGGATTAACCTGCATAGCATTGATGGGGATAAGTGCTTTATTCAGGGAATTAGCCATCTGTACCAACATATCGCAGGAGAACAGCAATGACTGCTGAACAATTTCATCATCAATTACGCCAGAGCGGATTGCCGTTGATTGCCATTTTACGCGGCATCACGCCGGATGAAGCCCACGACGCAGCTCAGCTACTGGTGGAGTGTGGTTTTCGTTTCCTTGAGGTGCCACTTAACAGCCCACAGCCGTTAAAAACGGTCAAGATTATGCTGGATGCCGTAGCCGGAAAAGCACAGGTGGGAGCCGGTACGGTGTTAACCGCTGAACAAGTTAAACAGGTTTATGACGTTGGTGGTCAGTTAATTATTTCACCTAACTTTTCTCCTGCCGTGGTTAAAACCAGCGCAGAGCTAAAGTTAACCAGCCTGCCCGGAGTGGCAACACCATCCGAAGCTTTTGCTGCCATCGAGGCCGGTGCCTGTGGTTTGAAACTCTACCCTGCAGAGATGCTGCCGCCATCGGTGATGAAAGCAATGCGCGTGGTACTGCCTAAAACCATAGCCTGCCTGCCGGTTGGTGGTATTCAGGCCGATTCCGCGCAAATGGAAGTCTATTGTCAGGCGGGTGCCGATGGTTTCGGATTGGGTGGCGGGCTTTATCAGGTCGGAATGACAATGAAAATGCTGGAGGCCAATGCCTTACGTTACCGTGATGCCTGGATAAACAGTGTGAAAATATCATCAGAACATTAACGCATTAAAAAGAATAAGGCAGTTATCGCTTTATAACAGATGAAATGCTTTCTGATATTTAACAGTGAGCCATTTATCTTCTTGATATGACGTAGTAATAAAAACAAACGATTCATTTCTTAATGCTTAAGAAAAGAAGGGTAACCGCATTTCTTTTTTAAGCAGGGATCGTAATATCTAACCAGAAATATAATAAGGACAACCTATGTCTGAAATCACAATAGAACAAACGCAATCCACTGCTCTGGCAGAAAAAAGCGTCTACCAAAAAATAACCCGAAGGCTGATTCCTTTTCTGATCCTGTGCTATTTCTTTGCCTATCTGGATCGGGTTAACGTTGGCTTTGCTAAATTGCATATGCAGGATGCATTAAGCTTCAGTAATACCGTTTATGGTTTAGGTGCAGGTATATTCTTTCTTGGTTATTTCTTATTTGAATTACCCAGTAACCTGTTAATGCAGAAATACGGGCCACGTTTTTGGATTGCCCGAATTATGGCAAGCTGGGCTATTATCTCAGCAGCCATGATGTTTGTTACTACACCAACCTCATTCTATATTCTGCGTTTCCTGTTGGGTGTCGCAGAAGCCGGCTTTTTTCCTGGCATCGTTTTCTATCTCACGCTGTGGTTCCCATCATGGCGCTCAGCCAGAACCCTTGGTCTGTTCATTCTGGTAACCCCACTCTCCACCATTATTGGTAGCCCGCTTTCCGGCCTGATCCTGAAACTGTTTGAGGACGTTGGTGGTCTGCATAACTGGCAGTGGTTGTTTCTGGTAGAAGCCATTCCCTCCTTCTTATTAGCTTTTGTGGTACTGCGCTTTTTAGATAACGACGTGAAATCTGCCAAATGGTTAACCGATGAAGAGAAAGCCATTGTTATTCGCGATCTGGCTAAAGATCAGGAAAACAAACGCATTGCCAACCATGGAAAAATCGACACCAGCCTGAAAAGTATGTTGAGTAACCCCTATATCTGGCTGCTGTCACTGATTTTCTTTAGCTTTAACATCGGCTATTACGGCATTAATTTCTGGCTACCGTCGATCATTAAAACGTCCGGCGTTACCGATGACTTCCACATTGGTCTGTTGACCGCACTGCCTTATCTGTTTGGTGCCTGTGTCATGGTATGGAACAGCCGCCATTCTGATCTGAAAAATGAACGGCGCTGGCATATTGCCATACCGGCCATCATTGGGTGTGTTGGTTTAGTGCTCAGTACTTACTATAACGGTTCTACATTCTGGATGATGGCCTGGATTTGCGTGGCCATGAGCGGAACCCTGGCGCTTATCCCAACCTATATCAGCCTGCCGGGTTCTATTTTGTCAGGAACCGCTGCCGCCGCAGGGATTGCCGTGGTTAACTCCATTGGCAATCTGGCAGGATTCTTCGGCCCAACCGTCCTTGGCTGGCTGAAAGACCAAACCGGTCGCACCGATATGGGGCTATACATTCTGGCAGGATTCCTGCTGCTGTGTGCTCCACTGATCTTCACACTTCCAGCCCGTCTGGCCAATCCACAAAAAAAGATTAAACCGTAATCATTTTCCTCAGGCACGACCAGCAGGACGTGCCTGATAACCAAAACAATAAATACAGAGAGTTTGCTATGAGTCAATGTGGAGGCTGTTCCAGCTGTGGTTCTCATTTTAACCCGGTACTGGAAGGCGATGATGGCGCGTTAAAGCGAGCATTATATAAATCAATGGGGCACACCGATGAACAATTGCGTAAACCGGTGATTGCCGTGGTCAACAGCTACACCAATGCCACCGCTGGCCATGCCAATCTGAATGACCTGACGGCAAAAGTGCTGGAAGGCATTGAGGAAGCCGGTGGAGTGGGGATGGTATTCGGTACTATTGCCCCTTGTGATGGTATTGCCGAAGGCCATTTGGGCATGCGCTATATTCTGGCTGCTCGTGAAGTTATCTGCGCGTCGATTGAAGTGATGATGCGAGCACATCGCTTTGACGGCATGGTACTGCTTGGTTCCTGTGACAAAATCGTACCGGCCATGCTGATGGCTGCCGCCCGGCTGGATGTACCCGCCATTTTAGTGAATGGTGGGCCAATGTATCCCGCAGAATACAAAGGTAAACATTGGGACGGTAATATCGTTACCGAAGCCATCGGCTGGAAAAAACGGGGAGAAATCAGCGAAGAAGAGTTTGCACATATTGAAAATATCGCCGAGCCGGGAGTGGGTTCCTGCACGATGTATGGCACGGCGAATACCATGTGCTGCATTGCAGAAGTTTTAGGCATGAGCCTGCCGGGCAGCAGTACTCACCCGGCCATTTCACAAGCACGCCGCGACGTTGCTGTTGAGAGTGGAAAGACTGCGGTTGATCTGGTGAAACGCGGCGTGAATGCCCGTCAAATCTTAACTCCGGCCGCAATTCGCAACGCTATTATCTATCTGTTGGCCACCGGCGGCTCAACTAACGCCATTCTTCACTTACAGGCGATCTACTACGAAGCTGAATTAGGGCATCTGCCACTCTCTACATTCGACGAACTAAGCCATCAGGTACCGCTGGTTGCCTCTCTGTACCCTGCTTCTGAATATGACATGATTGATTTTTGGGAGGCCGGTGGCGTACAGGCAGTCGAGTATGAAATCAGCCGATTAATGGATACCAATGCCCTGACTGTCAGCGGACAAACCAAAGCGGAAGTATTGAGCCTTGCTCAACGCACACCTCGCCCTGAGGTCATTCATACTCTGGCTATTCCGGTGCGCAATGAGTCCGGCGTGGCAGTCTTGCACGGCAATATCTCGCCGTTAGGCTGTGTAGTAAAACCCGCCGCGGTACCGGATCACCTGATGAAATTTACTGGCCCAGCGGTGATATTTAACAGTGAGCAGGAGTCGGTCGATGCCATTATGTCAGGCGACATTAAACCCGGTAGTGTATTAATTCTGCGCTATGAGGGCCCGAAAGGCGGCCCGGGAATGCCAGAAATGTATAAGCCGATGAAAAGCCTCGAAGGTATGGGGCTGTCAGACAGTTGTGCTCTGATTACCGATGGTCGCTTCTCTGGCTCTAATCGTGGTCTGTTTGTGGGTCATATCTCCCCGGAAGCCAGCGATGGTGGTGTATTAGCGCTGATTGAACAAGGTGATTTAATCACTATCGATATACTGAAGCGTTTACTGGACCTGCATGTGGACGAAGCCACACTCACGGCGCGCCGGGCACAGTGGAAACCGATAGAGAAACAGGTACCCCGCGGTTTCCTTCGCCTTTATCGCCGTTGGGCACTACCGGCAGCACAAGGTGCAGTACTGGCAGACAGAGAGGATATTGAATAATGGCTCGCTATAATTCAAACGACATATATGGTGTAAACCCGATTGCCGCCATGCCATTCACGGCCACCGGCGAAATCGATGAAGGCAGCTTTATCCACATGCTGGAGCATCTTGCTCACAGTGGCGCTCATGGCGTAACGCTGTTTGGTATTGCCAGCGAATTCCCCAAACTGGAAGACGATGAACGCCAGCGTCTGGCTGACGTTTTTACCAATACACTGAAAGGTAGTTCGCTGTATCGGACCATATCCGTTACCGCGCACAGTACGGAAGTCGCGGTAAAATGGGCCAAACGTTATCAGGCAATGGGTGCAGATGCATTAATGCTACTGCCGCCCTTCTTTTTGCAACCCAGTCCGTTAGCAATACAACAGCATATTTTCAGCGTGCTTGAAGCGGTAGATATCCCGGTGCTGGTGCAATATGCGCCGGGTGAAACAGGGCTACCGATCACGCCACAACAGCTTGCCGATGTATCAAAACGCTACCCTCATGCGGTCTTTAAGATCGAATGCAACCCTCCGGTAGACTACACCCGTGAGTTCTTACGGCTGGCTCCACAGGCGTCAGTACTAAACGGCTATGCCGGTTTATATATGCTGAAAATGCTGGCAGCAGGTGGTAAAGGCGTCATGCCCGGCTGTTCATTTACTGAGATCTATGTGCGTATTTATCAGCACTGGAAACAGGGAGAGACAGCACAAGCCGAAGCGCTGCACGCTGCATTACTTCCCTACATTCAACAATGGATGACCCACTGCGAATATATTATTCAGGTAGAGAAAAACATCCTGATGCGTCGGGGAATCATCAGTAACGACTACTGCCGCCACCCCGGCTGGTCACTCACTCAGGAAGACCACCAGCGCATCGAACAATTTATTGAGCAGTTTCGGTTGTAGTCGCTAATAGTACAGGCAACTGATATACCAGATAAATTGGCTTCAATGAATATTCCGGCCGTAAAAACGATGTTACTCATATCACCTTCGTGCTCGGCCGGAAGACCACCTGTACTTAGCAGTGGAGCGCGTCGGGCCAGCGCAAGCGCTGTCCAAACAGGCTTTGCCTGTTTGTCCGGCAACTGAAGCTGCTACGGCCCCAACGACGGTTCCTCCCAACGATTGGCTATTTTTTGGTATAGCCATTAGCTCATCAGATTTTGTTATCAATTACAGGCCGTTTTAAGCGGCCTCAGACTGCTGACAAAGTCATCTGATTCAGTTTTGTGTTTTAACATAGTCAATCGTTGGGAGGGACGGGCGTGGGGGTCGACTTGGCGTGAGCCAACGAAGTGCCCGTAGCCCGGCCAGGCCCGACGCACTCCCAACTCAAGTACAGATTGTCTTCCGACCGCACTCTATGTCAATTTAGGCACATTGTTTTTACGGTCGGAATATCCGCTGATGCCAATTAATCAACAAACAACCCTAAAACTTCCCTCTGGCATACCCCGTAACTTCCTTCAACCCCATCTCACGACCCAGAGCCGTCATCGGGTGGACGACTTCCAGCCCTTTCACCTTTTTCTTTAATGCGCCCATATCGGCCTGCTCGGCCTTGGTAATAGGACGACTAAACGGCATCTTTTGAATCTTTTGCGCTTTGGCACTCAGAACCTGACTTTTTTCTTGTCTGAGCCTTTCAATTTCAGCCTGTAGCGTTACTTTTTCAGCATCAATTTCGCTGAGATCGGTATCCAACCCTTTGGTTATAATCTCTTTTTCTTTACGATTCAGCGCATCGAGACGGTCGCTCAACCGCTTAATTTCTGCCGCCTGTTGTTTCATAACTCGACCTTAATTTCTGGCTTTAAATAGTGAGGTATCCCGCTATACGGGATGGTCTGACAGGGAGTATAAACGTAACCTAATCTCAGTACTAATCCTGAGTGTAGAATCATCGCTTATCCGGAAAGCGAATAAAAAAACGGGCCACTATAATAAGTGACCCGTTCTGTCTTTTTCACTGAAGATTCAGCAAATATTACATGATTTGTGCGATTTTACGTGCAATATCCATCAGCGCTTGCTGATTCTTTTGTAAAGACGCATTCATTTCATTGAATTTATCCAGTCCAGCCTGTTCAGTAAATTGAACAACCGGGCCGTTATATTCAATTTTATTACCCTGAGCTTTCAGGAAGTCAGAAATGGTCAGAATATCGCTAAAAGTAGAATCCAGCAGCGTTAGGGTTTGTCTGCTTAAATCACCTTGCTGAGTAACCACTTTGGCATAAGCTTTGTCATAAACCACTTTTAAATCTTCTGGCAGCTTCATCGTGGCATAGCTGTCTGCGGTTTGCTTAACGATACCGTCCAGTTTAGCCTGAACAGCTTTAGTTTCGGCCTGAGCTTTTTCAACTTTCTCGCGGTTCTCAACCATTGCTTTCATGCTGTTCAGCGTTCTTAACTCAGTCATTGAAGACTGCATAGCGCCAGAAAAAGCACCGTCCAGTTGGCTGGTAAAGTTGGTTAACAGCGCATAATCCTTGGTGTAATTACCAAAAGCTTTCTCTTGGTCTTTACTTAATTCCGGTAAACGAATTTTAGTGCCATCAATCACCTGCGTCTGTAGAAACTCACTGAACGCTTTACGCTGCTCTGGCTCATTATCACCACAACCCGCTAATTGAAATACCAGACCCAAAGCAAACAGAGGAGCTAAAAAGCGAACCCATGTTTTTTGTTTAACTAAAGACATACATGCTCCTGAAATTTATTCACTAATAATCCATTAATTACTCTGCAGAAAACGAGTCCTTCGTTCACTCATCGATATACCGCAGAAACCGAGATACGTTAGCATTCGGTGTTAATGGAATAAAGCGATTAAACTAAAATGCTAAATATAATTACATAGTTAATTGAAAATTATACGATTATTTAACAACGCAATCGACATGGTTTGGAACAAAGAACAATAACTAAAACAAAAAGCGGGGGAATATTTATGCGTTTTCTACTTAAACGTGTTCAGGAATATAACTTGCTGGAATATTGCCTCCCACAGAACGCAATATAAAGAATAAATTGGTGTTTTATGGATAAAAAAAAGCCTCACCAAACTTTTTTGATGAGGCTCTTTTATTACTAAAAAAACGGATTAATTACTTCTGGCCCAGTAAATATTTAACAACCTGGCTGTATTCCTGAATGAAGCCTTCAACGCTCTTGGCTTCCAGACCATCATTCTTCACCATGTATTTTCCGTTAACGATAACAGAAGGCACGCTTCTTAAGTTAACATCCTCGGCCAGTTTACGCTGTTGAGCAGTCAGAGATTTAACAATGAAGCTGTTCCACGCGCTGTCAAACTCTTCTCCACTTACGCCAGCTTCAATAAATACCTGACGAATACCATCCAGATTACGGATAGTTTGAGTTTTTTGGATGCCGTTAAAAATCAGCGGAGCCACTTTATCCTGAACGCCTAAAGTAATAGCAACTGCCCATGCCTGAGTCAGTTGAGAACCTAATTCACCGCCCATGAAGTCAACGTGGTATTTAACCATTTTACCGCCTTCTGGCAGTTGCTTCTTAAACTCGTCACTCATGTGATAGACGTTTTCGAAGTCATAGCAGTGTGGGCAGAAAAAGGAGAAAAACTCCAGTACTTGTGGCTCTTCTGTTGCGCCTCTGTCCAATGTTTCAAACTGCTTACCGTTTTGGAAATTGGATGCCACCACAACTGAGCTGCTACCGGTAGGCTTGGAATCTGCATTTGCCGGGGTAGAAGAATTTGACCAAATAAAAAAAGCACCGACAGCAACAACTGCACATACCAGCACCAACCACATCTTTTTCATAACTATACTCCGTAAAACAATAATCAGTACATTGGCATCAGTTGCAACGGCGGAAGCTGTAGCAACTTAGCCTGTTCAGTAAACAACGATGGCTGCGCCTGCCAAAAATCATTATCTGCAATCCAGGGAAAGCTTTTTGGAAACGCGGGATCCTCCCAACGGCGAACCACCCAAGCAAGGTAATAAACCATCCGCATACAGCGTAATGGCTCGATCAGTGCCAGCTCCCTCTGATCGAAATCTGCAAACTCACTGTAGGATTCCACAAACAGATCCAGCTGCATTAGCTGTTCTGAACGATCGCCCTGCAATAGCATCCAAATATCCTGTACCACCGGTCCGTTACGGGCATCGTCCAAATCAACAAACATTGGACCATCGCGCCACAGAATATTTCCCGGATGACAATCACCATGCAGACGGGATAATGCCCAATCCGTATGCCAGTGCTGTTCCACGGCCTGGATTAACTCATCCAATACCGGCAATAGTAGCGGTTTAACGCTTGCAGGCACCAGAGAACTCTCCTCCAGTACCCGTCGAGGCTGATAAAGATACTCATCTAACCCCATGGTTGGACGGGCAACAAACGGCCGTTGTCTGCCAACCAGATGAATTCTCCCCAGAAAACGTGCAACCCATTCCAGATGGTCAAGGTTGTCCACTTCATACTGGCGTCCACCCATGCTGGGGAAAACAGCAAACATATATCCCTGATGGTAATGTAACGTCTGATTGTTTATCACCAGCGGAGCGACAACCGGGATCTCTGTTTCAGACAACGTTAAAGAGAAATCGTGCTCTTCTTGTATCTGTTCCGGTAACCAACGCTCCGGACGATAAAATTTCGCCACATAACGTTTACGGTCTTCATCCATAAACTGATAGACACGATTCTCATAACTGTTCAGCGCGGTGAGGCCGGAATCCACACGCAGCCCTACACTTTCCAGTGCATCCAGAATCATATCGGGCATTAAAGTATGGAAAGCAAAAGCTGCTGAATTCATAAGGAATTTATATCACCACAAGGTTATTCGGACTACCAGCCGGTTATCATACACAGGGTTTAATCTTTTAAAATACCACGTGCGCGTAATAAGGCGGTTTTAAAGTCTTCTTCATAATCTTTCTTTAAACCGGGAATCACTTCAGTACGAGCGCTGTCACGCATCTTAAGATGGTAAATCAGCACATCATCAGTTAATTCACTCAGCGGGCCGGTAAAACCTGCCTCGGTAGCCAATTTTTGCAGAAACTGAACCAGATTCAGATCCGGATCTTTCTGCCAGGCCGGGTGGATAAGCTCAATCAGTTCATTGACGCGATGGCATTTCATAACGCCTCTCCCTTTTATTTAAAAGAGTCACACGGTATCAGGGTTAATCAAATTTTAACAGCTTGTTATTTCATCATGCGAGCCATATTAATCGCTTCGATTAACTTAGCCCGATTAATTTGCGGATTGTTGCTGTCCAGCAGTTGCTGCCAGATATCAATCGCCTGCTGATATTGTGCGTTTAAGAAGTGATCTGATGCCAGAAGCATCAAGGCCGTCACCTGATTAGGTTCCTGAGCCAAAGCCTGATTGATTAAGGTCTGTGCCTGAGGTGTCATACGCTGGCCAGCCTGATAATAGAGGGTAGTGGCTTTCGCTGTGAGCACTTCGGCATCATTACCGCGCAGCTGTGTTACCCGATCGAAGGCAATTAGTGCGTTTTCAAATTCGTTACTGTTGAGATAGCGCTGGCCAAGCAAGAACCAGGCTTCCGGATCGCCGGGTGACTGGCGGATACGCTGCTGAAGTTCTGCTACTACCTTATCCTGAATTTGGCTGATATCCATACCGGAAAAAGGATCGGTGTGATTTTCCCGACTGTACTGTACCGACGCCTGATATTGACCAATATATCCATAGCCCACAACGGTAATCAGTACCGCAACCACTGTCATCACGACCGGAATGATTTTCGAGGTTCGCTGGGATATAACGGGGGCCGTTTTTTCCGCGGTGGTCATATTTTGCAACAGGCTCAGAGAGAGCTCTTGTTGAAACTCATTTGACAGACCATTGGCTTTTTCCTGTTCGGAAAACAGCTTTCCGGCTAATGCTATTTGCTGTTGATAAAGGGCCACATTGGTGTCGTTGCGTAAATCCCGACCGCTGGCAGATTCCCTGTTTGAACGAATCACCGGTAACCAAATAATCAACAAAATCAGGCAAAGCATCAGCCCGGCGCCACACCAGAAAAGCATCATGACTTCTTCTCCAGCCATTTATCCAGCTGGCGCTTTTGCTCTTCGGTTAATGCCGGAGTGGGTAACTGGCGGCGTTTCTTCACATAACGCCAGATAATCAACAAGCCAAACAACATCAGTACCAACGGACTGCACCACAGCAGCGCGGTCTGGCTATTAAAGCGAGGTTTATATAACACGAAGTCGCCAAAGCGCTGGGTCATAAAACTGACAATTTGTTCATCCGATTTACCCTCATCCACCATACGGTAAACTTCCAGACGCAAATCATGGGCAATAGGAGAGGTAGATTCCACCAGATTCTGGTTCTGACACTGCGGGCAACGTAGCTGCTTTGCCAGACTAATAGCCCGCTGCTGGTTCTCCGGATTTTTAAACTGCCAGGTATCGACAATGTCGGCCCGCAACGGCAATGCCACTAACATCAACAAGATCAGGCGACAAACCAGACGCATCACGATGAACCTCCCGATGCCATGCTTTGCAGCACTTCAATTTTAGGCTGAAACTCTTTTTGCCAGACTTCCTGATTTAACTCACCAGAATAGCGGTAGCGAATAACGCCCTGACTGTCGATCAAATAGGTTTCCGGGGTGCCATATACACCTAACTCCAGCGCCAGCTTGCCGTTTGGATCGTAAACCGAACGAAGATACGGATTCCCCAGCTTATTAAGGACTTCCTGCGCTGCCGGGCGATTATCACGATAATTCAAACCATAAAGTTTAAATTCAGGGCGTTCGCGCAGAGTTTTTAAGAATGGAAACTCCAGTTTGCAGGACGGACACCAACTGGCCCATACGTTTAATACCGTAATATGTCCGATAAAATCTTGCTGGCTGAAGGTTTTATTGCGCAACAGCAAATCTTCCGCCACAAACACAGGCATCGGCTTGTCCTGCTGAGTCAACCCTAACTGATGGGGGTCTTGCTTTAAGCCAAAATAGAGGGCAATGCCCATGAATAGCACCAGAATCAGAGGTAAAAATAGTTTTAACCGATTCATGATGTCACCTCATTGTGCTGACACATTCCCGCATTATTTTTCTTGCTGCTGCGTTTACTCCACAGGCTACATCCACCCCCCAGCACCATCAATAACCCACCACCCCATACCCAGCGAATAAATGGCTTATAGTGAAAACGCAGGGCGTAGTTCTGCTTATCAACTTTTTCGCCCATCACCACATACAGATCCGCAAGCAGGTTCCAGGAAATTCCCGGTTCGCTCATCAGCATGGTTCGAACCGTATAGTGACGGCGTTCCGGCATCAATAACGTGACCTCTTTGCCCTCACGCGTAACGCGAATAACCGCCTGCTCCGCCGTATAGTTAGGGCCAATCAACAGTCTGGTTTCATCATAATGGAACTGATAACCACTCAGCGTACTTTCACTTCCCGGCCCCATTTTTACGCCAGTTTCAGTGGAATAGTAGCTGGATAAGGTAATACCAATCGCGGTAACCGCCACACCACAGTGGGCTAACAGCACACCCAAACGTCGTAATGACAAATGCCTGACAAAGGTAAGATTGCTGACAATAACCCATACCGATAGCACTAAAGCAACCGCCACCATCGGATAGAAACGCTCAAACATCAGAGCCGCAGTACCACCTGCAATCAGCGCTAATAACGCTAAAGCAGCAAGCCACTTTATCTGGCCTGATGCCATACTTTTCCAGCGGCTCAGAGGTGATAGCCCCATGACCATAAGTATCAACAATACTGGCGGTACAAAGGTGCTGTTAAAGTAAGGTGCACCAACCGAGATAGAACCTAATCCCAGCGCGGTAAACAGCATCGGATAGAAGGTTCCAATCAAGACAATCAAAGTGGCAACGCTCAACAGTACATTTGCCATCAGCAATAACGCTTCGCGAGAAAACAGGCTAAAACGGGCGACCGCCGACTGGGTATTCGCTCTGAGAGCAAACAGCGTTAACGCACCAACAATCGCTACACCCAACAGCAGTAGCAACATAATGCCGCGATCGGGATCGACAGCAAAAGCATGAACCGACGTTAATACACCGGAACGAACAATAAAGGTACCCAGCAGGCTCAGGGCAAAGGTAAAAATCGACAGCAATAAACTCCAGTAACTGAAAGTGCCGCGTTGCTCCGTCACAATCAGGGCATGCAGTAACGCCGTTCCTGACAGCCAGGGCATTAAAGAGGCGTTTTCAACCGGGTCCCAGAACCACCATCCGCCCCAACCCAGCTCATAATAGGCCCACCATGAGCCTAAAATAATACCGGCGGTTAAACAGATCCATGCGGCTAGCGCCCATGGACGGCTCCAGTAAGCAACAGCGGCATCCATACGTCCACTTAACAACGCCGCAATGGCAAATGCGAAATTGACCGCAAATCCTACGTAACCGAGATACAACAACGGAGGATGAAAAATCAGACCGATATCCTGCAACATCGGATTGAGGTCCCTCCCTTCCATCGGCGCAGGAAATACCCGCTCGAAAGGGTTGGAATACAGCAGAATAAACAGACAGAACCCCACCATAATCAGGCCAAGAATCGCCAGCACGGTGCTATTGATCTGTCTATCCATCCGGCTGCGCAATGCGGCAACCAGTGCTGTCCATATTGAGAGAGAAAATAGCCAAAACAACATGGAGCCTTCATGTCCACCCCACACGGCCGCCACTTTAAAAAACAGCGGTAGTTGGGAGTTAGAATGCTGGGCAACATACATTACGGAGAAATCATCGGTTGCGAAGCTGTAACCGAGGAACGAAATAGACAGGGTAATAAGCAGACAAACCCCGTAACTCAGGGGAGCTGCATAGCGAATGAGTAATGCCCGCCGGCAATAAATACCTGCCAGCGGAACAATACTCAGTAATATCGCAAGTGCCAAAGCACCTGACAGGGATAGCAGCCCCAAATCAGGGATCATGCTATATCCTTTTTATCAAACATTCAGGCTACCGTCATTTGACCGGCATACAGGATAAAGAAACGTAATAGCAGTATGCCGGAGAGTCCCATACATGCGACCGCTATTATATAACTTTTACTGTGCTGAACGCGCTTGCTACACACCATACTCATGATCAACGGCAATAAAATTCCCAGTCCGATCACGCCAAACCAGAAAACGTTTGACCAGAACCCACCGCCAATCGCGGCAACTGCCGCCGCTTCTCTCTGACCACCGCCAAAGAACAGGCCAACAAACAGTGCCAGCAGCAGGAACAACTCAAACAGGACAACCGGTTTTTCAATCTGATGAACGAAGTGAACTGACGGGCTATCTACCGGCTGTTTAAACCAGGTAATACCAAACAGCACCGCCGCCGCCGCTCCGGATGAAATACCGGAAAACAGGAACAGTACAGGAAGTACTGGGTTATTCAGCATTGGATAGGTTTTCAGTGCCGACAGCAGGAAGCCGGTATAAGCCCCCAGCGCCACCGCCAGGAAAATCATTAACGGCTCCAGCACCCGTTCGAAACGGGCCAGTGCCGAAATAATACCGTTAATCCAGCGAAGTCCTTTGAAGCGTTGCTCCAGAAAGTTAGCTATCTCCTGACGAAACAGTACTGCCAGCCAGACGATCAGAACTAACATATATACCTGAAACAGCATAACCCCCATCGACATGACCGATGTTGGGCTATAGAAAATCATCAGGTACCAGAAAGTCCACGGGCGTGTCAGGTGGAAAATCAGAATCACCAGACCCACTATCACCGTCAGCGGAGCAATAATTGCTGTCGCTTTAATGATGCCATCGCGGCTTGCGCCATCAGCTAACACCCGGCGTTTAAGAAACACGGCAATAGTCGCCATGCCGGCAGAAACGCCAATCAGGAACAGATAAATGGCGATTGGCCAGTCCCAAACCAGGGATTCAAAATGGAAAGCGCTGCTCATCCTTTAATCTCCCCATGTTTGCTTGGAATACGATACATTTTCGGCTCGGTGCCTAAATGTACTTTCGCACGGTAAGTGGTTTTATTCTCTATCAGTTTCACAATTTCGCTATTTGGATCGTCCAGATTGCCAAAGGTTAATGCCTTGGTAGGACAGGATTCCACACAGGCTGGTAGCTTGCCCTGAGCCAAATTGGTGTCGCGACAGAAGTTACATTTGTCGGCGGTTTTTCTGACCGGATGAATAAAGCGTACGCGATACGGGCAGGCAGCAATACAGTACTGACAGCCAACGCAGCGCTCCGGATTCACTTCAACAATACCCGTGGCAGCATCTTTGTAAGAAGCCCCTGTCGGACAGACATCCACACAAGGCGGGTTATCACAATGCTGACAAGAGTGACGATAAAACTGATATTTTGCCTCAGGAAACTCTCCTGTCGGACCAGAGCGGATGATATTCAGCCGCGATACCCCTTCAGGAACTTTATTCACCTCCCGGCAAGCATCCATACACGCGGTGCAGCCAATACAACGAGTTTCGTCATACACCATGCCATAACGAATCCCGTTAATTGACATGGTCTGCGCCAGCGTACGGTTAACCGGGCCGGTCATAAAGATTACTGCTCCCATACCGGCAATAAAATGACGGCGTGAGCAACTCATGGTGTTTCCTTCTCTTTTTGGTATTGCTGCTGTTGTTTACTGTGGCAGTCAACACATAGCTTGATCTGACCTTTTTGATCCAATCCTTGTACCGGATCTTTCGTCGGATGCAACTGGTGACAGCTGGCACACGAAGTTTTCAGGATATGGACATCATGAGCCCATAACGCCGTGCGTAGTTTTTCCAGCTGGTGACAGGTCATACAAACCTGATTTTGCTTATCAACCGGGAATACGTCTTCGTTAAAACGCATCGCATCCGCAACGCCATTGCGGTGTTCCGGAGTGATTTTGCCATGACAGTTGGTACAGGTCACCGGCAGTTGGTTATTTGGATTAATCGCTTTTGAGTGCGCGCCGTGCATGCCATCTTTAGTGTCTTTATGACACTGAGTACAAGCATAGTCGCGATTGCGCTGCAACTCTACTTTATATTCGGACGACGCTTCTGTTTTCTGCTCCGGTACCGGTTCTGCGGATGACGACATGGTCGTCAGCGCAAACATTGATACCAGCATTAACAGTCCGCCCTTAAATAATGAACGTAAACTGCCCATGATAATTCCACCTTATTTGGGCCCCGGAATACCGGGGCCGATAACTTTATTTGCTTAACAAGCGCTCTTCTTTCTTGGCGTTTGCGTCCCATTCCGCTACGCGGGTTTTCAGGAACTCTTGCTTGTCGCTCTCAAGTTTTTGCATATCCATGCCTAATGCTTTTTGCGCATTAGCTTTAGTGGAAAGATCAGGTAATGCGATTTCGTGTGTAATACCTTTAGTTGCTAACAACCGGGCCAGTTTGGTACGGGCATCAGCCGCTTTATCTAACGCAGTACCCAGAATTTTCAGACCGACTTCAGGTGCGTGCATATGAATACCATGCGAAGCAATCGCATAGTCCCAACGCCATTGCGCATGACGGATATCCATCAGGATTGGTTTCATCTCTTCTTCTGTTGCACCGGCATCCCATGCCGCTTTCGCTTCGAAGTGAGCATGAACTAACTGAGCTTCTGTTTTCTTCTTCAGCTCTCTGACCGCTTCTTTTCTGGTCGCGACGATATCTTGTAATTGCTCTTTAGTTTGGGTGTGACAGCTGGCACAGGTGTCATTGAATCGATTGAAAGGATTACCAATTTTATGGTCGGTATACAGTTTGCCTTCTGCGTTTTGTACCTTCGGCATATGACAGTCAATACAGGTCACATTATTTTTACCGTGAATACCCTGGCTCCAGGTTTCATACTCTGGGTGTTGAGCCTTCAGCATTGGCGTTTTAGATAACAGGTGAGTCCAGTCAGAAAAAGCGATGTTGTCGTAGTACTCTTCCATCTTCTCTACGGTCATCCCTTTATCCCAAGGGAATTTAACCGCTTTATTTTTACCATCGAAGTGGTATTCAACGTGGCAGTTACTACAAACCATCGATTGCTGATCCAGATGGCTGGCTTTATCAAATGGTTTACCAATAACTTCTAATGCACGAGCGGTATAAGGACGAGACATATAAAGCGCTGGTTTGCCTTCAGCAAAATCTTTAGATGCTGTGTCGTGACAGTCTGCACAACCGATTGGGTTAACAATCTGCGCGCCGCCTCTCGACCACATGCCTTCAAAGTATTTGTCTTCACCACCTTCATCGATCAGACGAGCTACATCCGGGCTTTTACAGCTCCAGCAGGCCATCGGTAACGGGCCATCGGTATCTTTCATTGGTGCTGCGGTACGCAGTGTTTCACGCACATCAGTAATGGCATAGAAGTGACCACGTGCTTTTTTATAATCTTTTGCAAATGGATAACCGGCCCAAAGAATAACCATATCAGGATATTCATCCAGACCGCCGCCTAACTTATTTGACTCGCTGGTTGCGCGCCATGAATCGTATTGATCCGCATGATCTTTTGCAAAGACCTCATTACGGGCCTCTACATTTGGTTTATTAGCTAATGCTGTGTTGCCCACCAGAAGTGATGCAAACAATATCAGTAAGCTAGCTGATAACTTTGCCTTAATCTTGCCCACGGTAAGTACTCCCATTTATTATAAGTTCGGCGTTCATTGAGCCGATTACTAAGATATAGATATCTTTTTATGTGCTGCTTCCAGTGCACTAAACTACTACTCAGGTAGTATTTTATTATCCCCCTAAATATATCTATTCAGAGAGCAAATAAATATTTGTCTTAATATTGGTTGTTTTAGATCAATGAATAACGTCGGTAAAAATCATTTTCTTGATAGGGTTCAAATATTATTTTCAACAACGATTTGAATATAATCATAAATAGTTATATATGGAATTAACCATTTATAGGTATATATTTACCATGCAATTAAATAAATATACCTAATAAGAGTTACATCGTTATTAATAATAAAGAAAATATAAAAATAATGTATATAACGAAATTCAAATTGATATTTGAATGAAAACTATTATCAATAGAGCGAATAAACAGGACTATTTATCGGTGAACGCGTTAAAATAGCTCATCTTGTTGAGTCGGTTAAAGAGAAAGTGCAATGTCGATACCTTCAATTACCGGAGCCATTCTGGCCGGTGGGCAGGCAACCAGAATGGGTGGTACAGACAAAGGTTTAGTCACCATTGATGGTACTCCGCTATACCTGCATGTTCTTACTCGTCTGAAGCCTCAGGTCAGAGACATTATTATCAGCGCTAACCGCAATACAGAAGAGTATAAGAAAAGCGGCTATCAGGTATTTCAGGATTCCATTGAAGGCTTCAAGGGCCCTCTGGCAGGCATATTAACCATACTGGAAAATAGCCCGACGGAATGGGTTCTGTTTGCTCCCTGCGATACACCGCTAATCCCTGATACTCTGGCTGAAAGATTGTGGAATAACCGAAATAATCAGCTCGTCGCTTATGCCGATGACGGGGAGCGGGCGCATCCTACTCTGGCATTAATGAATACTCACCTGATAGCACCACTACGCAACTATCTTCAGGGAGGAGATCGTAAGCTTATGATCTTCTTATCTCAACAACAGGCCACTGCGGTTGATTTTAGTGACATGCCTCAGGCATTTAAAAATATTAATACGCTGGATGAATGCCAGAACTGGAATAAATAGAACATGACAATAATCACGAAACAACGCATTCCTCTATTAGGCATAACCGCGTACAGCGGCACAGGAAAAACTACGTTACTTAAACAGTTAATACCTGCTTTATCCAACATGGGTATTCGCTGTGCGCTGATTAAACATTCTCACCACAATATGGATATTGATATACCAGGAAAGGACAGCTATGAATTACGTAAAGCCGGTGCATCACAAACTATTGTGGCCTGTGACCAACGCTGGGCTTTAATGACAGAAACACCAGACAGAGCCATAAGTCTGACAGAGCTGGCGGATAAATTTGATGCTAACCAGATTGATTTAGTATTAGTCGAAGGCTTTAAACATGAGCCCATTGATAAAATAGCGCTATTTCGCCGTTCAGTGGGTAAACCTCTGGATGGATTAATCGATAATCATGTTATTGCACTGGCAACAGACGAAACTATGTCGGTTAATGTTCCACTATTGGATATAAATAGCCTTGAGCAAATAGCCGACTTTATTCAGTGTTGGTTAAATAAAAAAACATAATCGCTAATTAATAGATAGTATTGGTTATATCAGGGAAAAGTTATCTATATAGTGAGTTGATACTTTATTGCTAAAGCGTTTCATCAAATTTAATTAAATGAAAAGAGATTATCCTTACTCATTATTAATACTAAATAATAATGCTGAATTATTTATTTTTTAGTCTCTTCGATATTAATTTTACCTACTGACAGAAATACACACTCTTTTGTGTTCGTCTGAACACATGATGTAAAAGGCTATCTGAACTTACGGTTTCAAGTTGCTGGCAAATAGGCTTAAGCGGATATTCCGGCCGTAACCGGTATGTGCTGATATCGCTAAAGTGCCCGGCCGGCAGGGCTAATCTCTGATTATTTCACAATCTGTATAAAGCAAAAAAAACCTAGCCTTTCAGCCGAAGTGACTCTTCCTTATCAGAACCTGATAAATTGACTGGAGCGAATATTCCGGCCGTAACCGGTATGTGCTGATATCACTAAGGTGCCCGGCCGACAGGGCTAATCTCTGATTATTTCGCAATCTGCATAAAGCAAAAAACCCCCAGCTTACGCTGAGGGTTTCTCTTAATTAAAGCCTGGCAGTTCCCTACTCTCGCATGGGGAAGCCCCACACTACCATCGGCGCTACGGCGTTTCACTTCTGAGTTCGGCATGGGGTCAGGTGGGACCACCGCGCTGTCGCCGCCAGGCATATTCTGTACATGAACCGTTGTATGTCAATATCACTATCCACACAACCATCCATTTCAATCCTGAACATTCGCTGAAATTCGACTTCTCTCTCTCAATCTCATCTCACCAAAACACCTTCGGTGTTGTAAGGTTAAGTCTCACGGTTCATTAGTATCGGTTAGCTCAACGTATCGCTACGCTTACACACCCGACCTATCAACGTCATAGTCTTTAACGTTCCTTCAGTGGACTCTGGGTCCAAGGGAAGACTCATCTCGAGGCAAGTTTCCCGCTTAGATGCTTTCAGCGGTTATCTTTTCCGCACGTAGCTACCGGGCAATGCCATTGGCATGACAACCCGAACACCAGTGGTGCGTTCACTCCGGTCCTCTCGTACTAGGAGCAACCCCTCTCAATCTTCCAGCGCCCACGGCAGATAGGGACCGAACTGTCTCACGACGTTCTAAACCCAGCTCGCGTACCACTTTAAACGGCGAACAGCCGTACCCTTGGGACCTACTTCAGCCCCAGGATGTGATGAGCCGACATCGAGGTGCCAAACACCGCCGTCGATATGAACTCTTGGGCGGTATCAGCCTGTTATCCCCGGAGTACCTTTTATCCGTTGAGCGATGGCCCTTCCATTCAGAACCACCGGATCACTAAGACCTACTTTCGTACCTGCTCGAGCCGTCACTCTCGCAGTCAAGCTAGCTTATGCCTTTGCACTAACCTCACGATGTCCGACCGTGATTAGCTAACCTTCGTGCTCCTCCGTTACTCTTTGGGAGGAGACCGCCCCAGTCAAACTACCCACCAGACACTGTCCTCAACCCGGATCACGGGCCAAAGTTAGAACATCAAACATTAAAGGGTGGTATTTCAAGGTTGGCTCCACGATGACTGGCGTCACCGCTTCAAAGCCTCCCACCTATCCTACACATCAAGGCTCAATGTTCAGTGTCAAGCTATAGTAAAGGTTCACGGGGTCTTTCCGTCTTGCCGCGGGTACACAGCATCTTCACTGCGAGTTCAATTTCACTGAGTCTCGGGTGGAGACAGCCTGGCCATCATTACGCCATTCGTGCAGGTCGGAACTTACCCGACAAGGAATTTCGCTACCTTAGGACCGTTATAGTTACGGCCGCCGTTTACTGGGGCTTCGATCAAGAGCTTCGCTTACGCTAACCCCATCAATTAACCTTCCAGCACCGGGCAGGCGTCACACCGTATACGTCCACTTTCGTGTTTGCACAGTGCTGTGTTTTTAATAAACAGTTGCAGCCAGCTGGTATCTTCGACTGGCTTCAGCTCCATGGGTAAACCACTTCACCTAATGCCAGCGTGCCTTCTCCCGAAGTTACGGCACCATTTTGCCTAGTTCCTTCACCCGAGTTCTCTCAAGCGCCTGAGTATTCTCTACCTGACCACCTGTGTCGGTTTGGGGTACGATTTAATGTTACCTGGAGCTTAGAGGCTTTTCCTGGAAGCAGGGCATCAACTACTTCACCACCGTAGTGGCTCGTCATCACGCCTCAGTGTTAATAAGCAATCGGATTTACCTAATCACTCCACCTACACGCTTAAACCGGGACAACCGTCGCCCGGATAGCCTAGCCTTCTTCGTCCCCCCTTCGCAGTAACACCAAGTACAGGAATATTAACCTGTTTCCCATCGACTACGCCTTTCGGCCTCGCCTTAGGGGTCGACTCACCCTGCCCCGATTAACGTTGGACAGGAACCCTTGGTCTTCCGGCGAGCGGGCTTTTCACCCGCTTTATCGTTACTTATGTCAGCATTCGCACTTCTGATACCTCCAGCAGACCTCACAGTCCACCTTCGCAGGCTTACAGAACGCTCCCCTACCCAACAATATTTTCATATCGCTGCCGCAGCTTCGGTGCATGGTTTAGCCCCGTTACATCTTCCGCGCAGGCCGACTCGACCAGTGAGCTATTACGCTTTCTTTAAATGATGGCTGCTTCTAAGCCAACATCCTGGCTGTCTGTGCCTTCCCACATCGTTTCCCACTTAACCATGACTTTGGGACCTTAGCTGGCGGTCTGGGTTGTTTCCCTCTTCACGACGGACGTTAGCACCCGCCGTGTGTCTCCCGTGATAACATTCTTCGGTATTCGGAGTTTGCATCGAGTTGGTAAGCCGGGATGGCCCCCTAGTCGAAACAGTGCTCTACCCCCGAAGATGAGTTCACGAGGCGCTACCTAAATAGCTTTCGGGGAGAACCAGCTATCTCCCGGTTTGATTGGCCTTTCACCCCCAGCCACAGGTCATCCGCTAATTTTTCAACATTAGTCGGTTCGGTCCTCCAGTTAGTGTTACCCAACCTTCAACCTGCCCATGGCTAGATCACCGGGTTTCGGGTCTATACCTTGCAACTTGACGCCCAGTTAAGACTCGGTTTCCCTACGGCTCCCCTATTCGGTTAACCTTGCTACAAAATATAAGTCGCTGACCCATTATACAAAAGGTACGCAGTCACACCCCAAAGGGTGCTCCCACTGCTTGTACGTACACGGTTTCAGGTTCTGTTTCACTCCCCTCGCCGGGGTTCTTTTCGCCTTTCCCTCACGGTACTGGTTCACTATCGGTCAGTCAGGAGTATTTAGCCTTGGAGGATGGTCCCCCCATATTCAGACAGGATGTCACGTGTCCCGCCTTACTCATCGAACTCACAATCTGTGCATTTTGGTGTACGGGACTATCACCCTGTACCGTGCGACTTTCCAGACGCTTCCACTAACACACAAACTGATTCAGGTTCTGGGCTCCTCCCCGTTCGCTCGCCGCTACTGGGGGAATCTCGGTTGATTTCTTTTCCTCGGGGTACTTAGATGTTTCAGTTCCCCCGGTTCGCCTCATACGACTATGTATTCATCGTATGATAGTGCAACGAATTGCACTGGGTTTCCCCATTCGGGTATCGCCGGTTATAACGGTTCATATCACCTTACCGACGCTTATCGCAGATTAGCACGCCCTTCATCGCCTCTGACTGCCTAGGCATCCACCGTGTACGCTTAGTCACTTAACCTCACAACCCGAAGGTGTCTCGAAAGACAACATTCTAAAGTTGCAAACAATTGAGAGACTCGCTCAGTCCACTACATGTCAGTGTATTACTCATGTATGGCTGAGGATTCAAATTTCAGCTTGTTCCGGATTGTTAAAGAGCATAATACTTCACAGCATACTGTTGCCAATATACTCTGAAGTATTGATTTACAGGACTAAATGGTGGAGCTAAGCGGGATCGAACCGCTGACCTCCTGCGTGCAAGGCAGGCGCTCTCCCAGCTGAGCTATAGCCCCATGTAGTCACGTACAGATACCTTTTCAGTTACCACTCGTAAAAGAGTTAATTCTTTCTCAGGCAAGGCATGCGACCGGGAAGTTTACATCAGTAAACGACCGCGAGCATAACGCAGCATGAGGAAGAATTTGGTAGGCCTGAGTGGACTTGAACCACCGACCTCACCCTTATCAGGGGTGCGCTCTAACCACCTGAGCTACAAGCCTATAAAGGTATTTCTGCTCGTTATTCTTCATCAGACAATCTGTGTGGACACTGCACGCAACTGCATATCTTTCAGGTAAGGAGGTGATCCAACCGCAGGTTCCCCTACGGTTACCTTGTTACGACTTCACCCCAGTCATGAATCACAAAGTGGTAAGCGCCCTCCCGAAGGTTAAGCTACCTACTTCTTTTGCAACCCACTCCCATGGTGTGACGGGCGGTGTGTACAAGGCCCGGGAACGTATTCACCGTAGCATTCTGATCTACGATTACTAGCGATTCCGACTTCATGGAGTCGAGTTGCAGACTCCAATCCGGACTACGACGTACTTTATGAGGTCCGCATGCTCTCGCGAGGTAGCTTCTCTTTGTATACGCCATTGTAGCACGTGTGTAGCCCTACTCGTAAGGGCCATGATGACTTGACGTCATCCCCACCTTCCTCCGGTTTATCACCGGCAGTCTCCTTTGAGTTCCCACCATTACGTGCTGGCAACAAAGGATAGGGGTTGCGCTCGTTGCGGGACTTAACCCAACATTTCACAACACGAGCTGACGACAGCCATGCAGCACCTGTCTCAGAGCTCCCGAAGGCACTAAAGCATCTCTGCTAAATTCTCTGGATGTCAAGAGTAGGTAAGGTTCTTCGCGTTGCATCGAATTAAACCACATGCTCCACCGCTTGTGCGGGCCCCCGTCAATTCATTTGAGTTTTAACCTTGCGGCCGTACTCCCCAGGCGGTCGACTTAACGCGTTAGCTCCGGAAGCCACTCCTCAAGGGAACAACCTCCAAGTCGACATCGTTTACAGCGTGGACTACCAGGGTATCTAATCCTGTTTGCTCCCCACGCTTTCGCACCTGAGCGTCAGTCTTTGTCCAGGGGGCCGCCTTCGCCACCGGTATTCCTCCACATCTCTACGCATTTCACCGCTACACATGGAATTCTACCCCCCTCTACAAGACTCTAGCTTGCCAGTTTCGGATGCAGTTCCCAGGTTAAGCCCGGGGATTTCACATCCGACTTGACAAACCGCCTGCGTGCGCTTTACGCCCAGTAATTCCGATTAACGCTTGCACCCTCCGTATTACCGCGGCTGCTGGCACGGAGTTAGCCGGTGCTTCTTCTGTGGGTAACGTCAATACATGGTGCTATTAACACCACATCCTTCCTCCCCACTGAAAGTGCTTTACAACCCTAAGGCCTTCTTCACACACGCGGCATGGCTGCATCAGGGTTTCCCCCATTGTGCAATATTCCCCACTGCTGCCTCCCGTAGGAGTCTGGGCCGTGTCTCAGTCCCAGTGTGGCTGGTCATCCTCTCAGACCAGCTAGGGATCGTCGCCTAGGTGAGCCATTACCCCACCTACTAGCTAATCCCATCTGGGTTCATCTGATGGCGCGAGGCCCGAAGGTCCCCCGCTTTGGTCTTGCGACGTTACGCGGTATTAGCTACCGTTTCCAGTAGTTATCCCCCTCCATCAGGCAGATCCCCAGACATTACTCACCCGTCCGCCGCTCGTCACCCAAGGAGCAAGCTCCTCTGTGCTACCGCCCGACTTGCATGTGTTAGGCCTGCCGCCAGCGTTCAATCTGAGCCATGATCAAACTCTTCAATTAAAAGCTTGATGCTCAAAGATTACTTTCAATAATTCAAATGAATTACTGTCTGGTCACTCTTTAAGACTTGGTATTTTTTTGTGTCGTTACACCGAAGTGTAATGACGTGAGATACCGTCTTGTGAGTGCCCACACAGATTGTCTGATAAATTGTTAAAGAGCGATGTTGCGGCGAAAAACTTCCCGCAACACGGGCTGCGTATACTACGCTTTCCCGCGTCAGAGTCAAGTGTTAAATCACAGATTTATGCACGATAACGTCTGAACTGAAGCGGCTGTTGCCGTGTCAGTGGAGGCGCATTATAGGGACTCAGAATCATCTGGCAAGTGCTAATTGATAAAATAATTCTGACTGCTGATTGTTTAGCCAAAACTTAACTTTGTTTGACCTCAATCGGTGACTTTTCCATCCAGGCAAACCATTTGCGCTTTTCCGCAGGTTCTTTTACTGAGTAGCGCTTACTTACCCAATTAGCCACTAAATCCAATGACAGGCAGAAAATGAAATAGACCAGCGCAATAAACAGGAACACTTCAGTTGGATACACCATACTGCGGTTATTAACCTGAGTTGCCAGAAATGTCAGTTCACCAACGCCAACTATATATGCTAACGAGGTGTCTTTAATCAAAGAGATCCATTGATTAATAAATGAAGACACCATCATTCTCAAAGCCTGAGGTAATACGATGTACCATAATACCTGCCAACGATTGAACCCCAATGACATTCCAGCCTGCCATTGACCTGCGCCAATAGCGATAATGCCTGCTTTTACACCGTGGGCTAAATAAGCTGATGAGATCAAAGCCAGCGCGCAAACAACCGAAGTAAGCGCCGGGATATCAATACCAAACAGCATCGGCAACATAAAATAGGCCCAGAAGATCAGCATAATCACTGGAATAGCGCGGAAGAAACCAAGGACAGCAGCAATAACGCCACCAACCCAACCGCGAAACATAGCCAGCGCCACACCAAGAATAACGCCTAAAATCGCGGATATCACACCAGCAATCAAACTGATAATCAGCGTTAATGCCGCACCACCAATAGGCCCATCCGGATAAGCACCCCACAACAGATAATCCAGATTGTCATAAATTACGGTGAAATCCATATCAGCGGCGCTCCTTTGCTAACAAACGATGCTCATACCACATGCCCCAGGCTTCCATCACCGCAATGGCGACGATATACAGCATGGTAGCAACGCCAAAAGCCTGAAACGCTCTTAGGGTTTCGGTCTCTACCTGACGTGAAGCATAGGAAAGTTCCGCCACACCAATCGCCATGGCCAGAGAAGTACTTTTAACAATATTCATGTACTGACCGAGTAACGGGGGGAACGCAATTTTCAGTGCCTGCGGCAAAATCACATAGCGCATTGATTGCCAGCCATTAAGCCCAAGAGCCAGTGCTGCATATTTCTGTCCGGCCTTAACGCCTCGAATTCCCGAACGAATCTCTTCAGCAATAAATGCCGAAAAGTAAACCGTTAATCCGAACAGGGCGGCGATAAACTCAAAAGAAGGCCAGGCCAGCGTGAGCCCAAACAGCGTGATTTCATGAGGTGTGTTTAACCAGGGAATGACTCCGGCAGGCAGCAATTTACCCACACCGAAGTACCAAAAGAATAGCTGTACCAGCAGCGGAGTATTACGAAACAGGGAGCAATAGGCAATCACCGGTAAACGCAAAACGGCCTGTTTGCTGTCTCTGGCTCCGGCAACCACCATACCTAACGCCGTAGCGGCAATAATAGAGACTGCAGACAGCCCTAACGTCAATAAAAAACCATCCCACAACCATCCCAGGTATTCAGGCGCTAATAATAATTTTGTTAATTTTTCATCGAACATAAGCACCAGCTATTTATTACGGTTATCCACTAACCATACTCTATTCCAATTAACGTCGGTATAACCGGCAACCTTTGAATCTCTGTTGAAACAGAAAGCTTCATTCTCTACAAACCAAAACAGGGCACGCCAAAGCATGCCCCGATCTGACAACCCGCAATAAAGTGGGTCTGTTAACTGATTAAGCTTTAGAAGGATCAGGCGTTACCGCACCAAACTTAAATTCTCCGCGCGGCATGGAAGATTTAGTTTCAGGCCCAAACCAGCGGTTATAAATTTTGGTTGCTTCGCCATCTTTCTCCAGCTCCAGCAGCACTTTGTTAACTTCTTCCGTCAGGCGCGTCTCACCTTTAGTGATACCAACACCCTGATACTCTTTAGTGATACTGAATGGTGTAATTTCAAAGTCTGCTTTTACTGCATCAGGCAGATTCGCCAGCAGACCGACTAACTTGGCATCATCCTGAGTAATAGCCTGAACGTTACCATTACGCAGTGCCGTGAAGGCAACCGGGGTATCGTCATAAGAGATAACTTTGGCTGTTGGGTACTTATCCCGCAGAGTGATTTCCTGAACGGTGCCTTTATCGGCCCCGATACGTAACTTAGCAATATCATCTGGCTGTTTTAACACGCCTTTATGAGAAATAAATTTTTGGCCCGTGGCAAAATAAGGCACGCTAAAATCAACTTCTTTAGCACGCTGAGGCGTAATGGTGAAGTTAGCTGCTATCAGATCAACTTTCTTAGATGTCAGCAGAGGAATACGGTTGGCTGGATTAGTCGCTTTCAGCTCAACTTTAACCCCTAATGCTTTACCAATCGCATTCGCGATATCTACGTCATAACCCACAATCTTTTTAGTTTGTGGATCGACATAACCAAACGGAGGGTTACTGTCGAATACGGCAATATTCACCACACCGGCTTTTTTAATATCATCCAGTTGGTCCGCATGGGCTACCGCTGCAGTGCCGGAGAGAGCAGCCAGTATGGTTAATGAAAGTACGCTTTGTTTTAATGTCAATTTCATGGCTGAATCCCGATGTATGTAAAGAAAGAATCGTGTTTGTGTCAGCCAGTTAAATGCAAATCAGAGACGGTGTGAAATAATATAAACGGATTTGATATGTCATTTAGTTATAAGCATTTCTTTTGTAAAAATAGTCGGTTACCGTTCCATTGCTATTTTTCATGGCAATTTGATTAGCTTAAAACATCAACAAACCATCCATTCAGATGTGAATTAAATGTTTAAATAAGATTTTGAGTTAATCTGATTCATTCAATAAAAACACCGCAACACTCATTCATTAACAACGGATAAAATCACCAACCAATCACATAAAATTCAAATAAATAACAATAATTAAACCATATAAAACCAAAGAGAAACTTACTATAATTCATGCCTAATCACCAGATAACTATCTGATTCTAAAAACAAAAAATAACAACATATCATTAACATAACACACATCACAAAATTAAGACTTGTTGAAGTTAATTTTTTAAATGATAATTATTATCAATTTGCTATTAATTATCATTACCAAGTGGCTTTCATGAAAACTCTATCTTCCCAGGAACGCCCGGAAATAAAACGACCGGCGGATCCCGCCTCTCCGTTACCTCAGGTAAGCAGCCAACAGCTGTTAGGGGAATCAGGTATTTTGCTGATTCAGCATCAAGGCCAACAATACCAGTTGCGCATTACCAAAACCGGAAAACTCATTTTAACCAAATAATTCTTAATACATAAAACAGCCAGCCACCCAGACCATCCAGTTAAGTCCAGGCAGCCAGCAACTTTCATTTAAAACATTCATGGAGAGTTGCAGTTATGCTTCGTCTGTCATCTTTAACGATTGCCGTTACCTGTGCGTTGCCGCTATTGGCCAATGCGGAAACTCCGGCCAAAACTACCAATGAAGTCATGACCGTTACCGCAACGGGCAACGACCGCAATGCGTTTGAAGCCCCAATGATGATAACCGTGGTTGATGCTAACGCCCCGGAAAATCTGGCAGCAAACAGCGCCGCCGATCTGGTGCGTTCTATTCCCGGCATTACTATCACAGGTACATCCCGTAGTAACGGGCAAGATATCAACATGCGCGGCTATGATAAACGCGGCGTGTTAACACTGGTAGATGGCATTCGTCAGGGTACCGATACCGGACACCTGAACGGTATTTTTCTTGATCCCGCACTGATTAAACGTGTTGAAGTGGTGCGTGGTCCTGGCGCTCAACTTTATGGCAGCGGTGCATTAGGCGGGGTTATCTCTTTTGAAACCGTTGATGCAAAAGATTTACTGCGCAGTGGCGAAGCCGGTGGCGTTCGACTGTTTACATCCGGCGCTACGCTGGATCACAGCCAGGCCATGGGTTTGACAACATTCGGCAGAACTGACTCTCTTGATGGTGTGTTTTCCGCCAACTTCCGTGATAAAGGCAACCTGCGTTTAAGTAACGGTGAAACAGCACCAAACGATGAGCAAATCGGCTCCTTCCTGGCTAAAGGGAAATGGGCTATCACCGATGCTCAATCCCTGATGGCTAATCTGCGTTACTACAACAACGATGCCAAAGAGCCGAAGAATCCACAAAATCTGAGTGCCGGTAGCACCACTACTGATGTAATGACTAACCGCACCACAGAAAATAAAGATGCCCAACTGGTATACAACCTGAATCCTGCTGATATGGATTGGTTAAACGCCACTACTCGCGTTTACTACTCTGAAACCAATATCGACTCCTCTCCTACCGGCCAGAAAGCTGAAAACCGTAAGCAGAAAACCGAGGGTATCAAGCTGGATAACCGTTCACGTCTGTTCCAGGAAAGTTTTATGCCGAGCCAGCTGACTTACGGCGCTGAAACTTATAAACAAAAACAGACCCCAAGTGGCGCAACTACCAGCTTCCCCGATGCCGAAATTCGTTTTGCTTCAGGCTGGTTACAGGATGAAATTACCCTGCGCGACCTGCCTGTCTCTCTGATTGGTGCTATCCGCTATGACAACTACAAAGCTGAAAGCAGCGGCTATAGTGATATTGATGCCGACCAGTGGTCACCAAAAATTGCTTTGTCCATCTTCCCTACCGAATGGTTAAGCCTGTTTGCTTCTTATGCAGAAGCCTTCCGGGCACCAACCATGGGCGAAATGTATAACGACTCCCTGCACTTCAGCATGGGCCCAACCATGAATAACTACTGGAAGCCTAACCCGAATCTGAAACCAGAAACCAATGCCACTCAGGAAGTCGGTTTTGGGCTGAGATTTGACAACGTTTTGCTTGCTGATGATGACCTGAAATTTAAAGCCAGCTACTTCGGCACTAAGGCTGATGATTACATCTCAACCGCCGTCAATATGCAGATGGGGTATCGCCCAGGCGTTGGCGTGATTTGTTCTCCGTGTGAAACCACATCGGTCAATATCCCTAACGCCAAAATTTGGGGTTGGGATGTGATGATGGATTATCAGAGCCGCTATTTTGATTTAAGCGTGGCTTATAACCGTACCAGCGGTAAAAACGAAGACACCGGCGAATGGTTATCAACCGTCAACCCGGACACGGTTTCTACCCGCCTGAATGTTCCTGTTGGTCATAGCAATGCTTCTGTTGGCTGGATGGGTGTGTTTGCCAATCGTATTAATGATACGCCAACACCACAGCGCGGTTATGCCACTCACGATTTCTATCTTAGCTACAAACCGGAAATCCTTTCCGACAAATTAACCACCAGCGTGGTTATCGCTAATGCCTTCGATAAAGAGTACTACGCGCCTAATGGTGCCCTTCAAGATGGCCGCAATGTGAAGTTATTCGCAAGCTATCAGTTTTAACCACTACCCCCTGTCTACAGGGGGAATATCATTATTCAGGAATAAAAAATGACCACTTCTTTATATCAGAGCTACTTACAGGCAAAACAGCAACACCCAGAAAAGTACGCCAGAGATCTGGCACAGCTGCTCAACATTAGTGAAGCGGAGCTAACTCATTCCCGTGTCGGCCACGATGCCGTTCGCCTGAAAAGTGATATCAAGGCCTTACTGGCCGCACTGGAAAGTGTTGGTGAAACGAAATCAATCACCCGTAACCAACATGCCGTACATGAGCAAGTCGGCAAATATACCAATCAGCATTTAGGCGATCACGCCGGGTTGATTCTGAATCCTTATGCGCTGGACTTACGTCTGTTTCTTGAGCACTGGCTATTTGTCTTTGCTTTAAAGGAAGAGGGTAAACGCGGCACTCGCCACAGCATCCAGTTCTTTGATGAGTATGGCGATGCGCTGCATAAAGTCTATACCACGGAAAATACTGATATGGATGCCTGGCAAAAGGTGATTGATACGTTTATCCAACAGGATAATCCATCACTGAAGCTGGATGCAGTGCAAGCGTCATCTGCCGGGCAGGCGGTCATCGATAACCAAACTATCGACAGTGAATGGCGTGCGATGACAGATGTTCACCAGTTTTTTAAACTGCTGAATAAACATAGCATTACTCGTCAGCAGGCTTTTAATGCAGTTGAAGACGATCTGGCACAGCGGGTAGATAACCAGTCCCTGCGACAAATTCTGCAAATGGCGAAAAACGAAGCTAACGACATTATGGTATTCGTCGGTAACCGAGGCTGTGTGCAGATTTTCACCGGAAAAATTGATCGCGTAGCACCGATTGATGGCTGGATTAATATTTTCAATAAAGAGTTTGTACTGCACCTGATTGAAAACGATATTGTTGAAAGCTGGGTCACCCGTAAACCAACTAAAGATGGTTTTGTTACCAGCCTGGAACTGTTTGCCGCTGACGGTACACAAATTGCCCAACTTTATGGTCAACGCACCGAAGGGCAACCGGAACAGCAAATCTGGCGAACTCAAATAGACACCTTGTTACAACAGACGGTATCTGCATGAAAGGGCTAATCAACCGAGGGCTGATAGCCCTCCTTTCTGTGCTATCACTCAATGCGCTAGCCAGTGAACGCATTGTCAGCATTGGCGGTGATGTAACAGAAATCGTGTATGCGCTACAGGCGCAGTCACAGCTGGTAGGGCGTGATTCAACCAGTACCTATCCGGAAGCGGCAAAGGCACTGCCCGATATTGGCTATATGCGCCAGTTAAACGCTGAAGGGATTCTTTCACTCAAACCCTCATTAGTACTTGCCAGCGACCAGTCGCTACCGGCACTGGCGTTGGAACAGGTTAGTCAGAGTGGGGTAAAGGTTGTCAGCATTCCTGGTAAACCATCGCTGGAAACTGTAACGGATAAAATCCACGCAGTCGCTCAGGCGCTGGGCAAAGAGAAGCAGGGAGAAACGCTGATTGCAGATTACCGGAATCAGTTAGCAGCCCTGCCGAAGAATCCATTGCCATCCAAAGTGTTATTTGTCATGAACTACACCGGCTCAACGCCGATGGCTGCCGGACAAAACACTGCCGCTGACGCTATTATTACCATTGCCGGTGGTACTAATGCCATGCAGGGATTTAACAAATATCGTCCACTTTCTCAGGAAGGCATCATCGCAGCAGCCCCGGACATTCTGTTAATCACCTCGGCGGGATATGCAACGTTTGGCAGTGAAGACAATATTTGGCAATTAGCTGGTATCAGCCAAACCCCAGCAGGAAAGAATAAACGTTTACTGGTGGTAGACGATCTTTCCCTGCTTGGTTTTAGTCTGAAAACGCCGGAAGTGATTGCTGAACTGCGTAAAGCAATGGAACACGCCGGATGAATAGCCGCATTTCACCACGCTACTGGCTGGTGGCAATGTTGATGGCTTTGGTCATCCTGACGCTGTTCGCCGCTAATCTGGGGCCGGTCAAACTTTCGTTTTATACCCTGCTTACCCGATCGGGAGAAGAGGGGAGCTGGCACATCTGGTTGAATATTCGTCTTCCCCGAGTGTTGCTGGCAACCCTTATCGGTGCCGCTTTAGCAGTATCTGGCGCGATCATGCAGGGGCTATTTCGTAACCCACTGGCCGATCCCGGGTTATTGGGTATTAGTACTGGTGCAGCCCTGTGCGTGGCACTGGCGATTTTACTCCCCCTTCCACTAACCGGCGTTCTGAAACTGTATGGGCATACGCTGGCCGCCTTTGGCGGCAGCATTGCCGTTTGCTGTCTACTTTATGCCTTGAGTAAAACCGGTCATGGAAATCTCACTCGTTTATTGCTAACAGGTATTGCACTTAACGCACTGGCCGGGGCGGCCATTGGCGTTATTAGCTATATCAGTGATGACCAACAGCTCCGACAGTTCTCTCTTTGGAGTATGGGCAGTTTAGGCCAGGCTCAATGGTCTACGCTGATCATTGCCGCTTCATTAATTCTACCGGCGATTGCCATCGGCCTGCGTCTGTCGCGGTTGTTAAACATATTACAGTTGGGAGATGAAGAAGCTCACTATCTTGGGGTTAACGTCGAATCGGTAAAGTTAGGTTTATTGATGCTAAGCGCGTTACTGATCGGCACCGCCGTTGCGATGAGCGGGATCATTGGCTTTATCGGGCTGGTGATCCCTCATCTGATCCGTTTACAACTGGGCTCTGACCATCGTTGGCTGTTACCCGGCTCGGTACTGGGAGGGGCTTGCCTTCTGCTGCTGGCCGATACCCTGGCCAGAACGTTGGCATCACCGGCGGAAATTCCGGTTGGTTTGATTACCAGCCTGTTGGGTGGCCCCTATTTTTTATGGCTTATTCTGCGCCAAAGAGAGAGACCCCGTGCTTAAGGCTGAACATCTGAACTATAGCCGGTATAACCGCGATATTATCAAACAGGTTTCACTGACGCTAAACGCCGGTGAACTGGTCGCGATTATTGGCCCCAACGGGGCAGGAAAATCCACCCTGTTACGTATTCTGACCGGATATATCCAACCGGACAGCGGTCACTGCCAGTTGCAAAATCGCCCTTTGCCTCAGTGGCAACATAGAGATCTGGCTGCGGTTCGTGCCGTCATGAACCAGCACAGCGCACTGACATTCCCCTTTAGCGTACAGGAAGTGATCGCTATGGGACGCACACCTTATGGTAATCATCATCAGAATCAACAGGCTATCGATCATGCAATAAACATAACGGAATGCGCGCCACTGCTTAAACGCCAGTACAACCAGCTCTCTGGTGGTGAAAAGCAGCGGATACAGTTAGCCCGATTGTTAGCTCAGCTATGGCATCCAACGCCGGTAGAACGATTGCTGTTTCTTGATGAGCCCACTTCAGCATTAGACCTTTACCATCAGCAGCAAACATTGCGTTTGCTAAAACAGATGACACGTCAGGCCCCGTTCTCCGTTTGTACCGTACTGCATGACCTGAATCTTGCGGCACTGTATGCGGACAGGATTCTGCTGTTGCATCAGGGAAGTATTGTTGCCAGCGGAACGCCGGGGGAAGTGTTAAAAGATGAATTGCTAACGCGCTGGTATCAGGCAGATCTCTGTGTTTACGGGCATCCTGAAAATACTGAAGTGCCCCAAATTTGCTTAAGAAGATAAGCTCACGCCCGATTCAGAAAGCATCAGAACCGGGCGTGAAATAACGGTCGTTTTACTTTTTCGCCAGCAGATTTTCAACTTCATCACCGCTGCGGTGACGGAAATCCTGCCCTTTTACAAAATAGAAAATAAACTCACAAATGTTCTGGCAGCGATCGCCAATACGTTCAATGGAACGGGCACAGGCCAGTGCGGTTAACACACTGGGAATAGAGCGCGGATCTTCCATCATATAGGTCATCAACTGACGGATAATACCTTCATACTCCTGATCGACTTTCTTATCTTCCCGGTAGATACGAACGGCTTCATCAATATCCATACGCGCAAAGGCATCAAGTACGTCATGCAGCATTTGAACCGTATGGCGACCTAAAGATTCCAGGTTTACCAGCAGCGGCTTATGTTGCTGAGAGAACTTTTCCAGTGCCATACGACAAATTTTGTCCGCCACATCGCCAATACGTTCCAGTTCTGAAATAGTTTTGGTGATGGCCATCACTAAACGCAAATCGCTGGCGGTTGGCTGACGTTTGGCAATGATTCGCACGCAGGCTTCATCAATCGACACTTCCATATTGTTAACTTTACGATCGTCTTCAATCACCCGACGGGCCAGCTCTTCATCAGCCTGATGCATAGCGTTTATGGCATCAGTTAGCTGTTGTTCCACCAGCCCTCCCATAACCATAACCTGAGTACGAATATGTTCCAGTTCCGCATTAAACTGGCCGGAAATGTGTTTGCCTAAATTAAGGTTTTCCATGTGGGTTCCCCGTTATCAACCATAGCGGCCAGTAATGTAGTCTTCAGTCTGTTTCTTCTGCGGTGCGGTAAACAGCATATCGGTATTCGAATATTCAATCAGCTCACCCAAATACATAAATGCGGTATGGTCAGAACAGCGAGCCGCCTGTTGCATATTGTGGGTTACGATCACTACGGTATATTCCGATTTTAACTCGCTAATCAGCTCTTCAATACGGCCCGTGGAAATAGGATCGAGCGCCGAACAGGGTTCATCCAGCAACAATACTTCCGGACGAATAGCAATACCACGGGCAATACACAGACGCTGTTGCTGACCACCAGACAGGCTATAGCCACTCTGATTCAATTTATTTTTGGTTTCATCCCACAGCGCTGCTTTAGTTAATGCCCACTGCACTCGCTCATCCATCTCTGCGCGAGGCAGGCGTTCAAACAGGCGCACGCCAAAGGCGATATTGTCATAAATCGACATAGGGAATGGCGTTGGCTTTTGGAACACCATACCAACTTTCGCTCTTAGCAACGCCACATCCTGATTATCTTCAAGGATGTTTTGACCATCTAACAGAATTTGCCCGGTGGCATTCTGTTCCGGATAAAGCTGGTACATTTTATTGAAGGTACGCAGCAGGGTTGATTTACCACAGCCGGATGGCCCAATAAATGCCGTGACCTGATTTTTGGCGATATCCAATGAGATATTCTTTAACGCATGGAATTTGCCGTAATAAAAATTCAGATCCCGTACCTGAATCTTGCTTTCGGTTGAGTTGTTGTCACTCGTCAGATTCATTAAGTCGTCTCTCTAGTGTTTTTTACTGGCAAAAACTACACGCGCCAGAATATTTAATAACAATACGCACAGGGTAATCAGCAATACGCCAGCCCAGGCTAACTGCTGCCACTCAGCAAACGGGCTCATGGCAAATTTGAATATGGTTACCGGCAAGTTGGCAATCGGATGGCTCAGATCGAGGCTCCAGAACTGATTGGACAAGGCGGTAAACAGCAAAGGGGCGGTTTCTCCGGCAATACGAGCGATGGCTAACAGTACACCGGTCACAATACCTGACAAGGAGGCTTTCAGCGTCAGAGACAGGATAATCTTCCACTTTGGTGTTCCCAGTGCATAAGCCGCCTCTCTCAGACTGTCAGGCACCAGCCGTAACATATTCTCAGTGGTACGAATAACGATTGGCACCTGTAATAACGCCAACGCAATAACACCAGCCCAACCGGAAAAACGCTCCATCTGCGTTACCACAATGGTGTAAACGAACAGTCCAACCACGATGGAGGGTGCCGACAGCAAAATGTCGTTAATAAAGCGCACAATGGAAGCAAAGATTGATTTACGACCGTATTCCGCCAGATAGATACCCGCCAAAATCCCCAACGGCGTGCCAATCACCGTTGCCCATAAAATCAACAGGCCGCTACCGGCAAGGGCGTTAGCTAATCCACCACCGGCGGTATTCGGTGGTGGTGTCATTTCGGTGAACAATGCCATCGACATACCGTCGATGCCTTTAGTTATGGTTGAAAACAGAATCCAGATTAACCAAAACAGGCCAAAGGCCATGGCCATCATCGAAATTAATAACGCGATACGGTTTTTTTGACGTCGCCACGCCTGCATACGTTTGCGGCCAGCATCAAAAGAGGCGATTTCAGATTTATCCATCGTGGTCATCTTAGCGCCCCTCATTCTTATTTAATCTGAGAATCATTAATTTAGACAAAGACAGCACAATAAAGGTGATAACAAACAGGATTAATCCCAGCTCCATTAACGCCGCGGTGTGCAGGCCAGATTCTGCTTCAGCAAATTCATTAGCCAGTGCAGAAGTAATACTGTTGCCCGGCATATACAGGGAGAAGCTATCCAGCTGGTAGGTGTTACCAATAATGAAGGTCACCGCCATGGTTTCTCCTAAGGCACGGCCTAACCCCAGCATAATGCCGCCAATTACACCGTTTTTGGTATAAGGCAGCACGATATTGCGAATCACTTCCCAAGTGGTACAACCGATGCCGTAAGCGGACTCTTTTAACAGTGTTGGCGTTTGCTCAAACACATCACGCATTACCGCAGCGATATAAGGAATAATCATGATGGCCAGAATAATACCGGCGGCCAAAATACCGATACCAAATGCCGGGCCAGAAAACAGCGTGCCAATGATAGGGATATTAGCGACCACATCCCCCACCGGCTGTTGAAAATATTCGGCAAACAGCGGAGCGAAAATAAACAGCCCCCACATACCGTAAACAATGCTGGGAATGGCAGCCAACAGTTCAATGGCAATACCCAACGGACGTTTTAACCATTTAGGTGAGAGTTCAGTCAGGAACAGCGCTATACCAAAACTTACCGGTACGGCAATCAGTAGCGCAATAATCGAGGTTACGATAGTGCCATAAATAGGCACCAGCGCACCAAACTCATCGGCTGGTGCATCCCACTCTTTATGCCAGAGGAAACTAATACCGAATTTTTGAATACTGGGCCATGAAGCAATAATCAGAGAGATGATTATGCCGCCCAATAATAAAAGGGTAATCAGCGCTGCCAGTTTAACCAGCGCGCCGAAAATAATATCACCCTGCTTTCCTGGAGCTTTCATTACCGGCTTATGTACCGCCATTGAGTCTCTCTTTCATATTTACGGCCCCCTTCCATATATTGGAAGAGGGCGGGTAGGAATGATTAATAGAGCGCTTTACCGCTGCTATCTTTAACCTGCGTTTTCCAGGCTGCACGAACTTGTTCAACCACTGACTCAGGCAAAACGGCATAATCCAGTTCTGTTGCCAGAGAGCCGCCTTTCTTGTAGCCCCAGTCAAAGAACTTCAGTACTTCAGCACCACGTTTGGCATCTTTCTGAGTTTTATGTACCAGAATAAAAGTGGTTGAAGTAATCGGCCAGACGTCCTTACCTTTCTGGAAAGTCAGGTCCTGAGCAAAAGATTTCGACCAGTCGATACCTTTAGCCGCCGCACTGAACGATTGCTGAGTCGGGCTTACCGCCTCACCATCTGCTGATATCAATTTGGTGTAGGCCAGATTATTTTGCTTGGCATAAGCATATTCAACATAACCAATAGAGCCCGGTAAACGCTGAACAAAGGCTGCGATACCATCATTGCCTTTACCGCCTAAACCTACCGGCCATTTAACGGTAGAACCAACACCAACCTGATCTTTCCAGTTCGCATTCACTTTTGCCAGATAGCTGGTGAACACGAAGGAAGTACCAGAACCATCGGCACGACGTACTACCGCAATATCCTGCTCTGGCAATTTGACGCCCGGATTCAGTTTAGCAATCGCCGGATCGTTCCACTTTTTCACCGTGCCCAGGTAGATATCGCCCAGGGTTTTTCCATCCAGGGTTAATTCCCCTGATTTAATTCCCTGAACATTCACCGCCAGCACCACGCCACCAATCACGGTTGGGAACTGAAACAAATCGTCTTTAGCCAGCTTCTCATCATCCAGAGGAGCATCTGACGCACCAAAATCTACCGTATTAGCATTAATTTGCTTAACGCCACCGGATGAACCAATCCCTTGATAGTTGATGTTATTACCGCTCTCTTTTTGATAGCTATCCGCCCATTTGGCATAGACAGGTGCAGGGAATGTAGCGCCGGCACCGGTAATATTCTCTGCCGCAAATGCTGACAGAGTCGTCAGAGAAACGGCTGTTGCAATACTATAAGCAATCGTTGTACGTATCAGTTTCATCATTCCTCCTAAAGGAATTTATTGGCTCTGTATCGTTAATAATCAGACTGGTGATGAGTACAAGCGCAAAGATAAGACCGTTTAGTGACAGTATAATGTCAATCAGGTTACAGTTTTATGACAGTGAGGATTTTTGATTTAACTTAATGATATTTTTAATAAATATAATTATTACTTTGACCTGAATAAGTGAGGGGTTTAATTATAATCGAAAGCAAGAGGTATCGTCGTCACTCACCCTATTATCTCCTCCTCTATTATTTCTTTTGGGGGGAATTCAATTAATTAAAACAATGCCAAACTGAATAAAAGATAATCATGGGATTAACCTTATGAAAAAACTACCTCTGCTGTTTTTGCTGTTTCCCGGGCTGGTGCACGCTGCCTGGACGGCATCCGGAATACCTGCGTTTAAAGAGCAAAGTCCAGGCTTGTTTATCAGTGAAACCAAGCTTGCAAAAGGCTCGCTACCATTAAATCTCAAATCAGAACAAGCGTGCTGGCAGCCTGCAGAATCAATTAAACTTAATCAGGCGCTTTCACTGAAACCATGTGAAGGAGAGCCCCCTGTCTGGCGCATATTTCGTGAAGGCGAGTATCACGTACAGATAGACACTCGCAGCGGTACCCCGACACTGATGCTGAGCGTCAATAACGAGGCGCAAACAGCACCAGCTGAGATTGCCCGCCAGTGCCCGAAATGGGACGGTAAACCGCTAACGATAGACGTCAGCAAAACTTTCGCCGAAGGCAGTGAAGTCCGTGATTTCTACAGCGGTTCAACCGCAACGGTCAAACAAGGCCAAATCACCCTGATGCCTGCGGCGAGCAGCAATGGCCTGTTACTTTTGGAACCCGCCACCACTCAACAGGTTTCAATGTTTAACTGGCATAACGCAACGGTCTACTTTGTTCTGACCGACCGTTTTGTCAATGGCGATCCGAAAAACGATAACAGCTATGGCCGCCATAAAGATGGCATGCAAGAAATCGGCACATTCCACGGTGGTGACCTGGCTGGTTTAACGCAAAAACTCGATTATCTACAGCAATTGGGTGTGAACGTGTTATGGATTAGCTCTCCACTGGAACAAATTCACGGCTGGGTTGGCGGCGGTACAAAAGGGGATTTCCCGCATTATGCCTACCACGGCTACTACACCATGGACTGGACAACACTCGACGCCAATATGGGTACTGAGGATGAGTTGCGCACATTGGTGGATGAAGCCCACAAACGCGGTATCCGTATTTTGTTCGACATCGTAATGAACCATACTGGTTACGCAACGCTTGCCGATATGCAAGAATATCAGTTTGGTGCACTTTATCTTCAAGGCGACGAGCTGACTAAAACACTCGGTAAGCACTGGAGTGACTGGAAGCCAGGCCCGGGCCAAAGTTGGCACTCCTTTAATGATTACATCAACTTCAATGACAATACAGCCTGGCAAAACTGGTGGGGTAAAAACTGGATTCGTACCGATATTGGCAATTACGATACGCCAGGTTTTGATGACTTAACCATGTCATTGGCTTTCCTGCCAGATTTAAAAACAGAAAACCCCCAACCTGCAGGCTTACCCGTTTTTTACCGTCATAAACCCGATACCCATGCCAAAGAAATAGCCGGTTACACCGTGCGAAATTATCTGACTCACTGGCTCAGCCAATGGGTGCGTGATTACGGTATCGACGGCTTCCGGGTAGATACTGCCAAACACGTTGAAAAAATAAGCTGGCAACAGTTGAAAACACAATCTGTTGCTGCGCTGGCCGAATGGAAAAAAGCCAATCCAGACAAAAAATTGGATGATGCACCGTTCTGGATGACCGGGGAAGCCTGGGGCCACGGCGTGATGAAAAGCGACTATTACCACAGCGGCTTTGACGCAATGATCAATTTTGATTATCAGGAGCAGGCGGCAAAATCAGTGGATTGCCTCGCGAACATAGACCTCACCTGGCAGCAAATGGCGACTAAACTGCAGGATTTTAACGTTCTTAGCTACCTTTCTTCCCATGATACTCGCCTGTTTCGCGAAGGAGGCCAGCGTGCGGCAGAATTACTGTTGCTGACTCCGGGTACAGTACAAATTTTCTACGGTGATGAAACGGAGCGCCCGTTTGGCCCGACCGGTTCCGACCCGCTTCAGGGGACACGTTCAGACATGAACTGGGGGCAAAATATCGCCACGCTCACTCACTGGCAGAAAATCAGCCAATTCCGTGCTCGTCATCCGGCAATCGGAGCAGGTAAACAAAACACCTTGAACATGAAACAAGGTTACGGCTTTAGTCGTGAATACGCAGAGGACAAAGTGATGGTTGTCTGGGCGGGGAACCAGTAATTTAGAATGGATGGCATACAACACCTGTAACTTGTCTGACGGCTGCGTTGATTTAACCATAAAAAAATCCGGTATGCTTTTTGAACAGCATACCGGATTGACTTCGTTTATAACGCTATTGCCCTATAGAGATCGTTGTTGTTGGTCCACAGGGCTTACTATTAATTACTCTACGGTCACCGACTTCGCCAGATTTCGTGGCTGGTCAACGTCAGTCCCTTTAATCAACGCAACGTGATAAGAGAGTAACTGTAGCGGAATAGTATAAAAAATTGGCGCCACCAGCTCTTCGACGTAAGGCAGTGGAATAATGGTCATGCCTTCTGTATCACTGAATCCGGCATCTTCTGCCGCAAACACATACAGCTGACCACCACGAGCACGAACCTCTTCAATATTCGACTTCAGTTTTTCCAGCAGTTCGTTATTCGGTGCAACCACAATTACCGGCATATCCGCATCAATCAGCGCCAGAGGACCGTGTTTTAACTCACCCGCTGCATAAGCTTCCGCATGGATATAAGAGATCTCTTTCAGCTTCAGTGCGCCTTCCATTGCAATTGGGTACTGATCGCCACGACCAAGGAACAGGGCATGATGCTTCTCTGAGAAACCTTCTGCCAGCGTTTCAATGGCTTTATCCAGAGACAGAAGCTGATCGATACGGTTAGGCAGCGCCTGAAGAGCATGAACGATATCGCGCTCCGCTGTTTCTGACATACCGTGTAAACGACCTAAACGGGCAACCAGCATCAATAATACGGTTAACTGAGTGGTGAAGGCCTTGGTTGAAGCTACGCCAATTTCAGCACCAGCACGGGTCATCAGTGCAATATCTGATTCACGAACCAGTGATGAACCGCTAACGTTACAGATAGCCAGAGAACCCAGATAGCCCAGCTCTTTTGACAAGCGTAACGCAGCCAGAGAATCGGCGGTTTCACCGGACTGGGACAACGTCAGTAGCAGGCTGCCTTTACGCACAGCCGGTTTGCGATAGCGGAATTCTGAAGCGATTTCGATATCACAAGGTACGCCGGCAATGGCTTCAAACCAGTAGCGGGCAACCATTCCTGAATGGTAAGAAGTACCACAGGCGACGATTTGAATATGCTCAACCTTCTCTAACAGCGCAGTCGCTGATGGGCCAAGCTCTTCCAGATTGACCAGACCGTGGCTGATACGCCCTTCAAGGGTGTTTTTTATGGCCAGCGGCTGTTCATAAATCTCTTTTTGCATGTAATGACGGTAAATACCTTTATCACCGGCATCATATTGACTGGTTGATTCAATGGATGGACGCTCCACCAGCGTTCCCGCTTTATCAAAGATGGTTACGGAACGACGGGTAACTTCTGCAACATCGCCCTCTTCCATATAGATAAAGCGACGGGTAACCGGCAGCAGCGCTAACTGGTCAGAGGCAATGAAGTTTTCCCCCAAACCTAAGCCAATCACCATTGGGCTGCCTGAACGGGCGGCAACCAGAACATCCGGATTACGACGATCGATAATCACCGTGCCATAAGCACCACGCAGTACTTTTAGTACGCGCTGTACTGCTTCCAGCAGGCTGAGTTCACTGTTGTTTTTCAGCTCTTCATGCACCAAATGGGCAATAACTTCGGTATCTGTCTCAGACGTAAAGACATAACCTTTAGCTCTCAGCTCATCGCGCAGAGGCTCATAGTTTTCAATAATGCCGTTATGTACTACGGCAATAAAACCGGATTCGTGAGGGTGGGCGTTAGTTTCTGAAGGCTCACCATGAGTAGCCCAACGGGTATGTGCAATACCAGTACCGCCAGACAGTGGATATTCATCCACGGCGTCACTCAGCATTTTCACTTTACCCAAACGGCGAACGCGCTGTAAGTTGTGGGCTTCATCAATAACCGCCAGGCCCGCAGAATCATACCCGCGGTATTCCAGACGACGTAAACCTTCTAACAATATTTCTGCTACATCTCGTTGTGCTACTGCACCAACAATTCCACACATCGTTTATATTCCTGATTTAAGAACCGGAGGATATCCGGGTTCTGCGATGCCCTTGACTTTTTTTTGCCGGTTTTTCCGGCCTCCCCGAGCCTGTAGAGTTGGGGATTATTATGTTTTGCTATCGTCTCTCTGGTTGCTGCATCAAAAAACCATAGCAAAACAGTTAATGGCTATGGAGCGGTGTTAAACACCGCTCCATGACTTATTGAGTTATTTCTTTTTCTCTGGTCTTTTCCAACCTGAAATCTGACGCTGTCTGACCCGGCTAATCACCAGCTCATTTTCACCTACGTCCTGAGTGACCGTGGTACCAGCACCAATGGTGGCACCTTTAGCAACGGTAACCGGTGCAACCAGTTGGGTATCAGAGCCAACAAACACATCATCACCAATGATGGTTTTAAACTTATTCGCACCATCGTAGTTACAGGTAATAGTACCGGCACCGATATTAACTCGATCGCCAATATCCGCATCCCCAAGATAAGAGAGATGACCAGCTTTAGAACCTTTACCCAAACGCGCTTTCTTCATCTCTACGAAGTTACCCACGTGGGCTTCATCTTCAAGCTGCGCTCCGGGGCGTAAGCGAGAGAATGGACCCACAGTACAGCCAACGCCCATCTCGGAATCTTCAATAACACTATAAGGGCTTATCACGCTGTCATTACCAATAACGCAGTTTTTCAGCACACAGCCGCTTTCAATGCGAACACGATCCCCAAGCACTACGCGGCCTTCAATAATGACGTTAGTATCAATCACCACATCACGACCATGAATCAGTTCACCGCGTAAATCAAAACGGGAAGGGTCGTTTAGCATCACACCCGCCAGTAGTAAGCGGTCTGCCTGTTCTGCCTGATAGACGCGCTCCAGACGAGACAGTTGCAGGCGGTTGTTTACCCCTTCAACTTCACTCAGGCGGGATGGATGTACCGCTTCAATACGGTTGCCTTCTTCATATGCCAGTGCAATTACATCGGTGATGTAATATTCACCCTGTGCATTGTTATTATTCAGTTTGCCTAACCAGCGCTTTAAATCTTTACCGCTAGCAACCAGAATACCGGTGTTTATCTCATTGATTTTATGCTGCTCTTCGCTGGCATCTTTGTGTTCAACAATACTCACGACCTGACCATCTTTACGGACTATACGACCATATCCGGTAGGGTCATCCAGCTTAACGGTCAGCAGACCAATGCCGCCAACCGGCTTGGCAGCCACTAAACGACGCAGAGTATCTTCTGAAATGAGTGGCACATCGCCATACAGCATCAGGATATTTTCATCATCAGCAAAATAAGGCGCAGCCTGCTGCATAGCATGACCTGTACCCAACTGCTCTGCCTGTAATACCCAGTTAATTGGCTGATCGGAAAGCGTTTTCTTTAGCAGGTCTCCACCGTGTCCGTAAACCAAATGAACCTGTTGGGCACCCAGTTTAGATGCGGTATCAATGACATGCTGTACCATTGGCTTACCGGCTAAAAGATGCAGTACCTTTGGAAGATCTGAATACATACGCGTACCCTTGCCAGCGGCAAGAATCGCTACGCTAAGTTGAGACATTGACATAAACAACCTGCTAAAAAATTGATTGGCGAAAGTAAACCTGTTTAGTAACAAAAATGCTACTTATTTTTCATCAAAAAATGCCAACAAACCTTGTGGCACAAGGGTTGATGAAAAATACAGCTTTACCAGAAAATAGCTGAAAAACTGTCGGCATTCGGAGACAGATTTTCGGCTGCTATGGGTGAATAATAACGCGTTACTCCCCGCGATAAACCACTTTTTTTTCAACGCGTATCAAGATAGTTAAAAAGTAAAAAAAAGATGAATTAGTCGATTATAGGTAAAGTAACAGGGGTGTATGAGTGGTGGAGGTATCAGGTAAATCCAATAAGTCAGCCCTTGTGAATATTCCGGCCGTAAAAATATGGTGCTTGTATCTGCACTGAGAACGGTCGATAAACCATCTGTTCCCAGCTATGGAGCACATTGAGCCAGGCCAGGTTAAGGGCAGTTATGAAACACCTTGCGGTGTTTCACCCTGCGGGCCAGCGCGAGCGCTGTTCAAACAGGCTTTGCCTGTTTGTCGTTGGCTTACGCCAAGTCGACCCCAACACCCGTCCCTCCCAACGATTAGCATATTTTAAGGTATCGAACTGAATTATTTGGTCTTATCATCAATATCCGCCTTTTTGATACTTTTCTCTTTCTACCGCTAAATCAAAAGCCAAAGACCGTAAGTTTGGCGTATGGTTGATTAATGCCCGATGGGTTCTGGCTTTGCTGATATAGACAAAACTCTCACCCCAGGGTTGATGATAAGCATCACGAATAACAGGTCCGCAGCGTTGAGACAATAAACCGCTTAGTGGCAGGTGATCGTCCCCCTGTTCCAGCACTTGTGAAGCCAGCTGTGGGACGTCACGCTGAATAGTTTTGGTTTCAAAGTACCAACGATGTCCATCATAGACGGCGGCTTTTACTGCCGTATTGTTATCGCTTAAAAACCACACCTGAGGAATCGCTTGCTCCAGCGTTGAAACGCCTTCAATGCTGACCGCCAGTTCGCGGGCTTTTTTCAAGTTTAGGCCAAGATGTTCTCTGGCACGCTGACAAACCGGGGATATATCAACCCCTGATGCCCGATAAGGCCCCATGCGGTATTCCTGCCAGCATTCGGTGCTATAAATATCAAAATCGGTTAAAGGCTTACCCTGAATATCCACAACCGTTGGCCGGGAAGGCAACAACTGATAGGCACTGGGGTAACTGGTCACATCATCGGCAGAAAAGCCGTGGAACAGGCGGGTTCCCGGATAATAACCGGTCTCCATCATTGATAGCGCATGAAAAGTCCCCTGCCATGGTGGACCAAAAGCATACCATTTAGCTATCATCTCGCGATTTTCACTGGTGGTTGTTCGCAGCCAGTAACGAATAGCCAGATTGGCTATCGATTGTCCCATCAGGATAATTTTCTGATCGTCACCAAATCGGGCTCTTAACCGTGCAAACTCCGCATCCAGCCGCCCGGCCAGTGAACAAAGGTCAGCTCGCCAGTCATGAGCCATAAAGAACAGATCCTGCCCCTCTTTATAGCCCAATCCTGCCTGCAACACCTGCTTTAGCTCTGCGGTAACCAGAGTATGCACCAACCCTGGAACAATGGTGAACTCATGCAGATGTTCATTAGCAAATACTCTGGTGCGATGGGCTTCACTGTCCTCATATTCATAACCGGCATAATGTGGTTTATGGAAAAAGACTCCACGATAATCACCCCAAATCTGTGCCTGTTCCTGACGATCATACAGCTTTGAACCTAAAATGCCGGACAGATAAATCACCGGTAGGTTTTTTCCTTCGCCACCAAGCCCGGCCTTACGTAGCTGATAAGCAATAGACTGCGACCGGGCATAAGAGTATCCCCAATTGAGCGGCATATCAGCGCCCCCGAATTGGCAAAAAGTTTAATGGGACATCTTCGCTGGCAAGGTGAGTTTGTTCAGCGCCGGTAACCGGGAAGTGCGCTCTATCGTACACTTCAAATACCTGTAATTTGTTTTCTGTCGGATGATAAAGACGAATGCCTTCCGCCCTTTCATCGCTTTTAGACAACATAAAGCGAATACAGCCGTTAGTACCAATTTCTCCCACCGGTTGGCCCGATGCTGAAATAAACTGATAAAACAGTGTCGACTCTTGCTGCTGTTCTACATGACAAGCCTGTATTGGCCCACGGAACATATGAGTAGTGCTAACAAAGTTTTCCGGAATTTGATGAGTAACCGATTCAGACACTGAATCTTTCCATGGAAGCTGGATCGGTGAAGTTTTTCCACACTGAGGGCAACAGCCATTTTGCAGAAACGATCGGGCAATCAAACCATTGCGTTGAACCCATAAAGCCTGACAGTCCGGGCAGTAAGAGTTAGTGCTGGTGGTATTGTAGGCATTGCCCAAATAGACATAACGCATACCGTCAGCCATTGCCTGAAGGCGAGCCTGCTCAAGGAAAGGTACTGAGGTACGTTCAACCTGGGTATAACGAAAATCCGGGTGGAAGCGCACATAATGGAGAGGAATTTCAGCATCCAGATTATTTAACATCCAGTCAGAGACCTTGCGGCTTTCCGTTAAATTGTCATTTCGTCCGGTAACGCAAAGGTTGGAAACCTCCAGATGAGGGCCATTACCTCCCTGTCTTGCTGCATAAACCTGCTTGATACCATCCAGTATCGGCTGTAGACGACCGGCGGTATGCTTACGGTAAAAACTATCCTACATTGATTTAAGAGAAATACTGAAGATATCCATCACTTCCAGCAGTTCATCAATGCCTTTTTCACCAATATAGAAGGCACTCTTATACAGATTTTTTAACCCATGCTGACGCGCCAGTCTGGCGGTATCCATCACAAACTCATGCCAGACAATAGGGTCATTATAAGTCCATGAAAGCACTTTGATATTATGCTTAAGGGCATAATTAACCACATCTTCCGGGCTGTAGTACATCACGTGGCTATCTTGTACGTAACGTGCCTGACTGGTAGTCCAGTTTTGGCAGAAATCACAGCGCAGCATACAACCAATATTGCCCAATGAAAGAATCTGCTCTCCCGGCGCATAGTGATAAACCGCTTCGGTCTCAATGCACTCCTGAGTCATGGGTACCGATTTACCGTAGTTAAGCGTGACCAATGACCCATTTTCATTGCGGCGCATACGGCAGGTTCCCGATCGCCCTTCGCTAATTTTGCATTCCCTCGGACACAGCTCACACTGCACCCGATTTTCTGGCAAAGGCCGCCATAAACGGGCAGGATGCCCACTTTTTTGCCACTCTTTTAAACCAGCCATACAATAATCCCTCTGATTGACACGACATACCGGCTAAACCAATTGCCGGGTATTTTATTACTCACGCTATTTATCATTTTTTTTCATATCAGACATCGACATTGACCAACGCAGCCCTTGTTGCCAGCGCCATAGTGTTGGTGTTAACAACCAAAAGAAAGGCCCTCCTTTCGCAGGCGTATTCATCATATATCGCACTTCACCTCTGTCACTTAAGTCACATAACAGTTTGAATCCTGGCCCAAAGGTATAGGGTTTACTTTTTACCGGGCTATCACTCCCGATTTGGGATTGGGTCAAAAAATCAGTATGTTGACGGGTCGCGTGAACCGTCTCGCGATTTCCACCCTGATAGGGGTAACGACCGGTGAGTAATTTTCTTAACCATGCCGGGTGTTTAATAGTGTGTTGAAACTCCACTTCAGGAACGGTGGCATGTTGAGTAGCTGCCAACGCGCTGTTATAGGCGTCCTGAACCAATTGGCTGGCAGCGTTTTTTTCATGTCCCCAGTCGGTTAAATGATGATGCAAAATAGTCAGCATATTCCATCGACAACCCGGCCAGAAATCCGAATACAACGCCCGTGAGCCGCGTTTAAGTACTTTACGTAATAGCTTATCCGCCAGATGCTGCATCCAGCGTTCAAATAGCTGTGCCTGCTCAATCTTTCGTGTATCACCATTCCAGTCGGATAGCGGCGTAGAAACCGATAGATAGGGAAGGAGTATGGCTAAAGCAGTGCGGGCAAACACATCAACTTTGTCGTCCTGGATGGCTTGCAGCGTATTGAGGTCATGCTGATGAGTTTGTTCAATCAGTTCACTGACCCGTAATGCACGACTTGGTGGATGCCAGCGGTTTGATAAGGCACATTTACCGCTAAATAGCGCTTCACTGTACTGATTGGCATAGACCGCATAGCCTTCCGGCGGATTATATTGAAACGGCAAATCTTCATAGGGAACATATCCCTGCCACTGATGGTCCGGGTTGGTAAGATTAAGGATCAAACTGCCAATTTCAGTTTTCCGTTTAGGGATAAATCCCATGGTTTGCAAACCAATATCGCCATGAATATCTGCATATCCCACCATCATGGGTGAATTATGCACATGGGCCAGACTGGCACGAAATGTTTGCCAATTGTGGCACTTCGCCAGAGAATAAAAGCTAATATCACCGTCAGGATGATCAAGAGAAGGCCAGCGTAAAAACAGACCATAATCACCTTTTTCAGAGAGCAATCGTCCCTGAGAAAATCCGTAAGCGGTAAACTCATGGGTTTTACCTGACTTACACTGAATGGTTTGCTTTTCCCGCTTAAGTGGCACCCAGCCCTCGGTGGTTTCAACCTTTTCTTCCGCCAGATTAATTTTGCCCCAGAACAGATCCTGATTATCCGCCATGATACCTACCATACCCCAGGCAGCATGGTGATTACGACCGACGATAATGCCCGGCACACCAGGAAAGTGAGAGCCTATGACATATAACCCTTCATCGCTTTCCAGTTTGCACATCAGGTTATAACCGGGATTTACATGACCCATATGTGGATCCGCGGCTAATATGGGTTTGCCTGAAACCGTACGTTGCCCACTAATAGCAATAACATTCGATCCGGTATCCGGTGAGGCAAGCCCCAGATGCTGCATACCCAGCAGGCCATCTCTTAGTGCTTCTTCGACTTCAGCAAGGCGTTCTCCTGCCTCATTCAGAGGTAATGGCGGTATTGGGTTTCCTTCCTGACCCACCGTAGTGAGCAACTGCTTATGCTGTTGGGGCGTTAAGCGACCCGATAAGCGGGTATGGAACAGCTCATATTGCCAGGCTGAATTAATAAAATACTTTAACTGAGCCAGTAAATAGGCATCTCTGACCTGAAAAGAAGCCGGACGATAGCGTAACAACAGGCACTCAACCGGCAATAACTTCATATCCACCAGTGCCTGATTAATACCCGCCACATAGGCCTGAATATGCTGATACTGCTGGCCTTGCCAGGATGATGGTTCTGCACCCGCATCGATTGATTCTGCCTGCTGTGCCAGTGAAGCCAACCCCAGACGACGTTGGAAAATATCGGTTCTTAGCGCACCATTACCCATAATTTCTGACAGCGTTCCTGTGGCTACCCGACGGGAAAGGTCCAGTTGCCACAGGCGCAAACGGGCTGCGCCATAACCCTGACCAAAAAACACTGCTTTATCGCTACTTCCCTGAACCGTCAATTGCTGAGGATTTTCCAACATTACCCTGACGTCTCCCCAGGGGCTGTTTAATTGGGTGGTCTTCATTATTTATCCCTTATTTTGCCGACCTGTTTTCCGCCGCAACTTCATCAGCCAGTGTCTGTATAAATGCAGTTAATTCCTGAACGGGATCCCCTTCAGACCAGTTAAGTTGCCGTTTAGCTTTATCAGAGCAATACATATAAGTGCTGCCATCCATAATGCGCAAGGCTTCCTGTGAAAGCGGCATTTGAGGCCCCAGAGAAGAAACTTTGTCCATTAGCCAAGCCAGGGCATTTAAAGAGGATGCTGATTTAAAAGGTGGGATTTTGCGTTTACCCATTTCCGCCATTAGCGTAAACAACATCGGCATTGAAAAATCCTTTCCGGTAAACAGAAAATTTTGCCGCTGAATATCCGGATTAAGTAACTGAATCAATCCATCACAAAGATGATCCACATGACAAAGTTGGAAACGGCTGGTGGTAGCGATTTGAAACGGAATCTTATCGCGAAAAAAAGCACGAATGGTTTGGCTTAATACGCTGTTATCGCCCGAGCCAAATACTCCGCCAGGAATAGCAATATTGACCGGTAAGCCTTGCTGCTGTTTTTGCTGCAAAAAGTAATGGGCAATCTGTTTGGTTTCTTCGTAATAGCAGCGAAAAACGCCATTATGCTGGTGAATCTCATCCGGGTAGCTTCCCTGAGTCTCCCCTAATGCTGCTGTCGTACTCATGTAAATCATTTGCGGAATGGCAGCCTGCTGTGCTGCATCAAACAGATCCTGCGTTGCTGTGACATTGGTTTGATACATTGTCCGGCGCGCAGAGGAAGAAGCGGGTAAACCAACCCGATAATCCGCAGCCATATGAATCAATGCCTGATGACCTTTTAACGCGCTCTGATAACTTTCCGGCTGAGTTAAATCACCAGTAACCAGAGTAGTTTCAGGCGGTAAATCTGGTCGACCGACTATTTTTTTCAATGACGGGGATCGAACTAAAACGGTCAGCGCATAGCCCTGCTGATACAATTTTGGCAACAGGTGAGAACCAATAAACCCAGTTCCACCAGTAATAAAAACCCGTGGCCTGTTCATCATGAATAATCGTCCTTGTCGATAAAAGAGACCAATGATTGCAGAATAAAAAATCCGTCATGGGGTGCCAGCAACGAGCGGTCATGCATGCGCCCTATTGGACAATAGCGGGTAAAACTACTCTGCTGAAAGTCTGAAATATCTCCCCAGTATCCTAATGTTTGCAGGCGACCCGGCCAGCGTGATTCCGCATTAGACAGGCTGACATCAACAGGAGATAAAATAAGCTGAAAGCCTTTAGGTAACCATAATTCAGGAGAGAATTGACGACTCAAGGTAACTCCCCAGCCGCTGGATTTACTGTAATCAATTTTGCCCCAATCCGGAGTTAGTTTCTGATACATCGCCAGTTCACGCACTTTGGCTAACTGAGCGATTCGCTCATCTTCTGCCAGACGGGGCAGCTCGTCTAAAGCATGGTGTAATTGCTGGTATAACTGCTCTGCAGCCTGTTCACTATCCAGCAAAATAAAGCGAGGTGAGCTACACACTTGCTGTAGAAACAAACAAACATCCGTCAGAATTTTTTCTACCGGCGGTAACTGATGGCCCAATATAGCCATCCCACTGATTTTTGGGCCAAGTTCAATTAAACGAATATGTGCAGGCGTTATCTTTCGGTAATGCTGGATTAACGCTTCGCCACCTGCCAGTAAAATCGTATCAATTCCCTGTAATAACTGCTCATCACTTTGCTGATGGCTTGGCCAGTCGCTGATTTGGCATTCATCATCCGATAAGTCCAAAGCCTGACGTAAAGACTCCAGCCAACCTCGTGAGTGCCGGGCTTTGATCCTCATACGGCTACCAATCAGATAAGCCGCTAAAAAACCCTCCAGCGTACCCAAAGGGTCTTTTTCAGAAATCACCAGCAGCAACCGATCTGGTGGACGCCAGTTTCTTCCCGCCAGCTCGCGCTCAATTTTCTGTTCCAGCAAATCGGTTGAACACCACAGATGAAGTCGGGACAGGCAAAATTGCTGGGTAGCCGGATCGGAAGAAAATTGCATCTCCGACCGTATACAGCTGGCAATCCACGCTCTTACTTTTATCAACCTTTCAGGCGATTGCTGTTTCATAACGCTTCAGCAGCACAGGTCCCTTCCGGGGTTGTGGCTCTTCCTAAATAACGCAGATAAGGTCGCGGTTGACCACATGAACAATGCTCACCCCATAAACCTAAATCCTGAGTTAATAAACGTTGAGCGGGCAATGAAGCAAAGAACGGATTTTCAAGCTGAATAAGCCCCTGCTGACCTGCAGCTGCAGAATTGCCATTCGCATCAATAATGGTGAAAGAAGAGTAAGCCGGAATATGGAAGTGCCCTTCCTGACAGCTGATATAGTGCAACGGATGTTCCGTCATACCGTAAATATCCCGAATATCTACCAATGGCGCCTGTAAGCACTGATTCAAACCGGCAACAATTTGCTGGCGATCCAGTTGTTGAGTCATTCCCTTCCAGCCACCACCGGTTAACCCTCTTACTGGCGCTTGTAACGTAAATGAATCCGGACGACTTAAGCACAGATGTTCAAAAAACACCGTCAGGCCAAAAATATAGATAGGTTCCGGCTCACCGGCCCAGCGTTGTAAAGTATCCCAGGCTAATTGGCTATCAAAATGACCATCAGCCTGAACGGCAAATACACACTCCTTTACCGGTGCACAGGCGGTAAACTTCATAAAGGCCGTGGCATACCCGGCATGATCCCCAGAGTGAGGATCCGGAGAAAGCAGGAGAAAACGGGAAGGGGTTAATGACACCAGACCATTGGCAATGAACATTTGCGTCATTGCCCGTTGAATGCGGCCCATGCTGGCAGCATCAAAGAATACCTGCGTTTTTCCGTGAGTTCCGGTACCTGAGCTGGAGAGCCATTGCCCTGGTTCATCCATTGGTGTAGCCAGATTAAGGGTTTTAAACAATCCAACAGGGATAACCGGTGATGATTGCTCTTCGCAGAGTTGCGCATAGGTGGGATTATGTAAGCAGTGCCAACTGTCTATTTGCTGCATTGCCGCAGTAAATATCTGCTCTTGCGCTGGCGAACTTAACGCATAAGGTGTTGGTAAATCAGCCAATGCATCTACAGCAGTCAGTGACTCAGCTTTTTCCATATAATCAGACATCTCTGTTTCCCTAATTGATGAGTAAAATATTGGCTGAACAATGCTTTTACTACGCTATCCCTTTATTATTTTTTAAATATAATCAATTAATTATGAGTTTAAAAAATAATGAAAATCCACTCTTTATCTATTATTCAGAACAATAACCTTTGGGAAAGTTCCCTGATGAATTGGTACAACACAAATATTTGATGCCTGTTTTTCACAAAAATCTGCTTAAATACTGAATATCATTGATCGGGAATCAATAATCACCATGAAAACCACTCTGGAAGAACTTCTGGCATTTGTTACCGTCGTTGACAGTAATTCTATTACTCATGCGGCCAGCAAACTGAATCAAACGGTTTCAGGTATTAGTCGGGCACTGGGAAGACTGGAAGAAAAGCTGGAAACTTCACTGTTAAACCGTACCACCCGGCGACTGGCATTAACGGAAGAGGGACAGGCTTTCTTAGTGCACGCCAGAAAAATCCTGGCGGCAGTCGATGAAGCGGAAGATCAGATAGCGATACGCCGCCAGCAACCTTCTGGCCTGCTTCGGGTCAATGCAGCCTCGCCTTTTATGATACATACCATCGTACCAATTATCGGTGAGTTTCGTCGCCTTTATCCGCAAATTGAACTGGAACTCAATACCAACGATCACTTTATCGACTTACTGGAACACAAGACCGATATCGCTATTCGCATTGGTGAATTACGTGATTCAACCCTGCATGCCCGCCATTTAGGCTCCAGCCAGAGGCGCGCTCTGGCAAGTCCTGAGTATCTAAAAAACCATCCGACAATCACCTGTACAGACGATTTAACATCCCACCAGCTGCTGGGTTTTACCCAAATAGATAAGCTAAATGAATGGCCCTTCAGCGATGATAATGGACATCTGTTACATATAACGCCAAACCTGACCGCCTCCAGTGGGGAAACATTAAGACAGTTGGCTTTAGCCGGAGAAGGCATTGTTTGCCTGTCTGATTTTATGACCCATAAAGACAGAATGCAGGGAGATTTAATAGAGATACTGCCGCAGCAAACGGTCAAGGTCATGCAACCCATTAACGCGGTCTATTATCGTAATACCCAACTGTCTGCCAGAATCACCTGTTTTTTAGATTTCTTAAGTCATCGAATAAAAATAATGCTTTAAATAAAAGTTTTAATATAAATACCCACCTTAATAATTAAACCAAAATAACGCCATATCCTGACGTTATTTTCAGACAACTGACAAAGTTTGATGGGTTTATGTCTGACAGCCAATCAGAGGGAGAGGCCGCCGTTGGGGTCGACTTGGCGTCAGCCAACGACAAACAGGCAAAGCCTGTTTGAACAGCGCTCGCGCTGGCCCACAGGGTGAAACACCGCAAGGTGTTTTATAACCGCCCCTAGGTGGACTAGGCCCGGTGCGCTCCGAACTGAAGTACAGACGGTCTTCCAGCCAAGCACAACGGTGATATGAATAACATCGTTTTTACGACCGGAATATTCATTGATGCCAATTTATCTGGTTTGTCAGTCCCCTAAAAACAACACCATAAACTGACGTTATTTTTTTATACGAAATTAATCACAATTTAATAACATTTCATGGCATTCCTTTAAGACTCTACTACGATTAATTTAACATCCATAACCCCTACCGGTAGTTATCGTGTTGTTTTGTAAAAAATATTAATACCTCAGTCTTATTAGTAATATTATTACTAATTGGCTGTCGCGTGTTAACAATTCAAACTTAAAATAGTTATGCATGGAGATTTTCATGAAAAAAACGCTATTAGCCACGATTGTGTTTGGTACCTGTATGGCCGTCTCTGCAGCTACGCTGGCAGCCACCAAGATTGGGGTTACGATTTACAAATACGATGACAACTTTATGTCCGTTGTCCGTAAAGCGATTGAAAAAGAGTCTGCCGGCAATAAAGATGTCACTTTGCTGATGAATGACTCACAGAATGACCAATCCAAACAGAACGACCAGATTGATGTTCTGATCGCAAAAGGGGTTAAAGCCCTGGCAATTAACCTGGTTGACCCGGCGGCCGCTCAGGTAGTGATTGATAAAGCGCGTGGCGACTCCATTCCGGTGGTGTTTTTCAATAAAGAGCCTTCAAAAGCCGCACTGGACAGCTACGACAAGGCTTACTTTGTTGGTACCGACTCTAAAGAATCTGGTGTTATTCAGGGCCAACTGATTGCCAAACACTGGAAAGCGCATCCTGAGTGGGATCTGAATAAAGATGGCGTTATTCAGTTTGTACTGCTTAAAGGTGAACCGGGACATCCGGATGCTGAAGCGCGTACTACTTATGTAGTTAAAACATTAAATGATGATGAAAAGCTGAAAACTCAGCAGCTACAGCTGGATACCGCAATGTGGGACACCGCACAGGCTAAAGATAAAATGGACGCCTGGTTATCCGGTCCTAATGCCGACAAGATTGAAGTGGTTATCGCTAATAACGATGCCATGGCCATGGGCGCAATCGAAGCATTAAAAGCGCACAACAAAGGCAAAATTCCGGTATTTGGCGTTGATGCCTTACCAGAAGCACTGGCTCTGGTACGTCAGGGCACCATGGCAGGTACCGTGTTAAACGATGCCAGCAACCAGGCAAAAGCCACTTTTGAATTATCTAAAAACCTGGCTGAAGGCAAACCAGCAGCCCAGGGTACCAAGTGGGAAATCAAAGACAAAGTTGTCCGCGTTCCTTACGTAGCAGTAGATAAAGACAATCTGGATAAATTTAAATAATCCTTTTTATTGATAGCAATAGAAGGGGCGGCTTGCTGCCGCCCCTTTTTAATCAGGACCTGTTGTATGAGCGAAGAACTAACCCCGCCAACTGATGACCTATTATTGGAAATGATCAATATCAGTAAGTCATTTCCCGGCGTAAAAGCGTTAGATAACGTTAATCTAAAAGTTCGCTCTCATTCCGTTCATGCATTAGTGGGCGAAAACGGGGCCGGAAAATCAACGTTATTAAAATGTCTGTTTGGTATTTATAAAAAAGACAGCGGGAAAATTATCTTTCAGGGAAAAGAAGTCAACTTTAGTAATTCTAAAGAAGCATTGGAACAAGGGGTTTCAATGGTGCATCAGGAGCTTAATTTAGTGCTCCAGCGTACCGTTATGGACAACATGTGGCTTGGTCGATATCCGGTGAAAGGCCTGTTTGTCGACCATAAAAAAATGTATCAAGACACTAAGGCTATATTCGATGAACTGGATATTAATATTGACCCACTGGTAAAAGTCGCCACCTTATCTGTTTCCCAAATGCAGATGATAGAAATTGCCAGAGCGTTTTCTTACAATGCTAAAATCGTCATTATGGATGAGCCCACGTCTTCTTTACCGAAAAAGAAGTTAGCCATCTGTTTAGTATTATTCGTAAATTAAAAGATCGCGGCTGCGGTATTGTTTATATCTCTCACAAAATGGAAGAAATATTCCAGCTATGCGATGAAATAACCGTACTCCGTGACGGTCAATGGGTTACGACTCGCCCTCTTGAAGGGTTAGCAATGAATGACATTATCTCAATGATGGTAGGTCGTTCATTAACTCAACGCTTTCCGGAAAAAACCAATGATATTGGTGATGTAATTCTTGAAGTTAAAAATCTGACTTCAAAAAAACAGCCTTCGGTTCAGGACGTCTCTTTTTCTCTGCGTAAAGGAGAAATATTAGGCATTGCCGGTTTAGTGGGTGCAAAACGTACTGACATTGTGGAAATACTGTTTGGTATTCGCGAAAGAAGCGCCGGTAAAATTATTCTGAATGGAAAAGAGATAAAGAATAACAACGCTAATGAAGCGATTAGTCATGGTTTTGCTTTAGTAACGGAAGAACGCCGATCGACCGGTATTTATGCTCATCTGGATATTGGATTTAACTCTTTAATTTCCAATATGAAAACCTACAAAAACTCAGTTGGTTTATTAAATAATAACCGAATGAAAAGTGATACTCAGTGGGTTATCGATTCAATGAGAGTAAAAACCCCTGGCCATAAAACAGCGATTGGTTCTCTCTCTGGTGGTAACCAGCAAAAAGTTATTATTGGTCGCTGGCTACTAACCCGACCTGAAATTTTATTATTGGATGAACCTACCCGGGGAATTGACGTAGGTGCCAAATTTGAAATTTATCAATTAATTATTGAGCTGGCAAAAAAAGAGAAGGGAATCATTATTATTTCTTCTGAGATGCCCGAACTATTAGGTATTACTGACCGTATTCTGGTTATGAGCAATGGCCGTCTGGCGGGTATTGTTAATACTAAAGAAACATCTCAGAGTGAAATTCTGCAACTGGCTTCCAAATATCTATAAGTTATAGGATCGGCATATTATGAGTACCAAAAATAAAGGCTCTGTTGTGAATTTCATGAAAGAGAACGGTATTTATATCGTTCTCTTCGTACTGCTTGGCATTATTATTATTCAGGATACCTCGTTCCTTAGTTTGCTTAACCTGAGTAATATTCTGACCCAATCTTCGGTGCGAATTATTATTGCTCTTGGAGTAGCCGGACTAATTGTAACTCAGGGTACCGATCTGTCAGCAGGGCGCCAGGTGGGTTTAGCTGCCGTCATTGCTGCCACTTTGCTGCAATCCATGAGTAACGTAAATAAAGTATTCCCGGGTTTAGGTGAAATTCCTATTCCGGTGGTGATCCTGATCGTTTGTGCTATTGGTGCAATCATAGGACTAATCAATGGATTAATTATTGCCTATCTTAACGTGACGCCATTTATTACCACCTTAGGCACCATGATTATCGTTTATGGTATTAACTCCCTTTATTATGACTTTGTTGGCGCTTCTCCTATCGCCGGTTTCGACCCGCGCTTTTCTACCTTTGCTCAGGGATTCATTCGGTTTGGCGATTTTAAGCTGTCATATATTACCTTCTACGCCGCAATCGCTATTGGATTCGTCTGGATTTTATGGAACAAAACTCGCTTCGGTAAAAACATATTTGCCATCGGTGGTAACCCGGAAGCAGCAAAAGTCTCTGGTGTTAACGTAACCCTGAATCTGATTATGGTGTATGCCCTGTCCGGTGTGTTCTATGCTTTTGGCGGTATGCTGGAAGCCGGGCGTATTGGTAGCGCCACCAATAACCTGGGCTTTATGTATGAGCTGGATGCTATTGCTGCCTGTGTGGTTGGTGGTGTGTCATTTAGCGGCGGTGTTGGTACCGTTGCTGGGGTAGTAACCGGGGTGCTGATTTTTACCGTTATCAACTATGGCCTGACGTATATCGGAGTGAACCCTTACTGGCAGTATATTATTAAGGGCAGCATTATTATCTTTGCGGTGGCGTTGGATTCGTTGAAGTATGCGAAGAAGAAATAAGTTGTAATGGGGTAAATTGGTTTCTGAGGATATTCCGGCCGTAAGAACTTAAGAGCATATATTACCCTTGAGTACGGCCGGGTAGTAGATAAACAGGCCAGGTGGGTCGGCTCCCCGGGCTACGGGCAGTTATGAAACACCTTCCGGTGTTTCACCCTGACGGGCCAGCGCTAGCGCTGTTCAAACAGGCTTTGCCTGTTTGTCGTTGGCTTACGCCAAGTCAACCCCCCACGCCCGTGTATCCTAATAACCTTTAGTGCTGTCTGATATAAAAACTACAGAGACATTAGTATCAATCAGTATATTTAACCCAAAGTAACTCACTATCTGAAATCATCTGGCTAAACAGCGCTTTCATTTTTTCTTTTTCACTATCCGCTACATGGTATAACAACAATAAATCTTCACACAGATGATTTAACTGAACCTCTGTTAATGGCTCTTTCCTGATAAACCCTAAATAGGAAGCACCAATACCTATAAGTTCTAAGCCATATTGTTGTTGAAAGCGTTTTGCCAATATAAAGTTTTCTGCCGGTGATAAATCACAACTAAAATAGCCATTAGGAAACGCATATAAGGTTTCATAGCTATGATTCACTGGTACAACTAATGCAGATACCGGACTATCAAAAATAGAAAAGGGATCTGTTTGATATTCAATCCATTCTTCTAAATTCTCATCGGTTAATGTTAATCCTTTTTCACAAACCTGTTCAAAGGCAACGTCTTTTATTAAACGTTGAAAATTATGCTGACAAATAAACATCTCAGATGGCGTATTTAAATACCCAAGATACTCACCTTCATCAAAACATTCAGCTGGTAGCCCGGATAAATCCAAACCATCGCTATCGGCTAAATCATAGGTCATTCTGGTATGGCCTGAGGTATAGCAAGCCTGAGATACATCATCCAGCGTTAATAAGATTCGTTGATTGCTATATTCCTGACTTTTTTGATGATAAAAATCGATCAAACAATCCAGGCTTTCAATCTCATCGATTCGATACTCATTACAGAGGCCTCCTGAAGGATTATGCGTCTCATCATGGCCTAAAAATTTAATATTCATCCACTAGGTTCCTTTGTACTTATCAGCCTGCTTTCACCAGATACTGCTTTCCACTCACCTCAATCATCGGCACTCTGTGGTTAGTTTCAAAAAAATCGTACGCCGGCTTTAGCGTTTGCCAGAAATCAATATATTCCGAATCCTGATACTGAGTCATTTTATTTTGCGTCATAGCAAACGGAAAAATATGGATAGGAACCACCTTCTGCCCACCGGCAAAAGCCTGTTCAACCAGTCCATATATCTCGGTGATTATGGGGTCAGTCATGGCATAGCAGCCGGCTGAGGCACAACCACCGTGTACCATAAGAAAATCACCGGTATAGCCATTAGCACGATCGAAAGCATTTGGGTAACCAATATTAAAAGAAAGATGGTAATTGCTATTAGGGTTGAGTAACCCTTTAGTGGTTGAGTAGAAACCTTCCGGGCTTTTATAGTCTCCCTGCTTCTTTTTAGGTCCTAATCCGCCGGAATAGGTACAGATGACATAGCTTTTATACAGCTCATAAGGTTTATTGTCTGAACTAAACCACAGCTCAAATTTATCTTCTGCTTTAAGAATTCGGATATACAAACGGTCGCCAAACTTAATCTGCTTTTCTGGTTCAGGTGGACGGGGATGAATAGTCCCATCGTCCGGACCAGGCCCTTCAGGAGGGCGGCTGGTAAGATTCTGATAAATCAGCAGACTGACAATCACAATCAGCACCAGAATAATAATGAAAAGCACATTTCTCATTTAATAACGTCCATATTATCTCTGTAACTTTCTATCCATAGTAAAAAAGCCAATCTGTTTACAGATTGGCTTTTTATAACGCACATAGCAATCAAAATACTGGGTGCTGATTACATCATTTTCTTGGTCAATTCGATGACGCGCAGTTTTGCAATGGCTTTACTCAGCTCTGCAGATGCCTGTGCATAATCGATGTCACCATGCGAATTACGGATGTGTTCTTCCGCTTTACGCTTGGATTCCATTGCCCGAGCTTCATCAAGATCCTGTCCGCGGATAGCCGTATCAGATAAAACGGTAACGATGGTCGGTTGAACCTCGAGGATACCACCGGAAAGGTAGATAAACTCTTCATCACCGTTTAGCTTAACGATACGAATCAGGCCCGGCTTGATGGCAGTGAGCAGCGGCGTATGCTGAGGATAAATCCCCAGTTCACCTTCGCTACCCGTCACCTGGATTCTTTGTACTTCGCCAGAAAACATATTATTTTCCGCACTCACTACGTCCAGATGGAAAGTTGATACAGCCATGTAGCCCTCCTATTGCAGCTTACAGTTTCTTGGCTTTTTCCACAGCTTCGTCAATGGAGCCAACCATGTAGAACGCCTGCTCAGGCAGATGATCGTATTCACCGTTCATAATACCGTTGAAGCCACGGATAGTGTCTTTCAGCGATACGTACTTACCAGAAGAACCGGTAAATACTTCTGCAACGAAGAATGGCTGAGACAGGAAGCGCTGAATCTTACGAGCACGAGATACCACCAGCTTGTCACTTTCTGACAGCTCGTCCATACCCAGAATCGCAATGATGTCTTTCAGTTCCTGATAACGTTGCAGAATTGACTGAACGCCACGGGCACAATCATAGTGCTCCTGACCAACCACTAATGGATCCAGCTGGCGGCTGGTTGAATCAAGTGGGTCAACCGCAGGGTAAATACCCAGAGAAGCGATTTGACGACTTAATACTACCGTTGCATCCAGGTGGGCGAAGGTGGTTGCCGGTGATGGGTCAGTCAAGTCATCCGCAGGTACGTATACTGCCTGTACCGAGGTGATTGAACCGGTTTTAGTCGATGTAATACGTTCTTGCAGTACACCCATCTCTTCTGCCAGCGTTGGCTGATAACCTACCGCTGATGGCATACGACCTAACAGTGCGGATACTTCCGTACCGGCCAGGGTATAACGATAGATGTTATCGATAAATAACAGAACGTCACGGCCTTCATCACGGAATTTTTCCGCCATGGTTAAGCCGGTTAATGCAACGCGCAGACGGTTTCCTGGTGGCTCGTTCATTTGGCCATAAACCAGAGATACCTTATCCAGTACGTTTGATTCGGTCATTTCATGATAGAAGTCGTTACCTTCACGAGTACGTTCACCTACACCCGCAAATACAGAGTAACCAGAGTGCTCAGTCGCAATGTTACGAATCAACTCCATCATGTTTACGGTTTTACCTACACCCGCACCACCGAACAGACCAACTTTACCACCTTTAGCAAACGGACAAATCAGGTCGATAACCTTGATACCCGTTTCCAACAGTTCAGTTGCACCTGACAGATCTTCATAACTTGGTGCTTCACGGTGAATAGCCCAACGGACTTCTTCGCCAATGTCGCCTTTCATATCGATAGGCTCACCAAGTACGTTCATGATACGACCCAGCGTCGCAACACCAACAGGTACTTCGATAGGGTGTTCTAAATCTAATACTTTCAGACCGCGGCTTAAGCCATCAGATGTACCCATTGCGATACAACGGACTACACCACCACCGAGCTGTTGTTGAACTTCCAGCACCAGCTTGGCATCGATCTGAACTTCAAGCGCGTCGTACACCTTTGGTACGGCGTCTTGAGGGAATTCGACGTCCACTACGGCGCCGATAACCTGGATAATCTTTCCAGTAGCCATCTTGAATCCTCTACGTAATTCCTAAACCAAGCCCTAGACCGCCGAAGCTCCCGAGACAATCTCGGTAAGTTCCTGAGTGATGCTGGCCTGACGCGCTTTGTTATAAACCAACTGAAGCTCTTTAATCAGCTCGCCACCGTTATCGGTTGCGGCTTTCATCGCTACCATTCGCGCGGCCTGCTCGCTTGCCAGGTTCTCAACTACACTTTGATAAACCTGCGATTCGACGTAACGACGCAGCAAGGTATCCAGCAGCGACTTCGGATCGGGCTCGTATAGATAATCCCAGGACTTATTTTTGATTTCTTCGTCATCTGACGGCGGCAGCGGTAACAGCTGTCTGATTTCTGGCGATTGCGACATGGTGTTAACAAACTTGTTGTTAGCAACATACAGTCTGTCTAAACGACCTTCATCATAGGCCTGCAGCATAACTTTTACCGGACCTATCAGTTCAGATACCGATGGGCTATCTCCCATACCGGTAACCTGAGCCACAATATTGCCACCCACCGATGAAAAGAAAGAGGCACCTTTAGAGCCGATTAACGCTAAATCAACGCTAACGCCTTTATCATTCCACTCTTTCATTTCGGCCAGTAATCTTTTGAATAAGTTAATATTCAATCCACCACACAGACCACGGTCAGTAGACACAACCAGATAACCAACGCGCTTAACGTCACGTTCATCCAGATAAGGGTGCTTATACTCAAGATTACCTAACGCAAGGTGACCAATCACTTTGCGCATCATCTCAGCATAAGGACGGCTTGCCGCCATGCGTTCTTGCGATTTACGCATTTTAGACGCGGCAACCATCTCCATCGCTTTGGTGATCTTTTGCGTATTTTGTACGCTGCCGATCTTACTACGTATTTCTTTTGCGCCGGCCATTTAAGCTTCTCCTCACTACCTTACGGCCCCTGAAGGCCGTTTGGTATTACCAAGACTGGGTTGCCTTGAAGGTATCGAGAATGGCTTTAAAGCCTGCCTCGATCTCATCATTGTAACCACCGGTTTGGTTGATTTTCTGTAAAAGCTCAGCGTGGTCACGCTCGGCATAGGCTAATAAAGCCGCTTCAAAGCTACCAACCTTCTCTAACGTAACATCTTCCAGATAACCACGTTCAGCTGCGAAAAGCACCAGAGACTGGTTAGCAACTGACATAGGGTCATACTGTTTCTGTTTCAGTAATTCGGTAACTTTCTGACCATGGCTCAACTGTTTACGTGTTGCATCGTCCAAATCAGAAGCGAACTGGGAGAATGCTGCCAGCTCACGATACTGTGCCAGAGCGGTACGGATACCACCGGACAGTTTCTTCATGATTTTAGTCTGTGCTGCACCACCAACCCGCGATACGGAAATACCTGGGTTAACCGCCGGGCGAATACCCGCGTTAAACAGGTTAGATTCCAGGAAGATCTGGCCATCGGTAATGGAGATTACGTTAGTCGGAACGAACGCAGAAACGTCACCCGCCTGAGTTTCGATGATCGGTAACGCGGTCAATGAACCGGTTTTACCTTTCACTTCGCCTTTGGTAAAGGCTTCAACGTAGTCTTCGTTAACGCGAGCAGCACGCTCCAGTAAACGAGAGTGGAGATAGAATACGTCACCAGGGAATGCTTCACGACCTGGTGGACGACGCAGCAGTAGAGAGATCTGACGATATGCAACAGCCTGCTTAGACAAGTCATCATAAATAATCAGAGCATCTTCACCGCGATCGCGGAAATATTCACCCATTGCACATCCGGCGTATGGAGCCAGATATTGCAGTGCGGCAGATTCAGATGCTGAAGCAACCACAACGATAGTGTTGGCTAATGCATTATGTTCTTCTAACTTACGCACTACGTTGGCGATAGTTGAAGCTTTCTGGCCGATAGCCACATAAATACATTTAATACCAGAATCACGCTGGTTGATGATGGCATCGATCGCCAGAGCAGTTTTACCGGTCTGACGGTCACCGATAATCAGCTCACGCTGACCACGGCCGATTGGAATCATGGAGTCAACAGACTTATAACCGGTCTGAACCGGCTGGTCTACCGATTGACGCTCGATAACGCCCGGAGCGATAGCTTCAACAGCAGAGAAACCATCATGCTCAACCGGACCTTTACCGTCGATTGGTGCACCCAGGGTGTTAACAACACGACCAAGCAGACCACGACCGACCGGAACCTCAAGAATACGGCCAGTACACTTAACTTTCATGCCTTCTGCAAGGTCAGTGTATGGACCCATAACTACCGCACCAACGGAGTCACGTTCAAGGTTAAGTGCAATCGCATAGCGGCTACCTGGCAGCGCGATCATCTCGCCCTGCATTACATCGGCTAAACCGTGAATACGGATAATTCCGTCACTGACGGAAACAATAGTACCTTCGTTGTGAGCTTCACTCACAACATTGAACTGAGCAATGCGTTGCTTGATCAGTTCGCTGATTTCTGTGGAATTCAGTTGCATGCTCCAGTCCCCTTAAGACTGCAAGACGTCTGTTAGACGTTCAAGACGACCACGTATACTGTCGTCTATCACCATGTCACCCGCATGGATGACAAAACCGGCTATAACAGACTTATCAATTTTGCAATTTAGCTTAACTTTGCGTGACAAACGTTTTTCCATCGCGGTGGCAATTTTTGCCAACTGGGCATCATTCAATGGAGCAGCGGCAGTAACATCCACTTCAATGGTTGACTCCTGCTCTGAACGCAATTGAATAAACTGTTCTAACACGTCAGGAAGCACGATTAAACGTCCATTTTCGGCCATGACCTTTATCAGGTTTTGACCACTTTCGTTGAGCTGTTCACCACAAATGGTAATAAACGTGCTGGCTAAATGTTCCGGCGCCAAAGCCCCGGACAGCAAATCAGCAACTTGCTCATTACGGCTAACTTCAGCAGCAAATGTCAGCATTTGTTGCCAGTTATCCAGGTCGTTCTGCTCAACGGCAAAGTCAAAAGCTGCTTTGGCGTAGGGGCGAGCTACAGTAATAAATTCAGACATCTGCCCCTCCCTCCTTACAGTTCAGCGACCAGTTTATCAACGATGTCGCTATTAGCAGCTTCATCCACGGAACGTTCGATAATTTTCTCAGCACCAGCAATCGCCAGCATAGCCACTTGCTTACGCAATTCTTCACGCGCTCTTTTGCGTTCTGCGTCTATTTCAGCCTGAGCCTGAGCAAGAATACGAGAGCGTTCTTGTTCAGCTTCAACTTTAGCTTCGTCGACTATTTGAGCCTTACGCTTATTTGCCTGCTCAATAATTACCTGAGCGTCAGCTTTAGCTTGAGCTAACTGATCGGTCACATTGGCTTGCGCTAAATCCAAATCTTTTTTAGCTCGTTCTGCAGAAGCTAAACCGTCAGCAATCTCTTTTTGACGTTTTTCGATGGCAGATATAATCGGCGGCCATACGAACCTCATACAGAACCAGACAAACAGGACAAACGCTATCGCCTGGCCGAGGATTGTTGCATTAATATTCACAGCACAATGCCTCTTGTTAATTTAACAGTTTGGTGTGGTTTCAATGTGCAATGTTACGCAACGGCGAACATGACATACAGGCCCAGACCAACAGCGATCATCGGAATGGCGTCAACCAGACCCATAACGATGAAGAACTGTGTACGTAATAATGGGATAAGATCTGGTTGGCGAGCAGCACCTTCCAGGAATTTACCACCCAAAATGCCGATACCAATAGCAGCACCGATCGCTGCAAGGCCCATCATTACAGCAGCAGCCATGTACAGCAGATCCATGTTTAGGTTTTCCATGACAGTCTCCAGTTTATTTCAGTTAAAACTTAGCAGGGTTGTTAATATTAATGTTCTTCAGAAGCCATCGACAGATAGACAATCGTCAGAACCATAAAGATAAAGGCCTGTAACGTAATGATCAGTATGTGGAATATTGCCCATGGGACATTAAGTAACCACTGTGACCACCAAGGAAGCAGACCAGCAATTAGGATGAAAATTAACTCACCCGCATACATGTTTCCAAACAGTCGCAGACCGAGGGAAACAGGTTTGGACAGCAAGCTAACGCCTTCCAAAATTAGGTTAACTGGAATAAACGCCCAGTGATTGAACGGCTGCATGGTTAGTTCTTTAACAAAACCCGATACGCCTTTCATCTTGATGCTGTAGAACAGAATCAGAATGAATACGCCCAGCGCCATTGAGAGAGTAACGCTCACGTCCGCAGTTGGTACCACGCGTAAAGCAGGTAAACCAAGAACGTGTTCTCCGATGTAAGGAAGTAAATCTATTGGCAATAAATCCATGGTATTCATCAGGAAAACCCAGACGAATACGGTAAGCGCCAGTGGAGCAATCAGCTTACTTTTGCCGTGGTACATGTCTTTAACCGTACCATTAACAAAATCAATAATCAGCTCAACCGCACACTGAAGTTTACCTGGAACACCGCTGCTGGCCTTAACCGCAACACGGCGGAAAATAAACAGAAACAGTACCCCAAGAACAATGGAGAAAAACATCGAGTCGATGTTAATCGCCCAAAAGCCTGGCGTATCACCATGCTTAACGAGCTCCATCGTACGCAGATCCATTTGAAGGTTATTCAAATGGTGGCCGATATATTCCTGTGGAGTAGAGATTTCCCCTGATGCAGACATGATGCCTCTCACTCTTTATTATCAATTAGTTACGAAAAATATTTATTATAGCCGGCGCCACTACTTGCACTATCAACACAGCCAAATAAGTCACGCAAAGAGGCAAAAACGCCGCCTTAAACACAACCAACGCGATAACAAGCAGCGCGATGGTCAAAATAATTTTTACTATCTCACCGATAAAAAATGACCAGGCCAGTTTACCCTGAGCCCGATCGCTATCCTGATGCCGCCATGTTAACAATAAAAACACCGCGTTAGGCAAACATCCGGATAAACCACCCAAAAAAGCAGAAATAGCCCATTTTTGGCTGCTAAGACAAAAAACCACGCTAAGTATAATAACAATGGCAAATTGTGCTAACAAAAGTCTGCGGGCTGTGACTGAATCATAGAGCGCTACAGACATGGCATATACTCTCTTTGAGCGTTAGCTTTCTCTCTACTAAAAAAGTAGAAACCGAGTAGTGTATAAAACTGTCTTTATCGACCAGAGTCAAGCCGGAAAAAACCAGTGGATTATACGGACAAACGCGGTTGATTCTATATTTAAGTAACAAAAAAGTGAACAAATGATTAAATTCCCAAATGTTCACTTTTTGGCATTTTTAACGAAAGCGCGGCCTATTATTACTAATAATGTTAAATATGTTTTGATTAATTATCCTTTTGTGAAGCTAATCACATAAATAATTTTAGTTTCCCAACTTAATTAAATATCACATATCTTACTAATTATTATTGATTTTATATAAAATCAAAGACCTGAAAGGATTCAACAAAAATTTAATGACCATAATGGTCAAATCCCCTGTTTTTGTCTTTCTGATAACAAACACAATGGAAACATATTAGAAAGGTGGATAAATAGTTGCAAGAAATATGTTAAAAAACAGGGTCTTCAAACTTGCAATACTCTTAGTTATGTAAATTAATTTTATCTTTTAAAATAAATATACAAGAGCACGTTTTACTCATTAAAAGCATAAATATTTAATTTGAGTGATTAACATTTAGCCACTAATGATAACTAAATGGCGTTCTCCATCCAGTTCAGGTACATCTAAAGCAACGATTTCTTGCACATGAAAGCCTGCGGGTACCTGTGACAACTCTTCTTCAGAGATAATCCCTTTTAGTGCATAAAATTTGCCATGCTCTTTTGATGGTAAGTGGTGACACCACTCCAGCATGTCCTGAAGCGAAGCAAAAGCCCGGCTGATGACGCCATCAAACCCTTGCGGTATGGAATACTCCCCCACACGGCTCTGAACGGGTGTGACGTTGGTAATATTCAGTTCATGCATCACCTGACGAATAAAGCGAATACGCTTACCTAAGCTATCCAGCAGCGTAAATTGAGCATCAGGGCGAACGATAGCTAATGGAATTCCGGGCAAGCCTGGTCCGGTTCCCACATCAATAAAACACTCGCCCTGAAGATGGGGGTTAACCACGATGCTGTCCATGATATGGCGGATCAGCATCTGTTGAGGATCCCTGACAGAAGTGAGGTTGTAAGCCTTATTCCATTTGTGCAATAAGGCCACATAGCCCAGAAGTTGATCTTTCTGAAGCTGAGTCAGTTCCATTCCTGCTGCTTTAAGCAGCTTATCAAATTGATTTTGCAAAACTTATCCTTAAGCGCTACGACGCAGCATACCTTGTTTTTTTAGCCAAATCAGCAAGATGGAAATAGCAGCCGGTGTAATACCAGAAATGCGTGATGCCTGACCAATAGAACTTGGTTTGTGATCGTTAAGCTTGATACTCACTTCGTTAGATAGCCCGGGAACCTGACGATAGTCCAGATCCGGCGGCAGGATCGCATTTTCATTGCGCAGGTGTTTTTCTATTTCTCCCTGCTGACGAGCGATATAGCCTTCGTATTTAACCTGAATTTCTACCTGTTCAGCGGCTTGCTCATCGGATAATCCCGGTGCAAACAGTGACAAGGTAGACAGCGTTGCATAATCAACTTCAGGGCGTTTTAACAGCTCTTCACCGGTAGCTTCTTTAGACAACGGTGATTTAAGTAAGCCATTAATCTCTTCAACCCGATCCATATTTGGATGGACCAGAATGCTTCTCAGACGCTGACGTTCTTGTTCAATGCTCTCTTGCTTAGTAACGAAGTGTTCCCAACGTTGATCGTCAACCAGACCCATTTCCCGTCCGATTTCAGTTAAGCGTAGATCCGCATTGTCTTCACGCAGCATCAGGCGATATTCCGCCCTTGAGGTAAACATACGGTAAGGTTCTTTGGTACCGAGAGTGCATAAATCGTCAACCAGAACACCAATATAAGCCTGATCGCGACGTGGTGACCATCCTTCCTTCTCTGATGAGAAACGACCCGCATTAAGGCCTGCAAGTAGCCCCTGAGCCGCAGCTTCTTCATAACCGGTTGTGCCGTTAATCTGACCGGCAAAAAACAGGCCCTGAATAAATTTACTTTCCAGCGTTGGTTTGAGATCCCGCGGATCGAAGAAATCATACTCGATAGCATAACCAGGACGAACGATCGTTGCGTTCTCCATACCCACCATGGATCTAACGATCTTCATCTGGACATCAAACGGTAAACTGGTTGAGATCCCGTTAGGGTAAACTTCATTGCTGGTTAAGCCTTCAGGTTCCAGGAAGATCTGGTGAGCGTTACGATCGGCAAAACGCATCACTTTATCTTCGATAGAAGGGCAATAACGCGGCCCGATCCCTTCGATGATCCCGGTATACATTGGGCTACGATCCAAATTATTACGGATCACATCATGGGTTTGTTCATTGGTATAGGTGATATAACACGGGATCTGTGTTGGGTGCTCACTGGCATTTCCCATAAACGAGAATACCGGTAGTGGAGTATCACCATGCTGTTGCTGCAGAATATCAAAATTGATAGTTCTGGCATCGATTCTTGGTGGTGTTCCGGTTTTTAACCGGCTTACCCGCAGAGGAAGTTCACGCAGACGTTGAGATAAGCCAATGGAAGGCGGATCGCCTGCTCTGCCACCGCTGTAATTTTCAAGTCCAATGTGAATTTTACCATCCAGAAAAGTTCCCACTGTCAGTACAACAGCTTTAGCCCTGAATTTTAAACCCATTTTAGTCACCACGCCGGTGACTTTATCGTTTTCAACGATGAGATCTTCTGCTGGCTGTTGGAAGATCATCAGATTTGGCTGGTTTTCCAGTGCGGATCTTACTGCCTGTTTGTACAAAGCACGATCTGCCTGAGCTCTGGTTGCTCTTACTGCCGGGCCTTTACTGGCATTTAAAATTCTGAATTGAATCCCTGCTTTATCAATAGCATGAGCCATTAATCCGCCTAAAGCATCCACTTCTTTAACCAGATGACCTTTACCAATACCACCGATGGCTGGGTTGCAAGACATTAGCCCCAGCGTGTCGATGTTATGGGTTAATAAAAGTGTTTGTTGCCCCATACGAGCAGCAGCCATAGCGGCTTCAGTTCCGGCATGACCACCACCAACAACGATGACGTCAAAGGAATCTGGATAAAACATGGTATTACACCTCGGGATGTTCGGACGATCGAATATAAATGATCTTGAGTCAGCGATTCTACTTGAGTTTAAAGCTTAGTCCAACTGGCTTGGATCTTGGTTAATTAAAGAAAGATCTTTTTATTTAGAGATCTTCTTATTGGATCTACTACTAGGATCCTCTGATGTTGTGGATAAGCAATAATTCGTCTTTGGGATCAATTTATTAAATGGATCCTTTTACTGTGGATGATCGGTGATCCTGAACAGTATAAGCTGAGCATAATAGTGGTAGTTATCCACAAGCACAACCTACCATTCAAGTTGTTAGTTGGATAACTACAGGTTAACAGCTGCTTTTAACTATACTTATACACAACTGACCGCGCATTATTTAATCGTTTTTGACTAAATTAATCCAGCTTTCGATCCAAATTCCTGCTGGATCCTCCGGAATTTCATGTTCAGTGACGTCAATTTCCAGTCGATCGCCGATCCGTTTTGCGCCACGATCCTGCAAAATACGATCTGCAGTTTTAATACCGCCACAGAAAGTGTCATATTCTTTACTGCCTAAACCAACAGCACCAAATCTGACTTGAGTAAGATCCGGCTTCTGCTGTTCTATTTGTTCAAACAGAGGCTGTAGGTTATCGGGTATTTCACCTGCACCATGGGTTGATGTCACTATTAACCAGATGCCTTCGGGGGTTAATTCATCCAGTTCAGCACCATGCAGGACTTCTGTCGTAAAACCTGCTTCCGTCAGTTTTTCTTCCAGATGCTCAGCAACATATTCAGCACTACCTAAAGTACTGCCGCTAATCAGCGTTATATCAGGCATACCCATCCTTAATTATTCAATTTCGTGCGTATTGTACGCTGTGAAACAGCTGGGATCTACCTGTGGATAATGTGGGTATAATAAAATAGTGCTTATGGTCTGATAGTCCTCATAATCGGGTTCTGAAGGGAGATTAGCGTCTCTGTCGATTGAATTTCATCGATAGTCTGGATCTTGTTGATAAGTACCTGCTGTAATCCATCGATAGATTTAGTCATGACTTTAATAAAAATGCTGTAATGACCAGTGGTGTAATAGGCTTCAACCACTTCTTCCAGGTTTTCAAGTTTGGCCAGGGCGGATGGATAATCTTTGGCACTCTTTAAAATAATGCCAATAAAGCAGCAAACGTCATAACCCAACTGCTTTGGACTGATCTCAACCTGAGTTCCTAAAATGATCCCTGACTGTTTCATTTTTTCCACTCGTACGTGAATGGTTCCCGGGCTAACGTTGAAATTTTTTGCCAATTCAGCATAAGGAACCCGGGCATTTTTCATTAATTCGTTCAGTATGCTGCGGTCTAAATTATCGATCTGGTAATTATCGGCCATTTTTAACTCTCTTTTTTATTGAATTGTTATTAAATTAGCTTTAAAAATGAATAATTGAAACTACTATAGCTATATTTATTAATGAATATTGAATTTAGGTGTCATTCTGTTGCTTAATACTCATCAACGACATCACAGTATTGAGATAACCACAATGAAAAAGTCCTTTATTCAAAAACAGCAACAAATCACCTTTGTTAAATCTTTCCTTTCTCGCCAGTTAGAGCAAAAGCTTGGTCTGGTTGAGATTCAGGCGCCGATATTAAGCCGCGTTGGTGACGGTACTCAGGACAACCTGTCCGGCTGTGAAAAAGCGGTTCAGGTAAAAGTGAAAGCCATTCCAGGCGCTACCTTTGAAGTGGTTCACTCACTGGCTAAATGGAAACGTCAAACGCTGGGTCGTTTTGGTTTTGTGCCTGGTGAAGGTATCTACACCAACATGAAAGCCCTGCGTCCTGATGAAGATCGCCTGAGTCCAATCCATTCTGTGTATGTGGATCAGTGGGATTGGGAGCGTGTGATGTCTGATTCTGAGCGTAATACGGATTACCTGAAGCAAACAGTTCGCTCTATTTACTCAGCAATTAAAGAAACTGAAGCTGCTGTAGCGAAGGAGTTTGGTTATAAACCTTTCCTGCCGGCTGAAATTAAGTTTATTCACAGTGAAGAACTGTTACAGCGTTATCCGGATCTGGATGCTAAAGGGCGTGAACGTGCAATTGCGAAAGAATTTGGCGCGGTTTTCCTGATTGGTATTGGCGGTAAGTTATCTCACGGTGAAGCACATGATATGCGTGCACCAGATTATGATGACTGGACAACGCCAGGCGCTGATGGGGAAGGCCTGAACGGGGATATTTTAGTCTGGAACCCGGTACTGGAAGATGCATTTGAACTCTCTTCTATGGGGATCCGTGTGGATTCAGAAACCCTGAAGCGTCAGTTGGCATTAACCAACGATGAAGGCCGTCTGGCTCTGGAATGGCATCAGGCGTTATTACGTGGAGAAATGCCACAAACCATCGGTGGTGGTATTGGTCAGTCCCGCGTGGTTATGCTGCTGCTGCAACAAAAGCACATTGGTCAGGTACAGTGTGGTGTATGGACGCCAGAACTGCGTGAAAGCGTAGACTGCATGCTGTAATTAGCCTGCACGCCAGCGGCGACGTAACCGCTGGCCAAGTCCGGTATCAAAGCGCCAGACGTGATCGAATATTTTCATTATGTTTGGTTTACCATGTTTAGACATAGCCACCGCGTGAAAACGGTGGTTATGTTTTTTTTGTTTATTTTTTATCTGACTGATTAAACTTTCTGGTAAACGTTGGGCAATAAAATCAGAGACGATCACCACATCGGCATCAATCCAATCTTGCTGGTTTAGCTTTTCTACCGTTTCGGATAAGCAGGCTGCCAGATCGGTACCACCTCTAAAGCGCTGGCTTAGAAAACGAATGGCTTCACTGATACCCGTTGATGATGTCAGCTCGTAATGCACCACTTCGGTAGAGAAAAGTAAAATATAGCAGCGTCGATTGTCAGCCATGGCTATGCGTAATAACGCCAGACAAAATGCTTTAGCACATTGTTCGTTAAAGCCACCCATCGATCCTGATGTATCAACACAAACGATAAATGGCCCTCTGGGGAGCTGCTCATTAACGGTTTTAGAAATAGCTCTTACTTTTACCTGTTCGCGCCAGACATCGCCTTTTAGCTGATAGGTCAGCAGCTGTTGTTCTAAAAAACGCCGGTAAAATTCTATTTCCAGCTCATCAATATTCAACAGCACCATTTCAGTAGGTAGCATTCTGACGATATCGCTACTTTGGAAGATGCCATTAACGCTTTCTGGCAGCGTTGCCGGTTCTCTGACCATGACGCGATACTTTTCATATTGAGTATCTTTACGATCGACAGAAGTAGGTTGGTAACTTCTGCCTAATTGTTCAGCCAGCTTTTGTAATTCAGGTTGTTGTGCCAGAAACTTACCGTATTCAATGAGTGTGTTGCAGTCAGAACGGTATTTCTCTCCACGGCTCATGTCCCACAGGTGACCAGAACTCCGATCGTTTTCCACCAAAAAGGGTTCCAGCGCGCTGTTAATGGCCAGACGATCCTGAAGCTGAGAGATTAACTGTTCCCAGTCACCTTCAATCAGTGATTTATGTAATGTGGTAACCTGAACTGAAAGGCTTTTTCGCCACTGATGTAGAAACAGGCTGCGAAAACTCTCATTGCGATGCTCTGCAGTGGCTGAAAGCTTTTTAGCCCTGTCAAAAAAAGGGGAATGGAGTTCTTCAAGCTGTTGAATAACACTATCCAACTGTTCAAAAAACAGCGTGTTTTCTGAAGAGATACTTTGTTTATAGAGTGTAAATTCTGCATAAATAGCCGCAGGCACTTCAGATTGCTGCAACTTATCCTGAAGTTTTATCTTCCAACCTGCAATTTCTTTATTAAAAGCATTTCTGATTTTGGGATACTTTTCAAAAAAGATAGCCAACTGAGGCGCAGCCAACAGACCTATAAGCAATTCTTCGATTATTTCGCTTTCACTGATAGAAAGTAATAACTCGATAGTTTGCAGGCTCATAATGACGGTTCAGCCCCGGAAAAACGCTGTTTTTGTTTGCTGATCTCTTCATGTACCACAAACAGACTGGCTTCAATTTTTTCCAGCCACTGCTTATTAATAAACAGACAGGGTTGAGCATCAGTAAAATATTTACGTTGCTGGTTCAACCTGGATTGAGCATTTTCTAACCGTTGAACTAACTCTTCGGTTGGTTGGATATGAAAGTTTTTGTCTGACAGTGACAGAATAGAAGGGGATAAACTTAAATCCCGAATAATAAGTTGTAAATTATCATCGACGGTCATATCCAAAGATTGTGAAAAACCAATGCCGTTAAGTTTACCTTTTGGTGATTCACCTTTGGTTAACCATAATTCAATTTGCTGTTTTTCAATAACAATATGCGTTACTTCAATACCGTGTAATTTTAACGGCGTTTGTAATAATAGCGTTATTTTAGGGTCGGTAATATTTGCTGGTAATACATAGGTTTGTTTACGGTTAAACAGGGTTGTTTTACGCTCTAACTTTAAAGATAACTGATTGGATTGTTGTTGTTTGTATTTTAACCAGTCAGCATTAATTTGTTGAATTTGTAATGTAATACTTTGTTGTTGAAATGCTTTTTCAGTCATTAACAGTTCAATTTGATGTTCTACCAGCGATAAAGAATTAATATCGTGCCACAGGCAATCTTTTAATAAGATAAGATCGACAGGGCTTATCGCATCTCTGTCACTAAAAAATGCGCTGGCCTGTAATAGCCGGATAGCTTTTTTCCAACGACGGTCTGATATATAAGGACCATTATTCAATGCATTAAGATTTTGACGCAGCGAATAGATAAGTTCAAATACCTCATCAGGTAACTTTACCTGATTAATTTGTTGCTGCCACTCAACATACTCTTCATCACTGATACTTAATGATTCAATAGCAGAATTAAGCTTTTCACTGCTTTGATGATTAATCATCGATAAGAAGTTAGTTTTATCCTGAATATTATTTAGCGATAAACGAATTAACATCCGGTCATACAGTGCTTCAAGGCTATTGTCTTCTTCAGGCAGTTCATTAGAAGCGGTAACCAATAATCGTAATGGCATGGCAATTTCGGTATCACCATTGCGAAAATGTCTTTCATTTATTGCCGTTAGCAATGTATTTAGAATAGCTGGGCCTGCTTTCCATATTTCATCTAAAAAAACTATTTCCGCTTCAGGTAGATAGTTTTTAGTTAATCTAATATATCGACCGTCTTCTTTTAATGCCTGAATAGATAATGGTCCAAATACTTCTTCCGGCGTTGAAAAACGCGTCATCAAATATTCAAAAGCATTAGCCTGTTTAAATGAGTATTTTAATCGGCGAGCTATCATGCTTTTGGCAATACCCGGAGGCCCCAGCAGGAAAACACTTTCCCCGCAGAGCGCGGCTAACAGACAAAGTCTTATGACATGTTGGCGTTCATAAAGATCGGTTTCAAGGATACTGCTTAAACGAGTTATTCGTTCTGACAGGTATTTAGATTTAAGCATGATGAGAGCAACTGAATAATAATTAGTTAAAAAATTATAGCAGATCAATGATTAGTAATACTTTTACTTTCCAACTAAAATAGAGCTATCAGGGAAAATTAAAAGTCGTTATGAAATATATTATTGGTATCTGCTTTATATAAAGCAGATATTTGTCATTATGCCTTTGGTTCTCCAACCACCGTATAAAAACGCGGAAACAAGAAGCACTTATGAGTACAGATAATAAACGCTCGTTGCCGGCAACCATGTTAGCTACGATTGGTGTGGTTTATGGTGATATTGGTACCAGTCCTCTTTATACCTTAAGGGAATGTTTCTCGGGCTATTATGGATTTAGCGTTGAACCGGATGTTATTTTTGGTTTCCTGTCATTAATTTTCTGGATGCTTATTTTAGTGGTATCCCTTAAATACCTGAGCTTTGTTATGCGGGCTGATAACGCCGGTGAAGGTGGGATTCTGACGTTAATGTCTCTGGCAGGTAGATATGCCAGTGATAAAAAAACCGCATTTGTGGTGATTATCGGCTTGATTGGCGGCAGCTTCTTTTATGGTGAAGTGGTGATTACGCCGGCGGTTTCCGTGATGTCAGCGCTGGAAGGGTTAGAAATTCTGGCACCTTCGCTTGATGCTTATATTGTCCCCTGTGCGGTAGTGGTTTTAACCATTTTATTCTGTATCCAGAAGCATGGAACCGGTGGGGTTAGTAAAGTATTTGCTCCGGTTATGCTGCTTTGGTTTTTTGTTATTGGTTTATTAGGTGTTCGCAGCATCATAGCCAGTCCGGAAGTGTTATATGCATTAAATCCTTCCTGGGCCATCGGCTTCTTCCTTGAATATAAGGCGTTATCGTTTTTTGCCCTTGGGGCTGTCGTTCTGGCTATTACTGGTGTGGAAGCGTTGTATGCGGATATGGGGCACTTTGGCAAAATGCCAATTCGTTATGCCTAGTTTACCGTAGTATTGCCTTGTCTGGTTCTGAACTACTTTGGTCAGGGTGCTCTGTTGTTAAGAAGTCCGGAAGCGATAAAGAACCCTTTTTTCCTGCTGGCTCCGGATTGGGCGTTAATTCCACTGTTGATTTTAGCTGCGTTAGCTACGGTTATTGCCTCTCAGGCGTATTCTCGCTTACCCGGCAAGCAGTGCATTTAGGCTATTTGCCACCGATGAAGATTTTGCATACCTCTGATATGGAAGCGGGGCAAATCTATATTCCGGTGATTAATTGGCTGTTATATATCGCTGTGGTATTGGTAATTGTGACGTTCAAACACTCCAGTAATCTTGCTGCTGCTTATGGTATCGCCGTCACCGGAACCATGGTAATTACCTCAATTCTTTCTTGTATCGTGGCTAATCAAAACTGGCACTGGCCGCGTATTGCGACTGTAACTATTCTGGCAGTTTTACTGTGCGTTGATATTCCATTGTTCTCAGCTAACGCCGTTAAGGTGTTCTCCGGCAGTTGGTTACCGTTGTTGCTGGGGCTGTGTATGTTTATTGTGATGACTTCCTGGAAAAGCGAACGATTCCGGTTGCTGCGTCGTTTACATGAGCATGGCAACTCTCTGGAAGCGCTGATTGCTTCGCTGGAAAAGAATCCGCCTACCCGGGTTAAGGGAACCGCAGTGTTTATGATCCGTACAACCAACGTGATCCCATTCTCTTTGCTGCATAATTTAACCCATAACAAAGTGTTGCATGAGAGAGTCATTCTTATGACGATAAAAACGGTTGATACGCCTTATGTACATAACGTTCAGCGGGTGACTATCGAGCAGCTTTCACCGTCGTTTTGGCGCGTTGTATCCAGTTATGGCTATAAAGAAACACCAAATGTTGAAAACATCTTTTATCTGTGTGGCCTGGAAGGGCTATCGTTTAGCATGGAAGAAACTTCCTTCTTCCTTTCTCATGAATCGGTGAAATTGAGCAAACGTCCGTGGTATTTAAAAATCAGAGGGCAGCTGTTTCTGGCGCTTAATCGTAATGCGCTGCGGGCTCCGGACCAGTTTAAGATACCGCCGAACAGGGTGATTGAGTTGGGGACGCAGATAGATATATAGTTTTTTATTGTTGTTTTAAGTTAGATGCTGTGAATATTCCGGCCGTAAAAGCACTATTGCGTATATTGGCATAGCGCTCGGCCGGAAGACCGTCAGTACTTAAGCCCGGAGTGTGTCGGGCCTAGCCCGCTTAGGGGCACTTCGTTGGCTTACGCCAAGTCGACCCCAACAGCGGTCTCTCCCGACGATTAACTTTGTTAACACATAACTTATTTAGTTCTTCTACCCGTTATCAAATTATCTCCATCGCCAGGTTTTAGCATGATGAATACTAGCGAGGATAAGAAGGTGATAACGCCCATGGTGATGAAGGTGTAGTGGAAGTGGTCGATGGTGTTTCCGTTAGAGAAGGTTTCGTAAGCGTGAAGTACCGTTGCACTGACGGCGACACCAAAGCTAATGGATAGCTGTTGGGTTACTGCCATCAGGCTATTGCCGGAACTGGCGGTTTTGTCGGTTAAGTCACCCAGAGTGATGGTATTCATGGCGGTGAATTGTATAGACATCACCATTCCCATCAGAAATAGTGGGACGATCAACATCCAGAGCGGTTCTGCCGGGTCTTGTAAGGAGAATTGAGAGATCATTGCGCCAATTAACAGAGTCACGCCAATCAGAGTATTACGGTAACCAAACTTATTAAGCACTTTTGTGACTATCGATTTAGCCAGCAATGAGCCAATGGCGGTTGGTGCCATCATACAACCCGCTATCAGCGCTGAATAACCAAACCCTATTTGTAGCATTAGCGGCATCAGGAAAGGGACACTTCCGGTTCCCAGACGTGAAACGATGCTGCCGAGAATACCCACAGAGAAAGTTCGGATTTTAAATAATGATAAATGAAACAGCGGGTACCGGTATCTAAGCGCATGCCACACGTACAGAAAAAGTAAAATTATCCCAGAAATAAAGATAAGTATGGCTAACTGTGTTGAAACAATACGTTCGCTAAACAGTGATAATCCACTGAGTAACATCACCAGGCTTAAACCAAATAGCAGAAAGCCCAGGATGTCGAATTTACGGCCAGGAACGGTAAAGTCAGGCATATATTTACGGGCGTAGAACATTCCTATTAATCCGATAGGGATATTTATCAGGAATATCCAGTGCCAGGTGGCGTAGGTGACTAACCATCCCCCCAGTAATGGGCCAACAATGGGACCAATCAATCCGGGTATGGTGACAAAGTTTAATACCGGTAACAGTTCACTGCGTGGATAAGCTCTTAACAGTGCAAGGCGGGCAACGGGCATCATCATAGCCCCACCCACACCCTGAATAATTCGCGAAATGACCAGCATTGAGAGTGAATGCGAAAGGGCACAAGACAATGAACCAAGCACAAACAATAAAACAGAAATCATGAAAACTTTGCGGGTACCAAAGCGATCGGCTAGCCAACCGCTAATGGGAATCAACATGGCAACGGTGAGCGTATAACTAATAATGGCTGACTGCATTGCCAGAGGGGAATGATTAAGACTTTTAGCTATGGCTGGAATTGCCGTATTTAATATGGTGGCATCCAGAGCTTGCATGAAGAACGCAGTAGCGGCAATCCAGGGGAGACCCGCTACACTACGTGCTGATTGAGTCATTCATTATCCTGCTGTTGATTCAATATTATAGATCTTAATATCCTTTTCTAATAATTCCTGTGTGGCCTTAAGTGCTTCTGCACTGTCCTTTTTTAGAATAGCATCAACGATGGATTGATGATGTTCCAGCTTGATAACTTCATTATTGGTAACTGACCGGAAGTAGGTTTGATACACCGAACTGAACAGGCTGGAGAAAGAAGTTAAAAGCGGATTGCAGCTGGCATTGTAGATAAGCTTATGGAATTCCATATCCACTTGTATCCATTTTTCAGCATCGAAATCTTTATGTAATGAACGCATTTCTGCCATGAGAAGGGAGAGTTGATAACGCTGTTCATTGCTGGCGTTGATTGCAGCCAGAGCGGCTGCCTGAGGCTCTAATGCCCGACGTAGTACCACAAAGTGTTGGGTGACTTCAAAAAAATTATCTTTGCTAATCCACCATGAAAGCAGATCCTGATCGAGAAAATTCCAGTAATACTTAGGCATAACCCGCGTACCAATCCGCGGTCGGGCAAGTAACATTCCTTTAGCGGTGAGCATTTTTACTGCTTCTCTGATGGCAGTCCTGCTAACGCTATATATTTCACAGAGCTCATTTTCACCTGGCAGTATGCTTTCTGTTGCAAATTCGCCAGACAAAATGCGGTGCGCTATCTTCTCTGCAACCAGGTAAGACAGATTTCGATGGGCAGCCTGCTGCTGAACATTAAATTGCATTATGTTAAGTATCCTTTCGAGGTTATCAGAGTAAACTATTTGATTTTTAATAATTATTATTTGTTGTTATTCAACGAGGAACGTCTCATTTTATCCCATAAAGAAAGATAAAATAACAAACTCTTCGCCATATTATGATCACACGCAATCGATAACGTATTTAATCCAGTTAAATAAATAAGATAGAAATTATCTACTGGGCTAATTGCGAATAAATTTTTCTGTATTTGGGATAAATAATGAATCTCTAACAATAGTTTTAGCGGATGAAACACCTTTTGGAAAATAAATTACTCTTCCGATGGGGGCTCATGTACTTTTCTTGCCAGAAACCAGTAAGAGTAGATGGCATTAAACAATACCACTATAGCAGTAACGACAAATACTGCACGAAATCCAAGGGTTGCCGCCACGCTGGAACCCAACAGTGGACCACTAACGTTGCCTATATCGCGAAATGATTGGTTATAGCTGAATATTCGTCCGGCTACCTGATTGCTGCAGTTATAAATTAACAGGGTTTGTACCGCAGGTAACAGCGCACCATCAGCTACTCCTAGCAGAAAACGCAGAACGGCCAGTTGCCATGGGTTTTGTACAAACGCCATGGGGATCAGCACCAGAATGGAGAAAATCAGCATGGCTATCAAAATGCGCTCCGGCCCGATGCGATCGCCCAATTTGCCTAATCGTGGTGCGCTTAACAGGGCCGCAAATCCCGGAACGGAAGCAATAAATCCGCTGATAAAGGCCAGATTCTCAATATTATTCGATATTTCCCGCACATACAGCGTCAGAATTGGTGCAATAGAACCGGTAGCTACCTGAATAATCATGGTAGTAATAAATAATCCTAATACTAATTTTGGTTTTTTTAATGAAGCAAAAACTTGCCGTCCACTCAACATATCTCTCTTGTGAACACGGGTGAACTGCTCTTTAACCGCATACCAGGTAAGCAGAAAACAGATAAATAGTACGCTGGCGGTAATAAAGAATACCGGGCGCAGGCCGTAACGGTCTGCCAGAAAACCACCAATTAGTGGTCCTAACAGTGCGCCACTAACGGCACCGGTTGACAGCGTTCCCAATGCCCATCCGCTGCGATTGCGGGGTACCTGAGTAGCAATCAGCGCATTAGCGTTGGGTACAAATCCGCCCAATACTCCTAACATTGCGCGTAATCCAAGGAATTGCCAGATATTCTGAGCAAGCCCCATTAACACCATAATAATTGCCATACCCAACGCTGATCGAAGCAGCATCAGTTTTCGTCCACGGCGATCCGCTAGCCCACCCCAAAAAGGGGAAGCCAGAGCAGAAAATAAAAAGGTGATACTAAAAACCAGACCTGACCATAAATTCAGCTCACGGTGGCCGGTTATGCCGAGTTGTTCTACATATAAAGGTAAGAAAGGCATCACCAGACTAAAGGCTGCGCCGGTGAGAAAACATCCAATCCAAACCACCATCAGGTTTCTCTGCCAGTTAACTGGCGGAGAGGGGTCTATGGTCGCGGGATCTTCTGTTGGCATGTTTAACCTGTATAGGGTGGCATTACGGCGAGTGTTTAATACACAATCTCAGCATGCCACTAATACCGCCCTTTTAAAACTGGAATTCAGCTAAAACAGGGCGGTAAATCAATTTTACGACTGATAAATATTCCAGCCTCTTTCTTTCCATAACTCCGGTAGTTCACTCATATTATAGAATGTGGTGACCAGAGGGTGATCGATTGGCTGGTTGTGTGGATCGGCACAGTAGTAAAATACCGGGATACCGGCAGCAATACCCGCATGAGTGCCTGCGACGGAGTCCTCAACTAAAATACATTTTTCTAATGGAATCTCGAGGCTATCACAGGCAAATGCCAGCAATGCCGGATCGGGTTTCCAACGCTGGATATCAAAAGCGCTATATAAATGGTCGCCAAAGAAATCAATCAGTTTGGTTAACCCCAGAGAGTGCTGCATTTTACTCACCGGACCATTAGAAACAACGGCCATAGGAACAGTAATACCTTCCAGTAAAGGGCGGATCCCTTCAATAGGCTTCAGGCTCAGTTCAAACAACCGTGCCATATCCTGTCGGTACTCTTTTTCCAGTTTTTCGTCAGGCTGATCGAGACCATAGGTCTCCCTGACTTGAGCAAACACTTTATAGAGATTGGTTCCCTTAAACTGTTTTATGCATTCTTCTGTGGAAAGCGGAATGCCATAACTCTTAAAAACGTTAGAAAAAGATTCACAACATAAAATCTCGCTGTCTACTAAGGTGCCATCGCTATCAAACAGCACGCATTCAACCGGTTGCATAATTTATTCCTTTACAAGTGACCAATGTGTTTCATGCCATGTGGCATTGTATATATTAAAACAGCGTTTCAAAAAATGATAGATCTTTGTTTATTTTGAATTTTTTGATACTTATCATAGAGTTTGTAGTACAAAACGACCCATCATAACCAGAACTTAATGATAAAAACTTAAATAATTCATGTAATCGATTGCGTATTTTGGTATATGTAGCGGCTTAGTTTCTATTACTTCATCTTCTTCCCGGATATTAAAATGAACAAACCAGTTTCTGGACCTGCTAATGGGCAAGGATTACTAGAGCGCATATTTCAGTTAAATCAACATGGTACAACCATAAGAACTGAAATTGTAGCTGGCTTTACGACCTTTTTAACCATGGTTTATATCGTTTTTGTTAACCCTCAGATTTTAGGGGTAGCAGGAATGGATACCGAAGCGGTTTTTGTTACCACCTGCCTGGTTGCTGCATTTGGTAGCATCTTTATGGGGGTTTTAGCCAATCTGCCGGTTGCACTGGCACCAGCCATGGGGCTAAACGCCTTTTTTGCCTTTGTGGTTGTAGGGGCGATGGGCCATTCATGGCAAGTCGCCATGGGCGCTATTTTCTGGGGCTCTTTTGGTTTTCTGTTACTGACGTTGTTCCGGATTCGTTACTGGATGATCTCCAGTATCCCGGTTAGTCTGCGTGTTGGTATTACCAGTGGTATTGGTTTGTTTATCGGTATGATGGGGCTGAAAAATGCCGGTATTATTGTACCTAATCCGGATACGCTGGTGGCGGTAGGTAACCTGACCTCTCTGAATGTTGCGTTAGGCATTTTAGGTTTCTTCATTATTGCCGTACTGGCAGCCAAAAATATTCATGCCGCCGTGCTGATCTCCATTGTGGTTACTACAGGTATTGGCCTGATAGTGGGCGATGTAACCTATCAGGGCGTCTTTTCTGCACCACCGAGCATTGCCAGTATTGTTGGTCAGGTGGATGTAAAAGGGGCGCTGGATATCGGTTTAGCCGGAATTATCTTCTCTTTTATGCTGATCAACCTGTTTGACTCTTCCGGTACGCTAATTGCGGTAACCGACAAAGCTGGGCTGGCAGATGAAAACGGTAAGTTCCCACGTATGAAGCAGGCATTAATGGTAGACAGTATTACTTCTACCGCCGGTGCTTATTTGGGTACGTCTTCTATTTCTACCTATATTGAAAGTTCTTCCGGGGTTTCTGTTGGTGGAAGAACCGGGCTAACGGCAGTGGTGGTTGGTCTATTGTTCCTGCTGGTTATTTTCCTGTCGCCACTGGCGAAAATGGTTCAGCCTTATGCGGTTGCCGGTGCATTGATTTATGTGGGGGTTCTGATGACCTCCAGCCTGTCTCGCGTAAAATGGAATGATTTAACCGAAGCAACGCCAGCATTTATTACCGCGGTAATGATGCCGTTTACTTTCTCGATTACTGAAGGGATTGCCTTAGGTTTTATCTCTTACTGTGTGATGAAAGCAGGCGTTGGTCGCTGGAGAGAAATTAACCCTTGCGTACTGATTGTTGCTTTACTGTTTTTGATTAAGATTGTTTTTGTCGATCATTAATTTGATAAAAAAACCGGCCTGAATTTCAGGCCGGTTTTTTATTTAATGTATTAACGAATTTTATTCCGCACTATCATTGGATTGAATTAGAGCATCTACCCGACGGTTTGCCCGGTTACAGTAGTTGCGTTCTTTGCTCTCCAGACTATCACAGTTCACCGTTGGGTTATTGGCACCCTCGCCGCTGGTAAACAGTAATGACCCTGATACACCATAGGATATCAGCAGTTTTTTTACTGTTTCTGCACGTAGTTCCGACAGTTTCTGGTTAAATTCAGGCGTACCGATTGGGTCTGCGTGACCGACAATATCTACCCGTTGAATTTGAGGCAGGCTATTAATATGTTTTGCCATATTTTTAACTATCTCTATGCCACCGGCCTCGATATCCGACACTTTGTTACCGGCAAAGTTGAACAGTACGTTACCTAACTGCGACATACCACCGACATATTCACAAGGTTTAACAGCGGAAGCCCGGTTAATGGTGGCGCTGCTTTTATAGCCAAACAGTTGGCTTTCTGCTGCGACACGGGTTACCGGCACCGGTGTACCGTTATCTTTATCCGAGTTAGTTTCAACAAAGTAGGTTTTTCCGCCAATGAGTTGAGTGATAGTTCTTGGTACTTCTTTCCCTTTATAGTGAGGCGCATCATTTTTATAAGCCTCAATAATATGTTTACCCGGTAGCAGACAGAATACGCTAAATTGACCTTCTCTTAATGCGCCCTGAAATTCGCGATCCACATAAACATCAGCCACACCAATGGTGTTATTGCTGGATTTTTTAGGGTTATAAAACACAATTTGAGATAGTGAACTGTCAATCTTGCCAACAGGCAGATACTGCAAGCCGGTATGCTTCATAATGACAGCGGGACCTGATGTAGATGCAGTAGGACCGGTTGATGTATCTACCGAATCAAATATCATAGCGTCATTATCAGACACAGGGTTGGCCATAACGTTAAAAGCTAACAGTGCGGAAATTAGACTGACTGCTGATTTACGGCACAATGATGAATATTTATTTACGTGTGACATTTTATCTTCCTTAAACATAACTATTCCTGAATGATTTACTTACTAAAAATCAGGCAATGTTTTTCGAAGTGACCATCAGATGACGGCCACTTCAGTTCTCAATTACATGATGATTGGGCTAACGGTTTCTTCGACCAGCACTTCAATACCGGAAGCACTCATGGTCCAGACGTTGTAAGTGTTACCGTCATGTTGGTAATTGCTTTGCGACATGGTCCACTGGCCGTCACCACTTTCTAACTTCAGGGTGCTACCTTCTTCACCATTGACGATAATCGCTTTATCACCATTGTGAATTGCCAGTTCTTCTGAACCCAGACGCAGAACATCATCCAGAGAAACGGTCATGGTGTTATGGCCATTACCCATATCGAAGATCTCTACTGAGCTCAGGTTATCTTTCAGTGCACTCAGGTTTAGCAGTAAGTCATGTCCAGCCAGAACCAGAGTATCAATGCCTTCATCACCGGAAATAGAGGCGAAGTCTGTTGAGGTTATCTTGATAACATCGTTACCCGCTCCCCCATAACCTGATCGCCAGTACTAATGTTGTTAAAGGTATCATCGCCCAGACCGCCCATCAGGATGTCTGCTTTATCGGTTCCGAACAGCATATCGTCACCAGCAGTAAACATCTGAGAAATAGAGAGTAGTGATTGCTGAGTAGTTGATAACAGTGAATGTGTACCGGAAGATCCACTGGTCAAGGTATCATCACCCACTTCTATTTGGTTGTTAGACAGCAGTGTCACCAGGTCAGTACTCACACCTTTCAGTGTTAACAGTTCCTCGAAACCATAGGCACCGCCTTTACCATCACGGTCAATGCTGATGATGGTATCGCTACCAACCTGTTCAACTTTCAGATAATTCAGTATTCCCTGAGAGGCTGAATCCAGTTTCATTACTCCGTCATCCATAAAGCAGGACAATGGGCCGGAATAGTTCAACACGTCGCTCAGGTCGATTAGGTCAGCATTGTTATTGGTCAGTAGGTTACCCACGGTGAAGCCATATACGGTGTCATGGCCATTACCACCAGTACTGTCGCTACTTTTACCAGCCTGTACTTTGTACATCAGCGTATCATTGCCACCGTTTGTCAGGTGGAAGGTGTCATTACCACCACGCCCCTCAAACAGGTTATTTGCAGCATTATCAGTAAATGTATCGTCTTTATCAGTACCAATCAGACCTTCGATGCTGATCAGCTTGTCATTACCTTGTCCGGTTGCAACGCCGGTCTTCAGGTCTGCAGTAATAGCTGAAGCGGAACGACTGTAATCAACAATGTCCATACCTTCCGTTTCACTCCAGACTTGCTGACCGCTCATCACCCGATTCCAACCGCCACCACCTGTGTAGGTATCGTCACCGGCAGAACCGAAGAAGGTATCGTTATAGCCAGTACCGATAATACCCGCGGTGCCTGTAGTATTGTTGACGGCATCAGTACTTTCCGCTGTCAGTACGTAGGCATCGTGTGACTTACCGGTAGTCAGACCACCCCAGTTCAGGTTAACCGTATTGTTGGTATAACCACCAATACTGGAAGTAGCGCCTACATGGTCAGTGACTCCGTTAGTGATACGTAGCAGTTGCACTGAGTACACTTCATTTGGATCTAATCCGAAGAAGCTCACCAGACCCATACTGTTACTAGAACCGGAAGCCTGTGGGTTAATCAATTGGGTTGCTACACATACACCCGCAGAGTTATACAATTTGACGGTGTTGCTGTAGAAAGTATTGATACCATTACCGTCAACAATACGAATCTGCAGGCTGGTGCCATCTGCTGCGATGTTGGTATTTTTCACTAACAGTGTTGGAGCCGAGTTGGTGCTGGATACTACACCGGCATCGCTGCCGGAGCGGTATAACACCAGGTCCATTGAACCATCCCAGTCGTAGTCTAGCGCTACAGCACCGGTAATATTGTCAAACTTGGTGCTACCCGTCAGGCTAACTGCGTTCGCTCCCCAGACGTTAGTGCCGTTGTTGGTGTACAACATTGGGCTACCACTTATGCCAGAACGCTGAACTTCGATAATGTCCATCTTACCGTCGTGGTTCCAGTCTACTGCTAGTGATGTACCACCAACTTGCTTGTCACCGAACCACAGCGCCTGTGCATCCGTTGCCATCAACTTACCGGTACCATCATTCAGATAGATACGACTTTCATCACTGTTAGCGCCGCCTTTAGTACCACGACTTAAGAACAGATCCAGCCAGCCGTCGCCATTATAGTCAGCATAGGTCATGGAGATAGACAGGTTACCGTAGTCATCTGCACCATCGTTAGAAAACACGTTGGCATAGTAACCAACAGTACCGAAGTTAGTTTTTCCTGTACCAGTTAGTTCGTTATACAGAATACCCAGACCACGAGAACCGTTACCTGCGTTGACTCCGGCTCCGTTGTAGTCAACGTGTGCGGTAATATCTACGGTACCGTTGTTATCAATATCCACAGCACCCACTTCGTGCATAATGCTCAGGGCTGCCGGGATAGCTCCACCAGGATGACCGGTAGAGAAGCCTGATGCCTGTTCGTAAGACAGTACTCCGTTAACATTCTTCAGGAATGAAATGGAGTCTGACTCGGAGTCAGCCAGTACAAAGTCCAGATAGCCATCACCTTCACGGTCATAGGCAATCACGCCACCCAGATGATTCAGCGTTCCCTGATCCACTGCCTTCGGCGAGAAGGAACCGTCAGCATTTTGCATCCAGTAAGCAGTACGACCACCATTACCGTATGAACTAACCTGTGACATGACATCGGTGTAACCATCACGGTTGATATCTGCAAATACCGCCGAGTTAATGTAGCGACTATAGGAGGCATCATCGACGTTATAGCCAGCACCATTAGAGGTGGATGGTTGTGCCAGATAAGTAGAGTTGTAGTTCTCCTGATCGGTGGCGGTATACACACGACCGGCGTTAGCAGTAGTTGTACCTGAAGTGCCGCGTACGCTTTGGAAGAATGACCATAAACCGTCCTGGCTGATAGTTACGGCGGCAGAGTTAAGGCCACGTCCATCGGCGTCAGTGGTACCACCCCATGATTGAGCAATCAGTAAGCTACCTTCACCGTCAGTTACCCCGACGCTGGTGCTGGCACCCATACTGGAATGGTTACCCGCTTCATCCCACACCATAAACGCCAGGTTATGTGCCCCGGCAGGTAGGGAAGTAGTCAGACTCCAACTGCCGTCTGCATTTGCTTTAGCAAAACCCAGTACCTGATCCAGGCCCTCCTGATAGCTACCGTTGCCGTTTTCATCACTAACCAGGGCAACAATAGTACCAGCCTCGACAGAACCGTAATGGCTACTGTCGAAAGTGAACGAATCTTTGGTGCTGACATGGGTAGCAATATCCGGAGCAGCTGTCAGAGCATCTGGCACTGTCAGGTCAATGACTACTTTGTAGTTTTCGGCAAACGCCGTGTTTTTACCTACGTTACCTGCATTATCAATAACCTGTAGCTTGTAGTTGTAAGTCGTGTCTACTGACACTTCAGGCAATACGTAGCTCCAGTTATTACCGCTCATGGTGATTGTTGCCCAGGTCACACCGTTATCCAGCGAGATCTGTAGTTTTTCACCTGTTAGCAGTGCTGCACTTAAGGTACCGCTGACGGTTACATTACTGTCACGAGTCACCATATCGGTATTGGTAATTGTTGCACTGTGGCTGAAGATGTCGCCACTCACCAGACCATGGCTGGTATCAGTAGATATCTTCGCCGTTGTGTTCAGACCGTTCATATCACGGCCTTCCAGTGCGATAGTTAACGCATGGTTATCTGTGCTACCAATGTTACCGGCAGTATCTACTACTCGGGCTTTGATGATGTAATCCCCAGCGTCCAGTTCAGTACTTTGCAGGTCAACGGTCCATCCTGTATCGGTGAGTGTTGTTGCTTTAGTCCAGGTTTTACCATCATCCAATGTGATTTCTACCGTTTCATCAGACAGAAGGGCTTTATCCAGAGTACCGCTAATTAACAGCGTATTATCGTTGGTAATAAAGTCTGTACTTGAGCCGCCACGGTCATCAGAAATCTCAGTAATAGTGACTTTAGCGTCTGATACAAAGGTATCCAAAATAATAGTGTATGGTTTACATGGGTCAGTGAGGTTACCCACAGGATCCATTTCTACAGCAGTAAATTTATTTTCACCTTGAACCAGTGCTTCAGCCGGTTTCAGATTCCAATTACCTTCGGCATCTACCGTTGTGCTACCAATAATGTGCTTATCTGCGCTATCAGTGGTGTACACAATGATAGTGTCACCGGCAGTACCGGTACCGCTGATGGTTGGACGAGTCTCATCGGTAATATCACCGGATTTAACATTACCCGTGACGATACCGGTTTGGTCATCCACTCCGGTGATAGCCAGTTTGCTGGCATCCGGGGCAGTGAAGTCCATGGTCAGTACAAAGTTATTAGACGGTTGGCTGACGTTACCGGCGGCATCGGTGGCAGTGACGTGGAACGTATGCTTACCTTCAGTCAGGGTATCGGTAGTGAAAGTCCACTTGCCGTTGTTGTCTGTGGTGGTGGTGCCCAGCAGAGTCTCACCATCATATAGGTTAACTGTACTGTTCTTCTCGGCAGTACCGTTCAGGGTTGGCGTAGCGTCATCGGTAGAACTGTTGCTGGTTAATGTTCCCTGAATTTCGCCCACGTTATCTTCAGCCGAATCGATGATTGGCGCGGTTGGTGCCACGGTGTCCACGATAAAGGTGAAGGCGGTGGTTGGTTCGCTGGTGTTACCGGCTTTGTCGGTGGCGGTGGCCGTAATGCTGTGCTCTCCTTCACTTAAATCAGAGGCTGGCGTGAAGCTCCAGTGGCCTTCGGCATCTGCTGTCGTTGAACCCAGCAGAGTTTCACCATCGTAGACGTTGATGACGCTACCAGCTTTACCTTCACCAATGATTTCCGGACGGGCATCATCGGTGATGTCGTTAGTTTTGATATCACCGGTAATGTCTCCGACGTTATCCACCAGTTTAGTGATGGTTACTGTGACGATACTGGTATCAATGGTGATATTCACGGTAGTAGAAGCTTCACCGGTATTACCAGCGGCATCAGTGACAGTGGTGGTGAACTGATAGTCACCGTCTGTCAGAGTGTCCGGGGTGAATGTCCAGTCACCGCTGGCATTAGCTTTGGTCGAGCCAATCACCTCATCACCGTTATAGATGATAACCATCCCGTTGGCTTCTGCCTGACCGCTGAAGGTCGGGGTGTTGTCATCGGTGGTGTCGCCATCTTTCAGGGCGCCGGTGACAGCACCGACGTTGTCGGTAATTGCCAGATTGGTGGTGATACCCGGAGCGGTAAAGTCGATATCCAGTACAAAGTCATTTGACGGTTGGCTGGTGTTACCAGCGGCATCGGTGGCAGTGACGTGGAACGTATACTCACCTTCGGCCAGGGCTTCAGTAGTGAAAGTCCACTTGCCGTTGCTGTCGGCGGTGATGCTGCCCAGCAGGGTCTCACCTTCATACACATTAACCGTACTGTTTTTCTCGGCTGTACCGCTCAGTGCCGGTGTGGTGTCATCAGTAGAACTGTTGCTGGTTAATGTGCCTTGTACATCACCTACGTTATCTTCAGCCGAATCGATGGTTGGTGTGGTTGGTGCCACGGTATCCACGGTAAAGGTGAAGGCATCTGTTGGCGCACTGACGTTACCGGCTTTGTCGGTTGCAGTAGCAGTAATGCTGTGTGCCCCTTCGCTCAGATCGGTAGCTGGTGTGAAACTCCAGTTACCTTCGGCATCTACAGTGGTGGAACCCAGTAGGGTTTCACCGTCGTATACTTTGATGACGCTGTCGGCTTTACCTTCACCAATGATTTCCGGACGCGTATCGTCGGTGAAGTCGTTAGCTTTGATATCACCGGTAATATCACCCACGTTATCCACCAGTTTAGTGATGGCTACAGTGACAACACTGGTATCAATGGTGATATGCACGGTGGCAGAAGCTGCACCAGTATTACCAGCGGCATCAGTCACGGTAGTGGTGAACTGATAGTCACCGTCTGCCAGCGCATCAGGTGTAAATGTCCAGTCACCGTTGGTATCGGCTTTAGCCGAGCCAATCACCTCATCACCGTTATAGATGATAACCATCCCGTTGGCTTCTGCCTGACCGCTGAAGGTCGGTGTGTTGTCATCGGTGGTGTCGCCATCTTTCAGGGCGCCGGTGACAGCACCGACGTTGTCGGTAATCGCCAGATCGGTGGCTGCTCCCGGCGCAGTGGTATCCACCACAAAGTTGAACATATCAGTCTTATCGCTGATCTGGCCTACTGTGTTGGTAGTATCAACGGTTATCTTATACTCACCATCAGTCAGCGCTGTTGCCGGAGTGAATGACCACTTACCATCAGCATCAACCTTAGCCGTACCGATTTCTACGCCATCGTTATAAAGAGTGACGATACCGTTTTTAGCACCAGTACCCGTGAACGTTGGTGTGTTGTCATCGGTAAAATCACCTTTGTTCAGGTCACCGGTGATACTACCCACGTTATCATTGACGGATTCCAATACTGGAACTTCAGGTATTGAGGTATCCAGAGTGATGCTGTACTTATCGCTTGGATCGGTAATATTACCTACCGGATCTATTTCTACTGCGGTGAACTCGTTTTCACCTTCTTTCAGGGCTGTAGCTGGTTGCAGGTTCCATTTACCTTCAAAATCTACTTCCGTACGACCAATTTCATGGCTACCACTGCTGTCTTTGGTATACACAATGATAGTGTCACCGGAAGTACCGGTACCACTGATGGTTGGACGGCTGTCGTCGGTAGTGTTACCAGACTCAATGTTACCGGTGTAAGCACCTACGGTATCATTAACACCGGTGATAGCCAGCAGGCTACTATCCGGGCTGGTGAAGTCCATGGTCAGTACAAAATCGGTAGATTTATCGCTGACGTTGCCTGCGGTATCAGTAGCGGTAACGTGGAACTTGTGCTCACCTTCAGCCAGGGCTTCAGTAGTGAAGGACCACTTGCCGTTGCTGTCTGCGGTGGTGCTACCCAACAGGGTTTCGCCATCATATACGTTAACAGTGCTGCCTTTCTCCGCTTTACCGCTCAGTGTTGGTGTCGAATCATCCGTAAAGCTACCGCTACTCATAGGGCCAGTAATAATACCTACATTGTCTTCTGCTGATTCAATAGTTGGTAGTAATGGCGCTACGGTATCCACGGTAAAGGTGAAGGCATCTGTTGGCGCACTGACGTTACCGGCTTTGTCGGTGGCGGTAGCAATAATGCTATGTTCACCTTCGCTCAGGTCTGTGATTGGTGTAAAGCTCCAGTTACCTTGTTCATTCGTTGTTGTTGAACCCAGTAAGGTTTCACCGTCATACACATTGATAGTACTGTCGGCTTTGCCTTTACCAATGATTTCCGGACGGGCATCGTCGGTGATGTCGTTAGCTTTGATATCGCCAGTGATATCACCCACGTTATCCACCAGCTTAGTGATGGTCACAGCAACTGCGCTGGTATCGATGGTGATATGCACGATGGCAGAAGTTTCACCGGTATTGCCGGCGGTATCGGTAACCGTGGTGGTGAATTGATAGTCACCGTCAGCCAGCGTATCCGGAGTAAATGTCCAGTTACCGTTGTCATCGGCTTTAACTGAGCCAATCACGTCGTCACCGTTATAGATGATAACCATACCGTTGGCTTCCGCCTGACCGCTGAAAGTCGGGGTGTTGTCATCGGTAATATCGCCATCTTTCAGTGCACCGGTAACGGCACCCACGTTGTCGATGATGCTTACATTAGCCTGAGCTGGTGCAATGGTATCGACAGTAAACTCGATCGGGTCAGACGGTACGCTTTCATTACCCGCTTCGTCTTTCTCGATAACGGTAATGCTGTGATCGCCTTCGCTCAGGTCGGTTTCCGGGGTCCATTCCCACTTGCCGTCTGCGTCGACGACGGTTGAACCGATAACCTGATCGCCATCCTTAATGATGATGGTGTCGCCGGCGTCGCCTTCGCCGTTAAAGGTTGGTGTGGCGTCGTCGGTTTTGCTGCCCGGTTCGATAGCGCCGGTGGTGTCGCCGACATTATCGGTGGCGGTTGGTGCCTCTGGTTTGGCCGGGGCAATGGTGTCGACAGTAAACTCGATCGGGTCAGACGGTACGCTTTCATTGCCCGCTTCGTCTTTCTCGATAACGGTAATGCTGTGATCGCCTTCGCTCAGGTCGGTTTCCGGGGTCCATTCCCACTTGCCGTCTGCGTCGACCACGGTTGAACCGATAACCTGATCGCCATCCTTGATGATGATAATGTCACCGGCATCGCCTTCGCCGTTAAAGGTCGGGGTGGCGTCGTCGGTTTTGCTGCCCGGCTCGATGGCACCGGTGGTGTCGCCCACGTTATCCGTTGCCGTTGGTGCCTCTGGTTTGGCCGGGGCAATGGTGTCGACAGTAAACTCGATCGGGTCAGACGGTACGCTTTCATTGCCCGCTTCATCTTTCTCAATAACGGTAATGCTGTGATCACCTTCTGCCAGGTTAGTTTCCGGGGTCCATTCCCACTTGCCGTCTGCGTCGACGACGGTTGAACCGATAACCTGATCGCCATCCTTGATGATGATAATGTCACCGGCATCGCCTTCGCCGTTAAAGGTCGGGGTGGCGTCGTCGGTTTTGCTGCCCGGCTCGATAGCGCCGGTGGTGTCACCGACATTGTCAGTGGCGGTTGGTGCCTCTGGTTTAGCTGGCGCCACAGTATCCACAGTAAATTCAATCGCATCAGATGGCTCACTTTCGTTACCGGCTTCATCTTTCTCGATGATGGTAATGCTGTGTTCACCTTCGCTCAGCTCAGTTTCCGGGGTCCATTCCCATTTGCCGTCTTCGTCCACAATCACCGAACCAATGATTTCATCACCGTCCTTGATAATAATGGTGTCGCCCGGCTCACCGCCGCCGTTAAAGGTTGGCGTTGCATCATCGGTTTTGCTGCCCGGCTCAATGGCACCGGTGGTGTCGCCCACGTTATCGGTAGCTGTTGGTGCTTCCGGTTTAGCCGGTGCGATGGTGTCGACGGTAAACTCAATCGGATCAGATGGCTCACTTTCATTACCGGCTTCGTCTTTCTCGATAACGGTAATGCTGTGATCGCCTTCACTCAGGTCGGTTTCCGGGGTCCATTCCCATTTGCCGTCTGCGTCGACGACGGTTGAACCGATAACCTGATCGCCGTCCTTGATGATGATGGTGTCACCGGCATCGCCTTCACCGTTAAAGGTTGGCGTAGCATCGTCGGTTTTGCTACCCGGCTCGATAGCGCCGGTGGTATCACCTACATTGTCGGTAGTCGTTGGTGCGTCCGGTTTGGCCGGCGCAACCGTGTCCACGGTAAAGGTGAAGGCTGTGGTTGGCTCGCTGATGTTACCGGCTTTACCTGTCGCGGTGGCGGTAATGCTGTGCTCACCTTCACTCAGATCGGTGGTCGGTGTGAAACTCCAGTGTCCTTCGTTATCTACGGTGGTGGAGCCCAGCAGGGTTTCACCGTCATACACATTAATAATGCTGTCGGCTTTACCTTCACCGATAATTTCCGGACGGGCATCGTCGGTCACACCATTGGTTTTGATATCGCCGGTGATATCACCCACGTTATCCACCAGTTTACTGATGGTCACTTCAATTACGCTGGTATCGATGGTGATATGGACTACCGGAGTTGTTTCGCTGGTATTGCCGGCCTGGTCGGTTACGGTGGTGGTGAACTGATAGTCACCGTCAGCCAGCGTATCCGGAGTAAATGTCCAGTCACCGTTGGCATCGGCTTTAGCTGAGCCAATCACGTCGTCACCGTTATAGATGATAACCATACCGTTGGCTTCGGCCTGACCGCTGAAGGTCGGGGTGTTGTCATCGGTGATATCGCCATCTTTCAGGGAGCCGGTAACGGCACCGACGTTGTCGGTGATACTGACATTAGCCAGAGCCGGGGCAATAGTATCCACGGTAAACTCAATCGCATCAGACGGTTCACTTTCATTACCGGCTTCATCTTTTTCGATGATGGTAATGCTGTGCTCACCTTCGCTCAGCTCGGTTTCCGGCGTCCATTCCCACTTGCCGTCTTCATCCACGATGACTGAGCCAATGATTTCATCACCGTCCTTGATAATAATGGTGTCGCCCGGCTCACCGCCGCCGTTAAAGGTTGGGGTGGCGTCGTCGGTTTTGCTGCCCGGCTCGATAGCACCAGTGGTGTCACCCACGTTATCGGTGGCGGTTGGGATTTCTGGTTTGGCTGGGGCAATGGTGTCGACAGTAAACTCAATCGCATCAGACGGCGCACTTTCATTACCCGCTTCATCTTTTTCGATGATGGTAATGCTGTGCTCACCTTCGCTCAGGTCAGTTTCCGGGGTCCATTCCCACTTGCCGTCTTGATCAACGATAACTGAACCAATGATTTTATCACCATCCTTGATGATAATGGTGTCACCGGCGTCGCCTTCACCGTTAAAGGTTGGCGTGGCGTCGTCGGTTTTGCTGCCCGGCTCAATGGCACCGGTAGTGTCGCCCACGTTATCAGTGGCGGTTGGTGCTTCCGGCTTGGCCGGGGCAATGGTGTCGACGGTAAACTCAATCGCATCAGACGGCGCGCTTTCGTTACCCGCTTCGTCTTTCTCGATAATGGTAATGCTGTGATCGCCTTCGCTCAGGTCAGTTTCCGGGGTCCATTCCCATTTGCCGTCTTCGTCCACCACGGTTGAACCGATAACCTCGTCACCATCCTTGATGATGATAATGTCACCGGCATCGCCTTCACCGTTAAAGGTTGGGGTGGCGTCGTCGGTTTTGCTGCCCGGCTCAATGGCACCGGTGGTGTCGCCCACATTATCGGTGGCGGTTGGGATTTCTGGTTTAGCTGGCGCTACCGTGTCGACATTAAACTCAATCGCATCAGACGGTGCGCTTTCGTTACCCGCTTCGTCTTTCTCGATAACGGTAATGCTGTGATCGCCTTCGCTCAGGTCAGTTTCCGGGGTCCATTCCCATTTGCCGTCTTCATCAACAATCACCGAACCAATGATTTCGTCACCATCCTTGATGATAATGGTGTCGCCGGCATCGCCTTCACCGTTAAAGGTTGGCGTAGCGTCATCGGTTTTACTGCCCGGCTCGATAGCACCGGTGGTATCACCGACATTGTCAGTGGCGGTTGGTGCTTCCGGTTTAGCTGGAGGCGTATTATCCACATCAACTACAACCGGAACCGAAGTATCAATATTAAAGTCAAATGTTGGTGAAAGCGGGCTAACATTACCTGCTATATCTGTTTCTGTGATGGTTACTTGATAATGACCATCGGCTAAATCCGTTTCCGGCGTCCAGGTCCAGTTTCCGTTACTGTCGATGATAGCTTTACCTACTTCCTCACCATTAATGAAAATAGTGACGGTATTGCCGGGCTCGCCGGTACCAGTAATTTCAGGACGTGCATCATCAGTGGTTGCACCATTAGCAATCGGGCCTTGAATATCACCAACATTATCAATGATATCGCCAAATAATGGTCTTAGCGGGGCTATGGTATCAACGATAAATGAGAAATCATCAGAGGGAGCACTGATTGAGCCTGATGGCTCGGTTTGAGTAACGGTAATCTTGTGATCGCCATCTTTTAGTGCGGTTTCTGGTTTGAAGTTCCAGGTGCCATCGGCGTTTACAATTGCAGTACCGATAGCGATACCATTATCGTAAATAGTGATGGTATTACCAGCTTCACCAGTACCATAGATGATTGGATTTTTTTCGTCAGTAGAAGAGCCATAACTGATAGGGCCAGTAATGGTACCGGTCATATCTGTTGCGCCACTCAAGGTTGGTACCGCAGCAACTTTTGGCTCTGCAACAGATTGTTCAGGAGACGCTTCTGGTGTAGATGAACCTTTATTATGGTGCTTGTTATGATTGTAAATGGCACCGCCTGCGATCCCTGCTACGGCTGCACCCAGGAACCATGGCCATAAAGCCATCAGGTTGTTATCGTCTTCAGTTTCGGTATTGGCAAACAGGTAAGAGCCATCGCCCAATGATGTACCAGCCAGCGCTGCCGGTGCCAGGCTGCCATCTTCAAGCAAATAACCTTCAGCAGAACCATCCGTTACCATATAAGCATACAGTTGACCGTCTTCAGCCATACCCAGTAAGGCTTGGTCATTGCCTGTAGCGTAGTAATCTTCAATAACAATTGCCGGGTTTGAATCACCTTCAAGAATGATATTTAAGTTATCGCCATTGCGTTGGAGCGTTATGTTCTCTGGTGCAAAGTTATCATCTTCATTTTTGAGAACATATTTACTTCCAGGCTGGATTTTAATCTTGATAGTTTTTTGGGCATTAAGAGAAATTACTTGAGAGGTACTGTTTCCTGAATTCACTAATAAACTGGCGTTCTTACTCATGTGGATAGCTCCGTTAGACTTTGTTCGTTTACCCGAAATTAGTGGTTATCTGATAATGATGTGTTGTTATCATTTTTAGATGCAGCAAACGCGAACAACATATTTGTTTTTCGCGTCATTTATCCGGGGTGTGGGGATATAATAGTTGTGTTGTTTTTTATTTTCGCTGTCCGATAATGGATGGGTAATTTATAAGAAGGTTTTTGATTTTATTTTCTGTTTTAATAATGTTGTTTTTTATTTTTTTAAATATTATTTTTTGATAGTAATGTAAATAAATTAAATTATATTGATTTAGATAATTGGTTGATTTTTATTGTTTTTATTTTTGTAATTGTAATTGTAATTGTAATTGTAATTGTAATTGTAATTGTAATTGTAATTGTAAATTTAATTAAAGTTTTATTTAATTTTAAATATCAAGTAAATGCTCTTTGATATTTCTGGTTAGGTGTTGTTTGAATGGTGGTGTTTATTGTTGGTGTCTTTTAATGGATAGGTATGAGTAATTATTATTGAATAGCAAAATTACCTGTCTAGTTTTGGACAGTATATAAATTAATTGATAATAATTTGGTGAAATAAATAAAGGTTGGCTGTCAGTTTATAATGCTGACAGGTGATGACAATAATTGGTATCTCAGATAGTTATTGGATAGAGCAGATTAAGTAGGAGTAATGCCAGGAATCTCATGGGATTCCTGGCATTAATTAGTGACTAAGACGGTTAATGAGACTGAGCCGCTGGAGGGGAAGGTGATTCTGTTTCGTTTTCTTCACCGACAGCCTGACGAGCTTCCCGATAAGCGGTCAGAAACACGCTGAAGAACCCATTGGTTGGATACCATTTATCATCCTTTTTAATGACTGGCATCTCTATATGTAATTCCAGCTCTTTGTCCTTTTTTTCATCATCGAGCAGCCGACTAATCAAACCATCGTTATAACCAACGGAAAGTGGACATATATAGTAGGGGTCTTTAGTTACCTGACATTCACCAATGGGTTTAATCCATGTTACTTTTTCAGGCATGGAAACAATGTATTGACTGGTTTTACCCCCACTAATAATTTTATCTAACTGCATAAGACCAGCCAGAAAAGCGATTTTTATCCCCTGTTCTTTTTCATGCAACATATTGTAATAGGCATTTTCACCATTCACTTTTCTTGTGATTTTGGCTCTATCTTCAATGATTACCGTGAAATCGTCTTTGCTGGTTGGAGCAACCTGATAGCTAAATTCTTCAACAATATCAGTAGCGGTTTTATCTTTGCCCGTTGCTTTGTAGGTTACTGATGCAGTGCAACTGCGTACGCGAGACTCATCGTTATACGTAGTTTGGTTCATTTCGGTTATTGAATTGAGGCGGTAAAAAGTTGGCTGCCCCATGATTTTCTGGAGTCTGTTGTTTTTGGATGGTGATTTTGTACCATCAGTAATATTAAGGCTTTGGTTTAGCTGCTGAACAATTTTAATATTATTGCAGTCCGGTGCTTCTGACTGCGTGAAATAAATAATAACAATGATGGCGGCAACGACAAGAATCAGCAGTTTTTTAAGGCATCCTCCACTATTCGTTTTTTTGGCATTAACTGGCGCTGGGGGCGTTGATGGTGGCAGTTTTACCGTACTTTTGGGAGGAGTAACATATTGTTTGGTTTTAGGGGCTTTTTTCTTTTGTGGTAAGTTGGTTGGTGGTTTCTTTACCAGTTCGCGTTTCTCAAGCCACGCCAGTAACTCATCGCTGTCTTTAAAATGAATATCAGGGTGTTGAGAAAGTACTGTCTTAGCTCTTTTTATCGTGCGTTCATTAAGAATGCCGGAATAGTACAACAGCATTAACATTTCCAGCACATCGCTATCGGTAGACGATATTTCATCGTGTTCTATATTTAGTGATTCTGGTTGGTCATCGTTATTCGCTACGGATTCACTGGGTACTGTTTCAATGATGATTTCAGCATTAGAGGCGATCTGTTCAGGAATATTTTCAGGCTGGTTTTCTTCAACCGCTTCTTGTTCAGGAATATCCTCGGGCAGGCTTTCTTCAACAGTCTCTTGTTCAGGAATATCCTCAGGCTGATTTTCTTCGACCGCTTCTTGTTCAGGAATATCTTCGGGCTGACTTTCTTCAACCGCTTCTTGTTCGGGAATATCCTCAGGCAGGCTTTCTTCAACCGCATCTTGTTCAGAAATATCCCCGGCCAGGCTTTCATCAACCGCTTCTTGTTCAGGAATATCCTCGGGCAGGCTTTCATCAACCGCTGCTTGTTCAGGAATATCCTCGGGCAGGCTTTCATCAACCGCTGCTTGTTCAGGAATATCCTCGGGCAGATTTTCTTCAGCAGTTTCTTGTTCAGGAATATCTTCGGGTAGACTTTCTTCAGCCGTTTCTTGTGCTATTACAGGTTCGTTTGTTACCGGACGTTCGCTGATGATCCGATTTTCCAGCAGCCAGTCGATAGCACCATCCTGAGAGTCAAAGCTAATATTGGAAATAAACTGTAGGTAAAGCTTCGCCCTACTTAACTGGTCTTCTGTGATCAGGTTTTGTTCATACAGTCGGGTAAGTAACTCTGTCCGTTGAGTGCTATCTGACATTTCTGATTTTTCCTGTAATTTTTATTTTCTGATCAAGTAACTCTACTCATCATATCCATGAAAGCTGGAGATGGTCATGGTGACATCGCTTTTCACATCTTTACCGGGTTTCAGTTGGTAAGTAATAGATTCCCCATCGGAAGGCACAATGCGCATATTGCACAGGCGAAAAGCATCAGACTTATTGGTCTGAATAATTTTTCCTGCTGAAAACTGAGGCACTTTGTCATAAGGGTGCTTTTCCTCATAATGCTTTCTTAGTGCCTTTAATACGCTCTGAACAATCATTGGATGATCGCAATTTGCTGCGACGGCTACGGGTTCTGAGGCGGGGGATGTGGATTGCTCTGAGCGGACTGATGGCGTTGCTGCCGCTGGAGGAATGTCGGCCACAGGTAATGGAGCAACAGATTCAACTGGTTGAGGAGCAGAGGCTGAGTTATCTGTCTTACTGCATTTATTCACCCAGCTAATGAACACGAAAAAGAGAATAAGCGGCAGTAGCTTACTCTTTATAAACCCGCTCTTTTTCTTTGGCTGATTGGCAGACCTTGGTGGAGCCTGTTGAACCACTACGGGCTCACTGGCTTCTTGCTGAATGGAACGTTGGGCTGCTGAGTGGTCAGCTTGTTCTTGCGCAATTCCCTGTTCTACCAGCCATAAGAAAAGGTGATAAGAGGTATTGAATTTGAGGTTATTACGGCTCAAAAGCAGCGAACGGGCATCAACAAACTGCTGGTCATCAATAAAATCGGTATTGTGAAGCTGAGTCAATAAATCGATATGCTGCTGTTGTTGGGGACTAATGCTGTTTTCTGGCTGAGTGACTCTGACCGATGGAGTTGCCTGTGGCGGTGCTTCAGGGGTACTCTCTGCCTGTGGGGCACCAATAATTTTGTTATTCAATAACCAGGTGATAGCACTGGATTCACTGTCAAAGCCGTTGGCGGTTCCGGACAGCAGGCAGGCGATGGCTTTTCGTCTTTCCTGCTCGGTAATTACGTTTTGACTGGCGAGATTTGCTAACAGCGCAATTTGTTCGTCGGTGGAGAGTGCCATAATTAAGCTGAATATTCCCTGTCTGTTCTGCTAATGGTTCGTTATAGCATTTTTAGCTTACTTTGGTGTAGTGAATCCCACTAACTCCGGCAATTCCATTGGGCTAAGGATGCATTTTTCACTGTCTGCCAGCCAGCTTTGAATGTGCTGAACGGCTGAATTCGTGCTGATGGCCCAGGCGATATCCTGATGGCGGCTGGTAACGCAAAACAGCTCAGGCTGAAAGTCGGCCAATAGCGTTTTTTGCTGCGGCTTAATTTGAATCTGCTTCATCTGCCAGACGCCTTTAGCTGAGAGTTTTAGTACCGATTCTCTCAACGTCCAGAGCTGCCAAAAACCGTCGGTTTGTCTTGGTTCAGGTAAGTTTTTCAGCCACTGATATTCATCATCACTAAAGCTGTACTGTGCTAATTCCATTAGCTTTCTTCTCGGCCGGATGTGCTCTACATCCAGCCCAATTCGACCGCTTTGCGCCAGCGCTACCATAATGTATTCACCGCTGTGGCTGATATTAAAATCAGGTAATTCACTATTGGTAAAAACAGGACGCCCATTATCAGAAGTAACGATATCAGGCAGTTCCAGCCAGCCAAGTTGATGAAACATCAGTTCAGCCAGCAGCCAGCGGCCAGAAATAAACTGCTGTCGACGTTTAGGATTAAACAGTTCCCCTTGCTGCCGTATGGATAGCGGAAGCCGCGATTGCCGAGTTGGTAACCATTCCTCATTCGGCAGGCGCAGCTTGGCAACGGTAATGTTGGCAGGGGGCAGACTCATATTTTACGACCAGCGTTTAATAATCAGTGAGGTATTGATGCCACCAAACGCAAAGTTATTGGATTGAATATATTGGGCATTAATATATCGGCCATCATCAACGATATAGTCCAATTTACCGCACTCCGGGTCAGGGGTTTCCAGATTAATGGTAGGTGAAAACCATCCCTCCTGCATCATCTCAATAGACAACCAGGCTTCAAGGGCTCCACAGGCTCCCAGCGTATGGCCAAAATAGCTTTTCAGCGAAGATATTGGTGTGCGATCGCCAAAAATAGCTTCTGTGGCCAGACTTTCTGCCACATCACCACGCTCGGTTGCAGTACCATGTGCAGAAATATAATCGATATCTTCAGGTGTTAAGTTAGCGGATTTTAGCGCCTGTTCGATGCAAGTTTGCATCGTTTCTTTGCGTGGTTGAGTAATATGCGATGCATCGCAATTGGTGGCAAAGCCGACAATTTCACCATAAATTTTTGCTCCACGCGCCAGTGCATGTTCCATCTCTTCTAAAATCAGAGTACCAGCCCCTTCACCAATGACCAGACCATCACGTTGCGTATCGAAAGGACGTGGCGACAGCTTGGGACTGTCATTCATCTGACTGGTTGCAAACAGGGTATCAAAAACCGCGGCTTCTGAAGGGCAGAGTTCTTCCGCCCCACCGGCAACCATAACGGTTTGGTAACCATGACGAATAGCTTCATAAGCATAGCCAATGGCCTGACTGCCAGAAGTACAGGCGCTGGAGGTTGGGATCACCCGACCGCGCAAGCCGAAAAACAGGCCAGTATTCACCGCTGCTGTGTGAGGCATCATTTGTACGTAGGTTGTGGCGGTAATGCTGTAAACGTTTTTATCGTTTAGCATGGTTCCAAACTCACCAACCTGTTTGGTGCTACCGGTTGAAGAGCCATAAGCAATACCGGTATCGCCATTGTTCAGAACGTCATGGCCTAATAAACCGGATTGTTCCAATGCCAGCTCTGTTGCACGGGTGGCTAAGAGGGAAACCCTTCCCATTGAGCGGATCTTTTTACGGGTATAGTGTTCCGGGAGCGTGAAGTCATTAATCGGTGCGCCAAGCAGCGTGTTAAGCCCCTCGAACTCTTGCCATTCCGGCATAAACTGCACGGCATTTTTTTTCTGTTTCAAATGATGCGAGATAGTCTGCCAGTCATTGCCTAATGCGGTTACGCCACCCATACCTGTGATGACAACTCTGCGCGTCATACCATACCTCCATTTATTGATATCACCTGACGCGTAACATAAGCCGCAATGTCAGACATTAAATAACTGGCCAACCCGGCCACTTCATCACTGTTTCCCATGCGTTTGAGCGGAATCATGCGCATGGCTTCATCGAGCGCTGCCGGTTCCATATCAAGAATACCGGTGTCAATCAGCCCCGGTGCAATACAGTTAACGGTGATTTTCCGTTTTGCCAACTCCAGAGCCAGCGCTTTGGTGGCGCCAATTATACCCGCTTTGGCAGCGCTGTAGTTTACCTGACCGCGATTTCCCGTAATGCCTGAAACGGAAGAAAGAGTAATAATGCGTCCACCCTGACGTAAACCTATCATCGGTATAACGCAGGGATGAATCACGTTATAGAAGCTATCCAGATTGGTATGGATGACGCCATCCCAGTCGGTTTCTGTTAACGCGGGAAACGCACCATCCCGAATAATACCGGCATTATTCACCACGCCATAATAGGCACCGTGCTGTTCAATATCTTGTTCAATTTATTGGCGGCATTGTTCACGATCGCTGATATCAAAACAGATTAAGCGACCGCAGCCACCCGCAGAAGTGATTTGCTGCAGCGTTTGCTCTGCACCTGCTTTATCACTCAGGTAGTGAACCACAATAGTGAATCCGTCCTGCGCCAGACGGCGGGCAATGGCTTGCCCAATTCCTTTACTTGCGCCGGTGACTAAAACAGAACGCATCATGCGGTTGCTCCCTCTGAAGTTGGTGGTTGTATAAGCTGGGCTAATTCCCGATCGTCAGGTTGGTAGACATTCAGCCTGGCCTGAGTTATCCGCTCGCCATTTATTTCCAGATAGCAGTCAAAGCTGGCCAGCTTTTCATCCTGTAATTGCCGGGTGACGGATACACGTAATATGCTGTTATATGGGTATTCATGAAGCGTTGACTTAAGCCCCCGGGCGCCAAGTAACATACCTAATCGTGGCGTTTCGTTCTTTCTCATGCCGTGCCATCCGCGCCAAACGCCGATGGCTTGCGCCATCATTTCAATAGCAAACCAGGCGGGCAGGGATTTATGCTCGTTCAGAAACGGAGAAAGTATCCCTTCGGTGCTGACTTTCACTTCACAAATGGCATGGTCATCGTCAACGGCACAAACCTTTTCCAGAAACACCATCGGTGATTCATGGGGTAGATAATATGCAGCGGGCTGAAACTCCATCATCCAACATCTCCCAGAAGTACACAGGCGTTATTCCCGCCAAAAGCAAATGAGTTTGAAATAATTGTTTTATTGGTTATTTTTTGTGATGAGGTAACCAGGTTAATATCGGCAAGCGTGCTGTCTTTTGCCGATGTTGAAAAGTTCTGAATGGGTAAATTGAGATCTCCGACCAAAATTAACCAGCTGAGGATTGCCTCAGTAATGCCTGCCGCACCGAGGGTATGTCCGGTAAGGTGCTTGGTTGAGCTACAGGGGGTGGCATGACCAAAAAGCCGGTTAACCGCTTTACTTTCTGCGGCATCATTCAACGGTGTTGCGGTACCATGTAAGTTAATATATCCAATTTGCTCCGGGGTCATTTCTGCCTGCGCCAGCGCCATTCTCATGGCCTTTTCTGCCCCTTCCCCTTCCGGATGAGGTGCGGACATATGCCAGGCATCTGATGATTCTCCCATGCCTAAAAGCGCTATCCGGGCGGGATTGCGCGTTAGCAAAACTAATCCGGCGCTTTCGCCAATATTAATACCGTTTCGTCCTTGTGCGAACGGCTGGCAGAGTTGACTGGATATAGATTCCAGGCTGTTAAAGCCGTTAATTGCCATTCGACATAGGCTGTCAGCCCCACCAACCAGCGCAGCATCAGCCAGTCCGGCTTTAATTAATCGATAGCCGCTGATAATGGCACGAACGCTGGAGGAGCAGGCTGTTGAAATCGTATAGGCAGGGCCATTTAACGACAGTAAGGCCGCCAGAAATTGAGCCGGATCGCCCAGCTCTTGCTGTTGGTAGTAATAGCTATCGGGAAGTTTTCCGTTAGCAAGCTGATGGGCAATGGCCAGTTCACCTTCATGTATGCCGGAGGTACTGGTTCCCATCACTACGGCGATACGATCTGAGCCAAACTGGCTGATAGCGGTATCCAGCTCCGGGCGGAGTTGTTCAAGTGCGGCCATCAACAGACGGTTGTTTCTGGAATTATGCGCAACCAGCTCAGCAGGCACTTCCGGTAATGGTGCGCAAACTTCACCAACCCAGGTAGGGTTCTGATTTAATAACCAGTCAGTAGAAAGCTTAAGCCCGGATTTCCCCTGAGCCAGATTCTCGCTGATTTGTTCCAGCGAATGGCCCAATGCGTTCACCATTCCGGCGGCAGAAAAATAGATCATGATGAGGTATCCACATTTTGAATGCTGATCTGATAGCCAAAATGGTGCTGAGTGATCAGCACGGGTTTACGCCGATTATTCTCTGACAGATATTGAATTTCGCTGATGACATTGCCTTTGTTATCCGTGAGTATTCGCTGGTTTTGCTGGTCACTTAACTGCCATCCTTCAGGCAAATGCGCTTGCCAGTCAGCTATTGGCCAATAGCTCAACATAATATCGGCTAATACCTGCTCTGCCGGAGGAAGTTGAGGAAGGCTAATGGACTGTTCGGTATGGATACCGGTTGCATCATAAGTCAGTTTAAATAGCCGAATACCCACCGGAGACAGTGCCGCCAGCGTGATCTTGTCCTGGTCAGCATCCAGTAATACCAGCATAGACTGGGATTTTCCTTCAACCGTAGCGGTCAGTAGTTGCTGATAATGCAGAGGAGAGGCCAACGTTGGCGCAGGCAATGTGACTTTGGTACCGCGCTTTAGCCAGGCTTGAGGATGACTCTGATCCTGATTCAGTGAACAGCCGCTTAGCAGCAGTATTAAGAAAGTGGTAATAATCCCTGTTGTTATTTTCATGATATTTTTCCGGGGTTAGTACGTTCTGGCAACGCCAGCGGTGAAAGAATGAAGGCGGCAAAGATCCCGCCACTGAGTACCAGACCAAAACCTGAAATAGCCTGAGTGCCACTGGCAGCCAGCAGGCCAAAACTTAGCTCGGTGGTTAATGCCGCCAGCAAAATAGAGAGCATGGAGGTGGATGGTGTCCCGGCAGGATTACTGAAAAATAGTGTGTAATCAATGCCAATACCCAGCACCAGAATCAAGGCTAATAAAGAGAACAGATTGAGTGATTGCCCACTCAGACTAAGCACGGCCAAAGCAATACCTAATGACAATATGGTTGGAATGATACAGCGTAAACCCTGTTTGAGACCAAAACGCCATAAAAACAGTGCACCAATGATTAACACTGAAATACCAAGCAATGTGGTCAAATGCTGGCGATAGACAGAAAATAGCGTAGAGAACTCGGTATGTTTATCTACCCAGTGTGTACCACTATGGTTGCTGGCGATTTGTTTCAACGCCGCAGGGTTGGTAACTCCCTCTACCGGAACCAGAACAGCAGACTGACCATTATCCAGACTGAGCCAGAGTAGCCGCCATCCTTCACTGGCAACACTATTAAGCCAATCCTGAGGTTTAATCGTTGTCTGCTCAAACGAGGGTTGTGTGGTGTTGATACCGGCCTGTTGTAGTCGATGGATAATTTCCGGTGCCTGTTGCCTGATTAAAGCAATATTCTTTTTTTGCTGCTGTTCCGAGGGAAAAGGAAGCAACCGATAGCCATTGAGCCAGCCGGACTGTTTTGCCGAGTCCAGTGCGCTTTCTAATGATTCCAGTCGTTGTAAAGTCTGCTCTGGCGATTCGCCATAAACCATAAACCACTTCTGATCGCTGTGCTGTCCGGTTAGTGCGGCAATCTGGCGTTCTTGCTGCTGGAACTCAGGAGGAAGAGTTTGCAGTTTACGAATGTCGTCATCGGTTTTTAGCTGAACCAAACCGGCCACGCTAATCAATAAAGCAATCAGAGGGATACCAATACGGAAAGCCTTGCCGTTTTGCCAGTAGAAAAGCCAACGGTGGATAAAGCCAAGGCGCAGGGTTTTACGAACCGGAAGACGGCGGGAAAGCCACGGATACCAGCAGATAACGGTTAAGAATGCTCCGGTTAACCCGGCCGCGGCAAATATAGCCAACTGCTGTAAACCAGGGAATGGTGCGATAAATAGCAAAAGGTAAGCGATCGAGCTGGAAATTACCGCCAGTAATAACGCCGGGAAAAGCTTTTTCATACTGATGAGGGCCGATTCATCTTCACCATGCACCATACGTTCAGTTAAGTAATGCAGTGCATAATCAATAGAAATTCCCACTACGCTGGTGCTCATCACCAGCGTCATCACATGTACTTCACCAAACAGAATAAATACCGCAACGCTTCCGCTAATAGCGCCAATAGTCAATGATAACAGCGTAAGCCACAGTGGTTTTAGCGAACGAAAAACCAGCAGAATGAGAATAATAATCCCTAAACCAGAGACGCTACCAATGGTGGAAATATCCTGCTGGGCTTGCTGGCTGGCGTAGTCGCTATAAAACAGGGTTCCTCTCTGTAATACTTGGGTGCCCGGCCATTTTTGCGCGATCTGCTGTTTTAGCTGGTCCAGTTTTTCAACGGTCTGGCGGGCGCTTTGAATATCATAAGACGAGGTCTTCAGTTCACCATGTAATAAATACCAGACTCTACCCTGTGGGTCTTTGCTGGTTAGCCAGCCATTATTTAATTGCAAGGTTCGGTTATTTTGCTGCTGGGTCATCTGGGCTGAACGTATGGTCAGCAGCGGATCGTTACTCAACTCTTTGGCGCTAATGCCGGAAAACGGTGAGTAGATCTGGCTCAGAATCCAGTCAGATTGGGACGAAGCATCACCCGTCAGGCGCTGCCGGGTTGCGCTATCCAACAGGGAATAACGATTATCAAAAAAGAATTTCCCCCATTGTTGTTGATGGTCAGGGCTCATCTGGCCTGATGTACTGCTAAAGGCAGTCATCTGTTTTAATTGCTGTTGCCACCAAAGAGCGGGAGCCTGATCGTCGGGCTGTAGCGGGCTGATTAACCAGACTAACTGGCGGTCTAAACGTTGGTTAAATCCCTCTTCCAGCGCAGGAGGAATATTTTCAATATGTTCTTTAGGCAGCAGGGCCATAACACTACTGTTCAGGCGACTGTTGGGCAAAACCACCATCAGCGCGATCAGTAACGCAATAACGCCAATCGCCCAGGCGTATGCAATGCGGCGATGTATCTCAGGACGAAAAATGGTGTTCTTCATCTGGAGTTAATACCGTGGGGGCTGTGGTTTGGTCAAAGAATCGAATATGGGTACTGTCGCCTTGCAGATCATTAATTTGGATCTCATTCAGAAACTCAGAACCATTAAGCGTAATTTGGCGAAATAACTTATCGAGCGGTGTCGTGGAAGGTTGCAAGACCAGCTGCCAGCTGCCTTTGCCAAGATCGCTAAACTGTAGGTTAAAGTTTTGCTCCAGTGCTTTGCGGTCCGCATGGAAAAGGGCGGTCAGGATAGAGTTAAAACGAAACATTTGTGGATTGCTATCTGCAGTAATCACCTGAGGCGGTTGACCCGCCATACGCTGTTCCATTCTGCTTTCGTTCATCATCAGCACCAGAGGAAAAGGTTTGGTTTGATTCCAGATTAATCCATGTGCTTGTGCAATCAGAACGTTACCGTTGGATTTCAGCGGTTGAGACATGCCGCTAATGGTGCGTTGTTGTTCAAATTGGGCACGCAGAACGGGTTGATGACTGAAGCGCTGCTGTAAATCATCAAGGGTTACCGCTGATGCCGCCTGACTTAGCAACAGGGAGGTGCCGGTAATCAATGAAGCGAGTAACCGGAAAAAGCAGTTCATGGCTGAACACCTAATTTATCAAACAGTATGGAAGGGCTGACGAAACACATTTCACCATTTTGTTGATTAACCGCAACCTGAATGGTGTAGCCCTTGGTTAATTTTTTACCGCTGGCCACATCAACAATGAGGTAGTCAATACGCAGGCGATTTTCATATTCTGTCAGGCGGGCGTTGACCCGGATTTTCTGTTCAAAACAGGCCGGAGCAATGTATTTCACCCGGGTGTCAATAACCGGCCAGGCATAGCCGGAATCGCTCATTTGTCGATAACCGTAATCAAACTGTTTTAGTAAGGCTTCCCGCGCTACTTCAAAATAACGGAAGTAGTTACCGTGCCAGACCACATGCATGGAGTCTACATCATGAAAGGGTACCGTCAGTTCAATATCGACGGATAAGCGAGGGTCGGAGTTAAGATTCATGATTATCACCTGACTTTTTTTCTGGCGAGTTTAACTGCCAGAATTGATAAAAGTTAAACCAGTCTAATGGTGATATCAGACTGTAGTGTTCCAGCCGTTTTGCGTAGCGTTCAACGGTTTCCTGAATCGCTTGCTGGCGGTTTTCTCGTGGCAGAATTAACGGGTCAGCAAATTTTTCAAAATGGATAGAGAATTGACCTTCAGGTTTCAGGCCAAACATGAGATATACCGGACAGCGCAATACAGACGCTAAAATAAAAGGTCCCTGAGGAAAGGGGGCCGGCTTCCCTAAAAAGTCGGCCCAAACAATGCGCTGCTCACTTTCCCGATGATATTGACTGACCGGCGTGCGATCTCCCACGATGGCGACCCATTCTCCGGCATCCAGTTTTTGTTTTAGCAAAATGGCAACTTCCGGGCCCCAATGACTGACCTGAATCAGATTGATATTGGATGCGGGATTAATTTCTTGCATCACCTGGTTGAAACGCTCAGCGTGCTGAGTGAACACCAGCGCATTAATTTTTAAATCAAAGGAGAGTTCGCCCAGAGCCCTGCAAACTTCTAAATCGCCCAGATGTGAACCAAGGATCAGGGTGCCCTGTTGAGCTGCCATTTGGTTCATGCACTCATTTTTGTCCGGGAAATCGACCTGATCCAGCTTAATATCACCTAACCAACAGGCCAGTTTGTCCAGCATGGCTTCACCAAAGCGCATAAAGTGGCGATAGCTGCTGAGGTGAGGTGGTAGCGGATGATTCTGTTGTGCTGCATATTTTTTTAGCTGATGCAGATAGTGTTCTGAAGCTTTGCGCTGTTGATTCCCTGTTAGCCAGTAAAAACCAATAACCGGATACAGCAGAAGATTAAATGCCCGTCGACCAAACAGGCGATAGGTTTTTACCATCAGGCGAATACCCCACAAGCCTTTACGCTCACTGGTGCGCGACCAGTGAGTTTCTGCTGTGAAATGTCGCATTATCAGTGACGGCATTCTGGGTAACATAGAAAGAAATAGTCGGGTATGCATCCACGAAATTCGCAGGTTGTCGCGCCAGACATCAAAATGAGACAAACCATCTTCAGGATAAATGACTTTGGTTGGAATAAAACGGGATTGAGTGCCTTGCCAGTAGAGCCGCACCATGATTTCAGTATCAAAATCCATCCGCTGCCCAAGGGGGACTTTATCCGCCAAAGCCAAAACAACATCTACCGGGTAGGCGCGAAATCCGCACATGCTATCGCGAATAGATAGCGACAGTGTCTCAATCCACACCCAAACGTGGGTAATGTAGCGGGAATAAAGCCGGGACTTAGGCACGCTGTCATCGTAAATGGGCTGACCAGAAATCAGTTGGTCAGGATATTGTTGTGCTTCAGCCAACAGTTTGGGAATGTCTTCCAGATGATGTTGTCCATCAGCATCAATCTGTATGCCGTGGCTGTATTTCTGACGTTGCGCTTCTTTTAATGCGCTGAGTACTGCTCCGCCTTTCCCTTTGTTATGAGGGTGTCGAACCAGCGTTACCCAGTCATATTGCTGACTGAGTCTGTCTAACTCACTGGCGGTTTCTTTTTGGCTGCCATCGTCAACAATAACGCAATGCAGGTGAAAAGATTCAAGCTGCTGTAAGGTAGCGGCCATGGTTTTGCCATGGTTGTAACAGGGAATGATCAGGCAGGGATTGAACCGATTCCCTGATGGTATTACTGACATAAGTTTATCCTGCCGCTGCTGGCAACCGTTTCACCACAGCAATATTGGAAATTAAGCCGGGATTTTGTTTCATCCCAGCTAAGGGTCAGGGTAATTTCTTCGCCGGGAAAGAGCGGGCGTTGAAACTTCACTACATCAATAGCGCTAAATACCGGAGAGAGTGGGAAAATCTCAGCGCCATAATGTATCGCCCAGTGAATTTGAGTCACGCCAGGTAATATTGGCTGTTCAGGAAAGTGACCTTTAAACCAGAACAGTTCTGGTTGGAGTTTCAAATGGAGAGTGGCACTTCCGTCATCAGAGATTTGACGGGCATGTTCCTGTGGCAACTTCATAAAAACAGTTCCTGTAATTCACTGTAGGCGCGCTTGCCTTGAGTATTTAGCGGAATGGCTTCCACTATTCGCCAGCGTTTCGGTATCGCAACCGGCTCAAGCCATTCTCTTAATTGTTGGCGCAAATGGTGGGTCAGGACGATCTCGCTCTGTTGATAATATCGCTTACCGGATTCTGTTAGTACGATAATCGCCGCCAGAATGGTTCGGTTTCCCTGCGTGAGTGGAATAATAGCCACATCACTGATTTCATTTAACGACAGCAGGCGCTGCTCTACGTCGGTAAGGGAAAGCCGTTTCTCTTCAATCTTAATGATTTTATCTTTACGTCCTAACAGGTGAAATCCATGGTCATCGATACGAATGATATCGTAAATAGTACTGCCGGAATCATCTTCAAACAGGGGGGATGTAACATGGATGGTATCGTCCTGAAGTTGGGCGATATCAATACCGTCAAAGGCCTGCCAGGGTTGTTCGGCATGCTGTTGGATACGATGGGCGATGACGCCGGTCTCACTGGTGCCATAAATTTCCAAAGGTAAAACCCCCAGACATTGCTGTACACGCTGGGCTTCTTCCCGATTTAATGGCCCTCCGGCAGAGAGAACCATCACACAGTTTAATGGCGTAAGGCTGCAATCCAGCCGTTTCAGGTAGGCCGGGCTGGCGACCAACATCAGTGGGGTGCCAGCAACGGGCTGTAATTGCTCATGATACTCTGTTGCCAGTGCATTAAAGGGTAGCCCCAGAGCAAGAGGTAAAAGAATACGGAAGGTTAAACCATAAAGGTGCTGATGGGAGACCGTTGCTGCCACCCGGGTATTTTCCAGTTGCCTGGAGCAATAGCGTGCCAGAATTTCGCTTTCCGCTTCCAGTAACCTGACGGGTTTAGAAACGGCTTTCGGTTGTCCGGTTGAACCTGAGGTAAACAGAATAATTTCGGCCTGTGTTGGCCAGTCAGGAAGGTCGAAAAAGGAGGCGCTTTGTTCTGGTGCCGTTGTTGATATCTGGATGGTCGGGCAGCTCACTTGGAGCGGTAAATCGGTCAGTAACGCATCAAAAGCGCCTTGTTGTTGCTGTTCCTGCAGTTGAGCCTGACGCAAATGCCCCGGAATGACAGGGGTTTTATTACTGTAAAGTAACGCTAGCATAGCGGCAGAAAAGAGATAGCTATCATTAAAACAAATAGCCCAGCGTTTTTCTGACGAGGATTGAAGTTGCCGGATTAGCGCTATTATTTGATGGCGAAAATCAGATAACGTGAGCAGTTGCTCGCCGCGCCAGGCTATCAGCGTATTATCGGGGCGTTGAGTGCTTAACGTGTCACGCAGGCGTAATGTTATGCGTGACGCAGCATTTTTCTGATTATCCATTCTGCACTCATTAATAATCCCATTAAAACATAACTGATAGCGCCATTGTACAGGGTCCATAACTGGATATCGCCGTACAAACAGGTGAAGAGCGCTATGCTTCCATTCAAGATAAAAAACAGACACCAAACCTGAGTCACTTTTCGCGTATAGCGTACGCCCTCAGGGGGTAAATCAGGTTCGGTTAATCTTGCTAATCGTTCGACGATGGTTGGCGGATTAAACAGTGAATGACCAAACAAAGCCAGTAACAGAACGCTAACCACTACCGGATAGTAAAGTAACCAATGATTTTGCTTCAACAGCCAGCTGGTAAGGGCTAATGCTATACCTAATAGCGCAAAGGCTTTCATCAGCCAGGATAGCTGTCGAATCTTCCCCCGAGCCAGTATTAAACGGCTGGCAAAAAGGATTATCAATGCAGGAGCTAATACTGATGACCCCCAATAAGTTAAACCAAAATAGACAGCAAATGGATAACCGATAACGGCCAGCGCTGTTATTCCCTGAATAATTATTGAGGGGGAAAACCGGAATGGCTTGTCGCTACTCATCAACAATGACGACAGTGGTTACTGAGTTTTCAGTAACTGGTCGATGGCATTAACGACATCTTCAACAGTACGCACTGATTTAAAAACTTCAGGATTAATCTTTTTTCCCGTCATTTTTTGCAGGTGAACAACCAAATCAACCGCGTCAATACTGTCCAGCTCTAAGTCTTCATATAGTTTGGCATCGAGTTTGATATCGTCAGCATCTAACTCAAAAAGCTTTACCATAATGGTTTGAATTTCATTAAGAATCTGTTGTTTATCCATTATTGTTTACCTTTAATTATTTGCCGCGTTGTGAAGCAATAAGCGCTGAAAGAGAGGCGACGGAATAAAAATGTTTGCGGGTATCTTCACTCTCAGCCGAAAGGACAACGCCGTAGCGATTCTTAATGGCTAAACCTAGCTCTAATGCATCAATTGAATCCAAACCTAAACCATCACCAAACAGAGGTGCATCCGTATCAATATCTTCCGGAGTCATGCCTTCTAAATTCAGTGATTCAATAATAAGCAGCTTAATATCTTGATTTAATACATCCATTATTTTTTCTCATTCGTTTTTATCGGCTCCGGGATGAGCTTCTGACTTAAAATTCGCGTCAAACGGCGAGCGGCAATAGCTGGCGAAGCGTCGCCCTCAGCAGCGTAATCCTTTGCGCTAATTTTTTCTTTTACTACGATTTGAAACAAGGGTTTCATTTTCGGGATATTATACCACTTTCCCTGTTTCGTCAGCATTGGTTGGTCGCAATGGATCGTGACCAACCGAATATCAGCATCGCATCGCACGGCAATATTCGCGGCACCGCGTTGCAAATGCATTTCCTGGCCGGGAGTCGTTCGCGTTCCTTCCGGAAATATCAAAATCATCCCTTTGTTATTTAATATTTCTTTGCATTGCGGTAATAAAATTTCTGATTCGGAATTGGCTATATACCCGGCGGATTTAATCACGCCGCGGACAAAAACATTATGTAATAAAGATTGTTTAACGATGCAGTCACAGCGTGGCATACAAGAGGCTAAAAAAACGTAGTCCAACAGGCTCGGGTGGTTGGCGACGATAATACAGCCTGCATCTTGTTTTAGCTTATCGATATTATAAAACTGGTAATCCAGTACACGAACAAAACGCATAAGCCAGATAAAAAGCTTAAAACTGTAGCGGATACTGTTTTGTGTTAGTTGGGTGCAGCGTTGTCTGTCTTTAACTAACAGACGTATCGTTGAGAACCAAAAAGTAGACAGCAGCAATCCACCAAGACCAAATACGGCAAAGCAAAATCCGGTAGCGGCAATACGCCAGATACGATTCAGAATGGAAGATTGCTGAGCATTTACTATTGATGCCATTGCCAGTCAGACCTCATTCCCTGTAGTGTGAATTGAGAATCTTTTGCCAGCCAGTGCTGCATAAAAGTGATGCTTTGTGGTAATGCGGGAGTCTCTGTTTCGACAGGTAAATGAGATACGCTTTTATCTATTTGCTGACAGCAGAGGTTTTCACCCGCAGATATCAAAAAACCAACGGCATAAGCCGGTATTCGGTGCACTATCCGTGTCTGATAAGCATCAGGAACTGCACCATCAAAATCAACCAGCAGCACTTTTTTCGCGCCATCAGCCAGCATTGCCTGTGCTTCCAGCATCCCCTGTTGAAAACCATCAATGCCTGCGGCAATAGAGGTTATTGGTAATGGCTGTTTTCCGGTAATGGTTAACAATCCGGATGCGGTGTTATGAACGGACATAGCAAAATCGGTTGGTGAGATATCTTGCTGTTGGCAAAGCCCTTCAATAATTTTGCAGGTTCGCTCAAGTTCACCGTGTCGGCTGATAAAAATAGCGGCATCGGGCTGTTGGTTCAGTAAGGTGAGGCCTACTTCTACGCTGAGTCGACTGGCAGTACTCATGCGGCGGGCGGTCATCATCGGAATATGCTGGGTTTTGGGTAAGGTGCCATCCCAGTCTGTTTTTGGATGTATTGACCAGTTTTGCCATTGTTCGACGCTTGATAGTCCCGGAGCCAGTGCGCACCAATCCAGAATGTTAAATGAATATGTCATTGATGATTAATGCTTTTTAAGCGACCCCTTGTTAATGCCTGGCGCGGTGATTGATACCTGAATCAAAAATATTGGATAACATGATATATAAATGAAAATGTTTTTGCTGCTGCAAATCCTGTTTTTATCAGAATGATTTAAATTTCATATTATTAATCAGGATATTTTCTTATTTTTCTATAGGGAATGTTTAGTTTATTAACTTATTGTACTTTTTTATTCATCTGTAGATAAACCGTTATGTCTTAGGTTATTATCTGGCCTGAAAAATAAATAACCATACGGAATGATGGCTATTACAGCGGATTTGAAGATATTAATGGAGAGTTGATCAAATGAAAATAAATCGTTTAAAAGGATTACTGGTTGGCATTATTGCCCTTATCTTTATTGCTGGCTGTAGTGGAAATCGTGCGGCTCGTGATATTACCTCTGATATAAATGGTAGCTTTACATCACAACAAATTGAAAAAGCCATTATCGACTCAGGTAAAGCTCGCGGTTGGGCAATGAAAAAGATGCGTGATGGCTTAATCACCGGCAAAATTGTTACCCGTGGTTACTCGACAGAAATCAGAATTCCTTATACTTCATCTCAATATTCTATTGAGTATGTTGGTAGCCAGAACCTGACTCCTGACACTGAAAAAGTGCCTAATAATTACAATCGTTGGGCAACCAAGTTAGATCAGGATATTCAAACTAAGCTGCTGGAACAGCAGAACCTGTATAACTAACTACTTTAGTTTTTCATTTAGTTTCCAAAAAAGCATACGACCTGACTCGTATGCTTTTGTGTTATCTATAAGAAATAAGGGAATATTTTTTGAGTACAGAGACTGAAGTACGCTATGGCTATGATAAGGACCCCTTCACAGCATTAGAAGCTATCACTGAAGCGCAGAAGCTTGCGTTTGCCCCAATGTTATTTCAAGCCGCACTAAATCTTCGTGACAGTGGAATACTGACCACACTGGATAAAGCCGGTAAACAGGGCGCAAGCCCTGAAGAAATAGCCCAATCGGTTAATCTAAATCACTATGCTATTCAGCTGTTATTGGATGTTGGTTTAAGTAGTCGCATTGTTTATCAAAATGGTGAGCGCTTCCTGTTGGGTAAAGTTGGTCATTTTTTACTGCATGACAAAATGACCCGGGTCAATATGGATTTTAGCCAGGATGTCTGTTATCAGGGAATGTTCCATCTCAATGAAGCGTTGGAAAAAAGCCAACCTTCCGGTCTTAAAGTATTTGGCGACTGGGCAACGATCTATCCTGCATTAAGTCAGTTACCTGATGCCGCGCAACAAAGCTGGTTTGCTTTTGACCATTTCTATTCCGATGCGGCGTTCAATGAGGCATTCAGACATATTTTTCTTTTAAATCCACAGCATATTTATGATGTTGGCGGAAATACCGGAAAGTGGGCGATGTGCTGCGCTAAAAATGATGAGCAGGTTAATGTCACCATTTTGGACCTTCCTCAGCAAATTGCTTTAGCTAAAAAGAACATTGAAAACGCAGGATACAGCGAGCGTATTAACGGTTATGGCGTTGATTTATTAACGGCAGATCAACTACCAGGTGAAGCGGATGTCTGGTGGATGAGTCAGTTCCTTGACTGTTTTAGTGAGGAACAAGTCGTGCATATTCTGAAGCTGATTGGTAAAAGCATGAAGCCGGATGCGCAGGTTTGCATTATGGAAGTGTTCTGGGATCGCCAACCATTTGAAGCTGGGGCGCTAAGCCTGAATGCCTCATCCCTCTACTTCACCTGTATGGCTAATGGTAACAGTCGCTTTTATCACTCTCGGGTACTGTATGATTGCCTGCGTAAAGCCGGATTTTACGTGCAACAAGATATTGATAATTTAGGTTTAGGTCATACCCTGCTGATTTGTAAGCGCTTACCTGACTAATTTTTGTAATGGATACCGTTAAGTTCTTTTAACGCTATCCATTAATTCCTTTCTCTTTTAATTTTCTCTTTATTTCAGTTTTATTCACACAATAACGAATTGATAGCTTTTTGTTTTAATAACAAAAGATGAATTATTTTATATTTCGCTATTCTGAAGGCGTTTGATAAGTAATTACTTCATATTCTATTTCAGGTTAACCAAATTAATGCCTTGGATAGCATTATTCTGTCTGTAATAATTATTGAACATATATCGTGCCAGATTGACTATCTGGGTGGTTCGGATTTTTATTCTGAGGGAGTACAATCGACCACATCCGCAGAAAAAGCACAGAAAGGAATCTCAATGCAGCAGCATTATCGTTATCAGAAACCCCGTTGGATGCGTGATTTGCTACGCTTTTTACCGTTAAAAAGTCAGTTTGTGCTTTCTGGTAACGTTCGGGATCTTCAGGCCAGTGAGATTAGTCCTGATATTGTGACGCCTCTGCCGTTTAACCATGCGCTGCATAATGCACTGAGGGAAGCGGGCTATCAGCACATTATTGTATTTAATCCTCTTAATGGCTTCTCGCCGATGGTACCGCCGGGAGACGACCCCGCCCCTACGCAGAAATTACTTGGTCAGCTAGGCCTGAATGTGGTTGAAGGCCGGGTCAGCGGTGGGATTGATTTGCTCAGCAGCATGCTGGAGAGACTGATTGAGCTGCCGGGAGAGCCGGTTGCACTCATCGTCGATTTTGCCTCCTGTCTGATTAACCATCGGGATAACCTTTCTCCTGTAGAACATAACCTGTTTACCCGTGCGCTGGTGCTTTCGCATCAGGCTCGTGCACGCCCCTGTGGTGAACAGCGTCAGGCTTTCTTTAATAGCGTACTGTGGGTGGTGGAAAAAGAGGGAGATTTACCCGACTGGTTTCTGATAAATAACCCGCGTATTCGCCCTATTCCGGTGGCCAAACCGGATCGCATTGCGCGTCGGGCTTTAGCGCCGGCACTGTTGCGTTCATTGCCGGGGCAGTCTGAAGATACTGTGATGCAGGAAAAAACCGCGCAGGATTTTGTTGATGAAACCGAATGGTTACTGCTGCTGGATATGAATGCTATCGCTCAACTGGCCCGTATTGAAGGAGTTAGTCAGGAGCGCATCAGCGATGCGGTTCGCCGTTACAAAGTGGGTATTACTGAAGACCCATGGTTAAAAATTGAAAAAGATAAAATCCGTAACGCCGGAACCATTATTCAAAAACGGGTGAAGGGGCAGACTCACGCCGTTACCCATATGCTGGATATTATCAAGCGGGCGGTAACTGGCGTTGGTGGCGGAAAACAGGGTGGGCGACCGCGTGGCGTGGTTTTTCTGGCGGGTCCTACCGGGGTGGGGAAAACTGAACTGGCAAAAACCGTCACTCAATTACTGTTTGGTGACGAAAGTGCCTATATTCGTTTCGATATGTCAGAATTTAGCGCTGAACATGCGGACCAGCGCCTGATTGGTGCCCCTCCGGGTTATATTGGTTATAACGTTGGTGGTGAGCTCACTAATGCCATTCGGGAAAAGCCGTTTAGTGTAGTGCTGTTTGATGAGATAGAAAAAGCTCACCCGCGTTTGATGGATAAATTTCTACAGATTATTGATGATGGTGTGCTGACTTCCGGTCGTGGCGATCGGGTTTATTTTTCTGAAGCGCTGATTATTTTCACCTCTAATCTGGGGATTTATCGTCTGGATCACAGCGGTGAGCGCGTCGCTAACGTAAGGCCCGAAGAACCATTCGAAACGGTACAAAAAAATGTGAAGGCAGAAATTGAGCGTCACTTTAAGCTGGTGCTCAATCGCCCTGAACTGCTTAACCGTATCGGAGAAAATATTATTGTCTTCGACTTTATTCGTCCTGAGGTGGCTGAACAGATATTCAGCCAGATGGTAGACAATACGCTGGAAGGATTAACCAAGCTCGACCTGACGGTCACTATCAGTGAAACGGCGCTACATGTATTACGTCAGCTCTGTCTGGCGGATTTATCTAACGGTGGACGGGGAATTCGTAACCATCTGGAAGCACATCTGGTTAATCCTCTTTCCCGTGCACTGTTTGATATGGATGCACAACCCGGGGACAGCTACCAGATAACGGGTTTACTTACCGGGGAATCAACACAGTTAGCGTTGACTAAACAGGGGCCATCATTCTGATGACGATTGGCCTGTCGCGGTTACATTTTCCGGTCACCACGCTGGGGCCGGGAAAGCGTATTGGCATCTGGTTTCAGGGATGCTCAATTCGCTGTGTTGGCTGCCTTTCGCCGGAAACATGGCGTTTTACCCGGAGCAAAATAGCAACAGAGGCGCTGGTAGCGCAAATCGTCCCCTGGTTTTCACTGGCGGATGGCATCACTATTTCCGGTGGTGAACCTTTCGATCAGCCGGAGGCGTTAAGTGCACTGTTACGTACCATTCGTCAGCGTTTTCAGGGCGATATTCTGGTGTTTAGCGGTTATTCATATACGGCAATCAGCGCTTATCTTGATGAGATGAATGGATTGATTGACGCTCTGGTTTCCGGTCCTTTTGAGCAGCAGAGTTCACAGACTCTTAAACTCAGAGGCAGTGATAATCAGGTATTACACCTGCTGACAGAGAGGGGTAAGGCAAACTTCGGTGACTTTAACCAGCGATTAAATGATAAAGAAAAAGTACTGGATATGACCATCGATGAGCAGGGTATGGTTAATCTGATAGGTATTCCCCGCCGCGATGATATGACGCGTCTGCAGGCGATTCTTCAACAGCAGGGGCACCATTTTGCCCCAATAACTAAATAACCCGGCCCGGAATTTATCGCTATGATGCGTTTTTGCCCAAATTGCCACACGGAACGTGCATTAACAGAAATTTTCTGTGAGGGGCACATCGACCATCATCCCTGCGGTTGGGATCTCTCTTCGGAACCTATTCATGCCGAAGGCTGGCGGCCCATTGCCATTATCAGCGCTGAGGATGTGGTTGAGGAAACCGTTGAAAGCGTAGTTACCCAATCAGCAGCTATCCATTGCCAAAACGGCCATCTGATGGAAGAAGGCGATTTGATTTGTATGGAGTGCGGTGCGGATGCCGCCACGCCAGATTATTCAGATGCTTCATCTTTCGGGCCTGTGGACGTCGCCGATACTCATGCCGTGACCTGTATCGGTAACTGGCAAATACTGCGCCGTATAAACCGTAATGACAGTATTCGTGAGCGCTATCAGGCACTGCACCAGCAAAGCGGTCAGCAAGGTGTATTAACCCTGTATACCTATGGTGCTGAACCTGATCCGGCCATCTATGAAGTGATCCGCAGGCTGCCCCGTGAGCATGTGCCGGATATTATAGAAACTGGTCGCTGGAACGATCGGGCCTGGCAGGTGGCTGAGGAGCTGACCGGCGGTTCACTGGCAGATTCCGCAACCCGGGGTGACTTTTGGCTGCCGGATGAAATTCCTCATATTGTCCGCGAGCTGGGCAGTGCGTTATCCAGTTTTTCTGAGCATGGTTTGCGCCACCGTGATCTTCGCCCTGGCAACCTGTTGATCCGCACCCGCCATCCGCTGGATATCGTGATTATCGAGTTTGGCTCTGCCTGCCTGTCCGAGTTTGATTTGGATATTGTTTCTCCACTGGAAATTAGCCGCTATAGCGCACCCGAAACCTTAGCAGGTGGCGTAGCGGCCGCTTCGGACTGGTGGAGTCTGGGCATTATATTGCTGGAGCAGGTGACGCAGGGCCGTTGCTTTGAAAATATTCATCCTCATGCATTTCTCATTCAGGTATTGGCTAATGGCGTAACGCTGCCCGAAAGCCTCGATGCCAATTTGCGCCTTTTGCTGCGAGGGTTATTAACCCGCGATCGTCACCAGCGCTGGCAGTGGCCAGAAGTACAGGCCTGGCTGGATGGTCGACCAGTAGCGGTGGCGGATGAGACCCTATCTGTCTCTGGTCACCAAAATTTTGGTATCACGCTAAACCAGCAGCACTATACCCAGCCAGCTATTTTTGCCTTAGCCGCCGCCAGACAACAATGCTGGCAGGAAGCGCTGGAGCTAATGCAACGCGGAGTGATAACGTCATGGGCACAGCAGGCGGGCTTGGCTGACGGGTTATTGAGTATGTTACAACAGGTGGCTGAACTGACGGATTTGGATGATAACTACCGTCTGATGCTGGTGTTAAAACTGCTGAACCCCAATATGCCGCTGATTCTTCAGGGGGAGATTGTAACGCCAGGCTGGCTGCTGGAGCATCCGCTGGAAGGCTATGCGTTATTACTCAGCCCATTGCCCGATTTACTTGGTCAGATGGAATCGGGCCATTGGCTGTCACAAATAAAAATACGGCAGGTAAAGGTTCGACAGCGGGGGAAAAGTCTGCGAATCGCCTTTGATGAAGAGGCATTGCGCATTCATTTATTGGCCACTTCCCGGGCTCGGCTGTTGGCTATTTGGGAGGAGCAGCGCAAGCTGTTTCCGGATACCACCCATAGCGGGTTGAGGACGCTGATCGACAGGCGTAACCTGAATGAAGATGAGCTGATTCTGCTGTTAAGTGCTGATATCGGGCAGTTTACCTCAGCGGAAAGCTTACTGGTGCAAGCCAGCGCGTTAGCCGAGCGCTACAACGTGATGAATTTCGATCGGGAAGAATTACGCACGTTACTGGCGCTTCCCCGCACCGATATTTATCAGCAATTAGCCGATCGTCTGGATGGTTTTAACCGCTGTAATATTGCCGATATTGATAGCTGGGCCGAGCGCTTTTTACTGACGCGTCGTCTGCCGCTGGAACAGGTGCTGGTGATGCTGGCGATACCGCCAGAACACTGGATGGTGCCGGAAAAACAGCGCTATATTCATCAGGTTCTGGATTTCTTTACTCGAAAAATTACCGCCTCCACCATGCGCGGCTCACTGGTTCGTATGAGTATCAGCCCCCACGCAGGGCGAGTGGACCTCTATGAACTGGGTGGAGAGAAAAAGAGTTCAGAAGCGCTGCTTAACCATCTGCTGACGCGTAATCGACAGGCGATTCCTGTCGATAGTCAAACTCTGCTGGATAATGAGCTGGTGAGTGGACGCTTACGGACCCTGAATTCCCAGACCCAGCTCTATATGCGAGATACCGGCATTAACGGTATGTATCTCGGCTTCCCTTTCCTGTTGATTAATACCCAGCCTAAGCAGATGAAACCGCGCATTGCACCACTGTTGTTGTGGCCGGTGAATATCAATATGGAAGCGGGTATTCGTGGGGTTGCCAGCCTGCGTTTCGATCACGATCGTGGCGCAGTACGTTTAAACCCGGCACTGGAGAACTTTGTTGGTATTCCGGCAATAAAACGCTGGCAGGAAGTAGCAGATCAATTGTTGAGTCAGGCGGCTTTAAGCGTCGAAGAGGTGATGGAGAGCTTCTCCACCCTGGTGGCCGCCCGGGAGAATCAACTGGTCAGGTTACCGCCGCTGGATGTCGAAGTGCCGGAAAACGCCAGTCAGCTGGTGTGTTCTGCGGTATTGTTTCATGCCTCGTTTATTGGTCAGGCGATCAGTGAAGATTTACGCCAGCTCAGTACTCAGTCTCCGGGAGGAACATCGCTGGAAACGGCTCTGGGCCTGAATTCTGATGTTCATACCGTAGGGCAGCCTGTCAACGCGGGTGAATGCTATTTTACCGCCGCCAGCGATCCTTCTCAGGAGTCTGCGGTTCTGGCTGCCCGTAATGCGCCGGGATTATTGATTGAAGGGCCTCCGGGAACCGGTAAGAGCCAGACTATCGTTAATATGGTGGCAGATGCCATTGGCCAGAAACGCAGTCTGTTGATTATCTGCCAGAAGCCAGCGGCACTGGAAGTGGTGTTTAAGCGCATCATGGCGGGTGGATTGGGCGATCGCATTGTGATGGTAAAAGATGCGCAAAAAGATCGCGATACGATTATTCGCAACGTGCGTGCTCAGCTCGAGACGTTGTATAAACCGGCAGAAACCAGCGACGTTAACCCATGGGTCATGTCCAGAGAAAAGAGCGGGCGCCATCTCGATCGGCTGGAACAGGATCTGGATAGTTACTATCAGGCTTTGTATTAATCAGATGAGCAGACGGGTATCAGTTACCGTTCACTGTTAGGTGAGCTAATGATGCTGGAGGCCTGTCAGGAGCGTCTGGATATCCCTGCACTACAACCGATATTGCAGCATTGTACTCTTGAACAAATTGAAGATATTAAACGGGCAATTATTCCCGGCATTGCGCTATGGCTGGAAGCGAATTACGAGCAAAGCCCGCTGGTGCAACTGAGTCCTTTCTTATCGAATCAGGCAACGTTGCTTGATTTCACGGGTCGCTTTGAACAGTTTTGTCAGGCAGAGCAGCAAAGAGATGTGATTCTGGCTAACCCACATCGTGCTTTTGAGGTAATGGATGAGCATCAACATCGGGAAAGTTTGGCCAATTGCCGAACATCACTGGCACGGCTAACTTCCGTCGAGTGGGAGAATCTGGCCCGATGGTTACCGCTGTTTTTCGCTTATAACGGCAGTATTGTGCAGGGTGAGCAGATATTAGCTCAGCTGGAGCAATTATCCGGTCGGTTACAGCAAATAGACTCCTTTGGCAGTGACCAACTGCTGTTTGAACCGCTGGCTCATTGTGATAGCCAGCTGCTGTTACAGCTGATTGCCGCTGCAACGGCAGAAACAGAAAAACGCGGATTCCTTCAGGCACTGAATCCGTTTTACTATCTGCGTCGCGGTAAATTGCGAGCTTTTTTATTGCAACAAGGGCTACACAGTAGCCATGACACCGTGGTTCGTTTGCTGATTTCTGCTCGTTCAGAACAGCAATGGCGCGGAGTCAGAGCCGAGCTTAACCGTCTGCATCAGCGTTTGGGACTGCCGCAAGTCGGGCTGCTGGACAGTCTGGAGCTGACTAATCAGTTGGGTTCTACCCTGCGGGATTTTCGGCGCAGTGCTTCACTGTATCAGCCGCTGTCTATTTCTCCGGACGTTAACCGATTAGTACCGGCGATTATTGAACGTCAGCAAGCGGGTTTTGATGGGGAATGCGAGGAAGTTGCTGCCGCTATTAGCCGCTGTCAGGCACGGGCTGCAAGCTTAAGCGCACTGGAAAACCTGCGGGGCTGGCTGGAAGCATCGGCAACTGACAAATTTACTTTAGCGGTTAATCAGAACCATCCTCTGACTGACGCACTTGATGCTATTACGGCTGCGTTACCGTCTCTGGCAGCTTATCAACAGTTCCGCCCTGTGGCTGCTCAACTGGATAACACTTGCTTAACGGTGCTGGGGATTTTGCGGCAGCAACAGGCGATTCTGAACGATTTCAATCAGTCGCAGCTGGAACTGGTAGTGGCACGGGCGCTGGATCGCGAAGTGCGTTTAGTCTGGAAACAGCAGATGGAGTGGCGCTTACCCATATTGTTGCAGGAGCAAACCACCCTCAATGACAAGATTGAACAGTTGGCCAATGCGGATAGTCAGATGAGGGCGCTGAACCGACTGGAACTTACTGAAGTTATCAAAACCAACCATATTAGCCCATTGCGGGCATGGGAAGAGATCACCCGCCTGACGGGGAAACGGGCACGGCGATTACGGGAGTTTATGGATCAGGGAACGACTCTGGGATTGATGCAACTACGTCCTGTGTGGTTGATGACGCCGGACGTTGCCAGCCAGGTATTACCGTTAAAGGCCGGGCTGTTTGATACGGTAATTTATGATGAAGCCTCGCAGATGCCGGTAGAGTATGCGTTGCCTACCCTGTTTCGCAGCCGGAATATGGTCGTCAGCGGCGATGAGAAACAGATGCCGCCATCCACCTTCTTCTCCGGCAGGGGTATTGTCGACGACGATGATAATGAAGATGAGCTGGAGGTAGAAGATACTCAGCAGGAAGCCGCCGCAGAGAGTTGGAACTATCGACAAATTAACGATTGTCCGGACTTGCTGCATCTGGCCCGCACCGTCTTGCCGGTACAAACTCTGGAGATTCACTATCGTTCTGCCTATCGGGAACTGATTAATTTCTCCAACCATGCATTCTATGAGAATCGCTTAAATATCCCAGTACAGCACTCTAGCAAAGTGATTGATGCCGTTAAGCCGGTCTCTTTGATGATGGTGAATGGCCTGTACCAAAATCAGAGCAACCAGCAGGAAGCGGAACAGGTTGCCATTACGCTGGCGGAAATCTGGCAACAGCCTTACGTCCAGCGTCCTTCCGTTGGTGTGGTTACCTTTAACCAGAAGCAGGCTCAGCTTATTCAAAATGTCCTTGAGGCAAAAGCGGAGCAGGATGAAGGGTTCCGTTAGGCTTACTATGAAGAGCAGCAACGTCTGGAAGATGATGAGGATATGTCGTTCTTTGTGAAAAATGTGGAAAACGTTCAGGGAGATGAGCGGGATGTGATTATTTTCTCCACCACCTTTGGGCGTAACCGGCAGGGTACCTTCCGGCGTAATTTCGGTATTCTTGGTCAGCAGGGCGGCGAGCGGCGGTTAAACGTTGCCATTACCCGAGCCAGAAAACAGGTAATGATCATGTCTTCCATGCCAATTGAAGAGATTTCAGATCTGCTCTCTACTCGTCGCCAGCCTGATATTCCTCGCGATTTTCTGCAAGGCTATCTGGAATACGCCCGTAGCCTGTCGGCGAGTGAATTTGCCAGTAGTCAGACGCTACTAACACGAATGCATCGGACAGAATTAGCCAGCAGAGCGCAGACCGGGCAACATGATGGCTTTATTGCGTCGGTTGTGGAGTATATTCACTCTCAGGGGTGGCTGATTGCGGAGTCCCGTCAGGAAGGCGCTTTTTACTTTGACTGTATTATTGAAGATCCGCAAACGGGACGCTATCTGTTAGGAATTGAGTGCGATATGCCTCGTCATGGCCTGTTGCAACATGCCCGAGCTCGTGAGTTATGGCGTCCGTCAGTACTGAAGCGGGTTGCACCATTCCGCCATCGTATCTCAATACAGAATTGGTATAACAATGGCCCGCAGGAAAAGACTCGGTTAAAACAGGCCATTTTGCAGGCAATCAATGCGCAACAGCCTGAGGCTGTCATCACTACCTCTCAAAACATAAGCGAGGAAAATCCATGAGTTCATCAGTACATATTATTCGAGCCAGAAGTGAAGATATTGCAGAATATCGCCGTTCTATGGCCTGTCTGAGCGCGCTGATGAAGCAATGGGAGGCGGTTAACCGACAATCCAGTGATGTGGATGTACTGAAGATTGAACAAATACGTCAGCGCTTTCAGGAAATGAAGCAATATCAAAAGGATATTCGCCAGTATAGCGCAGATGCATTTGCCCATTTAACCGGGCAGATCCCCGGCATGATTGAGTTTGTGGGTCAGGATATTGAACAGATGCAGGAAGCGCTGATTGAACAACATACCGTACAACGCCAGCATCAGCGTGCGCAGCAGGAAAATGCGGCAATGTTGTTGAACCTCCTGCAGCAACGAATGCCGGAACAGCAAACGTTATTACAGCAGCTTGCTGAAGTGACAAAAGGCGAGCAAACCAGCAGCGCAGAAAAAGTATTAAGTCAGGCGGTATTGATGATGAGCCAGCAACCCGCCCGCCTGACGGAAGCCCAGCGGACGATGGATCAGCGTTTGAAAGAGTCAGCCCCTGAGGAGCAGCTGGCGATATCTCAACAGGATGACCATCACACCCGTCAAGCTTTACAGCGCATTGACCGGCATATTGCCGAACTGGCGGTACTGGACCCTCAGCAGGAGATTGCCTCCTTTATTCACCGTGCTGCAGAACTGGATCGGCTGACGCAAGATCCGAACTGGAACCTGTTAACGGATTCATTGATTCTGGATTTGGCTCAGGCGACCCGCCATGCCAGAACGCTGGCAGAAAAAACACAGCAGCTCGGTTTACTGATTGCCGGGCTTGAGAGCTATCACTCTTCCGAAATATCAGCACTGATTGAGAAGCTGAATCTGGTACTTACTTGCCGCGAGCTACAGCCACTGATTGAAGCTATTGCTACCGCTCAGGCTGCCACAGAACAACAGCAGCAGAATATTGCCGCGTTAGCCAGACGCGAAGCGATTCTTGATGGGCTGGCAAAATTGGGATATGAAGTTCGTGAGAGCGATGCGGAAGTATGGCTGGATGATGGCAAAGTCGTGATTCGCAAATCAGCGACGCCGGGCTATGGCCTGGAATTAGCGGGTGCTAAAGGAAGCGAACGTTTTCAGGTTCGGGCGGTGGCGTTTTCAGAACAGCGGGATACCCAACGTGATGCCGACATTGAGTCAATCTGGTGTGGTGAACACCAGCAGCTTCAGCAGATACTGGCAGAAACTGGCGATACTTTAACTGTAGAACGCGCTATGGCGGCGGGGGCTTCACCCCTTAAAGTTGCCCGACCGGCAGATGCCCCTGCGGAACAGGCTGATTACCATCATCGTGGCGAGGGGAGCCGTAGTCTTGACTAAGGTGGGTTGTTATACTGAGTAGCGGAGATGGATGACAAACTTTAATAAATCAGCGCCTGCGAATATTCCGACCGTAAAAACACTGTGCTTATATCGGCACCGATAGCGGTCGGTAAACTGTCTGTACTCAACTGAACAAATCAGACTTTGTCATCATATAATGAGCAACTTGTATTTCAGCCACTAAATTAACAGACCAGGGAGCAGATCGAGATGGAATTACTGATTACGATTGTGGTTATCATTTTTGTTGTACTGGCGCTGGGTGGCTGGGCAATAAGTATTTATAACCGTTTAGTGGCGCTGCGTAATAATATTGATGCGTCTTTTGCCAATATTGATGTGATTTTAAAGCAGCGTGCAGACCAAATCCCCGCCTTGATTCAGGTGGTCTCTAAAGCCATGTCCCATGAGCAAGAGACCTTTACCAGCTTAAGTGAAGCCAGAGCGGCTTATCTGAATGCAGGTTCAATAAAAGATAAGGTGGATGCGGCCAATCAGATGGAAACAGCTTTAAAATCGGTGATTGCCATTTCAGAAAATTATCCAACACTTATTTCTGGTGAAACCTTTATTGAGTTGCAAAAATCGGTTAGTGAAGTTGAGGATAAAATTGCTCATCGCCGCGAATTCTTTAATGATGCCGTCAATCTCTATAATATTGGTATTGCACTGTTTCCTGATGTGTTGTGTGCCAAAGCGATGGGCTACCAACGGATGTCGATGCTAAAAATCAATGCTGAAGAGACCGCTTATGATGGCGTTAAATTTAACAGCTAACCATTCCTGCCATTATTAATCTTTGGGGATAATTGTCCCCAAATATTTACCTGCATTGCTAATATATAGTCCTCTAATATATTTATTAATTAGTTATTATATTTGTTTTTATTTTTATAATTAATTTAATACTCTAAAAACACGATTATAATAACCTTTATTTATTATTTAAATTAAATATAAATAATTGAGCTAATAAATAAGCTATTTGTGCTTAAAGAGTTGTTAGTGGCGTATGGTAATCGTATATTCGTTTTTCAGGATGTGAAATTTTGGAGAAACGGCATGATCGTATCACGTCGCCTGCATGGCTATCATGTGCACTCCAGACAACCTGATGATAGGTATTTATCTGTTTTTGATGATTTTATGCATGGAAAGATATCTATTATTAAGGTGATGAGGAGTAATTATAAAACTAAGGTTTGGTTAATTGACACCGACTGGGGAAAATTTGTACTTAAAATATTTGTTCCTAAACAAAAAAAATTAGAACGCGTTATAAAGTCTATTTTCAAACGTAATTACTACGTTCAGTTAATTCGCCAAATAAATAGGGTTCGTAAACGCGGCTTGAACGCGCCAAATGATTTCTATTTGCTGGCAACGAAAAAAACCTTCAATTATGTCAGCACCTATATCATGCTGGTTGAGTATATTGAGGGAACTGAACTGTGGAACATGCCAGAGATTACTGATGAGCTTAAGCAGGATGCAAAACAATTAATAGATGAGCTACATCAGCACGATATGATTTCGGGTGATACCAATGGTGGTAATTTTTTTGTTACCGACCAAGGGCTAAGAATTATTGATTTATCAGGGAAGAACTGCAACTTTATTCGTCGGGCAGAAGATCGCATCGATTTAGAGAAGCGGCTGGGTATTCAAAATACCCAGAAAGATTTGGGCTACTATATTGTTACCTGGCGCACAAATATTCGAGCTTATCTGAAAGAGTTCCGGATGCGGTTAAAATCGCGAGCTGATAGCATTTCACACTAATCGAAGTCGTCAGTTATTAATATAGCTGACGACTTCTTCCATCAAATACTGATGTTCTCCCTCATTCCATAACCTGACTCGCTGACGAATGTCGTCTCGCTGAGAGGCGGTTAGTTGATAACGATGGATGTTTTCCTGTATCTGATTTTTTCGTTCGGCATAATGTTGCAACAGTGTCTGCTGCTGCGGTTCATCATTACTGTCATCGCTCTGTTGCTGTAAAAATACAGCGCTCAGCGTTAAGAAAACGCACTGTAGTATCGCCAGGTATTCTGTCTGTTGTGAGTTTTTCGCCCTATCCGGAGAGAACATGTCGGCCAGATCTTCCGCAGCTTCTACGCTGTCAAACTGTAGAGCATAGAAGTAGTGCATTAACATCGGGGCGGTATGGCGCCGGCTATGGGATATCCGCGCCAGTGAGAGGTGACAGAATGCTAACTGATGAAGGTTAGTCTCAATATTTTCACTTTGGCTGTAACGCTCCACTAATTGTTCAAATATTGTGGCGGCTTTATTCAGATCTTGTTCAACGGTGTTACCTGATAAATACAGCTGCGCCTGTACCAGATAAGCTGGCAGGTAATCCCTCGCCAAGAGTTTATTCAGCCAGTACCAAAGTTGCTGTGGTTGTGGCTGTTCTGTCAGATAGAAGTCGGTAAGTACCAGCATACAGGCCGGTTCGTCAGTCTGTTCCGCTATCTTTATCAGGTGCTGTTCTTTGGTTTCGGAAGAATGTAGTGATTTTTCTATCATTTTAAATGGCGGAATCTTTTTATAATCAATGTGACGACAGGAATTGATGAGGGAACCTTACCTGCTTCGTATAAACTAAATCATATCAGAAACTTTTTATTCTCTGGAGAGATGATGTCTCAATTACGCATTGGTATTGCCGGGTTGGGGGGTATTGCTCAAAAAGCCTATTTACCGATCCTGAGTCGGGCTGAAAATTGGGCTCTGACTGGGGCTTTTTCGCCAAATCAGCAAAAGGCCAGAGTGATTTGCGATAGCTACCGTATTCCTTGCTTTTCCAGCCTGTCTGAACTGACTCACCATTGCGATGCGGTTTTTGTTCACAGCAGTACCGCCAGCCACTTTCAGGTTGTTAGTGAATTACTAAAGCTGGGAGTTCATGTCTATGTGGATAAGCCGCTGGCGGAAACGCTGGAACAATCGGAGCAGTTAATTGAACTGGCTCACCAGCAGCGAAAAATGTTGATGGTGGGATTTAATCGACACTTTGCTCCGTTGTATCAGCAGCTTAAACAGAACATGGCTCAGGCTTCTTCTTTGCGTATGGATAAGCATCGTACCAATAGCGTAGGGCCAAACGATGTGCGCTTTACCATGCTGGATGATTACCTGCATGTTGTAGATACCGCTCTTTGGCTGGCTGGTCAGGGGGCTAAACTAATGAGCGAACAGCTGTTGAATAATCAGCAAAAACAGATGCTGTATGCTGAGCATCATTTTCGCTGTGGCAATACGATTGTTACCACCAGTATGCACCGACAGGCAGGCAGTCAGCGAGAAAGCATACAGGCGGTCACCTCAGGGGCTATTTTTCAGGTTGATGATATGCGCCGCTGGCAGAGTGAAAGTGCGCAGGGAATCGTTGAATTACCGACACCCGGCTGGCTGACCACACTCGAACAGCGCGGCTTTGACGGGGCGATTCGCCATTTTGTTGAAGCGGTGAGCAATCAGACTCAACCAGAAACCTCTGGAGAACAAGCAATTTATGCGCAGCGGATTGTAGAGCAACTTCTGCAGAGCCGCAGTGAGTAACCTAAAATAGAATTATGTTCCGGGATGAATTACCCGGCTTAACGCCCTACCAGCGAGGATAGGACTATGCAGCGTTCTTTAGACCGAGTTATTGAGGAAGCCATTCAACCAGAAGCGGGCCTGACGCCAACTATTGTTGGTACAGGGGTATTAGTTTCGCAATGTGGAAAACGGTTATATCAACGAGCTGCCGGATATGCTGATCGGGAAAACCAGATCCCGATGATGTTGGATACGCCGTTTCGCTTGTCATCTGTCACTAAACCTTTTGTAACGGCAGCGGCGGGCGTACTGTTGGAACAGGGGCTAATCGGGCTGGATGACTCTATTACTAAATGGTTGCCTGATTTTATGCCATCTCTACCGGACGGTAGCCAGCCCAATATTACTATTGCCCATCTGCTCTCTCACTCTGCCGGATTAAATTATGGTTTTTCTGAACAGCCGGATGGCCCCTATCACCAGTTAGGGGTTTCAGATGGACTGGATATTTCCGGATTGACGCTGGAGGAGAATCTCCGGCGCATAGCTAGTGCACCGTTGCTGTATCCGCCGGGAACCTCAATGCAATATTCGGTGGCAACAGATGTTTTAGGCGCAGTGATTGCTCAGGTATGTGCGACTAATCTGGCCGATGCTATCCATCAACTGGTTACAGCACCTCTGGGAATCACCGACAGCGGGTTTAGCATTTCTCAACCAGAACGGCTTGCTGTGCCTTATGTTAATAGCTCACCCGAACCAAGAAAGATGGAAGCAGATGAATGGCTGGTTGATCCTGAAGCCGGGATTGCTGGCGGTATCCATTTCTCTCCCGGCAGAGCGTTGAAGGCTGATGAGTTTTTCTCTGGCGGTGCAGGTATGCAGGGCACTGCTGAAGATGTTGAACGGCTATTACAGGTGTTCCGAACCGGAGGTCATCCTCTGTTTGGTAAGCAAACCCTAAACCAGCTGTTAACCGATCGGGCCGGGGATTTGGAGTTTAATCCGGGTTGGGGTTTTGCTTCCAGCTGGCAGGTATTAAGAGACCCGCTATTGGCTAACTCTCCGCAATCACCGGGTACGATTGGCTGGGGAGGCGTATACGGCCATAGCTGGTTTATCGATTTTGAACAGGATCTCAGCGTCGTGGTGATGACCAATACGGCTCCGGAAGGATTATTTGGCGAGTTTATTGAGGACATTCGCGACACGGTTTATATGGCGCTGTTAGCCAAGGCATCATGATATAAGTAGCCGCTATTGGATTTAGTTGTTGATGATAAGGCGTGGTGAAAAATAGGTTATGATAGCCAGGATATTGGCCTATATGACAAGGATGTAACCATCCAATATGGTTGAACCTAAAAACCACAATCAAAAACTAAGTGCGCTTTTAGCTTCTGTGAAAGAGAAGGTAAATATCGCGCAGGATCAACAACAGCTGATTGAAGCTATCGAGCTGGTTAAAGCTTTTGGTGGGCCGCTAAAATTTAACCATGGTAAACGCTATGCGGTGGCGATTGTTGCCGTGCTGGCCGGTTTTATTATTGCCGGTGTTCAATGGTATCAATATCGTCATCTGAGCAGCGGCACCACTATTTTGCTGGTGTTGCTGGCAATAACGGCGATCGCCATGATGGTTTGGAGCTGGCGTAAAAACAGTTCCATCAGCAATCTGGCAGATGAGCTGTTTCAACAGGATTTACTGTTTGATAACGGCCTGCAACAGGTAAGTGTTGAACCAGAAGAAGCGGCAAGCGAATTGATGTCACGGTTTCATGAGTTCAATCGTGGCAACTATTCCCAGGAGATTAAAGCACTTTTCAGGGGCATTATCAGGGAAAAGAGCATGCCTTTGACTATCACTTTTACCATTTCCACTATGTGGATAAGCGTACTACGGTAACCACGGACAGCAAGGGAAGGCCCAGAACTCGCACTACCTACGATCATTACGATCGTTATGGTATCTATTTACCCTTTAACTACGTCAACAATCTGGCGCTGGTTGGTAAATCTGTTAGCGGGTTGTCAGGCTCCACCTATAAGCCAGCCTCTAACCGGTTTAATAAACTCTATCGAGTGGTTGGCGATAGTGAAATGACCGCGGCTAAATTCCTTAAGCCTGCTTTGGTACTTGCCTGCGAGGAGATAGCCGGAACACTGAGTGAACTGAATTTTGAGTTCAATCCGCAGGCTGAATTGTGCATGTCTTTCAGGGACAGCGATGTCATTACGTTGCCAAGAAGCAGCGACTTTAACGCGCCTGATGATTTTATTCAGTTAATCAGACAACATAATGAACTGCCAAAGCTGAAAACAGCATTAGCGCATATAGAAACTTTAATGGTCTATTCAGACAGTAACTTCAGGAAAACCACATAATGTTAGAGCTATGGATCCCTTTAGGCATCATCGTACTGGTGATTATTATTGGTATCGTGATTTATAACGGTATCGTTAGCCGCATGAACGCCGTTGCCCGCGCCTGGGCTGATGTGGTGGTTCAGGAACGGCAAAAAAACAACATTATTCCCGATCTGGAGAAGATTGCGGCTCAATACAGCCAATATGAATCATCCATTATGGCTAAGGTTACGGAACTGCGTACTTCACTGAATCGCTTGAATACCGAAGATATGGATTTGACGACGCTGTCAGAAACCCGGACTAAAACCAGCAGTCTGCTAAGTGGTTTGTATGCAGTAGCCGAAAACTACCCGGATCTGAAGGCTTCATCGTTGTATAACAATGTGATGGCTGAAATTTCGGAACAGCAGGAAAACATCGGTGCCGCTATCCGTATCTTTAATCAGAATGTGGAAGACTTTAATAACGGTATTGAAGTGGTTCCTAATTCTCTGATTAATAGCTTGTTTAATAAGAAGAGAAAGTTGAAGACGTTTAGTGATGCGCAGGCGGAGAGTGGGTTTGAGTATCGGCCGGATATACATTGATGGAAGTTGGTCGCTTTTGAATGTTTGGTCTGGTGTAAGTTTCGCCGCTTTAAGAGTTGTGTTTGTCTTGGCCGTGGAGTTTGCGTCGAGCAAAGGGGCGTTGGGGTGAACGCCCCTCTGCACTCCCCGCACCTGCGCAGCCGACTGTTGACCGCCGCGTTGCGGCGGCAACCTCAGCCAATAAAAAAGCCAACGCACCGGCGCAGAGCCGCTCCCGACGTCGTTGTTTGAATGTTTGGTCCGGCTTAAGTTTCGCCGCTTTAAGTGCTGTGTTTATCTTGGTAGTGGAGCTTGCGTCGAGCAAAGGGGCGTTGGGGCGAACGCCCCTCTGCACTCCCCGCGCCTGCGCAGCCGACTGTTGACCGCCGCGTTGCGGCGGCAACCTCAGCCAATAAAAAAGCCAACGCACCGGCGCAGAGCCGCTCCCGACGTCGCTGCGCCTCGACCAACATCCATGTTGGTCGTGCTACTTTTTTATTGGCTGAGGCAACATTCGGATGCTTTAACCTGAAGGGCAAAGGGCAAAGGGCAAAGGGCAAAGGGCAAAGGGCAAAGGGCAAAGGGCAAAGGGCAAAGGGCTAAATATAAAAATAAATGTCTGAACGAATCATCTGGCTGGCAGTTAACATTGTTAATTGTCGGGAGAGGGTGCCGTGGGGGTCGACTTGGCGTAAGCCAACGACAAACAGGCAAAGCCTGTTTGAACAGCGCTTGCGCTGGCCCGAAGGGTGAAACACCGCAAGGTGTTTCATAACAGCCCGTAGGCAGCCTAGGCCCGACATACTCTGGACTTATGTATGGGTGGTCTTCCGGCCGAGCACAGAGATAATATGAACATACTGGTCTTTACGGCCGGAATATCCTCAGGTTCCAACTATCCAAAAGCCAATCGTCGGCAAGGCCGACGTACACATAGCTTAAGTACAAACGATCTTCCAGCCGGAATACCCACCGCAGCCAATAGTAAAAGTGCCAATTGGCGGGCTTAGCCCGCCGAACACCAGAATCAAAAGCAGATGGGCTTCCAACCAAAATATGACTTAATACCCCGCCGCTAAATCATCCTTCGATCTCGGATCCGCTGCCCCAAACAGTCCTTCCGGTGTCACTACAATACTCTGTGTGCTGCCCATTGTTGGTTTGACGCTGACTTTATGACCCTTCTTCTCTAACAGTTTAATGGTGTCGATACCAATGCCTTTCTCAACCCGGATCTCTTCCGGCAACCACTGATGGTGAATTCGTGGTGCGTTTGTGGCTTCGGCGATATTCATATTGAACTCGATAGTATTGAGGACAATCTGTAATACCGTGGTAATAATGCGGCTGCCGCCAGGGCTACCGGTGACCAGAACCACTTTACCGTCCTGAGTGACAATAGTGGGTGACATGGACGACAGCGGACGTTTACCAGCCTGGACCGCATTGGCTTCGCCGCCGATTAAACCGTATACGTTAGGAACGCCGGGCTTGGCAGAAAAGTCGTCCATTTGGTTGTTTAACAAAATGCCGCTTTTTCCTGCCACAATACCGCTACCAAAGTTAGTATTCAGGGTATAGGTTACCGCAACGGCATTGCCCTGAGAGTCAACCACCGAGTAGTGGGTGGTTTGGTCGCTTTCATATGGCTCCAGCTTGCCCGGTTTGATGGCGCTGGATGGGTTAGCTTTATCCAGATGAATTTGTGACGCCAGTTGTTTAGCGTATTTCTTACTGGTCAGCGCGCTAACCGGTACTTTAACGAAGTCAGGATCCCCCAGATATTCTGAGCGGTCGGCATAGGCATACTTCATGGCTTCTGACATGACGTGAATAGCATCAGCGCTGTTTTGGCCCATGGATTTCAAATCAAAGTTTTCCAGAATATTCAGAATCTGAATAATATGAATACCGCCAGAAGATGGAGCTGGCATTGAGTAGATCTCATAGCCTTTGTAGGTACCGGAAACTGGCGTGCGCTCAACGGCTTTATACGTCGCCAGATCTTGTTTGGTAATCAGGCCACCATTCTTTGCCATCTCATCGGCTATTTCATCAGCAATCTTTCCCTGATAAAAAGCAGCAGGGCCGTTAGCGGCAATTAAACTCAGGCTGTTTGCCAGATCGGTCTGAACCAGCGTTTCGCCCTTTTTCCACGGGGTGCCATCTGGCTTAATGAAAATAGCGCGGCTATTAGGGTTATCAAGTAAAACTTCCCGACCGTAAACCTCTAAGTCATCTGCCAGCGCATCGTTGACCACAACGCCCTCTTTTGCCAGCTTAATTGCCGGTTTCAGCAACTCAGCCACCGGCATTGAGCCATATTTCTCATTGGCTAAAGCAAAACCGGCAACGGTGCCAGGAACGCCTGAGGCTAAATGGCTGGTGAGTGATTTTTTGCTGTCAGCATTGCCTTTCTCATCCAGAAACATATCCCGCGTCGCTTTTGATGGCGCCATTTCCCGGAAATCGATAGCGGTTGTTTTGCCATCTTTAGTACGAATAAGCATAAAGCCACCACCGCCAATATTTCCGGCTTGTGGGTGGGTAACCGCAAGGGTATATCCAATGGCAACGGCCGCATCAACGGCATTACCACCCTGTTTAAGTACCTCGACCCCTACCTGCGTTGCCGTGTTATTCACGGAGGAAACCATACCGTTTTTCGCATAAACCGGGTGGAAGATATCCTCTTCAACACCGTAGGAGACGACTTTTGCCGCTAGTGTTCCCTGCCAAAACAGCAGAAAAGCTAAGATCAGATATCGCACACTGCCTTTTCTTAACATACTCAACATAACGTTTCCTCTGTGATGAAATAGCCTGATTTTGTAACAATAAATTTACATTAGAGGATTATTTAGACTTTGACCAGCAAAGAAATGGTAAGAATAGGGGCAGAAATTTGGGGAACATCACGTTTTAAAACAAAACTGGCATTTTGTAATAATAACCGATGGAACAAAAATAGATTCAGGGGCATTGCCCCTGAACTTTACTCTTAAGGGCGTTCTTCAAACTTTGGATTATCATCACACAGATCTTCCCACTCGGCTTTTGACGCGGTGAAGATATGCATTTTTTCTGTTGGGTTGATGGGGGTATCCAGCGTTCCTATGCGCAGGCGATAGGCTTCGGGTTGATTATCTCTGGCGCTGTAGAGTGGAGAACCACACTCACCACAGAAAATACGATGAACTCCCGGGGTAGACGAAAAGCTTTTTAGACACTCTCTGCCGGTCAGCAGGGTGAATTTGTCAGAATGAATCAGCGCAGCGGAATTAAATGCCGTTCCGGTTGCTTTACGACACTTAGAGCAGTGACAGAAAAACAGCTGGTCAATAGGTTCATCTAATTGATAGGTTACTGTGCCGCACAGGCAACTGCCTTTTAACATGGTACGCTCCGGATTGATAATCACTGATAGATTAAAATATATACTGATTGACTGATGCTGCAAATTGAACAACAGCTGTCTTTATCGCATCAGGCCCTTTGCCAGTGGGTTGTAGCCCATTGCGCTCGTTGTTCATCAGATAAGAAAGTCCATGCCACAATACGGCTGGCTTTCTGCCCCTGAGCCATATCAATCGTTTTTATCTCAGTGACTCCTGCATAACGCAGGGCGTGATACAGAACGGGCAACGTGGTTTTTTTCGATACCAACGTGGTAAACCACAGGCACTGTTGAGCAAAGGTTGCGCTTTCCTGTGTCATTTGGCGCACAAACTGCTCCTCTCCCCCTTCACACCAAAGCTCATGGTTTTTACCGCCAAAATTGAGCACTGGCTTATCATCATTTTTCAGATGGCCGAGATTACGCTGTTTTTTCAGGTTAACCGCTTCGGCTTCCTGGGCGGAAGCATGGAACGGAGGATTACACAGGGTAATATCAAACCGGTCAGTGGGTTTAATGATGCCATTGAAAATTCGCTCAGCTTCTTTTTGCAGGCGGATATCCAATGCTTTTGCCAGATTACGGTTGGCTTCTGCAAGAAGTCTGGCGCTGCTAACCGATACCGGGTCGATATCCGTACCCACAAACTTCCAGCCATAACTGATATGACCAATAATCGGATAGATGGCGTTAGCACCCACGCCAATATCCAGCGCATGTACTGCATTACCGCGTGGAACCTGCCCGCTATTGTTTTGTGCCAGAATATCTGCCAGATAGTGAATGTAGTCAGCCCGACCGGGAATCGGCGGACAAAGATAACCGGCCGGAATATCCCACTGTTCTATACGGTAAAAGTGCTTCAACAGCGCTTTATTCAACATTTTTACCGCAGCCGGATCGGAAAAATTGACTGAAAGGTCGCCATATTTATTGGGTGATACAAAAGGGGCAAGTTCGGGGCAGCTAGCTATCAGCGCAGGGAAGTCATAGCGTTGGCGATGCAGATTACGCGGGTGCAATTCTGATTTTTGCGTCGGAAACGGCTTTTTAGATGGCGTCATAGTGGTGTCAGCTACCATTGCAGAAGGTGAAATGTCAGGTTCAGTTAACTGAACCGCAATGGGAGCATTGTACGTGAATTAGAAACCGACTGGCAGAAGAAATCGGTTTAGTGCCTCAGGTGATTTTCTTCACCCGATTAACCAGATAAATACCGGTACAAACCAGTACCAACGCCACCGCATATTTCCATTGGAAAATATTCTCTTTCAGTAGCAGTGCCGATAGTGCAGTGCCGGATACCGGGATCAGGAAGTTAAACGGAACGACCATTCCCACACGGTTATATTTCAGCAGAATGCTCCAGAGTGAGAAGGCCATAGAGGAAAGCAGCACCATATAGGCCAATAGCAGAACAGAAGTTAAATCAAAGCCGGTCAGGCGACCACCACACAGGAAGCCAACAGCGGTCAGAACCACGCCACCAATGGTTAGCTGGTAACCGGTCATCACACCGGGCTCCATAGTTTGGGAAATTCGTTTGCCATAAATACTGGTGGCGGACAAAACAAAAGCCGCCAGCATCACCAGCCCTTCCCCTCTGAGGGTAAAGTGAAAATTCATCAGGCTGCCGTTGAAGTTTACTATCAGTACGCCAGCGAACCCAAACAGGCAGCCCAACAGTTTATTCATCGAAATACGGTCATTCTTATAGATAAAGTGCGCCATGATGACGCTAAAAAAAGTGCCTGTAGCGTTAATTATTGATCCATTAGCCCCGGATACCGCTGAGAGGCCAACATAGAAAAAGATATATTGGATAGTGGTTTGCGTGAGCCCCAGCAGGGTTAACTGCCCAAACTGAATTCGATTCATACGGGCAATGGGTTTGCCCGTAATAGCCGCCAGAGCCAATAACACCAGACCAGCCAGAGTAAAGCGATAACCGGCAAACAGGATCTGTGAAGGGATATCATCAGCGGTAATATTCAACAGGGCATAGCCCATTTTGATCGCCGGATAGGCGCTGCCCCAAAGCAGGCAGCAAAAAGCAGCCGTCAGGTAAACTACGTGTTTTTGGGTAAAGAATACGCTTTTGTCCTGCACGGCGGCGTTCCTGTTTGACGATAAAATAAGACGCTAATATTAATACGTTAGCCGCACATGCTGGACGAATTGAAACGGTATTTCAAGTTTTAAAATCAACCAGATGGAATTGGAGAGAATTACCGCGACTTCTTCTTCTTTTTTGGCGTGGCCTTTTTAACGTCATTCTCTTTTAGCGGTGTTATATCACCCATCAGACTGACCAATCTCTGGTGATTAAACATCACAAATACCGTACAGGCGATAACAATCACGACCCAGGAAAAGAAGATATGCATACCGGCAATGCCGGAAAAAGCAAAAATCATACAGACAATAAATCCGGGAAACAGCGCCAGTGCCAGACCTCCGGCAATAATGCCGAAGAAAGTCTTCAATAAAGGAAGGCGAATAAATAACGCAATAATAAAAGCGGCTATCAGTACGCCAAACGAGGCAACAAACGCCATCATCGCCGGTTCATTTTCAATAAATCGGGTAAAACCAAACAGCTCAAAGGGTAATTCCATCATATAGTTTCTCTCCCTCAGTGATGTTCAATGATGAGTAGGTTTAATCGCCGGTAGTTTGACCCGAATTATATTTAACTATCTGAAGGCCGAAGATATATAGCGCCATGCTTTGGTTAAATTTCTCTATTTTTTGAGGGGATAAACGATCGCAGAATACCTTTTACCTCCACAACATCGCTCAGGGTGACAGTGACCCTTTGATAATTAAGCAGCATAAACAATATACAGGCGATAACAATCACGACCCAGGAGAAAAAGATATGCATACCGGCAATACCGGAAAAGGCAAAAATCATACAGACTGCAAATCCGGGAAACAGCGCCAGGGCAAGCCCTCCGGCAATAATGCCGAAGATGGTGTTTAATAGTGGAAGGCGACTTAATAAAGCAAAAATACAAGCCGTTATCAGTACACCAAATGAGGCAACAAATGCCATTCTTGCCGGTTCATTTTCAATCAACCGGGTAAAACCAAACAGCTCAAAGGGTAATTCCATCATATTGCTTCTCTCCCTCAGTGATATTTAATAATGAGCGGGTCTGGTAGCCCAGCAGTTTGGCCAGAATGAGATTGGGAAATTCCTGAATGCCAATGTTATAGAGCATCACGCTTTGGTTAAAAAATTCCCTGCGATCGGCGATGCGATTTTCCAGCAGAGAGAGGCGCTGTTGTAATGCAGTTAGATTGTGTATCGCTTTTAGTTCCGGATAGTTTTCTGCCAGCATAAAAACTTGTTTTAGCAGTACATCGGTTTGATTGGTCGCCTGAACTTTTTCTTCAGTTTTTCGACTGGTTAGATAACGGCTGCGTAATTGGGCTAGCTGAATAAACAGCTCACTTTGATGTGTCATTACCTTTTCTGCCACTTTAATCAGCTCCGGTATTTCATCTGCCCGTTGTTTCAGTAACACATCGATATTGGCAAAGGATTTTTCCACATAGTTTTTGAGGGTAACAATTTTGTTATACAGCACGACCAGATAGCGAACTATCAGTAGGGCCAGTACCACAACAATGACTAGTGCAATCAGTGAATTCATTCCATTTATCCCGTTATGGTTTTAGCCAGCTGAAAAACGGCGACTGCCAAAAATTCAGCGTGAGGGTATGACCATCAAAGGTATAGGGGATGGTTAATATGATGGCGATCAGAAAAGCGGTAGTACCACAAAAAACCAGCGCCGTATTCACCAGCGGGCGGCTTTTATTCCACAGGGATACTTTGGTGACGGGTGATATGGCCAGAATATTTTTCACCCGGTCTTTAACAATCACTACCTGGTTATCCTGCTCGTTGGCGGCACCAATCAACATCATTTTGTCGTTATTAAACAGCGCATATTCAGTATGACTACGACCGCCATACTCCTGCTCGGCAGAAGGGGAAAAACTCACCAGTTCCAGACCATCCGGTACGACGGAAACCGTTCCGGTTTCGTCACTGATTTCAAACGGCAGATACTCCTCTGATATGGATATCAGGCGATAGTGCTTATCACCATCTGAGTCACGGCTGACTTCGTGTACCGTATAATAGTAAGCAATACATTTCTCTTTACTGAGTGGGGCGGTGAGCTGTTTTGATGATGACACTTTCCCTTCCACTTCAACCAGTCCCATTGCCAGCGAGCGGATTTTTGACGTAGGTAAAATTTGCTGTAGCTTAAAAAATTGGCCTTTAGTGGTGGGTTTTAACCAGGAAATAATAAAGATAAGCAGAAAAAGGCCAACAAAAGCGATAGGGCCATAGATTAATGCGCCATAAAAAATCAGTAGTAATAATCCGGAGGCAACAAACTTGAGAATGGTTTTTGGCGTGGATTGGCTTTTTTGCTGCTCTTCAATAAAACGCTCTTTTAATCCGCTGAAGAATTGGTAGATAAACGCAGCAATAAATAGCACTGCCGTCAGAATGAACAGGCCAACCAGCGTATAAAATCCGTATTGGTCATCGACAGTGAAAGCGCTACCGGCAGCGATTGCTGCGGCTAAAGGTACAATCCAAACTGGCAGAGAGCTCAGGTTATACAGCAAACGCAAAACCAACGTGATAAAACCACCAATGGCTGCGGCAAAGAAGGCGATAAAAAATGCCATAATGAGTCCATTCTGTTGCGATAGTATGATTGTAACCTTAAGCCGCATATTGACAACCCTGGCTTTAAAACTACCGCGGCCCACCAAATACTCTTCCATTACTTAGCCTAATAAGCAGCTAAAAGGAATGATAAATAGCTAAAATGAAAGTGCATCATGCTATTTTTTATTTATCAGGTTTGGGTTTATAGGTATTAAATAATCCACTTGTCTCCGTGGCTATTTTTATGGCATCTTTTTAAGTATATCGATTGATGCCTGTCTGACTATCATTAATGTTGCTAAAAACAGACATTTCAAAACGGTTCAGATAATAGTTTTAACTCTTTTAGAAAAATGTCATTAATCTGATATTTCTGAGAAATCTCCCACTTAAAAGCATTTTGATTGTGAATTGTTATTGATCCATTCCCCTCAAAATTCTTTATATTCGCGATGTTAACTGGATATACCTTTTGGGTTATTTCATTTGATAGCGATGCTATATGTAATAACAGTACGATCTATTATTCTCACTGGTTATTAATACTCAGTAGTAAGATTTAAAAATAAGGAACCATCATGATTGAACAGAAAGTTCGTGAATATGAAACCCTGTTACAGGATATTCGCCATCAGATTCATGAAAACCCGGAGCTGGGACTGGAAGAGATTAAAACCAGCAATCTGGTCGCAGAAAAATTAACTGAATGGGGTTATGAGGTTCATCGTGGTATGGCATCCACTGGCGTGATCGGCACTTTGAGAGTGGGTGACGGTAAAAAGACGTTGGGTATTCGTGCTGATATGGATGCGCTTCCTATTCATGAAGCCAGTGGTAAGCCCTGGTCGAGTAAAATTCCTAACAGAATGCACGCCTGTGGTCATGATGGGCATACTACTATGCTGCTGGGAGCGGCTAAGTATCTGGCGGAAACACGTCGGTTTAACGGTACCCTGCACCTGATTTTCCAGCCTGCGGAAGAGATGATTAATGGCGGTGAAATTATGGTGAAAGAGGGGCTGTTTGAACAATTCCCTTGTGATGCCATTTTCGCCATGCACAACATGCCGGGTTTCCCTACGGGACAGTTCCTGTTTCAGCCTGGGGCGTTTATGGCTTCAATGGACCAGTATCAAATTGTCATTAAGGGATGTGGTGGACATGGCGCCATGCCTCATAAAGCTATCGATCCGGTAGTGGTTGCTTCTTATATCACTACGGCGTTACAGAGCATTGTGTCACGCAATGTTGATCCTCTGGAAGCGGCAGTCATCACCGTTGGCAGCATTATTGCCGGTGAAGCAGCTAACGTTATCCCTGATACGGCGGTGATGAAGCTCAGCGTCCGTTCCCTGAGTCGTCCTACCCGGGAGCTGTTGCTGAAGCGCATTCCTGAACTGGTAAAAGCACAGGCTGAAAGTTTTGGTGCCACGGCGGATGTCAACCACCTCAACGGCACGCCTGTGCTGGTGAATCAGGAACAGATGACACAGTTTGCCTGGCAGGTGGCGAAACAGCAGTTTGGTGAAGAGCGAGCCATCTATGGTGCCAAACCGCTGATGGGCAGTGAAGATTTCGCCTTTATGTTGGATGCCAACCCGAATGGCTGTTACCTGATAGTGGGAAATGGGGAGAAAGGCGAGGGTTCCTGCATGGTGCATAACCCGGGCTACGATTTTAACGATAAGTGTCTGGTGCCAGGCAGCACCTATTGGTGCGCACTGACCGAAGCTTATTTGAAATAAATTATAAAAATAATATTGAAAACAAGAAGTAAATTAAAAATTGCTTTTCATTATGGATGACTAAGGACAGGAAAAATGGCAGATACATTAACCTCAACCGCCTCAGAGGAGGTTGCGGTCGCTAAACCGGAAAAGAAGGTTAGCGGTCGACGCGTTATCTTCGCTTCGGCGTTTGGTAATGCTTTAGAGTTTTTTGATTTCGGGGTGTACAACTTCTTCGTGGTGTATATCGGTGTACTGTTTTTCCCTCCGACCAGCGATCCTAATATCGGACTGCTGCTGGCTTTCGCCACCTTCGGCGTTAGCTTTTTTATGCGTCCTTTAGGCGGCATTTTAATTGGTGCTTACGCCGACCGCTTTGGCCGTAAACCGGCGATGGTGTTGACCATTTCATTAATGAGTTTGGGTACCTTACTGATTGGTATTGCTCCCACTTATGCCAGCGCGGGTTATTGGGGAACGATCACACTGGTGCTGGCCCGTTTGATTCAGGGGGTTGCTGCCGGTGGTGAAGTGGGTGCTTCTATGTCAATGCTGGTGGAATCTGCCCCGGCAAATCGCCGTGGTTTCTACAGCAGCTGGGCATTGGCGACTCAAGGTCTGGCAACGACCTTTGGTGGTCTGGTGGCGTTAAGCCTGAGCGCTTATTTACCGGTAATAACCAACTCTCCTGATGTGATGTCTGAATGGGGATGGCGTGTGCCGTTCTTCATTGGTGTGGCTCTGGCACCTATTGGTTGCTGGCTGCGTCTGAGTCTGGAAAATGATATGCCGCATCCAAAGGCAGCTAAAACGCAAGCTGCGGTAGTGCGTGAAAGTGCAGTGAAGTTACTGGGGCAGCATATTCGGGTGATCATTATTGGTATTCTGCTGACCATTGGCAGCACGGTGGCTACCTACATCTCTCTGTACTATTACGGTACCTATGCCGCTAAATACCTGAAGATGGACCAGAACTATGCTTATGCGGCCATGCTGTTAGCCGGCATATTAACCTTTATTGGTGGTCTGTTAGTCGGGATATTAAGTGACCATGTGGGGCGGAAAAAGCTGGTGATGATTTCCCGAACGGTGATCCTGCTGTTGGCCTATCCATCATTCTGGCTGCTGGTGAATTACCCTGAGCCTGCCGTTTTACTCTCAGTAGTGTTTGTGATGGTGTGTTTCACTACGCTGGGAGCGGTGCCGGTAATGTTGGTTATCTCTGAATTACTACCAAAACGTATTCGTGCTTTGGGGTTTGCACTGGTTTACAGCATCGGGGTAGCCATTTTTGGTGGCTTTGCTCAGTTCTTTGCTACTCAGTCGATTGTCTGGTTAGACAGCCTGACTGCGCCTGCATGGTATCTGGGGGGCGCAACGCTGCTGTCCATGCTGGCATTACCATTCTTTAAAGATCCGAAACGTCTGGAAGAGTGATTTACCGAACCGACCGGAATTGAAAAATGATATCCGGTCGGTTCAGTTTTTTGGAATTTTTGTTTATTCCTTTACTCACGCTTTGTTCAACGCGATATAGCTACAACACAGTAGAAACTTCAGCAAAAAGATGATAGTTATCATATTGAAAAATCAATATGATCGTTCGCCTGTATCTGTGTTTTATCCCACAGGCGATATCAATAAAAACTATCATCGGATATTTGCGCCATGACCACCTTTCTATTTCTGTCGGTTCTGACTGCGGCTTTGCTTCATGCCGGATGGAACGCGATGGTCAAATTCGGCAGTGACCGTTTTCTTGGCGTTACTTTAGTCGCGGTATTTTCCGGGGTAGTGGCGTTGATAGGGCTGTTTTTCGTCGATTTTCCTGCCGCAGAATCATTACCGTGGTTAGCGTTATCCATGCTGTTTCATACCGGATATTGTCTGTTTCTCAGCCGGGCCTATGCCAGTGGAGATTTAGGACAGGTTTATCCGATCGCCAGGGGCAGTGCGCCAATGCTGGCGGCATTGTTAAGTTGGATGATTCTCAGTGAAGTTCCACCATTTTTGGGGATGGTTGGCGCTATGCTGCTGGTTAGCGGTGTATTGTTAATGGCGATTTCCGGCAGACGAAGTGCATCAAAGATGAGCGGACAAACATTGCTTTATGCGCTAATTACCGCGATGTTTACCGCATGTTATACCCTATCGGACGGTGCGGGCTCCCGCGCCAGTTTGAATCCGGTATCCTACACCCTGTGGTTGTTTGCCATTAATGGCGTCATCATGGCGTTTATTTTTTATCTGAAATATAAATCTTCCAGCTGGGATAAAATCAAACGGCATTGGCGGCCCGGTACTATTGGCGGCATTATGTCCCTGTTGTCCTATGGCATCGTAATTTGGGCCATGAGTCAGGCGCCTATTGCGTTAGTGGCCGCATTACGTGAAACCAGCGTTTTGTTTGCTATGGTGATCTCGGTTTATTTCCTGAAAGAGCCGCTGAATAAAATGCGCATTCTGGCAGGTCTGGTTATTGTCACCGGTGTGGTAATGACGCGATTAGGCTAACCACCTTTTTGCTTTTTGTTTCATGCTCGCCAAAAAACCAACGCTATGATGATTTTTTAATTCCGATAGTGAATATTGATCTCTGATTTCAATGAAATTATCGCATGAGACGATAGTATTAATTGAATGTTACAAGATTTATATCAATATCCAGTAAGTTATGCTTTCGTTGCTAAAATAATTAGAAGTTACTTTGTCATTATTTCGATATAATCGGCCCATCAAAATATGTACGTTTTGATTTGTCCGATACATATACAGCGTGCCGGAAAGTATCAGGCCGCATAAAAAATAACGAAAGCAAACTAACAGCATGAATTATATGGAAAATACATCACAGATCCGCGAGCTTACGCTGCGCGGAATTATCATTGGTGCGTTGATTACCGTGGTATTCACTGCATCAAACGTCTACTTAGGATTGAAGGTTGGTTTAACCTTTTCATCCGCAATCCCTGCTGCCGTCATTTCAATGGCAGTACTCCGCTTCTTTTCGAAGTCGAATATTTTAGAAAATAACATGGTTCAGACGCAGGCATCCGCTGCCGGTACGCTGTCATCCGTTATTTTTATCCTTCCTGGCCTGCTAATGATCGGCTACTGGAACAGCTTCCCGTTCTGGCAGACGTTATTGATCTGTTCTGCGGGGGGAATGTTAGGGGTGGTGTTCTCCATTCCATTGCGTCATGCGATGGTGGTGAAGAGCAATCTACCGTATCCGGAAGGGGTTGCTGCGGCAGAGATTCTGAAAGCCGGTTGTAATGACTATGTGGATGAGAACGATAAGTTAGTCAGTACCAACGACGGTGTTGGTGCAGATAAAGACAATGGTTTTCGCGATATTCTGTTTGGTGGTTTTATTGCCGCCGCCGTTAGCTTCGCGACCAATGGTTTACGCGTTTTGGCGGACGGCGCCAGCTACTGGTTTACTCAGGGCCGTGCCATTTTCCAGATTCCGTTAGGTTTCTCTTTAGCATTGTTGAGTGCGGGTTATCTGATTGGGATTGCCGCGGGTATTGCCATTCTGGTGGGTTCAATCATTGCCTGGGGCATTGCTATCCCAATTATTAGCTCATTAACCGACAGTGCAGAAGGACTGGCGACGTTAAGTTCCTGGGGTGTTTCAGTGCCTATGGATATCGTCGATAGTGGCTCTATTAGCGCACTGGCGATGACATTGTGGAAAACCAACGTGCGCTTTATTGGTGCCGGTACGTTAGCGATCGCTGCTATCTGGGCTCTGCTGACGCTGGTTAAGCCAATTATTGAAGGCATGAAAACCTCCCTGCGTGCGTTAAATAAAAATAACACAGGGGAAGTTATTCCAAGAACCGAGCTGGATCTGTCGCCGAAGATTGTTTTATTAATCAGCGTAGTGATGTTTTTGGTACTGATTGGAACCTTCTACTCTTTCGTTGCTGATAGCGGTTTATCTGCTACAACGGCCTGGGGTTTAGTGTTTGCTTCCGTTATTTTTGCTTTCCTGATTGGTTTCCTGGTTGCTGCGGCCTGTGGATATATGGCGGGTTTAGTGGGTTCATCTGCCAGTCCAATTTCCGGTATCGGTATTATTGCGATTACGGCCATCTCTTTGCTGCTGTTGTTCTTAGGCGGCCTGAACGGGATGCTGGAAACCGAGCAAGGCACTAACTTTGCGACTGCGTTGGCGATTTTTACCACCAGTGCGGTATTGGCTATTGCGACTATTTCTAACGATAACCTGCAGGATTTGAAAACCGGCTATCTGGTAAAAGCGACGCCATGGCGTCAGCAGGTTGCATTATTGATTGGTTGTATTGTCGGTGCGGCAGTTATCTCTCCGGTGCTTGAGTTGCTGTATAACGCTTATGGCTTTACTGGTGCAACACCGCGTCCGGATATGGACCCAAATCAGGTGCTGGCTGCTCCGCAGGCAACTTTAATGACCACTATTGCCAAAGGTATCTTCTCCCATAAACTGGAGTGGACCATGATCATCACCGGTCTGGTGGTGGGTGCAGTCGCGATTATGATTGATGTGATGCTGGCCAAGAAAGGCAGCAAGCTGCGTATTCCTGCACTGGCTGTAGGTATGGGTATTTACCTGCCACCGGCTATTACCGCTCCGCTGATCATTGGTTCAGTTCTTTCCTGGCTGGTTGCGTCTCAGGTGAAAAAACGTGCTCGGGCACAGAATGGTGATTTCAAAGAGATGTATAAGCCGGTTGAGCGTAAAGGTGCCCTGATTGCCTCTGGTCTGATTGTCGGTGAAAGCTTAGTGGGTGTTGCGCTGGCGGTGCTGATTGTAATCAGTATTAGTAATGGCGGTAGCGATGCGCCTCTGTCTATCAGCTCATGGCTTGAACCGGTCTTCGGTAGTTCCGGCGTGGTTGAACAACTGCTGGGGCTGGCGGTATTCGTGATTGTTTGTATCTTGTTTGTCAAACGCGTGCTGAGTGCACTGAAAACCAAATAAGTTATAACTGAGAGCACTATTAAGCCCATCGATAAGAATCGGTGGGCTTTTTTTATTATGACTAACAGAGAATCACAATATTAAAAAATACCTTCAAACGGGTTCCAGCTATCGCTGCCTTTCACTTCTTTTAGATAGTAGGCGTAATTAGCCGTCATTGACCACATCATGGCGCAAGCTACGTTAATCCCGGTATTTGCACCTTTTGGCAGGTAGGTACCGGTTATCGTTTCAATAACAACGATAATAATGCCAATGCCAATAGCAATACCGAACAACACCAGATTCTTTTTCCACAGGCCTAAAACAAAGAAATAAATAAAGCCGAAAAAGAATGCGATGATATTCATACTGAATAAAATTCTACGCATTGGTTTTTCAGCTTTAATCGCTGCTTTATGTTCAGGCGTTTTTGGTGAACCATGCTGATCAAAGAAAGCAAAACGAGTTTGCCATTTTTCAGAGTATTTACTTCTATCCATTATATTTCTAAGTCCTTGTTATAATTATTTACTAATCATTGACCGACTTACATATATTCAATAAGTCGGACGAAAAATACTATGTTTGAGTTATAAGATATGCAAGTATAAAAATGACTATTAAACAATTGATTATATTTTTTCTAATGCGTGTCATATTATTTTATTTATTAATCAATTGGTTATTATTACTTGTTAAATCTATAGTTATTTAAGGGGACTTCGATATAAATATCTTATTGAGTCATCTTATCGAGCTGTTGCCCCGGATGGTCAAACAAGAATGAGTTTAATAACGCTAATGGTTCACGAAAGAATGCCCGCCTCGTTTCCCGACTTTCTCTTCCTACGGCGGCGGGTAGCCCTGAAATATCTTCAATTCCCGAACGTTTAGCCAGCATAAATGAACGTAACATATGAAAATCGCTGGTAACGATAACCGTTTTACCAAGCTCAGTCAGTGAACGGGAATAGATAAATTGATGAGCGGTGCGGGTAGATTGATCCTCTTCATAGATCCGCTCGCTTTCTATGCCGTTATTGATTAAATAGCTTTGCATTACGCTGGACTCTGTCGCGGTCTCTCTTCCTCCCTGACCACCGCAAACAATGACCTTGGTATTGGGATTTTCTTTTAGATAGGGAATTGCTACGTCTAAACGCTCGCGCAGTGTTAGGCTGGGTCTGGCCGGATTACCAATAACCTGTGCACCAAGAATAATCATTGTGTCGGCACCAGGCTCCGGTTCAATTCCTTTATAGTGAGAGATCAGTACGTTGCCGATAATAAAAAACGGTAACAGGAACGAAAGGCTGTATTTGAGTAGTTTCCCTGCCATTGATGCTATCCATAGTGAAGTATGAGAATCAGAATATTAAACTCGTTATGTGAAGCGTTGGTGAAATGAACCAGATCTTTGATGAAGATTATCTGGGGGTAAAATTAGTAATAAATTTTACCCTCTTTGGTTTTAGGCTATATAATGGAAAGATCAGGTATCAACTAAGATATCGACCACCTAATTTGTTTACCGTGCAATAAAACAGATTAGTGTATCTGGTGCTGGAACAGACGAGGTATGGAAAATGACTACAACCATCTCACAAAAAGCCGCAAGAGAAATGTTGGGAACCCCAGAGAATTTTTCTGGTGGTGTACTGGTAACGAAAAATGGCGTAGCTGAATTATTTATTCAAACAGCCGCGGAACGTGAAGAAGAACTGGTTGCACGCTCTATGGAACGGCAATCGAATGCACTGTTGAAACTGGCTATGCTGGCAAAACAGGATGTTGATAATCAGCGCGTAATGACTCCGGAAGAAGCACTTCGTCGGCGTAAAGAAGCGCGTAATAAATAGTTTGGAATGATATGACTTATCGTCTTTTTATTGCTGAAACGGCATTTCGATCGCTGGAAGTGATTGAGGATTATCAAACCGTTTTGCATGGTGTAGCTGAAGCTCAGAAGCTGGCAGATAACCTACTTAGCTTGTCTGCAAAAGAAATAGCAGAGTCACCATTACGTTATGGTTACAATCATATGGCGACTGATAAGGGATTACGCTTGAGGCAATGGTACGATAAAGAGCAGAAGCATCGGGTACTTTATGAAGTTACTGAAAATAATGAAGTCTATGTTCTGCTGTATATCAGTGTTAAGCAGGATTTAGAGCAGTTATTGTATCAGTTGCTGATTAGCGTTTAATGACCCTGTAAATAATTCTGTGTAACTGCCACCCTATTAAAGGTGATCGCTCAGGGACGATAACCATCTATGTATGTTTAGTTAAAGCGAATATCCAGCTTCTTTCTGGTGGCGAAAGGCTAACACATAAACTCGCTCTTCCTCTTTATGATAACGGTATAATGCAACATAGCCAGAATCACCGAATTTAATCATTAACTCTCGCAGTATCGGTAGTTCAGGAAATGGTCTGCCAATTTCAGGATCGTTTTTCAGTAACTCAAAATGCTGCTCAAGAATTTGACCTGCTTTGATAGCAGCCAGAGTATTCTTGCCTCTTAGAAATTCCCGGCAGCGAACGAGTCCTATTGCTGCTTGTTGAGTAATAATTACTTGTGGCATTCGGGAATATCCGTTTCCGCCTCCGTACCCCAGCCTCGTAACCAAGTTTTTACTTCATCACCAGTCAGATGTAAGCCTGTTTCTTGATACTCTCTCCAGGAATCCAGAGCTTCTTGTTTAAAGCTTTCTTGTGCTTCTTCACGTTCGATATATTCAGTAATCGCTGCCAGCATCAAATAGTGTGGGCTACGATCGCGCGAATCTGCCAGTTTTTTGATGCGTTCTCTAAGCTTATTGTCGATTTTTAGCGTAGTAGTTGATGTAGGCATAGGATCGAATCTCTGATGGAATACTTAGTGTTACCTTTTACCAGTATAGTCAGTGAATAGTATCAGAGCAATAATCGAACAGATTATTGCTCTGAATAAATATCCAAAATATTAAAAAATACCCTCAAATGGATTCCAGACATCGCGGCCTTTTACTTCCTTTAGATAGTAAGCGTCATTAGCCGTAACTGACCACATCAGAAGACAAACAAGATTGATGCCATGAGACAGGCTGGATCGATACAGAAGCTGGAAAATAGAGCTAACTATATAAAATTATTACTCTATTTTTTCTTAGTAGAGTGTCTATGGGGGGATTACCTAATCATGAACGGCCTAATATGGCACTAAAGGGTTATACGCCGATGCAACATATACAACGAGTCATTTAATTCTACTTATAACTCCTGTTAAAAATGGGAGGATTACCTAGTGAGTTTGATATCACCTTCATCACACAGCAGGGTTTTGGATGAGTAGCCATTGCGGGTATTTGAACCGGATTTCGGGGTATTTTTCTCATGACCAAGATGGTCGGTTAACTCCGCATTGATGGCGGTTTCGACCGTGAGCTTAGTTAACATGCGGGAAAACTAGTTGAGGTCAGCTTCTGTTTTTAATGCCTTTAGCTAATTTAGCAGTCAATGCCTTTAGTTTCTTTTCGTCCATAATATACCTGTTTTCTTTGTTAGGATGAACATATCAAAAACAGGCAATTACATAATTTCATTTACAGTCTCTTTTACTATGTGCATAACTCACCATATCTTTAGGATAATAAAGATATTTATATAAAGAGCTATCATCAATATTCTTCAAATAAGCTACTGCCGCTGCGTCAAATGCCCAATAGCCAAAGAACCCACAAATATCAGTGCCTTGATATAAATGCGAGTCAATATATTCACCAACTAATCTCTTCATTCCCTTATACCAACGGTTTAAATAATCATCTAAATGCTTTAATGTCTCTTTTTCTGTCGTTGCCAAAATGGCCTTTAATAATGGTCTTCTAAAAGAGAAAATGCCCGGCGATTTTTCATCTGTTATTGGATAATCAGGTATTTTCATAGCAATTAAAACATCTATTGTTATTTCATCATCAATTGGGCTAATTGCAGAAACAATAGTCTCTAACCAGTCTGTTCTTTCAAATAATATACATAATCCTAATAAGTTAGGTAACAGTTCTTTCTCCGCCATTTTATTATATACATCGATTGTCACCTGAGATTCCTGCCAAACTTTCTCTCCATCTTCATTTACAATAACCAATGATTGGTTTGTATACTGAATGATATTTTCCATGTAAGGAATAAGACTAGTAATAGGCTCACCAACAGTGTAATCAAAACAGAGTTTTTCATATGCAAGTTCAAGAAAGGGTCCCATATAGGGTCTTTTTACCCCTATTTTAGCTTTCTCCATACTTTCAAGTAAATAATTATAACGCTGTAGATAACGATAATAATGTTGTTCTGTTATAAGTTTTTGTCTAATTTTTTGTTCAAATTCTGACATTTATCTTTCTTCTTTTCCACTATGGCCGATTACGCGTTTTCTTTCGCCCATTTTATACAGTAAGTATTTTATCTGTGCAACATTCAAACAATAACGCTAATACTGGCCTGCTGGGCGAACTCTGGAACAGAGTGAATAATTGAAAGGAATTCAGTGAAGAACCGATCATCAGAAAGAAAAAACCTTTATAAAATAACAAGTTTATTTAAATCTGGTGCCCAAACTTGGACAAATGCACCAGCATTTGAACAGCGCCTCTACACTGTTGGGCATTGATAAACTCTAAAAAATGAGCTCGGTGAATAATTGCTCAAGCACCCATTTTCCATATTGTCTTTAATATATTGATTCATATGACTTCCCAAACTTCCCTATAATTACTTTCCGTCCTTCCTCAATCTGCGCATCAACAAAATCAGCCCATGACTGAAGCATCTCTCGACGCTGGTTCAGGTACTCTGCACGGTTGTAGACGCCACGAACACCGCCGATTTTATGAGCAAGGCATTTTTCTACCCAATCTGAGTTGTAGCCTTGTTCATGTAGCAATGTGCTGGCAGTACGCCGGAAGTCGTGGATAACAAAATCCCTAACGTTCAGATCCAGAGTACGCACTGCACAGTTAAGCGTTGTTTTGGAAATTGGCTTCCGGTAATCGTTGCGGCTGGGGAATACATTGGGAGAATCTCCCGCCAGAAATTTTAGCTCTTCGAACATAGCCAATGCCTGCTTTGACAGCGGGACAATATGAGGATTGTCCATTTTCATTCTTTCGCCGGGTATACGCCATTCCAACGCGTTGAAGTTTACTTCACTCCACGTTGCTTCAATCAGCTCCGACTTACGCACCATGCAGATAATCAGTAAGTGCAGGGCCAACTTGTGGCGTTAGTTCATGTTGGAGGTGTAGATCCCTTGTAGCAGGATGCCAATTTCTTCTGCAGTCAGTGCAACATCACGGCTTGAAGCCTGTGCAATGTAGCGTGCCTCAATCGCTGCCGCAGGGTTGTTGAAGATGATTCCCCGGGAAATTGCATAGGCTAGCATTCGCTTCAGCACGTTTCGCACTAACAGAGCGACATGATCGGAACCTCTTTGCTTGATTTTGTCGATCACGACTTGGATATGAACGGTTGTTAACTCTTCAATCTCCAGCTTACCGATGATAGGAACAATGTCTTTTTCGATGATGCGGGTAACGTTGCGCGGGTTTTTGTTATTTTTTTCGACGATCTCAGTCTGCCAGCGTTTAGCGAACGCTTTTGCTGTTGTTGGATCTTTTTGTTTAAGCTTATCTTCCTGCTTTTTCTGTGCAGGGTTAACACCATGGGCAACCATTGAGCGGCATTTTTCACGCCATATGCGAGCCTCAGAAAGAGAGAAGGCTGGATACTCTCCCAAAGTAATTTTTTGCGACTTGTTGTCAAAACGATAGCGAAAACGCCAGATTCTTCGTCCAGAAGGAAGGACTTCAATCACTAGTCCATCATGATCGGCAAGCTGCCAAGGGCGGCTTCTCGGAGTTAGTGTGCGTAGTTTAGTATCTGAAAGAGCCATTTTTCACCTCGACGTTGTGTCCATTGATGTGATTTGAAGCTCAAAAATTGAACAATGACACATGGTAAAAACCACGATGGACACATTAATGGATGCAAAAATGGCGGATGTATATGAACGGCTATAAACGAATATGGACAAAAAAACCTGCATTAACTGATAGTTATTGCAGGTTGTAGACGTTTATGCATGAATACGGACGAAAGGTTACTTGCCGATACAAAAACTCGAAAAAATCCGTCCCAGCAAATCATCAGAAGTAAATTCACCGGTAATTTCGCTGAGCGCCTGTTGCGCCTGGCGAAGCTCTTCTGCCAGCAGCTCTCCTGCGCGAGCGCTTACTAACTGATCCATACCTTGATCAAGATGTTGGGCGGCGGTTTCCAGCGCCTGAAGGTGGCGGCGGCGAGCCAGAAAGCCGCCTTCGGTATTGCTGGTAAAGCCCATACTCTCTTTCAAATGATTACGTAACGCTTCCACACCTTCACCGGTACGAGCTGACAGGCGAATAAGTGAGTGACTGTTTACTTCACTGATACCCAGCGTTTCGCCGGTTAAATCGGCTTTATTACGCACTACGGTAATTGGCAGAGTCTTGGGTAGGCGAGCCATAAACTCTGGCCAGATATGCTCAGGTTCGGTGGCATCGGTGGTGGTGCCATCAACCATAAATAACACCCGATCGGCCTGCTCAATTTCATTCCATGCCCGTTCAATACCGATACGTTCAACTTCATCGCCGGCTTCACGCAGGCCGGCGGTATCGATAATATGCAGCGGCATACCGTCAATGTGGATATGCTCACGCAGCACGTCACGGGTAGTACCGGCAATGTCGGTCACAATAGCGGCTTCACGGCCTGCCAGCGCGTTTAGCAGGCTGGATTTACCGGCATTAGGGCGTCCGGCTATCACCACTTTCATGCCTTCACGCAACAGGCTTCCCTGACGGGCTTCGGCCCTGACACCGTTTAACTCCTCCATGACTTGTTGAAGCTGAGCTTCAATCTTGCCATCGGAAAGAAAATCGATCTCTTCGTCAGGAAAATCGATAGCTGCCTCAACATAGATGCGTAAGTGAGTGAGTGCTTCCACTAATTGGTGGACACGGCTGGAGAAAACGCCCTGCAATGAATTCACCGCTGAACGGGCGGCCTGCTCTGAGCTGGCATCGATTAAATCAGCAATGGCTTCTGCCTGTGCTAAATCCAGCTTACCATTCAAAAACGCGCGTTCAGAAAACTCCCCGGGACGAGCAATACGTACATCTGGCAGGGTCAGAATTCGTTTTAGCAGTAAATCAAGAATGACCGGACCACCATGCCCTTGTAACTCCAGCACATCTTCGCCGGTAAAAGAGTTTGGCCCAGGGAAGTAGAGTGCAATCCCCTGATCGAGAATCGTGCCATCTGCATCTTTGAACGGTACATAGTCCGCATAGCGCGGCTGTGGAATTTTACCCAGCAGCTGCATCGCCACTTCTGCGGCTTGCTTTCCAGAAACCCGAAGTATGCCGACGCCGCCGCGTCCCGGAGGGGTGGCTTGGGCTACGATAGTATCGGTTGTATTCATGATTTGGCTCTCTGAAAAGTGTATTAAGTCATTATATAAAAAAGGCGGTCATGGTGACCGCCTTTTATCAAGCATATTGCTGAGGTCTTACCGTCGCATTAAGCGGTTTTCTTCTCTTTCTTGTCTTTCTTATCGCGACTATGCAGGCCTTTCTTCTCCAGACCACGATAGATCAGTTTCTGCTGGATAATAGTAACCAGGTTACTCACGATATAGTACAGAACCAGACCTGATGGGAACCACAGGAAGAAGACGGTAAAAATAACTGGCATGTAAGTCATGATCTTCTGCTGCATTGGGTCAGTCACCGGCGTTGGTGACATCTTCTGGATCAGGAACATGGTTCCGCCCATTAACAGCGGCAGAATGTAGTACGGATCCTGTGCAGATAAGTCATGAATCCACAGGGCAAACGGCGCATGACGCAGTTCAACGGAGCCCATTAACATGTAATACAACGCCAGGAAGATTGGCATCTGAATGATTAATGGTAAACAACCGCCCAGTGGGTTAACTTTTTCTTCTTTATACAGCGCCATCATTTCCTGACTCATGCGCTGTTTGTCATCACCAATACGCTCACGCATTGCCTGCAGTTTCGGCTGTAACAGCTTCATCTTGGCCATGGAGGTGTATTGAGCCTTTGTCAGCGGGTACATGATACCACGCACGATAAAGGTGATAACAATGATGGAGAAGCCCCAGTTACCGACAAAGCCCTGAATAAATTTCAGTAACTTAAACAGTGGCTGAGAGATAAACCATAACCAACCGTAATCAACCGTCAGGTCTAAGTGTTCAGCAACGGCAGCCATTTGGTTCTGAATTTCAGGACCAACCCACAGTTGAGCACCAAGCTGTTCAGATGCGCCTGGCTGAATAATGACCGGTGCATTTCTGAAGCTGATAGATGACTGACCATCATCACCATGGGTGGTAAAGAATGTGCTTTGGCTATCGCGATTTGGGATCCAGGCAGTAGCAAAATATTGCTGCAGCATAGCAACCCAGCCACCTTTGGTATCGAGTTTCAGGTTCTCATCGGCGATGTCATCAAAACTGTATTTCTTATATTTGTTGTCATCCGAAGAGTACGCTGCGCCACGATAGGTATGCAGTGCAAAGTTGTTGCTACCATTGTCACGTGCTTTTGGCAGCTTAGCGGTTTGCTTTAACTGACCAAACAGCACAACATCCATTGGTTGCTGACTGGTATTGTTCACGATGTAGTTAACGTTCACTACATACTCACCACGTTTAAACACGAAGGTTTTGGTGTATTTCACACCATTGCTGTCGGTATAAGTCATTGGAACAGCAAGTTCGTTTTGACCATCAGCCAGCTCAAACACGTCTTGTGTAGTGGTATAAAGCGGACGAGGACCGTTGGCCGGGTTGTCCGGACCATTTTTACCTACCAGACCACTAAGTGCCTGATAAGCAAAGTCAGGTGCTTTTTCCAGCAGTCTGAACGGTTGCTTTGAACCTAAAGTATCAGGGTAAGCTGACAGGTCGGCTTCCTGAATATCACCACCGCGGGTGTTGATAGTCATAGAAAGAACGTCAGTTTTCACCGTGATAAGACCGCCTTCACCTGCAGCCAGTTCTGACTGAGTGGAGCCGGCAGATCCAGCAGTGGTAGTCGCAGTGGTTTTCTGCGCCGTTGGTGCTGGCTGTGGTGCATTATCTGTTTCCCATGCCTGCCAAATCAAAAAAGTGACAAACAGCAGGGCGACAAGAAGAAGATTACGTTGAGAATCCATTATTAATGTTCTCTATTATGGTCAGTATTGTTAGGCGGAACTGGATCATCACCACCCGCATGTAAAGGATGGCATTTTAATACGCGTTTGATTGTCAACCAACTACCTTTCACTACGCCAAACCTGCTCAATGCCTCAATTCCGTATTGAGAACAGGTAGGACGAAACCGGCAATGTGGCCCAATTAACGGGCTGATTACCAGTTGATAACCCCGAATCAACATAATCAAGATGCGGGAACCAGCCGACAATGACGACGCCATAACTTATCCAATGTTTCTGTCAGCGCGCAATTATCCAGATCGGCAATACCTTTTTTGGCGATTACAATAAAATCCATGGAGGGGAGATCATGTTGACGTGTACGAAAACTTTCGCGGGTGAGGCGTTTAATTCGGTTACGTTCATGAGCTCGTTTCACGTATTTTTTTGCAACAGTAAGACCAAGGCGCGGGTGACCCAGCGTATTTAGTCGGCCAAGAATGGTGATTTGAGGACTACCGGCTCGTTGCGGTTGCTGAAAAACAAATGTGAAAGTACTGGGAGTTAACAAACGTAACTCCCTAGGGAATGCTAGCTTAAGCTTAACCACACAGATGGTTAACTCGATTAACCGGCAACAGTTAAACGAGCACGGCCTTTAGCACGACGACGAGCCAGAACCTGGCGGCCGTTTTTAGTTGCCATACGTGCGCGGAAACCGTGGCTACGGTTACGCTTTAATACGGACGGTTGAAAAGTGCGTTTCATGGCGATCTCTACCTAAATCTTAATTATTACTGTCAATGCGTTTGGCTACCCGACGTGAAAACGACCGACGCCTCAATCACAATGTACAAAGAGGCGGGATTGTAATAATTGTACAGCCCCGAGTCAATTCAGAACGCTTATCTCTGCTTAAAAACTCGTAGTTACTACTACGATCTTCAGTTTTTCGGCCTTTTTCGTCCTCTTGCTTCACCTTTTTATTAAAAAGTTAACGCAGGATTTGGGAAAGCGATAAACCTAAAGAGCGAGAAGCGCCACAAGTAGGGCTGAGGATTATACGTACTCCCTAAAAAATCGCAAGGATCGTGAATAGATCCTTTTCATCTATATGGGATCGTGATGGCGATCGTTGGTCTGTCGCCTTTATGCATAAGGTTATCCACAGCAAGAGTAAAAACCACATATTTCAGTGACCTCTTTTCCAATGAGTTGCTGGAACAGGCCCATCTTTACTATTTTTTATCAGTAGTTTTTGATCTAAGTGACAACTTATCCTATTTATTCAGGTACACTCCTCAAAGCCTGTGGATAAAGTGACGATCTTCTGCATGGAAAGGAAGATCTCAGCGCTACTTTACGCTATCATATGTCGATACCGATGATTTGATCCTAGCCACAGGATCGAGAGTAACACTGGTTTCCGTCGGACAATTTTACCCGTTG